>CAZYEX010000101.1:0-11645 GCA_964646605.1 uncultured Phycisphaera sp. | reverse complement strand
GACTGAAACGCTCAACCGTCCCTCCGGGACTTGGTTTGAACCCACTCGCCTCCCCCAGCCATGAATGGCTGGGCTATTTTCAGTGTGTCCCGCCGGGACACCATCACGCACGACCGCAAAAATGTGGGTAACAGCAAGACTTCAGTCCCTGGATGGGGATCCACCAATACTCATTCTCTTTTGATCGCTCCGCCCGGAGGGTGGGCGACGTTCATACCTTCGCAACCCGCCGCCGCGCGATCACCACCCCACCGACCGAGAGCATCAACCCCGCCATCGCCATCATGCCCCACTCGGAGATTGTCGGAATGCAATTGCCGTCAACCTTCGTGTTCGTCGGATCGAACTTGCACTGATCGCATACGTCGCCGAACGCATCGCCGTCGATGTTGGACTGGTTCGCATTCGCCATCGTCGGACAGTTGTCGCATGGATCTCCAACGCCGTCGCTGTCTTGGTCCGGAATCGGCGCGTCGCACGAGTCGGGAAGACCGTTTTGGTTGCAATCCACGTTCTCGACAGACGGGTAAACCCAAGTGTCATCGCGTCTGTCGGTTAGAGACACCCACCCACCGAACAGCACCGTTTTCGAGCAGCTCTCGGCGAAGGCCGTCCCCGTGTGGAAGCGAGCGTCAGGCTGAGTGGTGGTCGAGACTTGCGTCCACGACCCGCTTGAACAACCGCCGGACCACGTCCATTCCCACGTTTCATTCGACCCCGCCCCCGTGTTTCCCCCGAAAAGGACCATTCTTTTTCTGACTTCGTCGTACTACATCGCCGCGGAATACCGTGACGACGGCCCCCCGGTCCCGAGCGAGGTCCAACCCGTTCCATCCCACGTCCAAGTGTCATTGGACAACGGAGATTGTCCGCCAAAAAGCAATGTTCTCCCGCAGTCGCGGTCATACGCCATCGCGGGGTACTCGCGTATCGAGGGACCGCTGATTGTCTTGAACGTCCACCCGGTCCCGTCCCATTCCCACGTATCGCCGAGGTCGCTCCCGCCTGCGTGCCCGCCGAAAAGCACGACAACGTGCCGGGCGGAATCGTACGTCATCCCATGAGCGATGCGCGCGGACGGCGACGCACTTGGAAATCTCTGCGTCCAAGTGGTCCCATCGTACTCCCACGTGTCGTTACTGCCATTCGAACCACTGAACAACACGGTTTTGCAGCGAACCGAGTCAAAGGCCATTCCGTGCGAATGACGCGCCGGAGGCGACGTTGCGAGATCGTCTCGCTTCGTCCAAGTGCGTGTAGCGCAGCTCCATTCCCAGGTCTGGTTGAGGTCGTTTGCGCTCGTGCCATCCAAACCACCAAAATGCACAATGACGCCACGACACGAGTCGTAGACGATCGCGTGATGTGAGGTCTGCGGAGGACGAGCGCCCGAACCGGTCGCATCCTCCCACTAGAGGCATTGCCCGAGCGCGCGCTGCGCGGGACAAGCCAACAAAGCCGCTCCAAGACAAAAGACGCGTCCAGTCCGACTGGTGCTCATCGGTTCCTCTCCTTTCCGCCGGCCGGTGAGGCCGGCATTTGACAACTTGGTCTTCCGAATGTGTGTGAACAACGAACGAGTCCTCCTCATCCGAGCCCTAAGCGCCAGCGCGGGGTCCGTGTCACGACGATCACCGCACTCCCAGAAAACCGGTCGCTGGCGCTCCCGGCTCGGATAGAATCGCATCAGCGGAAGCGCACAGAATACCCCCTTTTTTACATTGCAAGCTGATTTTCCGGAAAGTCCGTGGGTTTTCCCTGTAACCCCACCCGCCCACGGGGCCACCATTTGCACCATCCAATTCGCGCATAACCTAATGTGCGACAATTAGTTGCGCGCCTCCAAAGCGGCTGCCAAGTACCTTGTAGGGCGATGCCGGAACACAAAAAATCGCCAATATATTGACAAGCAATTTTTCGGGTGTATAGTTAGGTTGATGTTAGGAATCGGGAACAAGGCACGTATCCGACCTGTCCGCTTGCACGCGGTGCGTGCCCAGCGGTTGGGGCGGCACACCCCGCGGACGGCGGAGGTCGGGGTGCGGTTTGGGATTCCCATGTACGCGCGGAAAGTGACCGTGGTGTCGCCCACGCAGATTGCCCTTAGGCCCGGCGAGATCGTTCTGTTGTGCGGGCCGTCGGGCAGCGGGAAGTCTAGCGCTTTGGAGGAGATCGCGCGGCACTGTCGCGGGGGATGCTCCGTGGGGCGGGTGACCTTCCCCGCCGACGCGGCCATCGTCGATCGCGTGGCGCCCTGGGCGTCGCTGGGTGACGCGCTGTCCATCCTGACCACGTGCGGGCTGGGCGAAGCCGGGCTGTGGGTGCGGCCGTTTGACACTCTCTCCGAAGGCGAGAAATTCCGGGCGCGGTTGGCGCGGGCTGTCGCTCTGCATGTACGCGACGGCTCCACACCGGGACCGCTGATGTGTGACGAGTTCTGTGCTTCGCTGCACCGCCGGGCGGCGAAGGCCATCAGCTTCGGCCTGCACAAGCTCGTCGCCCGCCGCGGGCTGACCATCGTGCTGGCGTGCAGCCACGAGGACGTGCTCGATGATCTTCGACCGCAAACCGTGGTGTGGTTCCGGGGTCGGGGGAGGTGCGAGGTCGAAAGGCGAGAGGTCGGACGGCGCGGGCCGGTGAGCTTCCGCCGACGTCTGCGCATCGAACCGGGCTGCAAACGCGACTACGAAACCTTCGCGGCCATGCACTACCGGGCGACCGACGAATTGGGCTTCGTCGACAAGGTGTTCGTCCTCCGCGACGGAGCGCAAGGCGAATTGCTGGGCATCGTGGTTTATTCGCACGCCCCGCTGGAGCTCGCCCTTCGCAACCAGGCCACCGACGGTTGGTTCTCGCGGCATGCGGATCGAGTGAACCGTTCGCTGCGGATTCTTCGCCGCCTGGTGATCCACCCCGACGTGCGGGGCTGCGGACTGGGCCATTTCCTCGTCCGTCGTACGATGCCACTACTTGGCACGAAGTACGTGGAATGTCTGGCGGGCATGGGCGAATTCAACCCCGTCTTCGAGAAGGCGGGGATGCGGCGGATCGGGCAGTACGAGGTGTCGCCGCAGCGGCAGTCGGCGCTTGGCGCCCTGCGGCGCATGGGGGTGGACCCCAACGGGCGGGACTTCCTGCTGCACGTATGTCGGCGTCCACGGGTTCGAGAAGTGGTCTGCCGCGTGGTGTACGACTGGTACGCGGCGACCACGGCGGGCGGCGAGAGTCGCGTGGCCCGGCAGTCGCCGGAGTTTCTGGCCCAGACGTTCCGGGGGCTCGTCGGTTCGCGGCCGGTGTATTACCTGTGGACACGACCGAGCAAGAGGGCGGCGTGATGAGAAGTTCGAAGTTCAAAGTTCAAAGTTCGAAAGAAGTGGATGGAACGGATCCTACGTTCTTCGAACTTTGAACTTTGAACTTTGAACTTCCTCCCTTCCCTCCCTGCCCGCGTCCGTCGGGAGCGCGTATCGGGGCGCGCTTCCGGCGGACGCCCTGCCGGGAAGGCCGAAGTTCGAAGAGACGTTTGGAGGAGGCGGCAGATGGACGTGCGTGCGCGAGTCGGTTGGTGGTTGAGACCGTTGGCTTCGAGGAAGGTGCGCGTGGCGCTGGCCACGGTGGTGGCGGCCTTTGCCGCCCAGTGGGGGTTGCAAGTGGGCGAGGAACTGGTCTTCACCATCCTGGGCGTGGGCGTGTCACTCATTCTGGGCATCGCCCATGAAGACGCGGGGCGGTTTTCGAGCGGCGGACGAATGGAGGAACGACGTGATGTCTGAGCGCAGCTTGCAAGACCATGACGGGCGGTCGATTTCGCCTCGCCACGCCCTGGAACGACCCCGACGTCTCGGAGAGAATGCAGGGGCGTTGGTATCCGATGCCTTTCGAACCAACCCGCTGGGGAAGGACCGGCGATCGGACGGGGACGAGCAGGATGGGCGACGCTCGGGTCGTTGAAGGCGCTACTTCGTGTCGCCGCCGGCGGGAATGAGTAGGCGAACCTGCCAGGGGGCGAAGTCGATTCGTTGGGTTGGTTCGGGGATCGGTTCGTCGGCGACGACATCCATCGAGGGTCCGACGGCGGGTCGACCTCGCAGTTTCAAGGCGCGGGAGTCGTTGGACAAGTTGACCACGGCCGCACAATCCCGCCCCTCGGCGGTTCGCCCTACGCGGACGAAGGCATCCTTGGCGATCATGCCTTCGAGGTCCCTGGCTGTCAGGCGGTACACGTGCTCTTCCTCCTGGGCGAGCTGTCGCTCAAATCTTGCATAGGCCTGCGCCGGGTTCGAGGCCTTTTGGTTGTCGAGCCGCAGGACGGCGAGGTATCGTCGGCGGAGTTCGCCTTCGTCGGCCTTGTCGGATACGACGTCGAAGTACACCTGCCGATCGAGCAACGCGGACCAGGTGGGCTCAATCCAAGAACTCCATTTCTCGTCGTACGCATCACCCGGCTCGATCGCGTCTGCGCTCACCATGACCGCGACTCGCGCCGCTTGTTGGAACGCCTTGACATGGTCCTGGAGGCGAAGAAGGTCCAAGGCCGTGTGGGCGATCGTCTCCGCGTCGCTCGGATGCGAATCGGTCCAGCCGGAAACCAGTGCCAGACACTGACCGTCGAGCGCGTGCATCCACATTGTTGCAGCGATGGCCGCACCATGCTGATTCTTGCCCGCGCCCGAAAGAGGCGGACGCCACCGTTCAGCGGCGTGGTGCCGGCGCGCCAAGACTCCACGAACAAGCGCACGGCGAGCCATGGATGCCTCCAGGGATTCTCCGCCCGGCGGATCGGTCACCGCGGGGATTGCCGTGAACTCGCGTGCCGACGGGGCATCGGCGGAAGTCAGACTCCAGAGGCTGACGACATCGATCTGAGTCCCCAGGGCGCCCCAACTGAATCTGCGAAGGCAGCTTGTTGTGCCGTCCTTTTGCACGGGGTTCGGCTGGGAGCTTAGCAACGCGACACCCAGACTCGCGGCGCGGGCGGCCAGGAGGGCGACGTCCTCGGCCGGAGGGTAGGTCGTCGGCGGGATCGCATATACGCGTTGTCCGAATGCGGCGAAGAGGTCGAGGTCGCGGGCGATCGGGTGGCGGCGAGGCGCGCGGACTTCATCGACGAATGCAAAAAGCGGAGGCAGGGTGGGAAGGCTCGACAGGGCGTCCTTGGTGATGGTGAGGCGATGAGGCTTGAAGTCGGGAGTGGGCTGCGAGTGAATGACGCGGTGAATGGCATCGTCGGCCCAGCGGAAGATCGGCTCGACGGCGGCGTCGTCAATGATCGAGTCGCCCTTGGCGCGAACCTCGACTTCCTGTCCGAGAATGGTGGAGACGTGAACGAGGATGGCGAGGGTGGCGCGGGCGTAGGGTCGATCGGCCCAGGCGAAATAGAGCGTGTCGAGTAAGTCTTCGTCGCCGGCGAGTTCGACGACGCGCTGGCGGAGGGCGGCGACGCGGGATGGGAGATCGGGATCAGCGCCGTCCGCATCCGCCGGCAACGCCGTGATCAGCGTTAGCGCGATGACGACCGTGACGGAAACGGTGGGTGTGACCTGCCGCGTGAACGCGAGGGCTCGGGAACACCGGTCGCTTGCCCTTGACGCTACGCGTAAAGGGGAGCCGCTCACGGCTCGGATCGGGGGGGGTTCGATGTGCATCATGGCGGCACCCTTTGCGTGGGCAGTTGGGAGCGGAGGTGCAAGAGGCGAGGTCGGGCGAACTGCTGGGGGTTCATGCGGAACCGCTC
Source organism: uncultured Phycisphaera sp. (assembly GCA_964646605.1). Lineage (GTDB taxonomy): Bacteria > Planctomycetota > Phycisphaerae > UBA1845 > UBA1845 > SBAX01. The sequence goes on along the minus strand of CAZYEX010000101.1, from coordinate 5,911 downwards.
CCGCGAACCGTCGTGAAAGAACGCCTCCGCGGGGGGCAGGTCGCTTTCGTCGTCATAGAATTTCAGTGCCTCGTCGAGACACTGGGCGGCTTCGATCAGCAGCCTTCGGGCGATCTGTTTGTCCGGCTGGCGGTGGGCGGTTTCGCGGATCATCCCGAACAGTGTCATCCATTGGGCGACGTCCAGAATCCGGGAGGGGTGCGCGGTGGGGTTGAAGGCGGGCACTGGATGTGTATCTCCTGCTCCGCCGGGCAGCGAGAACTCCCAGTGGGTCACGTCGTGGCATGTGGCGCAGTCAGCGACGATGGTGGTTCGCGGGGCGTCTTGGTTTGACGGTTCGGTCGGAGGCGGCTCGATTCCGTGCAGCGGTCCCTTTCCGCAACGGCGACAGGGCGTGGCCATCAGAAAAAGGAAGGCCTCGCGGAGGCTATGAGCGACGAGCGGTCCTGAGGTCATCGACGCCCCCTGTGCGCGGTCGGGGTACTTGCTTCCACGGTTACGCCGCCCAACGCGTGCGTCAGCGGCTCGACCGCCCGTGTTTTTCGCGGTTGAACACTGGCAGCAAGCCGCCAGTGGCACCCTACCGAAACCGTTCTCAGTTCCCGCCGTTGCCTTGCGGATCCGTTTCTTCGGCCGTTTTTTTCGAGTCGGGTGGGGCGGAAGCCTCGCCGGTCTTGGGGAGCATGGCCCCGACCATCTGGTCTAAGGCCGCGGCCTGTTGGGCCAACGCTTCGCCGGCGATCTGACCGGACTTGATCCCGCCGATCAGGGCGTCGAACTGCGCAAAACTCTGCTGGATCGCGGGCAAGGTCGGGGCCAATCCCTTGACGCGCGGGTGGTCGATGTACCAGAAGTCCTCGTCACCCTTGATGAGTACGAAACGGACGGAGCCGGATTCGCCGGGACCCGAAAGCGGCGCCGAGGCCTCGGTCGCACCGCCGGTTCTGATCGTCCCGATTTCGAGTTTGAAGAAGGTTGCCAAGGTCAGCCCCTCGGCAACGCGATTGAGGTTCTTGTCGTCACCGGGCAAGGCTTCGGCGAGCGAGTTTAACTTGGCCGACAACTGGGGCAGGACCTCGATGATCTTCTTGGCCGGCTCGGTTTGTTCGTCAATCAGGAGATCGACGGCTTCGTCGAATTTCCCCTCGGCGACGGCCCCGTTGAAGTCGGCGAGCAATTCGCGGATCGGTCCGGCGGCATCGGATTCGGCGGGCGCGGCGCCGGGCGTTGCCCCCGATTTCGCGGCGCCGTCGGAGGCGGGTTTGGCGTCCAGTTTGCGGAACGGGTGCCACTCAGCGGTTCCTTTGACGATGGTGGGGTCCACCCGCGTGGAGGCGGTGGGGAGCAGGGGCTGGTCCTCGCTTCCCAGGTCTTGGGAATAGGACGGCACGGGCTCGCTGGGCCGGCACCCGGCCAACGACAACCCGACGATCCCCACGATTCCCCACGTCCGTTGCATAATGACGGATCGTATCGCCGGACCTTGGCGCGTCAACGGGCGCAGGCGGGACACTCGCCATTGGGGCCGTTCTCATGGGTGCGGGCGCGTGGATGTTACGACGAACGGACGGAGTGGCGCTGCGGTGGATGACGCCGGCTATCCTCCGAAGGGCGTGGGGTCGAGCTGGTCGAGCTTGCTTTCGACCTTGGCCATTTCGTCGGCGGTGGGCAGAGGTTCTTTCTGGGAATCGATCACCGGCCAGGCGGCGCCGTACTTCTTGTTGAGTTCGACGAAGTTGTTCCATTTTTCGGGAAGGTCCTCTTCGGCGAAAATGGCCGTGGTGGGACACTCCGGCGGGCACAGACCGCAGTCGATGCACACATCGGGGTCGATGGCCAGGAAGTTCGCCCCCTCGTGGAAACAGTCCACGGGGCAAACGGCTACGCAATCGGTGTACTTACATTTGATGCACGGCTCGGCGACAATATGGGCCATCGCGTCATTCTCCCTTGCTTCTCCTCCCGTCCCATCGGGAGCGAGGCCTCCCATTCTTGGGTCCGCCGCGGAATTGTCAACTGGGGTCGTGCCGTAAGACTCGGGGATTCGGGGACTCGCTGGGACCCGCCCGAGGTCGGATTCGACCGGTTCAAAAAGCCGGCGGGGGTCGGCTGCTTTCCAGGGTCAGGACGCGCTGCACGAGGCGGCGGTGGGCTTCGACGAGGTCCTTGCAGACCAGCTCGACGCGTTTGTTCAGAGCCCGGCGTTCACGGATGACGTGGCGGACGAGTTCCCGCATGCGGCGGTACTTGGCCGCGTGGCGGCGTTTCAGTTCATAGACCGTCAGAGCCCGTTCCACCGCGTCGAGGAGGTCGCCGATGGGAAACGGCTTGGGAAATACGTCGGACACGCCCAGCCGAATGGCCGCCACCACGTCTTGACTGGACGGTCGGTCGGCGAGCAGGATGACGGGGCGAGGGCCGAGGATGTTCAGACGTTCGATGAGCTCCAAGCCGGGCGAATCGGAGAGCGACCATTCCGCGATCACCAGGTCGTGCGGGTCGTAGAGATCCGTTTCGAGGCAGGTATCGCCGTCCGACACGCAAGTGATCCGGGCGTCGAATCGCTGCCGAAGGGGTGGCACCAGTAGTTCCACCATCTCCGGGTCCGGTTCGACGAGCAGAATTTTGGGGGTGCGGTCGGACATGGGCGGGTCATCCGGATGGAACGTTCGCGAAGCGAGAGGATTTCCCATTGCCAATTTCCAATTGCCAATTGAATGGCACCGGTGGTCTCGTGAATTGGAAATCGGAAATCGGAAATCGGCAATTCGGATTGTGCCCTCGTCGATGGGCGGGGGGAGCCGCGTCTACGCCTTGGGCGCGCGCGCGGGCAGCTCGATATGCACCGTGGTTCCGACTTGGGGGGTTGATTCCAGCCACAAGCGTCCGCCGTTGATCTCCGCGAGGCGATAGGCCCGCGACAAACCCAGTCCTCGCCCGCGACCCGCGAGGCGACTGGAAAAGAACGGGTCCAACGCATGCTCAAGAACGTCCGGGGTCATCCCCGTTCCGTTGTCACTGACCCGTAGCCGGACAGTTTCATCGGAAGCGCCCGCCAGCGAGTTGACCTGGATCGAGCGGGTGGTGGGACCGGTGGCTTGGAGGGCGTTGTCGAGAACCGCTTCCAGCATCTCCGCGAACTGGGCGGGATCACAGTAGAGCGTGGCCGTGGCGTCGATGGATTCCAATCGCGGGCAAGTGTTGCCGACTTCGGATCGCGCCTGCCAGCGCTGACACACCGTTTTGAGCGTCTGATGCAGGGGTAGAAGGGCCGGCGTGGGTTGCGAGGGCTTGGCGAAGTTCATCAGTTCGGCGACGATGCCCGAGGCACGTTGTGTCTGCCCGTGGATGATTTCGAGGGTCCTGCGAAGTTCGGCGTCTTGACACTGGGAAAGGGCCATTTGCGAACGCCCGGAGATCACCGCGAGAGGGTTGTTCAACTCATGGGCAGCGCCGCCGGCCATTTCCGCGATCATGGCCAGGGATCGTTGTCGGGCGAGGTCTGCCTGGGCCATGTGCAGGCGACGGTTGACGTCGAGCAATTCCTGCGCCATGCGATCCACGCCTCCGCGGGCGAGGGCGGACCCGGCGGCGAAGGTCACGGCTTGGCACAGGCTCCGTACGTCGTCCGAACCACGCAGATAGGGGCGGACATCGCGCTCCGGGGCGGCGAAGAGGATGCCGCCGGCGACGGTCTGGGTGCGCAGGGGAATCAACCAGAGCGGACCGGGCGGCGGGGCCCCCGTGGAACGCAGGAAGACGCTTTCGTGCGCCCCGCCCGCGGGGGCGACTTGCCCTGCAACTCCCCCGCCGAGGAGTTCCTCGACGTCGGGCCATTCGATCACCGTGGCCCGCAAGGATCGCGGGGCCGGTTCGCTTACCCCGACGTGCAACAGTTTGGCGACTCGGTCGGCCACGAAGACCATGGCATCGTCGGCGTGGAACAAGCTCCGGACCACGTCGGCGGCGACGGCGCATACGTCGGCCGCTCGATCTTCCTCGGCCACGCGGGAATAGACCTCCGCCGCGGCCTGTTGGAAACTGCTTCGCTGCTCGAACCCGCGGTGGCATTCGTTCAGACGGGTGATCTGGCGACTCAATTCGTCGTTGAGTTGAGTGAGGGAGGCCAGCCGCGCCGCGGGATCGTCCACGTCATCCAATCCGATCGCTTCGCACAGCGGTCTCATCCGCTCGGGCACCGCGGCGACGATCTCCTCGAGAGCTGGTCCGCGAAGACCGAAGGCCGCGGCGGTGCGCTCCAAGTCCACGACGTGCCTCGAACCCGAAGCGCCGATGCCGGCGCGACGAACCAAGGCGTCAGCCAAGTGGACGATGGCGACCAGGGCACCGTGGGAGACCGTCGAGGGCAGCAATTCGGGCGGTTGATGATGGAGCCAAATGGCATCGACGATAGCGTCGTCCAGCCGCCAGCGCAGGGCGAGACGTCGACCCGCGGCGGTGTGGTCCAACCCCAGAATCTGTTCTTCGGCGTCGCACACGCAGCCGAGCTCCCGCTCGGCGCGCTCCCACACTCTTGCATAACTCTTGGGAAAGCACGTATCCAGGGCGATCTTGCCGATGTCGTGGAGCAATCCGCAAACGAAGGCATGTCCGCGCGGTTCGAGGTTCGTTCGTTCGGCAATCAGTTCCGCGGCGCACCCGGCGGCCAGGCAATGCCGCCAGAGTTCCTTGCGGCGTGCATTCGAGGAGGCGTCGCCGCCCGATTCCGGGGAGAAGGCGGCGTAGAGCTGGGAGGATAGGGCGGCGTCGCGGACCACACGGAAACCCAGCAGGGCGACGGCTTTGGATATGGTGATACCCTGCCGCGGGGCGCCCATGTCCGAACGGTGCACGACGCGCAAGACGCAGGCGGTGAGCGAGGGGTCGGGCTCGATCACGCGGACGAGTTCGCGGACCGAAGCATCGTCGTCGGAGGTGACCGCCAGAAGGCGGGCCAAAGCCGACGGTAAGGCCGGAAGGCGGTCCAGTTGGGCGAGGATCAACTCGGCGCGCTCGCGAGCGACCTGGGGTGAGGCCGTGTTGCTGGAGATGCCTACCGCCATCGCATCCTCCGGGGGGGTTGAAGGGCGGCGGCGTCCCAGGCGCCTACGCAACCTTGAGCATGTCCACGATGCGGTTGATCACCGCGTTAATGTCGAACGGTTTGCGAATGAACTCGTCGGCGCCCGCGGCGCGAAGCTCGGCGACTTCGTCGGGATCGGCCACGCCGCTGATCATGATGACCCGCATGTGCTTGTAGGCGGGGTTGGCCCGGATCGTTCGACACACCACGTTCCCGTTCACGTCGGGGAGCTTGAAGTCCAGGAGCATCACGTCGGGACGGAACTGTTCGGTCATGATGCCCGCGTCGTAACCGGTCGTTGCGGTGCGGACCTCGAAGCGGCCGTCGCGCTGCAGCAGCTCATTGAACATCTCGATGACCGCTTCGTCGTCGTCCACGACCAGCACGCGCTTGCGTCCGCTCTCCAATGCGTCCATGGGAATCTGATTGTTCTTCATGAAGGCAATCAGCGCTTCCCGCGGGATGCGCCGAAAACGCGAGCCCGGCACGCGGAATCCATTCAAGCGCCCGTTGTCGAAGCAGCGGATCACCGTCTGCTGACTGACCTTACAAATCTGCGCCACTTCCCCAGTGGTGAAGACCTTCTTTTGGCGTTGATCACTTACCTTCCCATCTGCCATGATGCTTCTCCTAAAACCGGTTCATCCTCGCCGGCGAATTTGTCCATACTGCTTAGCTTGTCCAATTATCCCAAGTTTCCTATACGGTACATACCCCCGGATCAGGCGTCAATGATAAAATTCTGACTTTCGTTCCTTATGGGCCGCATGAGCGAACTCTAACTTCTCTACTTTGTCGATCGGGTGAAATGGGGCAGTTTTATCAGTC
>CAZYEX010000100.1:0-27512 GCA_964646605.1 uncultured Phycisphaera sp. | reverse complement strand
TGGATCGGGAAGGAGAACCGGCCGAGGCTGGAGCCGCGGGTGTTGTTGGAGGACCCGGGCAAGAGCTACCACGCCAAGCACCGGGTCACCGACCACGACATCTTCGATAACCGGCTCATCTTCGGCGACAACCTGCTGGCCCTCAAAGCCCTGGAGGCCGAGTTCACCGGCAAGATCAAGTGCATCTACATCGACCCGCCGTTCAACACCCAGCAAGCAATGGAGCATTACGACGATGGCGTAGAGCATTCCATCTGGTTGACGCTCATGCGCGACCGACTGGGGATTCTACACCGGCTGTTGGCGAAGGAAGGCACACTCTTCGTCCACATCGACGACAACGAACTGGGCTATCTCATCGTGTTGCTGGACCAGATGTTCGGGCGTCCGCATCGCGTATACGTAGTCACCTTCAAGCAGGGATCAGCCACGGGACACAAGTCAATCAACCCCGGCTGTGTGAACACCACGAATTACGTTCTTATATACGCGAAAGACAAAAGTCTCTGGAAGCCGAATCGAGTGTTCACGGGCCGGGAACGGGACGCACGATACGGGCAGTTCATCATCAACATCGACGACCACTACGAAAACTGGGAAATCACGACGTTGATGAAGGCATTTGCGACGGTGATGGGCATCGCCGACAAGGAAGCGAGGAGGCTGGTCAAGGATGAACCGGAGTTACTCGACCAGTTTGTTATCGACAACGCCAAGAGTGTCATGCAATTGGCGCGACCAGACTACGACGGGGTTAGTGCGGAAGCGAAGAGGCTTATCGACAAATCTCAGGCAGAGCCGGAACGCATCTACAAGCTCGAACGAGACGCGTATTCCGACATCTACTTGGTGGGCGGCAAGCGCATACTCTTTTATGGCGATAAGCTAAAAAGAATTGACGGTAAATACGTCGCTGGGGAACCACTCACGACTTTGTGGGACGACATTCTATCGAACAACCTGCACAATGAGGGTGGCGTGGAATTCCCGAAGGGCAAGAAACCTGAAGCCCTCATTAAGCGAGTCTTCGAGCTTGCAACGAGCCCCGGCGACTGGATACTCGATTCGTTCGCCGGGTCCGGCACGACCGGCGCCGTCGCCCAGAAAATGGGCCGACGTTGGATCATGGTCGAACTCGGCGAACACTGCCACACGCACATCATCCCCCGCGTCACGAAGGTCATCGACGGGGCGGACCCCGGCGGCGTGACCGAGGCCGCCCAATGGAAAGGCGGGGGCGGTTTCCGCTACTACACGCTGGCCCCTTCCCTTCTCCAGAAGGACAAGTACGGCAACTGGATCATCAACAAGAAGTTCAACGCGACCATGCTGGCCGAGGCGATCTGCAAGCTCGCGGGCTTCACTTACGCCCCCAGTGACACGACCTATTGGCTGCACGGCTTTTCGACCGAGAGCGACTTCATCTACGTCACGACCCAGCCCATGACCCGCGAACTGCTGACCAAGCTGAGCGAGGAGGTCGGCGAGAAGCGTACGCTGGTCGTCTATTGCACGGCGTTCCGGGTCAAGCCCAACGCCTTCCCGAACCTGACGCTCAAGAAAATCCCCAAGGCCGTGCTCAACAAGTGCGAATGGGGCAAGGACGACTACAGCCTGGCGATCAAGAACCTGCCCACGGCTCCGCCGGAGGACGACGAGCCGCCGCCGTCAGCGACCGGTCGTCTGTGGCGCCGACGCGACGCGGACCAGTCGATGCTGTTTGACCAAGAGGTCACACGATGATCGCCCATGTGGCCGCTATTAGCGGGCGGTTGAGCCTTCGCAATCCACAGCGCAGAGCGCTGGAAATTTTGGACCGCGTCTGCGAACTTGTCCGCTTCGAGAAGGACACCGATGTGGCGCTGGCGCTGGAGGCGATCAAGGCCGAGTTTCCGACCGTGGCGGACTTTGAACGCGACTTTCCGTCGCTTTGCTTCGCGCTGGCGACCGGCGTGGGAAAAACCCGGCTCATGGGCGCGTTCATTGCCTATCTGTACCAGGCTGAAAACATCCGCCACTTCTTCGTGCTCGCCCCGAACCTGACGATCTACAACAAGCTGACCGCGGATTTTACGCCGGGGACGCGCAAATACGTGTTCACCGGCATCGCCGAGTTTGCGATGAACCCGCCCGAAATCATCACCGGCGACAATTATGAGAGCGGCCGAGGCATCCGCAAGGGTTCGCTCCTCGAAACGGACGAAGTACATATCAATATCTTCAATATCTCCAAGATCAACTCTGAGGTTCGCGGCGGGAATTCCCCGCGAATCAAGCGGCTGAGCGAGTACATTGGAGAAAGCTACTTCAAATACTTGTCCAAGCTCGATGACTTGGTGCTGCTTATGGACGAGTCGCACCGTTACCGCGCGTCGGCGGGCGTGCGGGCGATCAACGAACACAAACCGATTCTCGGTTTGGAGTTGACGGCCACGCCGCAGGTGGAGCGCGGCACGAAAGCCGAACCGTTCAAGAACGTCATTTACAGTTATCCGCTTTCAGAAGCCCTCAAGGATGGCTACGTCAAGGAACCGGCTGTCGCCACGCGCGAGAACTTCGACGCCAACTACTACGACAAGTACAAGGATAGGCTGGAGAAGCTCAAGCTCGAAGACGGCATCCGCATACACGAGGAAACGAAGGTCCAGCTTGAAGTTTACGCCCGCGAGAACGGGCAGAAGATCGTCAAGCCGTTCATCCTCGTGGTTGCCGAGAACACCGACCACGCGAACGCGATCGTAAGGACGATGGAGAGCGACGAGTTTTTCGAGGGGCGCTACAAGGGACGTGTCATCACTGTGCATTCGGCCCAAACCGGCGAGGAGAAGGACGACACCGTTGCCCAATTGCTTACGGTTGAAGACCCGAACAATCCGACCGAGGTCGTCGTGCACGTCAACATGCTCAAAGAAGGCTGGGACGTGACAAACCTCTATACGATCGTGCCGCTGCGCGCCGCCAACTCCAAAACGCTGGTTGAACAGTCGATCGGACGCGGCTTGCGTCTTCCCTACGGAAAGCGGACGGGCGTACCGGTCGTGGATCGCCTGACAATCGTTTCGCACGACCGCTTTCAGGAGATCATCGACCAGGCCAATCGTCCTGACTCGATCATCCGCACCGGCGTCGTCATTGGCCGCGACATTCCTGAGAAGCGGTCCCAGGTCGTCGAAATGAGTCCGGCGATCGAAAGCCGAATCGTCGGGACCCCAGCTTCGCCCGGGCAGGTGCAAAGGCAGATTTTCGACACCCAAGGCGAGAGGCAGGTCGCTAGGGTAACGCTGGATGTGATCAAGGATTTCGAGCGACTTCCTCGATCGTCCGACCTGACGAAACCTGAGATTCAGCGGCAGATCGTCGAACAAGTTCGACGGCGCCTCACGCCCGCACAGCGCGAACTTGAAGGGATCGCGGAGGAAGTCGATATCGCGGCTGTTGTGTCCAAGACCGTCGTACTGCGAAATGAGCTTTCGATCGACATTCCGAGCATCATCATCGCCCCAAAGGGAGAGGTGACCTGCCGATACGACGATTTCGACCTCGACGCGAGCAGTGTGTGTGATCTTCCCGTCGAGAGCAACATTCTGATTCATCACCTACGTGACCACGCGCGGTACCGGCTCATCGGCGGCGATGGTGTCGTCGAGGAGGACCGGCTTGAGGACTACCTCGTTCACGTTCTCAAAGACTTCGACGACATCAGCTACGACGACCATGCCGATCTCCTCTACAAGCTCGCCGGGCAGATGGTCCGGCATCTTCGTTCGTACCTGTCAGGTGAGGACGATGTGAAGAACGTGCTCCAATACCATCAGCAAAAACTCGTGAATCTGATTCACTCGCAGATGCAGGAGCGTTACGTGGAGGTTCGGACCGAAGACGAGGTTACTGTGAGCAAGGGTTTCGTGACGCTGCGAACGTACGCGGTCTCCATTGCGGCTGGAGAGAAGACACGCAATTTTCGCGAGCCCGTCGACGACAAACTGCTAATCCGCGGAATGGTTTTCGACGGGTTCAGGAAATGCCTTTACGACTTACAGAAGTTCCACACGGATTCAGAGCGCCGCTTCTCGGTTGTATTGGAGAACGACGACGACGATGTACTCAAATGGTTCAAACCAGGAAGAGGTGTGTTCAGAATCCCCTATGGCCGTGGCACCGAGACATACGAGCCTGACTTTGTTGTCGAGACGAAGACGTGCAAATACCTGTGCGAGCCGAAACGCGCCAACGAAATGAAGGACGATGTCGTTCTTGCAAAGGCCCAGGCCGCCGCTGTTTGGTGTAGGCTCGCAACTGAGCATGAACTGGCCCACGAGGGGAAGCCTTGGTCGTACATGCTCATTCCGCATGACGCGATCTCGGACAACAAAACTGTCAAAGGGCTTTGCGCGTCCTTCAGGGTTCCGTCGACGCCAATGTCAAACGCGCCGGGAACGGCCCTCGTTGTAATTCGTAATTCGTAATTTGTGTCCGGCGCGCCGCCCAAGTACACCGCCAAACTTCAGCCCAACCTGCCCGAGCTCAACACCGACGTAGACGCCTTGGACATCCTCGGCATCGTCGATGCCTTCAAGGGCTACGCCTATCCCTTCACCGGACCCTGTGCCTGCCCATCCACCGTGACCTGCGACCTGACGCCTTGCACCACTTCCGCGCCGTGCAACGGCGGCGTGTGCGTGAAGACCTGCGCCGGCGGCCTGAACGATGCCCAGCCCTGCGTGAACAATTCGCACTGTCCAGGCGGCGCCTGCGGGCCAGGGTACTGCCGCGACCGCTGCGGTCGTTGCAGCCCTTGATTCGACGTGGATTCGGGTCCATGAGTGGGCGGACCCTCCGGCGCCAATGCCGTGGGATCGCGGATCAGAGTCGTTTCTTCTATCCACCCCGCGGGGTAGAATGTGCCGTATGCCCACCTTGGACTATCGAACGGCCGGCGAGTCCCACGGTTCCGCGCTGATCGCGCTGGTGGAGGGCATGCCCGCGGGGGTCAAGGTCGACCATGAGCTCATCAACGCCGAGCTGACCCGTCGTCAAGGCGGATACGGCCGCGGCGGGCGGATGAAGATCGAGCGCGATCAAGTCGTGATTCTTTCAGGCTTGAGGCACGGGGTCACCATTGGGTCGCCCATCGCCCTGCAAGTCTCCAACCGCGACGTGCGCATCGACGAGGCCCCGCCCATTCATCGCCCGCGCCCGGGTCACGCGGATCTTGCGGGCAGTCTCAAATGGTTGACCACCGATTGCCGCGAGACGCTGGAGCGGGCCTCGGCGCGGGAGACGGCGGCGCGGGTGTCGGCGGGGGCCTTGACCCGCTCACTGCTTCGCGAATTCGGCATCGAAGTGATGGCCTACGTCGTCCAAATCCACGACGTGAAGGCCGTCGCGCATCGCGAGGTGGATTGGAACGAACTACGCTGGCTCCGCGACGACAACGAGGCCTACTGTCCCGAACCGACGGCGGCCGCACGAATGATCGACGCCATTCACCGCGCGAAGGTCGACAAGGACACGCTGGGCGGCGTGGTGGAGTGTCAGGTCCGCGGTCACCCGCCGGGTCTGGGCAGTTGCATGAGGTGGCAGGACAAACTCGACGGGCGGCTCATGCAGGCCGTCGGGTCCATTCAGGCGATCAAGGGTGTGGAAATCGGCCTGGGTTTCGAAACGGCCTCACGCCGCGGCAGCGAAGTGCATGACGCGATCGACTACGACGCAGCCCTGCGCGACACGCCGATGCTCGGTTTCGCCCGCCGCTCCAACAACGCGGGGGGTTTGGAGGGGGGCATGACCAACGGCCAGCCGATCGTCCTCCGCGCCCTGATGAAGCCCATCAGCACCCTGCTGCAAGGGATGGACAGCGTGAACCTGGTCACCAAAAACGCGGAGCGCTCCGACTACGAGCGTAGCGACGTGTGCTCCGTCCCCGCCGCCAGCGTGGTGGTCGAGAACGTGGTCGCGTTCGAGATCGCCCGGGTATTCCTGGAAAAGTTCGGCGGGGACACGCTAGGCGAGGTCCGCGCCGCGTACGAGCATTTTCTCAGCGCTGCGCGGTCCCTGGGCGAAATCGGTTAATCCGCCCGGCACTATCCGCATTCCGCGTTCAGAATTCCTCATTCTCCATTCGCCGCGGGCGGTACTCCTGGGGTTGGTAAAGCCGCAACCGCGAAGCTAGAATGACCTTGCCGGCGGCGTTGCGGCTGTGGCGGAACTGGCAGACGCGCTGGATTTAGGATCCAGTCCTCGAAAGGGGGTGGAGGTTCGACTCCTCTCAGCCGCAAGTCGATGTCGAATGGCGAATTCGGAATGGCGAATGGCCCGTCATTCGCGCCGCAGTGGTCGGTGAACGCAGGTCGTGGTGTTGACGCACGAGTCCGGCAATCGCAGACGCTCCACGGGCCGGCCTTCGAGCAAATGCGACTGCACGATCTCCTCGACGTCCTCGAGGCGGACGAAGCCATACCAGACGGCATCCGGATAGACGACGACCGTGACCCCGTGCTCGCATTGATCGAGGCATCCGGACTCGTTGATCCTCACCCGCCCTTTGAGTCCACAGCTCGCGGCCAGGACTTTCATGGCCTCGCGGATCGCTTCCGAGCCCCTGTCGCTGCAACATCCGCGAGGGTGACCCGCCGCCCGTTGGTTCCGACAAACGAACACGTGACGTTCAAAAGGGGGCATAGGGGAATCGCCAACCGTCCGCTCCAAGAATCGCCCCATTCTACGAACTGACCAGCCGCCGTGCGACCCCGTTCTTGCGGACGCGGCAGGTCCTGTAAAACTGTGCAAGATCGGGCAGGTTTGCCGACATGGACGAGTAAGATGGCACGATGATTCGGCAGGCGGTGGACCCAGAGCGGGACGTGGAACCAGGGACGGTCTCGATCAGCGCAGCCGAATTTGCCGCGCAGTTCCAGGCCTCGTTTCGGATTTTGTGGTTGATCGCCGTCGGAATCCTCGGAGATGCCTCCTTGGCGGAGGACGTGGTTCAAGAGGCCGCGATTATCGCCCTTGGGAAACTCGATCAATTCCGAGTCGGCACCAATTTCTCGGCATGGACAGGCCAGATCGTTCGCAACGTCGCCCTCAACCGCGCCCGCCGGGAGCGCAAGCATCGCGCCGCCAGTGTGGACCCGCTGGCGCTCGATGAAACCACCGCGGCGCCCGGCGCTTCCGCCGTCGACGGGGGGTTGAGGTCGGGGCGGGTCCAGGCCGGAGGGGCAGATCGGCTGGGGTTCGATGTACGGTTGGCGCGGGCCTTGGCGGGCGTCGGGGACGTCGCCCGGGCCTGCTTACTCTTGCGAACCCTGGAGGGGATGGAATACTCGCAGATATCGATCCTTCTGGGCATCCCCGAGGGTACGGCCATGAGCCATGTTCATCGCACGCGGCGAACCTTGCGCGAACAACTTGCCGATCTTTGGAAGGAGCGGACCGACGGTTCCGCAACGGGAGGGCTCGGGTAACGCTATGGGCGGGCAAGTGGAATCCATGCTGGATGCGTATTTGGACGGTCTTCTGTCCGAGCCTGATCGTCGGACGTTCGAGTCGCGTCTGTCGGGTGACAGCCTTCTAGCGGGCGAGGTCGCCTGTCAGCGACGCATCAATGCGACGCTGTCAAGTTTGTTCAACGCGCCCGCCTTGGGGCGGGTCTCCGCGCGGATCGCATCGAGAACGCTAGCGGTACGAAAGACGGCGCGGGCGGCGCCGCCGCTCGGCCGGATCGGTCGATCGGTGGCCATCGCCGCGGTGATCGGCTTGGCGGCCTTCAGTGCTCTCCAGATTTGGCGGGAATTCGCCCCTCGACCGGCCTTCGACCCCTACAAGCCTCAGCCATGGCGCAGCTTCGAACGTGTCTACCACGATACCGTCGCCGCTGGTTTCAACCCTCGCTGGGTTTGCAAAGACGACCGCGAATTCGCCAACACGTTCCGCAAACGGTTAGGACAGAGCCTCGCCTTGATCCCGCCGCCGCCAGGGATCGCCTGGGCCGGGGTCGACTATTGCAACAGCATCACTCCGTCCACGACTCTCGTCCTGGCCCGCGTCTACGGCGAGGAGGTCATCGTCCTCGTCGATCGCGCGAAACGGGACAAGCTGCAGGTCCTCCCGCCAGGTTCCGATCTGAATCTTTTCCGACGAGAAGTCGGGGATCTGGTCCTCTACGAGTGTTCGACGTTCGACCGACCTTTCCTTCTGGATCTTTTCTACCAGCCAGGGTTAACGGCCCCGTAGGGAGAGTCCGCGCCCCCATTCGCTCGGGGAGTACCCACGGTTTCTGCAATCCCAGACCCATTCCCGCACATGGACCAATAACCAGGCGGCGGCCAAGCGGATTCCAAGGCCCGTTCCGCGCTTGGACGGGGTGGGGCGTTGAGGAAATCGTCGCTTCCAGGGGGTGTATCTGCTTGGCACGCGGGCTGGTTTGCGGGTAAACTGGCCGGTCAAGCCGCGTCAGCCCGGCATCAGAGCGCGATCTATGAAGGCGCTTTGCCGGCCAATTCCGCGGCGGGTGCGGGGGTGAAGAAGTGAGCGGGGTTTCGAGTTACAGCGCGACACGTCGTCGGACCGGTGCCTTGGCCATTGGTCGGTCGGTGCTGTTCGCGGCGCTGCTCCTGGCGTCCCAGCCCGGCGACGTCCTTGCGTTTCGTACGGGTCCCGAGGCGGGGCGAACGGGAAGTCCTCCGAGCTTCGGCGCTACGTGCCGGCAGTGTCACGGGGGCGCGTCCGGCCCCGGCTCGGTACAGATCCTGGGAATGCCGGCGCAGTACCTTCCCGGCGTGACCTACAACATCTCCGTGCGCATCCAAGACGCGACCAAATTGGGCGCGGGGTTCCAGGCCGATGCGGTCGCCGCGGGCAGCGGGTTGCACGCCGGGACCTTGATCGCCACGGATCTGGCCAACACGCAGTTGAACCCTGGCGACCCCAACTATGTGAACCACAGGTCCTTGGGCGTGAGCAACTCCGTGGCGAACTGGAATGCAATGGGTCGGTCGGCGACCTACCAGTTCGCATGGAAGGCGCCGAACATCAACGTCGGGGCCGTGCAGATGTACGCGGCGGGCAATGCGATCAACAACAACGGCGATTTCACCGGCGACGTGATCTATCTGACCAACGTGGTGTCACTGGGTACGCCCACCGGAGCATGTTGCGACGACGGGCTGGGTGACTGCGTGGAAAACCTCGAACAGGCGAACTGTGAGGGCATGGGGTTTAGATACGGCGGCGATCATTCCACCTGCGGGACCATCAATCCGCCGTGCGTGGGCCCGCCTCCCACGGGCGCCTGCTGCGACGACGACACCGGCAACTGCACCGAGGACATTCTCCAAGCCGATTGCCAGGCGGCGGGCGATCGATGGGGAGGGGCGAACTCGACCTGCGCTCTGATCGACCCGCCCTGCCTGCCGCCGATTCCGACAGGCGCATGCTGCGACGGCACGACCGGTCGTTGTACGGACGGTGTCGAGGAGGCATCCTGCGTCGGCGACCAACGGAGTTGGTTCGAAGACCAAGTCTGTGCATCGCTGAATCCGCCGTGTAGCGAACACACCGGGGCCTGTTGCGATTTACTGGCCGGGGCGTGCGAAGACGACGTTCCGGGAAGCGCGTGTGTCGGGACGCACTCCATCTGGACCAAAGCGGCCCTCTGCGGCGACGTTGCCTGCGACGCCGTCATCGGTGCCTGCTGCGATCATGATCCCTTCGGGGCTTGCACCGACGGGTTGACCCAGGCGGGGTGTGATTGCGCGAGCTGCGAATGGTCGGAAGGCGGCCTATGCGCGGAACTGGACTGCGTGCATCAAACCATACCGGCGGTGGGGGAATGGGGCATCGGCATTCTTACCCTCCTCTTGCTCACGGGTGCGAAAATTGTCTTCCGAGCGCCGCCTACGGCGGGACCGGGCCGGGAGGGGGATAGACCAAGGGTATAGCGAGCGATCCGTTCCGGGGCTAGGGCGAGGAAGCAGTTACAGGCTTCCCATCCTCATACGTGATCCGACATTTCGGGCACAAGCTATTCATGAACATGGCCACGGCACAGGTTTCACATTCCTTAAGGTGCGATACTGCCAGCCGAAGACGACGGAACGCCTGATCGGCTTCTTCGTACCCTTTCCTGTCCTTCACGGCCACGTTGCCGACCATGCCAACTTTGCAGGTCTCGCACCATCCGCCACCCTCCATGCTTTTCCGGCATGTGACGCATTTGATCTGCGACGGATCCTTGGCCTCCCCTTTGGCGACATAGTACGTGAGAGGGATAAAATAGGATTGCTTTCCGACGTACCCGATCCGGCAGGCGTCGCAAAAACCGTCGACCTCGACGGCCTTCTTGCACGACTCGCATGGAATGATCTTCGGATCGATGTCGTGCCCGTGGTTGTCCAGTGTTTCGTAGAGCATCCACGACTCGATCTTGAGCGACGCCACGTATCCGACCTTGCACGCCTCACACCATCCGCCGTGAATCTTGGCCACAGTACAAATACACACTGGAGGCCTCGGTGCCGCGACCAAACAGCCGACGATGACAGGCCAGCAGACAAAAGGTCGCATCCAGAGTCCTCCGAATGGATCCCGCATCCACGCGCGGCACGGCCACGCGAAACGCCGCCATTCTAAGGCATCCTGGGGTTTTTTCTAGTGTCGTCGTTTAGTACTACTTCAATTGCGCGTCGTCGCGTCGCAGCCGCATCTCGCCTTGACACCCACTTGCTCATGCACCCATTAAGAATCTGCAAGGACGGAACCATTAGCGGACATTCCTGGGCATGGGGGCGATTTCCGGTTTGCGATAACGCTGGTGCGACGCTATCATGGCGGCGAAGTCGAAGCCGAGGGGTGCGCGTTGTTCCAGTCGGGTAGCGGTTGCGCGCGGGGGCCGTCCGCCTCGCCAAGGGGGCTACAGGGGGTCAAGCCGGGACGACGCGAGGTTACCTACGAAGTTGACGCTCACCCGCAGCCAAGGGTGTCAGCTTGTGCCGTGTCTGTGCGTGAATGAGTAACGTTTCGAAGCGACGATCGTTCGGCGCGTCACCGGGGTTCGGCGTTTTTGGAGGTTCGAAGATGCGATTCGGGAAAAGATCTATCGGGGTTTGGGTCACGTTCTGCGCAGTGACGTGTTTCGCTACAGCGCCTGTCCTGGCCGGCGGGCATACCTGGCGGGTTAACGAGGTGTTCAGTAACGCCAGCGGAACGGTTCAATTCATCGAGTTAGCGGAATGTTGCGGAGGTGCGGGCGAGACCGCCACCCAAAACCATGCGGTTACCAGCAACACCAACTCCTTCAATATTCCGGATAACCGCACCGGTTCGACGAGCTTCAAGAAGATCCTGCTGGCCACCGACGCCTTCGCCGCCTTGCCCGGCGCCCCGCCTCGGGACTACGCAATCCCGACCAATTTCTTTTCCGTCAGCGGCGACACCCTGCGCTACGTGCCCTATGATACGTTCACGTTCGGCGCAGGTGCGTTGCCCACCAACGGCGTAAACTCCATTCAGATTACGAACTTCACCACACACGCTTTTACCACCGGTCCTAATACGCCGACGAACTACGCGGGGCAGTCCGGCTCGGTCAACGCCGGCGCCTGCACGCTCGACAGCGACTGCAACGACGGCGTCGCCTGCACCCTCGATACCTGCCCGGCGGGCTTGTGCGTGTTCACGCCGGACAACGCGAGTTGCCCGAACGACGGTCAGTTCTGCACTGGGCTCGAAAGCTGCAATGCGACCCTCGGTTGCGTCTCCAGCGGCAACCCGTGTACGACGCCCCCCAACGTCTTCTGCCAGGAGCCGAATATCTGCGGCGTCTGCTCCCTGGATAACCAGTGCAACGACGGCGTGGCCTGCACGGATGATACGTGCGTCGGAGGCTCGTGCGTCTACACTCCCAACAACGCCCTCTGTCCCAGCAACGGCCAGTTCTGCGATGGCCTCGAGATGTGCGATGCCGTGTTGGGCTGTGTTTCCATGGGCGACCCGTGCAGTGGGAGCGAAACGTGCGACGAGGTTTCGGACATCTGCATCAGCTCGGTGCTGCCGATCGCGTTGGAGGTGGTCGCGGGGACGGGCCAGACAGCGGGTCCGGGAACCCTCGCCTCTCCCGTGGGACTCACCCACGCCGGAGATGGTTCGGGACGTCTTTTCATCATCGACCAAGCCGGACAGATTCGCGTCATCGACGCTGGCGGGAATCTCCTGACCGACCCCTTCCTCGACGTGACCTCGAAGATGCCCACCTTGGGCATCGACTTCGACCCGGGCCCAGGTGAATTCATCTTTGATGAGCGCGGCCTGCTGGGGCTTGCCTTCCATCCCGACTTCCAGAACAACGGCAGGTTCTACGTTCAGTACAGCCTACCGCGCGCGAGCACGGGCCTTGAACCCTGCGACCTGGATATTCCTCCCGGCGAGTGCCACGAAGAAGTCGTAGCCGAGTACACCGTCGAGGGCGACCCGTCGACGACCAATGTAGCCGACGCCGACCTCAGCACCGAGAAGATCATCTTCCGCTGGGACAAGCCGCAGTGGAACCACAACGCCGGGCACATCGAGTTCGGCGCCGGCACGGAGCTGTACATTTCCACCGGCGACGGCGGCGGGGCCCATGACGGATTCTGCGACATGCCCCCCTCGCACGGCGACCCGCCCTCCAACGGTCCGGGCGGCAATGGCCAGAACATCGAGAGCAAACTCGGCAAGATGATCCGCATCGACGTGGACGGCATTGACGGCCCGGGCGGTCTGTACGGCATTCCGCTGGACAACCCCTTCGTGATCGGCGCGGGTCTGGATGAGATTTTCGCCTATGGTCTTCGCAATCCCTACCGCTTTTCGTTCGACGACGGACCGGGCGGCGACGGATCGTTGTACGTTGCCGACGTCGGCCAAGGGATTTATGAAGAAGTGAGCCGGGTGGTCAACGGCGGCAACTACGGCTGGGCCATCCGCGAGGGAGCACACTGCTTCGATCCGCCTCTCCCATGCCTTCCGCTGCCTGGATGTCTCGATCCGGGGATGACCGACCCAATCAGTGAATACACCCACCTCGAAGGCGGAACCGCGGTCGTCGGCGGATATGTCTACCGCGGATCGGGATACCCGCCGCTGCAGGGCAAGTATGTCTACGGCGACTTCAGCTTCGACTTCGGTCCCACGGGCCAACTCTACTATTTCGACCTCAGCGGACCGGACCAGTTCGTGCGCAAGGAGTTCTATCTCGGCCCGGGCGTCACCGATCTGGGGTTGTTTTTGAAAGGTTTCGGCGAGGACGCCGATGGCGAGCTCTACGTCTGCGCGGGCAGTGTGCTGGGTCCCAACGGAACGGGCGGGGTGATTCTCAAGATCGTGCCGCCGCCCGTGGAGTTGGTTCTCGGCGCTTCGCCTCGGAGCATCAGGGTGCATGCGGCGCCGAATCCGGCGCCGTTTGCCTTGCGCGTTACGCCCGACTGCCCGACGGGGGTAGCCAAGTATGTGGGCCCGCCCTTTGCTCCCGCCAATCAGGCGGCCATGGTGGACGATCCCGCGGACGCGGCCTGTCTGACCTCGGAGGAGTGGGGCGACGACGTATACGTAGTCGGGCGGACACTGGGGCCGTTCCAAACCTACAGGGTGGACGTCGACTACGGTTGCCCGCCGAATCCGGCGGCGTTGTCCAGCGCCGTTTCCGGCACGACGCGTCGGCACGGGGACGTGGTGGTGCCCTTTAATCCCCCCTCGACGACCGACCAGCCCGACGCCTTGGACATCTCCTCGACCGTGGACCGTTTCAAGAACCTTGTGGGATCGCCCCCCATTCAGGTCGTGGACCTGATCGGTTCCCTGGGGCCCAACATCTGCACCCCGCAGGGGGTCGTGGACGCCTTGGACATCACGGCGGTGGTGGACGCCTTCAAACACCTGGCCTACCCGTGCCCCAACCCTTGCCCCTAGCGGGCGGGACGGTACACTGTGGGGCATTGGCACTTTAAGGGGTGTCAACCCCTGCGTGGTTGGAATTTGGTTTCCGACCCCGCGGGGGTTCCACCCCTTTTGTACGGTTTTGAGGAGGATCGCCGGTGTTGGCTCAGATTAGACGCGGGGGGATCGGTCTCTTGGCGGTGGTATGGGGCGCGGGCGTTTACGCGCAAGCGCCCGCGGAGTCGTCCGTGGCCGTGCCCACCTACTCTTTGGAGGCGGTCGGGGTCAACGACATCGTGATTCCAGGCGGGCCGGTGAAAAAGGTCACCGTCGCTTCGGGTGACATCATTACCGCCAAAATTTTTGTACGCGACTGGTCGCCGATGGGCGAGAAGCTGCGCGCCTATCAGATCAAGATCGATGACAACAGCTACGCCACGGGCGACGAAGGCGTTGTCCAGCCCAACGAGTTTCAGATGCGCCCGGACAAGGATCCGAATGCGTTGATCGATGACACCGACCCGCAATGGGTTCACAAAGGGCGACCGACGATTCCGCTGACGGACACGGTGTCGGCCGGGTACCGTTATCTGAGCGTCCTTCTTGACCCCTACGACGGGCCGGTCAGTCCCCAGGACGGGACCAAGTTTTCCTGCGGCCTGCTCAAGCTCCGCCCTACGCCCAACGCCAAGGGCACGTTTACGTTGCAGTTGGTCGAGGACCCGTACACCTCCTCGCTGCTCTCCACCGACAACGCGGAGATCACGCCCGTCGAGTACGAGCGCCTTACGGTGACCGTCTCCAATGACGCGCGGTGGCGGAAGTTGCTTTCCAGCGATCCGCCCAGCGGGGCCGTCGACGCTCGGCGCCCCAAGGGTGCTGCGGCCGGACGCGGGGCGTGGGACAAAATCTTCCTCGCGTTCAATTGCGAAAGCAGCGGAGTGGTTCCGGAGGACTTGGTTCTCGAAGACGGGACCAGCTCTCCGCCGAAAGTCAAGCGCATCGTCGGGAACGGCTCCAACGCGACACTGGAACTCGACCGCGCGGTTCGCGTGGGCGGTTGGACGACCATTACCCACAAAGCCAGCAAGTCCAGCTCGAAGATCGGGTGCTTCCCCGGGGACGTGAACGCCGACGGCAAAGCCGATTCCCAAGACGTGCTCACTTTGATCCGCGCCCTGAACGGCCAGGAGACCCTCGCAGCCTACCGATCGGATGTCGATGGCAACGGCTCGCTCGGGCCGGGCGATCTCCTCTCGCTACTGGAGCTGGTCACCGGCCGGCCCGGCGCTAGCGCCGCTGGTGCAGGGTCGTAAGGGAGAATAGTCAGTTATCGGACGCTTCTTTGCCCGGAAAGAACGGGCTTGCTAAACCCGTCGTTGCACCATGCCGAACCGTGAGTGATCGGACGCGCCGGTTTCCCGGACTTTGAGGCGATCGCCTTCTGGGGCAAACCGCGGCTTCCGATTGCGCGAGTTGGGCACGCATGGGCGAAGCACGGGCGTTTCTCTTGTTGGATCCGCCGGCGGCGGGGGATTTCTGTAGGCGTGGCACGCTGCGCGAGAAAGACGGCGCCCGCAACGACCCCTTCCCCAACATCGACTTGATTCTGCTCTCCGGCGCCGTGCGCCAGGCCGGGTTTCGGCCCGTCTTCCTTGACGCGCAGTTGAATCATCTTTCCTGGGATCAAGTCGCGGATCAGGCGCGAGAACTTGGCGCTGCCGGGATCGTGTCACTCACTTCCAGCTCGCGGGTTGATGATGAGCTTCGGAGCCTCGGCGAGCTGAAAGCCAAACTCGGGGCCGTGCCTTGTTACGCCGTAGGCAGCATTCTGACGCAGCGGGAGCCGATGCGTCTGGCGCGGCTGATGGCCGACCATTCGTGGCTTGACGGAGTGATTCTCAACACGGCCGAGCACAACCTAGCCGCGCTGCTGACGTCCGGCGGCGATTCGCGGGTCGAGCCCTTCAACATCGCCGTGCAACGTCCCACGCGCTCGCTGATCCCGGAGGTCAAAGTCCGCTACGGCGAGGGACTGCAAATCCCTCGTCCCGAGCATTCGATCTTCAAGGACAAACGGTACTGCTTTCCACAGAGCAAGCGCGGTCCGGTGACGTGCGTGCAATGGGCGTTTGGATGCCCGTACACCTGCGAATTCTGCATCGACAACCAGCTCTATCGCAAGATGCTCTACCGCGACGTGGACGACGTGATCGACGAGCTGACCGAGATCGACGCCTTGGGATTCCGCGAGGTCTACTTCAAAGACCTGACCTTCGCCCTGCACAAGAAGTTGGCCGAGGAGTTTCTGCGAAAGCTCGCCGCCCGGAAGCTGCGCTTGCGCTGGCTTTGCACGACGCGGGTGGATGTGGCTACGCCCGACGTTCTGGAGGCCAT
Source organism: uncultured Phycisphaera sp. (assembly GCA_964646605.1). Taxonomy (GTDB): domain Bacteria; phylum Planctomycetota; class Phycisphaerae; order UBA1845; family UBA1845; genus SBAX01. The sequence continues at coordinate 11,204 of CAZYEX010000100.1, read as the reverse complement.
GAAGAAGGCGGGGTGCTACGGGATCGAGTTCGGCGTGGAGCACGCCAACGAAGCGACACGGCGACGCGTGGACAAGAAGATCACCGATGTTCGCATCCGGGAGGTCTTCGGCGACTGCCGGCGGTTGGGCATCGAGACGACGGCCTTCATCATGCTGGCCTTCGAGGATGACACGGAAAAGGACGTTCGTGCGACCATCGACTTTGCACGGTCCCTGCGGCCCCACTACGTGTCCTTCAACGTGGTCAACGCCCTGCCGGGGACCGACTACGAAGCCCGCGCCCGTAAGGAGGGTTTCCTGCACGAGGGAGCGTGCGACTACGCCTTTTCATCGAGCAACATCAAGCATCGCCATCTCACTCCGCAGAAGGTCGAGGAGTTGCGCCGCGAGGCGGTGCGATCTTTCTATCTTCGCCCGGCGGTCATTCTGGAAAAACTCCTGGACCTCCGCAGTTTGTTCGAGTTTCGCAAGCTGGTGCGATTGGGGCTGGGAACGCTTTCGTAGCCAAGGACCGGCCACGTGCACATTTTCGCCATTCCCCGTCATCAAATCGAGACCACGGCTTTCGATTATGCACGGATGGCGGGTGCGCTCCTTGGTCGCCGCGAGAGGCTGGATGCGACGGCGGCGTTCGAGCGCGAGTTCGCCGAGTACGTGGGGTGCCGACATGCCATCGCCGTGTCCTCGGGGCGGTTGGGGCTGCACGTGCTGCTCGAGGCCTTGGGGCTTGGGCCCGGCGACGAGGTCATCGTGCCGGCGTTCAATCTCTTTGCCGTCGTGGAACGGTTCTGCCAACTCGGACTGACGCCGCGTTTTTGCGATATTCGCCGCGAGGATTTCAACATTGACGCCGCCTTGGCGGAGACGCACATCACCCCTCGCACGCGGGTGCTGCTCGCCACGCACATGTTTGGGCACCCGGCGGATGTCCGCGCCCTGGGGGACCTCGCCCGGCGCAGGAACTTGATTCTGCTCGAAGACTGTGCCCACGCCCTGGGGAGCCGAGTCGGCGAACGGTCCGTGGGGACCTTCGGCGCCGCGGCCATCTACAGTTTCAGCGTGCTGAAACTCGTAACCACCTTCGGGGGGGGGATGGTCACCACCGACGACGATGCCCTCGCCGGCGCGATCCGCCGTCGATTGGGCGATCTGCGCGCGGTGCAGCCGCGGGCGAAGGGATTCAAGAAAGCGATCACCGGGGCAATCATGGACGTGGGGACTCGGCGCTGGCCCTTCAGTTTCGGCGCTTGGCCTGTGCTCCGCGCCCTGCGGGCGATCCGGCCTGACTTTCAGCGAAAGATGATGACCGAGACACCGCGGACGGATCGGCAGTTCCGCCCCGAGACCGTGCCACCGCTCCACCCCTTTCAGGCACGCTTGGGTCGAAGTCAACTGCGCCGCGTCGAGGAACTGATCGAAGCGCGGCGCAGAGTTGGGGCGTGGCTTGACGCAGAATTGCGAGGCATCCCGCAGATTACGCCCCCGAAGGGGAGTGATTCTTCGGACTCGCGGGCGAACGGTTTGTATTACGGGATCCTGGCCGACCGGGCGGGCGAACTCTGCGAGTACCTTTTCCGCCGGGGCATCGACTGCGAGACCAGCGAATACCTCAACTGCGCCGATCTGCCCATGTACCGTGAATTCTTCGTGGATTGCCCCGTCGCCCGAGAGGTGCAAGCGCGGATCGTCCGATTGCCGAATTACCCGAGTCTGACGCGGCCGGACGTCGCCCGGATCGGTCGCGCGGTTAGGGCGTTCTACGCGATGAAGGGACGGTCGCTGGCGGACAAGCCGCCAGTGGCGCCCGGCGTCACCCACAAGGCGTGACGCTGCACTGATTACGGTGTGCAGCGCCCGCAGGCGTCGCGGCAATAGCCCGCGCCGCACATTCCGCCGGGGCAGTGTTCATCATTGCGGCAAGGCTCGTCTCCGTTGTCGCCGCCCACGCAAGTTTTCACGCACAACCCGCTGCCGCATGGAGCGGCCGACGTGCAAGGCACGTCGTCGCAGGCGACCATCGACGGGCAAGGGCAGGGTCCGCTGTAGGGATAAGCCCGCCCTCGGAATGCGTCGGTCACTTGTACGGCGTCGAGAGCGTTGACTTCCCAGAAGGATTCCACCTCGTTGGGTTGCAGTTGGGTCTGGGCCTTGGTGTACGAGCCGCATCGGCAGGCGAACTTGTCGAGCATGGCCACGACGTCCAAAGCATCGGGCTGGGCGGAGGCCGCCGGGGGATTGAACGGCGGGCCTATGTCGCCATGACGAGACGTCAGCATCCGAATCGGCGCGGAAACATCGCCGCACGTCGACTCGTTGCCCATGCAGGTGTCGGCGAGGATTTCCACGTCATAGGCGGAGCTGGGCATGACTTCCGCACCAGTGATGTGGAAGAGCGACTCGCCGCCCCAGTCGTGGTAGTAGGGCGTGCACTGCAGACGCGCCCGTTTGAACGTTCCGGCCGGGTCGTTGCCCACGCTGCACTCGTAATACTCTCTTGGCGGACCGACCCAGCGCACGCACCCGTCCGGGTCGCCGCACATGGGGCCGGATTCGTAGGTCGAGAAATTCGGCGGCGGAAACCCTTGCGAATTCGGCGGGACCGGGTTCTGCAAGTCGATCAACTTGACCCGCAGCGCCGCCGTGGGACTGGGCATGGACGCGGGCAGGATCGTCATGGAAAGCGCTCGGTTCTTGGGCACTCCTGCGGAATTAGCGGGCTCGCAAGTGGAAATCGGCGGGCCTGCGATATTGACGTAAGCGTTCAGCAGCCGCGCGATGGGGATATCGACGGGAGGCCCATTGTCGGCGGTGAAGAGGATTGTCTGGTCCGGGACCAAGGCTATGGTGTAAACGCTATGCGCACCCATCGGTACATCGAGAACCAACGTGGCCAGGTATTTTTCGAACCCGTTGTCATGGATGAATTCTTCGATGGTCGTATACGCGAAACATCGCGGTGAAGAATTGAAGAAGGTGTTCTCGCAGTCCCGAACACATCCGTTCCCCACGCAGAACCAATCGGGTCTAACTTCATTCTGATAGAACATCTTGCAATGGCTGAAGTCGCACCGTTTGCTGACATCGTCACCGGTCGCCATGGCGCAGTCCGAGTTGTTTCCACACTGTATTACAGGCGGCATGAGGTCGACGCCGGGGTTGGGCGGATTCGCGTTCGCACCAAGCCAACCGGAACCGTCGAGCTTAACCTGCTCTCCCGTGAGCTTGGGGGAGTCATCCTGATTGGGGTCCCAGTTCTTCAGAAAGACATCGAACCACACTCGGAAACCGCCCTGCGGTGCGTTCAACGCCTGGTGCAGGATTTCGGTTCCGAGCGGGTACGTGCCCATCTTGGGCGCAACCGGCGTGATGCGGATTTCCGCGGTCGGCGGAACACCGGCGATGACGGATTGCAGGTGTGGCGCGTCGCCGGTGACCAAGCCGGCACTCGCCGACGGCGCGGCGGCAGAGGGCGTACGCGGCGGTTCCGCGGCGGCGATGGGCGATGCAGCCCAGGCGAGTCCCAGGACCATCGCGCTCGCAAAACCGAGCGCGCCGTTCGATGAACTTCGCGTTGTCATAGGTGCGGACCTTTCTCCAAGTCGGTTCGGAGTGGAACGTAAGGGGTGCGGATGCGCATGGCCCGTGCGTCTCCCTTGCCGAGTCTCCAGGCCGATCGGTCCAAATATACCCGCGTTAGGTCGCCGATGCAAGGAAGAACCACCGGGCCCCTTGTCGCACAAGCGTCCCACGCAGTTACATCCCGGTCCTCGTTGGGGCCTGGAACGCACGGTCCGAACCATAACGCGGCGCCCGCCCTACGTCCGGCAGGTTTGCCTCTTGACGTGCCTGCACTGCCTGCCGATAATGTAGGCATGAAGCGGCGGAGTCCGAAACTCAAGCAGTACACCATCCGGAACGTTCCCGAGGAGGTCGATCGTGCCCTGCGCAGGCGTGCCAAGGCCAGCGGCAAGAGCCTCAACGAGACGGCCGTGGAGGCCCTGCGCCGCGCCGCGGTCGGGCACGCCACCGTCCGATATCACGACCTCGACCACTTGATCGGGACGTGGGTCGAGGATCCCGAGTTTGACCGCATCTTGGCCGCGCAGCGAACCATCGACGAGGAGCTATGGCGCTAGCCATCGCCCTCGATTCGAACCGCTACGTCGACTTCCGGCGCAATGACCCGGCCGCGGTAGAGATCGTAACGACCGCGGACCGAATCGTTCTTCCCTTCATCGTCCTCGGCGAACTTAGAGCCGGATTCCGAGGCGGCACACGCTCGACGGCCAACGAGCGGGAACTCTCCACGTTCCTGCAATCGCCGCGCGTGGAGGTCGCCTTCGCCGACCACGCTACAACGCACCTCTATGCCGACTTGCTCGTGCATCTGCATCAGGCCGGTGCCCCCATCCCCACCAACGACATCTGGATCGCCGCCGTCGTCCTCCAACATGACCTGGTCCTCTTCTCCCGCGACCGGCACTTCGACGTGGTCCCGCGAATCGCCCGAATGTAACGCCACCCACCAGGAGTGGCGCTACAGTTCCCATTCCGCATCCGCGTTAGCGCAAGAAGCCGTCGGCAACGCCCACCAGCTCTTTCACGTGTGAAACGCTGGTGGCGAAGAGTCGGCGTTCGTCGTCGTTGAGCTTGACCTCGATGACCTTCTCGACGCCCTTGGCCCCGAGCACGCAGGGGACGCCGACGAAGTATCCGCCCACGCCGTATTCGCGGTCGCAGTAGGCGGCGCAGGGGAGGATTCGCTTCTTGTCCTTGATGATCGCCTCCGCCATCTGCACGGTTCCCGAGGCCGGGGCGTAGTAGGCGCTGGTGCCCATGAGCTTCACGATCTCGCCGCCGCCCGCCTTGGCGCGTTCGATGATGGCGCTCAGTCGGTCCGCGGGGATCAGTTGCGTGACGGGGATTCCCGCTACCGACGTATACGAGGGCAGCGGCACCATGTCGTCGCCGTGCCCGCCGAGCAGTAGAGCGGTAATGTCCTCGACGCTGCAACCGAGTTCCAGAGCGATGAACGTGCGATAGCGGGCGATATCCAGGCACCCGGCCTGACCGACCACGCGGTGCGCGGGGAAGCCCGTCTTCTTCCAGGCCGTGTAGACCATCGCGTCCAGCGGGTTTGAAACGACGATGAGCACCGCGTTCGGCGCGTACTTGGCGATCTGTTCTGAAACGGCTCCGACGATCTTCACGTTGGTGGCGATAAGGTCGTCGCGGCTCATGCCCGGTTTGCGCGGGATCCCCGCGGTGACGATGACCACGTCGCTGTCCTTGGCATGGGCGTAGTCCGCGGTGCCGACGATCTGGCAATCGAAACGCTCAATGGGCGCGCACTGCAAAAGGTCGAGTGCTTTGCCCGCGGTCTTGTCGGCCATCTCGGGGATGTCGATCAGAACGATGTCGCCGAGTTCCTTCTGAGCCGCCCACACCGCGCAGCTCGCCCCCACGTTTCCCGCTCCGACGATGGTGATTTTCGCACGTTTCATGGTATTTCCCTTCGTTTCTGCCCCGCACTCCGGCCCTGCACGGTCATCAGCAAAATGATAACCACGCGGTGTGAGACTGCAACCTCGACGATTCAGCGTGCGAGGTTGCGGCTCGGCGGAGGGACGATTACGGTGCGGGGCATGGACGAAACTCCCCGAGGCATACGTCCACGATCGAATCTGCCCTGGCGGGATTGGCTGGGGATCAACTCCTCGACGATGGCGCTCTTGGGGACGATCTTGTTGGTCACGGCCGCCACGGAGTTGTGGGCCCCGCTGATCCCGCAGTACCTCAAGGCCCTGCGCGATCGGGCCGGCGGCGGCGAGGCGGGGATGATCCTCCTCGTCGGGCTCTACGGCTTCTATCGCGACGCGTTGGAGGCCGTGAACTATTATGCGGGGGGGGCGATCGCCGGGCGATTCAACACCCGTCGCGCGCTGCTCTTTTTCAACTTTCTGCCGCTGGTGGGACTTGCGGTGATTTTCCTGTGGGACTCGACGGTCGCGGTGTTCGTGGCCATTCCCTTCGTGTTCGCCTGGGACAGCATCGCCGGACCGGCGACGATCACGGTGGTGGGGGATTCGCTGCCCCCGGATCGTCGAACGATGGCATTTTCGTTGCAGTCGATTTTCCGGCGCTTGTCGCGGGTTCTGGCCTATTGCATCAGCGCCCCGTTGGTGTGGTATTTCGGCCGCATCGGCGGGGTACGGGCGGACACTCTGGTGGCGTTGGCGCTGGTGGCGGGGGCCGCGTTGCTGCAATGGCGGTTCATGCGCACCGCCAGTCGTGACACGCGGATGGCACTCCAAAGGCCGCGGCATCTGCTTTCACAATTCAGCCCGAACCTCAAACGGTTGCTTATCGCCGACATTCTTTCGCGCTGGGCGGAGGGGCTGGCGGGGCCGCTGATCATCCTGTTCTGCGTTCCGATCCTGGCTGCCGACGCGGAGAAAGGGACGGCGCTCTATCAGGGCGTGCTGCTCAACATCCAGGCCGTCACCAACATAATCCTCTACATCGTGATCGGTCCGCTGGCCAGCCGCGGCGGACTCGCCAAGAAACCCTTCATCGGGCTGACCTTTCTCTTCTTCGCACTGTTCCCGGTTAGTCTCATTCTGCTCGGACCGGCGCTGGGTACGCTTGGTTTGGCACTGGCCTTCATCATCGGAGGCTTGCGAGAGATCGGTGAGCCGGCGCGAAAGGCAATGGTCGCCGACCTGGTTCCCCCGGAGGTGCGAACGCAGGCCATCGGATTGTATTGGAGCGTCCGTAGTCTGGCGGTCATGTGGGCAACGCCTGTGGGCGCGGTCCTTTGGGTCGTCGGGGAGCGCGTTCAGAACGGGATGGGGCCCGTCCTCGCCTTCGGCGCCGCGGGGGCCGTCGGGCTGGTCGGCGTTCTGGTTTTCTACACCCGATTCGGACGGTCGGAGCCGCTTCCTTGAGGGCCTTCTCAGTGTTGCCCCTGCCGCGCGCGCGTGACATGGGGATCCGTTCGGTCCTTTTCCAACCCCGACCCGATAATGAAATGTGCGTAACGACAAACGAGCTACGAAGGCGGGGACCGCATCCGGTTTGCGCGTCGGGCGAATGGTCCTTGCGGCTGTCCTCGCCGTCGGCGTCGGCCCGATCGCCCGCGCCGGCGACGACTCTGCGTCGTTACCCTCGCGCATCGCCTGGCAGGTTGCCCTCGAGCGCGAAGGCTTCTCCCCGGGTTTGATCGACGGTTGCCTGGGTCGAAAGACGGACCTGGCCACACGCGAGTTCCAACGCCTGCGCGGATTGTCGCCCACCGGGAAGCTCGACGCCCCGACGGTCGGCATGCTTGGACTTGACGCGGAACGGGCCCTCACCCTCTACACGGTGACGCCGTCTGACTTCGACGACATCGGCCACGTACCCGGCAACTGGATCGAGAAGAGCCGACTCACCAAGTTGGGACATGAGGACGTCCTCGCCGCCCTCGCGGAAAAGTTTCATTGTTCACGAGGATTGCTCGCTCGACTGAATCCGGGCCGCGACCTAGGGCGCGTGAAACCCGGCGACGTTCTCACGGTCCCGCGAGTCCAGGATGCGTCGAGGTCGACGCGAGGGCAGCTCCTCGAAATCGACGTCGGTGAGAAGGTGATGCGCGTGCGGGCCGCCGATGACCGCGTGGTCGCCTTGTTTCACTGCTCCATCGCCAAGCATCGCGAAAAGGTCCCTTCCGGCGAGGCCAAGGTCGTGGTCATCACCGAAAACCCAAGCTATACGTTTGATCCCAAGATGTGGCCGGAGGTGAAGGGGGTCGATCGCAAGCTCCTGATCCCGCCCGGCCCGCGCAATCCTGTGGGGCGATGTTGGATCGGACTGAGTCTGCCCGGCTACGGCATCCACGGCAGCCCCAATCCCGAGCTGATCGGAAAAACCGGTTCGCACGGATGCTTCCGTCTGACCAACTGGGACGCCTTGCGGCTGGGGAAGATGCTACGGGTTGGCACTCGCGTACGCTTCGTCGCTCAACCGGCGCTCGCGTCGGGCACGCACGCACGTTGAGAGACGGACACGCGTGTGTACCATCCTCCCCTCACCTGCTCACCTGTCCCTGTGCTCACCTGCTCTATTCTTCGCCCTGCGGGCGAAAAATCGGGGCGACAGGATTCGAACCTGCGACCTCCTGCTCCCAAAGCAGGCGCGCTAGCCAAACTGCGCCACGCCCCGTGGCGATGTTCATCGACCGCGGGTGAGTACAATCGACCTTGGCCAAGGTGTCAACAGCATGCCGTTGTGGTGCGGACGCATGGATGCCGCCGTTCGCGGCAGAGGAGGGGCTTAGTGGCGGAAATGGCGGGTGCCGGTGAAGATCATGGCTACGCCGCGCTCGTCGCAGGCGGCGATCACCTTGTCGTCGTTCTTGGACCCGCCGGGCTGGATGATGGCCGTCACTCCCGCGTCCATGAGGATGTTGGGCCCGTCGGGGAAAGGAAAAAAGGCGTCGGAGGCAGCGACCGAGCCCTTCAGCATGTCATCGTGCCGGTTTTCCTTGGCCAGCCACGTGGCGATGCGGCAACTCATCACCCGCGACATCTGCCCCGCGCCGTTGCCGATGAGCATACCGTCCTTGCAGATGCTGATTGCGTTGCTCTTGGTGTGCTTGGCGATCAGCCAGCCCAATCTCAAATCTGAAAGCTCACAATCGCTCGGCGCTCGCTTGGTGACGACTTTCCACTGGTCTTCGTGGAGACCGATGTTGTCGGCGGTTTGAACGAGCATTCCACCGGCGATTTTTCTATAGTCGAGTTCGTCCGCGGTCGGCGCCACGCTCATGTCACCAACGACGAGCAGTCGGACCTTTCCACCCCAGCTCTTCTTGTGATTCCGGATCAGGGTAACGGCCTCGACGTTGAACTCCGGCGCGACCCAAACCTCCGCGAAGAACCCGCCCGCGCCGAGCGACTTTCCCCATCGGTCATACGTCTCCATGACGGCCTCGGCGAACGTCGGCGTTACGTCAAAGTTGCACGCCAGGACTCCGCCCATCGCGGCGTTGGGATCGCCGATGTAGGCTCTGCGGTAACTCTCGATCGGATCGGCGTGGACGCCAACTCCGCAAGCGTTGGTGTGTTTGATGAACACACAAGTAAGGGGAGGGCAAAGATTCTCTTTGCCCGCAGTGCCGGGAGGACAAAGATTCTCTTTGCCCGCAGTGCTGGGAGGGCAAAGATTCTCTTTGCCCGCAGTGCTGGGAGGACAAAGAGGATCTTTGTCCTCCCCGGCGCCGCCGGCTTGCCGCGCCGATTCTTCGAAGCATGGATCACCGGGCAGGGCCTCGACGCCGTACCACCAACGGTACGCCTCTGGACTGTCCGCCAGCCCCTCCTTGACGGGGTTGTTGGCCATGTAGGTGTACTTTTCGATAAAATCCGACTCGCTGCGCACCCATCGATCGAACGACTCGCGCACCCAGACTTGCCGCACGTCACCGCCGCGCCTGCGGGCGATCTCCCGGCCGCTGTGGGCCTTGATGCTTTGGAGCAGCGCGGAGAGGTTGTGTTGCCGATCCGTCGTCTCGCCGACGTCGCGCGGGGTCAGCAGCATATGGACATGATCCGGCATGACAGCCGCGGCGTGCAGGTCGAGTCGCACGCCCGACCAGTGACGAATACTCGACATCACGATGTCCCGCTCCTCGGTCGTCAGCACGCCAATGGCGCTGCGGAAGGTGACGTAATAGGTCGCGCCCGGGATCTGCCAGTGTGGCAGCTTTCTTCGGGTGAGAATCTCGTCGTCGACCGGAGCGAACCGTGTCGCGGTCGGTCCGGGAGGGGTCTCGGGCTGACGGGCAAAGAGAATCTTTGCCCTCCCCTCTGTTCCGGCGAGCGCTCGGGTGAGTTCCCGGCAAAGCCCCAGCGCCGCGTCGGCGTCGTTGTAGTTGTTGTACGATAGGGAAAGCGATGCCGACGGTACCGGCTTGAGAATGACATCACTTCCCGACTGCTTGTAAAGCGCCGCTCGTTGGTGCGGGTTTTCGCCATATCCGCATTCCCTGGCCTTCCAAAGGCGCAAGTGCTGCATCCAGTCCATTACCGGGACCAATTCCGTCGGGGTGATGGAAGGACCAGGTCCGCAACGTAGCTCGGTCCAACGGTTCGATAGGTATTCATCGACGGTGCGATCGTAATCCGAGGTCTCTTCATAGACGACGCTGGCCAGTACCGCCCGACCGGTTTCGAGGAGGTCCCGATTCTCGCGCAGTTCTTCGAGAACATACTCCAATCCTTCGCGACGAACGATCGGGATTACATGTCGATGATTTTTCGCCGCCGCGCGTAGCAAACACGGCCCGCCGATGTCGATCATCTCGATGGCTTGCTCGAACGTGCAGTTGGGATCGGCCACGGTTTTCTCGAAGGGGTAGAGGTTTACTACGACCATGTCGATCGGTTCGATGCCTTGTTCCGCAAGCTGTCGCATGTGCTCCGGATTGTCTCGATCGGCCAGGATCGCCGCGTAGATTTTCGGGTGGAGCGTTTTGACCCGGCCGTCGAGCATCTCCGGGAAGCCGGTAATAGTCTCAACCAGCGTGACGGGGATGCCGTTCTCCTTGAGAAGTGATGCCGTACCGCCGGTGGAGATGATCCCGATGCCGAACTCGTTAACCAGCGCGCGGGCGAAATCGACGATGCCGGTTTTGTCGTAGACGCTAATCAGCGCCCGTTTGATTTGGCGCTCGGCCATAGGCACATGGTAACCGAATTCCGGTCCTACGCCAGCCGCCTAGGGTTTGGTGTCTTTCTTGCTGCGGAGGGGATCGTCCTCGGTTGGGTCGGGCTGGGGGATAAAGGGCTTGGGAAGTCGCTCGGGCGACTTCGATTCATCCACCGGCGGCTGGTTGAGTTGCTGGCGTGCGGCCAACACCTGCTGACGGCGAAGATAGGGCACGTCATCGAGCCGGGTGCAAAGGACCCGCCCGTCGCGGCCCAATAAGTAGACCGAGCCATCATGCGTATTGGAGACGGCCTTGAAGACCGACGGCGCCTCCACGGTTGCGAGCACGTTGCCGTTTTCGTGATGGACGACCTGGAGGATATTGCCCGCCGTAAAGACAACATCCCCGTTTGGACTATGGCCGGCCAGTGTTCGCCCATCCTCCATCCGCCATTTTTCACGTCCGCTCATTGCGTCCAGGGTCGTTAGACCCTGATCCGGACAAAACTGATAG
>CAZYEX010000099.1:0-172849 GCA_964646605.1 uncultured Phycisphaera sp. | reverse complement strand
GGGTCGGTCACCAAAAAAAATTTGCACAGGCGGAATTCTCTTGCATTCCCTGGACGCGGGTTCTATCATGCGTGTTCGGTATTTGTTTAGATGGCAAGTATTGGGAGCCGAGTCCATGACGGAAGACCAAGCGATTGCGGTTGCGGACGCATTGGGTGGTGACACGTGGCAAAGCGGCGGGGATATTTGGTTGGTTCTGCGGAAGCGAAATGACGGACGGATGGTCGTTATTTCCGACGAGTGCGTTTGCGAGTACTCGGATCAAGATGCGTTCGGCCGGGCCCAGTCGTCGAAGTCGCTTTTGCTCGTTTGAGGCTAAGGCGCTGAGCCGACTGCTTCGAATCCCCGTTTAGGAATCGGGAGAGTCGCCGCCTGAGCGCCTCGCGCCTTCGGGGTATGATTTCGCATTCCCAAACGAGGAACACGCACCATCCTTCCCGGCGCAAAGCGGCCATCGCCCAGCGGTCACGGGCCCGATTGCGGTTGATCTTCGTCCGCCAGTAACGGGCGTTTGTCACTGGCTTTCGGCACCCTCTGGTACAGGTGTGACCGTGCCAGAAGCACCCATTCACAAGAACGACGCGCCGCCGCGCGGGCATCACGACGTCCGGCTTACCCGGAAGGTCCGCGCGGTGGAGGGCAAACCGGCACCCCAGACGATGAAGGACCGACCGGACGATCCGCTCCGGCGTGGTATTGCGGCCCTTGACTGCTTGCATGCAAGCGCGGCGCTGGGCCGGAGTGAGGTTGTCGGGCATCGGTCACGCCGCCAGGTGCTTCAACTCCTGCCCTTCCGGGGCGCGCCGTCGGACCCGACGCATTGGTCCTCGTAGACCGGCGTCAGGACGTTCTGATCCACCCAGCGGACAACCGGGACGCAAAACGTGGAGCGCTCTTTCGCCCCATCGGGGCGACGGGTTGTAGCCACGGGTGGAGCGCAGCCCACCGACAGGGGGGTGGAGTGCAACCCGTGGAGAGGGTTGATCTCTCACGGACCCGCCCCGGAGGGGTGGAGGATGCGCCCGCGAGCGTAGCCGATCAATCGAAGACGTACCGCTCGTCAAACTCGACGCCGTGGGCGCGGAGCAACCGCGAGAGTTCGCTCTTGAAGTCCTCGTGTTTGTGATGCTCGGCTTGCCCCGCGACATACTTCTTAACGGCCTCCTCCTGCGACTTGCTGACGGAGAAGACCGAGTATCCCTCCTGCCACGCGAACGCGCCGAGCGATGGGAACGTGTCATGGACCCATTTCGACGACCTGGCCTTGACGGTGCGCAGGAGGTCTGACACCGATTCGTCCGCCCGCCACCGAAGGTACATGTGAACATGATCCTCGACGCCCCCGATGTCGTACAACACGCCCTTCTCGGCCCGGACGATTCCGCCCATATACGGATACAATCGCTCGCCGATGTCCCGCGTGATCCACGGCTCTCGGTGCTTGGTGCTGAAGACGATGTGCAGGAGAATCTGGGAGTAGGTGCCGGACATATCGGGTCTCTCAATGGATCGTGCGCTTCCTTCGCCCCTCCGGGGCGAGGAAGAGAATAACGCAACCGGGCTCCCACGGGTTCCGCGACGCCCAGAGCAGCGTCGCTCCACCCGTGGCTACAACCCGCGGCCCCTTCGGGGCCAAGACTCGCCCCGTTGGGGCGAAGAGAATGCACGCCCACTCGACTCGGAATCAGGCGACGGCCACGGTCGCACGCCATGACGCCGCGATGGTTGTCTGGTACTGGCACTTCGCGTCAAGGGCGGAAGACGGATCTCGGATTAGCCGGGCGATCGGGATGGCCTCGATGTTGCCAACGACGACAAGCCAGTAGTCCTTACGCCTTAACTTGGCCTCCGACCATTCGCGGTCGGTGAACGCGATGCCGCCGCGCGACTGCTTGAGCCCCTTGACCTCGATGGCGATATCCGTGCGTTTCTCAACTCCAAAGTCGTAGCCGCGCGCCAACGTGCGATGGTCGAGAATGAGGGGCGGTGGGATGTTCGCGATCCTCTGGCAATGTTCAAGGAAGTACGTCTCGGCGAGCCGGCCCGTGCGGAGCCGCTCGGCGACGTTGTAGATTCGAGTGGTCGGCTTGCTCAGCGGCGTAACGACCTCTTGGACCGCCTCAGAATCGTGGGCGAGGATTCGGTCGATCATCTCCAAGAGCGCCGCGTCGCTGACGTCGCAAAGTTCGCCCATGATGCGCTGGCGGTTGGGCCGCATCGGGCGGTCCTTCCATCCCCGTCGAGCGTTCCCATGCACGGGATCAAACTCGTCGCGCAGATTCTTTATCGACCCCGGTGCGACGTTCAGGAGCTTCCCCGCTTGGACGAACGCCTCTTTCCAGCTCTTGCAGCGGCGGGAGGTCAAATAGTCGCGGTCCAGTCGACTCATGGCGTAACCGACGATGAGGACGGTGGTTTCAAGCAGCGGCTTGCGCGGGAGCGTTGCCATCGCGGAAATGATACTGATAGTCCGTGGACTTTGGCAGTAGGGCGGCGACCCTTGGAGAGTCGGACCCCCGCATAAGGGCTCGTCCCGGCGTTGGGAGCATGGCGTATGGCAGACAGGCACACGATCGTGGTTCGCGTGAGAGGCGGACAACCCACTGGAGTCCTGTTCTGTGAATGCTGCCCGGGGTTGACCGTCGAGGTGCGAGTCTACACCGAAGGCAAGCATGCCGCCGTTCTCGCTAGGCCTGTGTGGTACATGGAGGGCGGAGATACCCGGCCCGCCGAGTTCCGGCGTGACGAGCTTGGCGTCTACAGGGCGACGTTCCACGAGCCGGACGCCCTCGACGAATAGCCGGAACTCGATGCGCATCCGCCGCCCGGGTCCAACTGGTACGACCGCGCCCAAACAACCACAAGGACACTGGTGCCGTGGGTCGTGCAGGAAGCACCCGGACTGCGGACGTACGTCGAAGATGTGCTGAACTCGCCCGCTCTGCTCCGCGAAGCATGGGCCGCACTCAGGACCCAGATCGACGAGCCCGGCGAAGTCGCGCGAATCGACGAACTGCTCAAGCACGAACAGGTCTTGCTTGACTTCGTCGCGGGAGACACGGTCAGTGTCGTCGTCACAGGGCATTTGCTGGCGCGGTATCCGGGAGGCGAGCTGGGCGGGAACAGCAAAAGCGACTATCCCGATCTCTTCATCAAGACAAACGACTATTTTCGGCTTCCAGTTCGCACGAAGCAGAACGCTGAGATCGGTGCGGCCGTTCGAGGCCCGCAGCGTAAGCCTGTTCGCGTTCCGGATGGCTTGGAGATCAAGACGTCGCGGGACAATGCCAACATCGACTGCCATTACCCGCACGTGGGTCTCCACCTCATGCTGTCCTTCATCACAACGGGAGTGCGCGTAGTGGTTGATGACGTGCTCGCGGCGTTCCTACGCCGTGAGGACTACCGAATCGCGTCCCGAAAGACAGAAGCGACAACGGTCAAAGCGTCGTTTTCTCGAGCCCCGTTCGTGTCGTTGTTGCCACCGAAGAGCAGCTAGTGGGAGGATCGCAAGAGATGTTCCGATCGCGCGACATCAGTTTTTCGCAGGTTCGCAGGGCATCTCGGATTTCGCGGGGACGTGATTTGAGCAAAGTGGAACTTTGCTCTCCCCGGCCGGCCAAGTGGGACTTTGCTCTCCCCTGGAGTTGGTGACGCGGGGGGTTCACTCGTGGACCCCGGTCTTCGCGTTGCTCAGGCCGGGCTTCCGTTTTAGAGACTGGATGGGGACGTTGGGTGGTTCGGACAGCGGGTCCTACGCTTGCGATCCCCGGCGCCTCCTGCGGGGGGCGGCGCTCCAGGGATGCGGTCGAAGAGATCGTTCGGCGGGGGTGGGCGATGGCGGAGGGACAGGCACTGGCAGACGAGTTGCCAGTGGCACCCGGCACGATGCGAAAGCAGAAACGCAAAAACGCAGAAACGAATTACCAATGACCCGGGGTGAGGGACGGAGGGACATGGGGACGAAGGGACGGAGGGGCGAGACGAATGACCAATGAGCAATGAGCAGGAACCAATTACGAATTACCAGCGACAAGTTACGGGGGCGTAGGGGGCGGTTGGTCGGGAGTGGTCGGTGGTTGTGCGGGGTTGAGGAGTTGCTGGCAAGCGGATTGGGCGACGGCAGGGCGTTCACGCCGTCTACGAAGAGTGCCACTATGTGGCGCTTCGGCTTAGGATGACGACGCCCAGGCGGTGGGCGTCGGCGAGCAGGGTTTGGCGATCGACGAGGACGGTTTTTCCGCTCTCGATGACCAACATGCGGGCGCCGTTTCGGGCGAGGTTGGCGATGGTTTCGGGGCCGACGGTGGGGACGTCGAAGCGCATGTCCTGGTTGGGTTTGGCGGTCTTGACCAGCGTCCATCCGCCGCGCGGGCAGAGCTGTCCGGCGCGTTCGATCATACGGTCGGTGCCCTCGACGGCCTCGACGGCGATGACTTCGGTTTCCTTCACCGCGACGGATTGGCCGATGTCCAGGCGACCCAGTTCCTTGGCGATCCGCCAGCCGAAGTCGGCGTCGCGGAGTTGTGCTTCGGATGGTTGGGCGCGGGTGAGTACGCCCTCGGGGGCGAGGTGATCCGCAGCATAGCGCACGCAGTCCTGCATCACGATCCCATGCCTGGCGAATTCGTCGGCCACGGCGGACAGCACCGCGTCATTGCGTTTGTCGCGCAACCGAAAGAACCACAATCTAGCGGACGTCCAATCGGGCAACAAACGCAGCAGCCGAAACCGCCCGTACATGCTCGTCTTTTGCACGGCCCCCGCAAGGACCACGTCTTTGATGTCGCGGCGTCTGAGGATGCGAATCCACTGCCCCAGCCTGGCGAGTCCGGACCAGCGGAAGGAATCGGCCTGGGCGGCGAGGGCCGGTTCGGCGAACCCGCGCAGCCCGACGACGGTCACATGGCATCCCGCCCGCCGCGCTCCGTCTACGACCAGGAACGGAAATCGTCCGCTGCCGGCGATGACCCCCAGGCGACCGCCGGAGGAGTGATGCGCGGGAAGTGGGCGATCGGGATTCATGACGAAGACTCAGCGGGAATGCCCGGGTCGCGGGCTGACCACGGGAGCTCGGTGAGGGCGATGCGGGCGGCGGCCGGTCGAATGCACATCCTGGCCGCATTCGGGACAGCGCCCGCTACGGTTTCCGGTGAGGTCGTAGCCGCAGACCATGCAGCAACCTCGCCAGCGCCGCACGAGGCGACGGACCGGTCCCTGAACCACGGGGACAGCGGAGAGAAGAGTTAGCAATAGCGTCGGCAGCCAGAAGGGGAAGACAATCCACGTCGTACGGTAGGCGCCGTGGGGGGCGGAATGGAACCACAACGACGCCTGGCTGGGGGCGGCGGGGAAACGCAGGGGATGGCGGAACTCGGATCGGGCGGCGGTCTTGGTGGGCATGGTCAGCACGCGCAGCCCGCAGACGCCGTCCTTGAGACTGACCCAGAGGGATTTGTAGGCGGTCAGATCGTAGCGATATTGCACGGGGTAGCGGTGGCTTCGGTGCCACATAGCGGCACTCAAAGGCAGGGTCACCAGGGCGACGACAGCCAGGATCTTTGCGACCATCCGCGGGCAGCCTCCGGGTCAAGCGGGAGTCGCAGTGTACCTCGCCTGTAGGCCGTTGGCAATTACGAATTACTAATGACCAATTACCAATGACCGGGTTGCGACCGGCATTTAGGGTGTGGCGTCGCCGTTCATGGGCGACGATCGAGCCGGGGGAAGCGCCGGGGACTGGCCCCGACGCTACAACGTGCCGTAGTAGGATTGGGCGGGTAGGGCGGTCCGTTGACGTACGAGGTCGCGGATGTGGTCGACCTCGGCATCGGACAGAGCGGTGACGAAACTTTCCGCGGGGCGGCGGGCGACGGTGTAGACCTGGACCATGGAGATTTGGCCGCCTTCGCGGGTGATCTCGACGAGACGATCGGCGAAGGCAGCGAGTTCCGATTCGGAGGGTCCCACCCCGTTTAGACGCATGAACAAGGATTGGATGACCACCGGCCGGACGCGGGAGGCGGCGATGATGTTGTCGATCACGTGCGCAAGCGGGAAATTCGGGCGGTTGACGGCGCGGTAGTATTCTCCGGTGCCTGCGTCGAGTTTGGCCCAGATTTCGCCGCCGCTGGAATCCATGATCGCCAAACCCGCGACGACCTCCGGCTTGCTGAGATAACAGGCATCGGTGATGAGCACGGTTTTGGTTTCCGAAAGTCCGGCGTCGCGTTTCAGCTCGGCGACCAGCTCGACGGCCTCGCGGAAGAAGCGGCACGTGGTCGGCTCGCCGTCGCCGGAGAAGGCGATGTCGCGGATGGCTCGCTGGGGCGCGGGCACGTCGGCGAAGTCGGGGTCGGAAAAGAGTTCGCCGCTGCGGGCGTCGGCGATCAAGCGCGAGAGCTCGGCGCGGAGTCGGTCGAGGTCTACGTCTCGAACGCGCGGGGCGATGGTGCGATCGACCTGACAATACACGCAGTCGAAGTTACAGGCGGCGTCGGGGTTGAGGTTGATTCCCAGGCTCAAGCCGCCGCTGCGACGGGAGATGACCGGATAGACGTAGAGGTTCTCCCGCCAATCGCGGCGATGGCTTTGGTACTGTCGCAGACGGACTTCGCGCTCGGCGGTCATGGGTGGCGCGGGGAGCTTTTTGCGCCACCCACAAGGGGTGGCGCTACATCGAAGCAATCGAACGATAGTAGTCTATCGCCCGTCGTAGTCCGTCGTCAAAACCGATGGTGGGTCGGAAGCCCAGCAACTGCTTGGCGAGTTGAATATCGGCGCAGGAATGGCGGACGTCGCCGGGGCGAGTCGGGAGGTAATTCGGCCGGATGTTCTTGCCTAGAACCTTGTTGATGGCGGCGATGACCTGATTGACGGTGATCTGCCCGCCGCAAGCGAGATTGACGGCCTCGCCGCAGGTCTTGGCGGCGTTCATGGCCAGGAGGTTGCCCTCCACCACGGTGTCGATGTAGGTGAAATCTCGGGACTGCTCGCCGTCGCCGTAGACCGTGGGCGGCTCGTCGTGAAGGATGGAAGTGACGAAGGCGGGGATGGCTGCGGCGTATTGGCTCTTGGGGTCCTGCCGCGGACCGAAGACGTTGAAGTAGCGCAGACTGATGGTCTCCAACCCGTAGCAGATGAAGAACGCTCGGGCATAGTCCTCGCCGGCGAGCTTTTGCACGGCGTAGGGACTCAGCGGATTGGGGAGAAGCCGTTCATGTTTGGGGGACTCCTCGGAATCGCCATAGGCCGAACTGCTGGCGGCGTAGATGACGCGGTGGACCTTGTTTTCGACCGCGGCGCGGAGGACGTGGAAGGTGCCGTTGATGTTGATGTCGTGGCTGGGCTGGGGGTCCTCGACGGACTTGGGCACCGACCCCAAGGCCGCTTCGTGAAAGACGTATTCCACGCCGGCGCAGGCTCGTCGGCAGGCGTCGGCGTCGCGGAGGTCAGCTTCGATCAGCTCGAATCGGCCCGCCACGTGGGCGAGATTAGCGCGGTGTCCGGTGCAGAAGTTGTCGAGCACGCGCACGCGATGGCCTAGCTCGACCAGGCGCGTGGCCAGGTGCGAGCCGATAAACCCTGCACCGCCGGTGACCAATACAGACGACATTCAGTTACTCCCGTGCTTGCGCCGGTTGCCCCTGCGTCAACGCACGCTGCCAGTATATCACGACGGGGGGTTTACGGCGGCGGTCGGTTGACGAGGTTTTGCAAGGACGTGTTGCGGTTCAGAAAACCGAGCGGGTCAAAGGAATCCTGCAAGCTCTGCGCCCCCCCGCGACTGGACCCCTGTAGTTCCCGCCGGTTGAGGAACTCGACGCCCGTGACGTTGTAGTTCACACTCACGCCGGCGCGGAAGAAGATGTTGCGATTGACGAAATCCTGAACGCGGGTCTCCCAGGTGTCGGGGACCCAGAGGATATCGCCGGCGGCCAGGACGATGTTGGGGTCCTCGCCGCGGGCCATGCGCTTGAGATCAAGCTTCACGTGTACGTCCGATCCGTCGGACATGCGGCGGATGAGCGTTCCCTCCTTGGGGAAAACGTCGGTGCGTACCCCGTTCGCCCCGGCAAGAGCTTGTAAGGCGGTGATGTTGGCGCCGGGCGGATGAATCTGCGGGGCGGAGCGATTGACCAATCCACCGACGTATACGGTGTTGGATGCGGCCGCGTGGACGGTGACGATGTCGCCGGTTTCCAGCGGTTCCAAGGCCAGGGCCTCGGCGAGCTGGACGGGGTTCCGCAGGTCGTAGGTGGCGATTTCCGACGGTCGGCGGATGCGTTGCAAAGTGGCCTCGCCCGAGGCGGCATCGGACGCGCCGCCCGCCCCGACGATGGCATAAAGCATGTTCCGCTCGGTCCGACGGAGCTGTACGAGTCCGGGAACAGACACCGCTCCGATGACAAGTACGTTGGTCGGTTCGGCGCTGGCCAACTCCGCGTGTACGACGGCGTCGGCGTAGACCTTGGGGACGTAGGCTTGCCGAATTCGTTCCTCGACGTCCTCCAATTCCAAATCGCCGACCGGCAAGGCTCCGACGATGGGAAGGTCGATGGTTCCCTTGCGGTCAATGCGGACGGTTACGGGCGGGATGACGGCGGCTTGCGTGCCGATCAACGTAATGGTCATCACGTCGCCTGGACCGACCTTGTAGGGGCCCAGTTGGCGGTCGAGTTCGGCGGGGGGCGGTGGTACCTGCTCGTCGGCGGAGGTTATGGCCGTCTGCTGACGTTCCATGAACTCCCGGAGACTGATGCGATGGTCGGAGTGACAACCGGGTAAGGCCAGCGCCGCGACGAGCGCGGCGAGGGTCGGGGGAAGCAAGTTTGTCCGATTGCGGGTCTTCTCAGTCATCTTCGTAGCCCAAAGCGCGGTCCTTGCCGGGACGGGGCCGGGGGCCGATGGCATCGCCGCCCGTCCGATATCTGCATTTCGGCCAAAGGGGTGCGCAACGTCCAGTAATTCCAGTGGAGTCTAGGTACACAGGTGCGGACCCCCCGCGTGAACGCAGGGGCTCGGGCGAGGGGACCAATCCGCCGCGGGACGGCGGCGGGGTCATTGCGTCGGGCACCCCAGGCGCTCGGCGAGTTGCTCGAGCTTTCGCCGCAGGCTCTTGAGGGAATCCCGGTAGTCGGCAGTCCGGGTGTGGTGGATTTCCGGACCCAGCTCCCGCAGGCGCTCCTCAATCAGGTTGCGGACGATTTCGAGTTCGTCATTGTCCAGTTCGATCATCATGGCCGATCCTCCGTTTCCACGGCGGTCGGACCTGCAAGATGTGTGCCGCCGCCGGAAGATTGTAGGCCTGGTGGGCGACGATTTCGCGGGGAGAGGGCGGCGACCCGAGGACGCAAGCTTGGGCGGCAGGGGCGCGGGGCCTACGATGCCCTGCGATGAGCGAGGTCGAGGGCACACCGACGCGGCGGTTGGAAGGTCCGTCGGGGCTTTTTTGGGTGGTCTCCGCCGCCGCGGTGGTCGTTCTCGTCGCCTTTCGACTTCATGCCTTGGACCTGCCGCTGGAGACGGATGAGTGCAACTATGCGTACATCGGTGGGCGGTTGCTTTCGGGGGATCGGCTGTATGTGGATGTGTGGGACCATCAGCCGTTCGGCGTGTTCGCGCTGTTTGGCGGCGTGATTGCCATGTTCGGGGATGGGCCGTCGGTCTTCCGCTGGCTGGCGACAGCGAGTTGTGTCATGTCGCTGGCCCTCATCATGGGCATTCTTCGCCGCGTGGGAAGCGAGCAGACGGCGATCGTCGGCGGACTTCTCTATGCGATCGCGTCGAGCGATCCGGGGACCGGGGGTGAGGGTTGCAACCGCGAAATTTTCATGAACACGCTGATCCTGGCGGGGTGGTCTTCGTCGCTTCGCGCCATGGATTCGTCGAAGGCGTCCTCCTTTTCTTGGCAAGGGCTTCTTCTCTCGGGCGGCTTCCTCGCGTTGGGTTCGACGCTCAAGACCGTTGTGGCTGTGTATTGGTTCGGTCTTGCGGCGTGGATCGCGTGGGTGACGTGCCAGGCCCCCGGTGCGGAGCGTCGGGCATCGAGGGTACTGGCGAGCCTTGCGGTTTTGGCCTGCGGACCTGCGGTGGTGTGGTTCGGCGCGTTCGCGTACTTTGCGGCGACGGGTCGTCTCACAGAGTTCGTGGACGCCGTGTTCCTCTTCAACGTGGGATACACGGAGAGCGGCGAACCCTTCTGGATGCGCTTCGTCCGCTTTTTTGCGCCGATTCGACATCCTTACATCTTCGATAGTGGACTCGCGTTTTGGGTGGCGGCGATTCCCGCGACGCTCTGGTTGGCGTCAAGAAGCGTGAAGAAACCTCGCCATCTTTCTGCTTCTCTCTTCTTACTTCTCATTTCCTCCTTCCTCGCCGCGTGTCTGCCGGGGCGCTTTTGGCCGCACTACTATTGCCTGCTGATTCCGCCGGCGGTGATGGTCGTGTCGCTGATGGCGGAGGCGGTTGCCAATTCGGTGACTCAGCCCCTGGGCGTCGGATCGGGCGGCAAGCGGCTGGTCGGGTACGTGATCCGGGCGGTCATCCCGCTTCTCGTGCTTGGCACGCAGGTGCGTGACTATCTGCTTCAACCGCCCTTTGGGATCACGGTGAAGCGCTACAACTCGCGGGACTTCTGGGGAAAGGGTCAGGGAGAGAATGTGGCCTCGGTGACCGATCCGAGCGACACGGTTTTCGTGTTCGGGAACGATGCGTCGATTTACTATTACGCCAAGCGCCGGTGTGCCTCGCGATTTACGATGATCACGGGGTTGATGAAGGGCATGCGCGGAGCGGAGGAGCGCCGCCGGGTTCTGATCCGCGAACTTCGGGCGTCGCCGCCGCGGCTGATCGTCGTGCTGTTCGATGAGCATCCCTTTGCGGAATGGAAGCAGTTCCTCGATGAGCATTACGGGCAGCCGGTGGGTTGGGACTTTCACGACCGCAGCGGTGAGCCGATCATGTTCGTCCTGGCCCGCAAGGATCGACCGATCCGCGAGATCGACTGGAACTGGGACCGTTCGTCGGTGGGCGGGTGGCAGCTTGGGGATCGGCGCTAACGGCCGGTTCGCGACGGAAAGCCAATGACGCCAACGTGTACGGACTCGCCTCCACGCTCGAGTGGGCTACAATGGACGCGCGAAATCTCTGCAAGGCGGGACGTCGGGGTTCACGACGGAGCAGAGTGATCGCAGGACCTGAGGGAGCGCGGTGCAAATAGAGAGCATTGAGGCCGTTTTTCGTGCTTTGAACGACGCGTCCGTTCGTTATCTGATCGCGGGCGGGTTGGCGGTGGCGGCGCATGGGCATTTGCGCTTCACGGCCGACGTAGACCTGATCCTGGATTTGGAGGACGACAACACTCGCCGTGCGTTGGCCGCGCTGGCGTCGCTTGGGTATCGACCACGGGCGCCGGTGCCGATGGAACAGTTCGCGGATCCTGCGATGCGCCGTCGCTGGATGGCGGAGAAGGGCCTCACGGTTTTTTCACTTTATAGCCCCATGCACCAGGCCACGGAGGTCGATCTATTCGTCGAGGCCCCGTTCGATTTCGCGAGAGCCTATCAATCCGCTCTGCGGGTGGAACTAGCTCCCCATGTCGCGGCGCCCTTCGTGGGTTACGCCGATCTCGTGGAGCTGAAACGAAAGGCCGCGCGTCCCGTGGACCTGTCCGATTTGGATCAACTCAGGATCATCAAGGAACGGGGCGGGTCGTGATCGAATCCCCAATGCCGGTTGACGATGGGTGGGATCGGGGCTGGGAGGAGCACAAGGTGCGCCAGCTCTTGCGGATCGCCAAGCTGCCGTTTTCGGAGAAGCTGGCGTGGCTGGAGAGTGCGCAGCGGTTCGTGGACGCATTGCGCAAGGCGTCGTCGACCGCATCCAAGGGAGAGAACCCCACGGATTGCCCGCCCGACACGACCTGAGCGCGAGCTGCAAGGGTTGTGAACCCGCGCGTCCCTCGTGCGGCGCAACCGTGCGTCGTTCAGGCCCCTGGTTGAGGTTTATGTGTGGGTGCGTTCGTCGCGCAGACCCGCGGCGATCATCTCGCGGACGAGGGCGACGACTTTTTCGGGCGGGATTTTCCGCATTTCGCCGGTCCTTCGCGGGGTGACCTCGACGAAGCCCTCGGCCAGTCCCTTGCGGCCGATGGTGATGCGTACGGGCAGTCCGATGAGGTCGGCGTCGTGGAACTTGAATCCTGCGCGGGCGTCGCGGTCGTCGAGCAGCACGTCGATGCCGGCGGATTCGAGTTCGTCGTGGAACTTGCGGGCGAGGTCCATGACTGTGGGTTCGCGGATGTCCAGAGCGCAGATGAGGACTTGGAACGGGGCGACCCCCACCGGCCAGCAGATGCCCTTGTCGTCATGGAACGCTTCGATCACAGCCGCCAGGGTGCGGCTGATGCCGATGCCGTAGCAGCCCATGATGAAGGGTTTGGGTTTCCCGTCGGCGTCCAGGCAGGTCGCGTCCATGGCTACGGAATACTTGGTGCCCAGTTTGAACACGTGGCCGACTTCGATGCACTTCTTGAAGACCAGCGGCGAGCCGTTGGGAGCGCGATCGCCCTCGACGGCCGTGCGGATGTCGCCCGCCTCTTTGATCTCGAAATCGCGGCCGGGGTTGACTCCCGTGACGTGGTAGTCGGTCTTGTTGGCCCCGGTGATCGCGTCGTGCAGGACGGTGACGGCCTGGTCGGCGATGACGCGGGTTTTCAGCCCCACCGGTCCTGCGAAACCCACCTCGGCGCCGGTGAGCTTGCGGATCATCTCCGGACCCGCGGGTGTCACCCGCCAGACACCCGCCAACCGTCCCAGCTTGGGTTCGTTGACCTCGTGATCGCCGCGGACCAGGGCCACGAGCGGCTCCCCGTCGCCCGTTTCGTAGATGATCGTCTTGATCATCCGCCGCGGCGTACACTTCAAGAAACTCGATACCTCGTCGATGGTCCTCAAGCCCGGCGTATGCACCTCGCGCAACGGTTCGCTTTGTCCGTCGCGTGGATCGGCGAGAGGGGCGACCGCGGCCCGTTCGAGATTGGCGGCGTAGGTACCGTCCTCGGATTGCACGAGGTAATCCTCGCCGGCGGCCGTGGGGACCATGAACTCGTGGGAGGCGTCGCCGCCGATAGGTCCGGACTCGGCCTCGACCACGACGTAGGGCAATCCACAGCGGCTGAAGATGGCGCAATAGGCGTCGTACATCTTCTGGTAGCCTTCATCGAGCCCGCCCGGTCCTTCCTTGGACATGTGGAAGGAATAGGCGTCTTTCATCAGGAATTCGCGGGTGCGCAGGACGCCGCTCTTGGGTCTGGCTTCGCCGCGGAACTTGGTCTGAATCTGATAGAGGTTGATGGGAAGTTGCTTGTAGCTGTTGAGGTAAGCGCGGGCGGTCTCGGTGATGACTTCCTCGTGGGTCGGGCCGAGGACGGTCCGCGAGCGCCAATCGTCGCCCGTTCCGTGCAGGCGGAGGAGTACGTCGCCCATGGCCGCGACGCGCCCCGTCTGCTCCCACCATTCGATGGGGTGCAGGACGGGCATGTGCAGCTCGATCGCCCCGGCGCAGTTCATCTCCTCGCGGACGATAGCCTCGATCTTCCGCAGACTGCGATAGCCGAGCGGCAGATACGTGTACGCCCCGGCCACCACTTGGCGAATCAAGCCCGCGCGGATCATCAGTCGATGCGAAGGGACAGCCGCCTCGGCGGGCACCTCTTTCGACGTGGGGATGAAGAACTCGGTCCATTTCATAGGGACGCAGAAATACCGTCAGAGCGATCGGTACGCAAGCAGCATTCATCGGCTCCGATGAACGGGGGCCTCGACCGGGAGGTCGTCATGTTCCTTGGCCGCGGCGCGCATGTCGTCCCAGGTAATCACCCGCGTGCGCACTACGACCGGCGGGGGCGCGACTGCGGGACGGGGCTGGCCGACAACGGGTTGTTTCTGTGCGAAGGCAAAGGCGCAGCGCCCCAGCGGGGCGGAGGACTGTAGCCACGGGTGGAGTCCGCCGAGGGCGGACGGAACCCGTGGTGAGCGAATGAAAGAAGAAGTCCCGCCCCAACGGGGCGGCGGAAACACGAAATCAAGACGATCCTCCGCCCCTCCAGGGCGGTGCCAAACAGGAGACAGGCACCACGGGTTTCGTTTCGCCCGCCTCTCGGCGGACTGCGCTCCACCCGTGGCTACATTCCTCGACCCCCTCTGGGGGTCAACGAAGATCCCGCCGGAACTGTCACGGACCCGGTGAGTGCGGGTGAGATTCAAGTTCGTTGGTTACCCAATGGATGGAACCTTCGACCCCCCTGTGGTCCCCCCTGCGGGCGGGGACGGTTGTTCCGATCCGTGCTTGCACGGACGGGAGTGACGCTCACCGCGCGCGTCGTCCGCGTCCGATCACGCGGCGCGCCTGCCGGCAATCCCTAGTTATTGCTCGGATTATCCGGTTGCGCAAGGCCATGCCTTTGGGAACGCGCTAAGCGCCGGGTCGGCGCTGACCGAAAGACCATCCGAGGGGGCGGCTTTGTCCGCGCCCAGGGACGGTCCAGGATGTCACGACAAGTGATTGGACGATCGATGATGGTTGGCACCCTCGGCTGCGCGTTTTTTTGGGTCGTCGCGTCGGCGGCGCAAGATTCGCCTCGACCGGCGTCATCGCAAGGGCCTCAGTCCCGACAGGTGGTGGGCATGACCGTTCCGGTGGAGAGGGTGGTGTTGGCGGGCGTGCAACCGGCGCGGATCGTTCGGATCAACGCAGTGGAAGGGGGCGTCGTTCGAGTCGGCGACGTCGTGGTGAACCTGGAGGAGAGTGTGCAGGCGGCGCGCACGGAAATCGCCAAGGCCACGGCGGAGAGCACACTGAGCATCGAGCACGCCCGCGCTCGATGGGACCGCGCCCGGCGAGACTTGGATCGCCTGATCAAACTCCACGGGAAAGAGTTCGCCTCGTCGAAGGAGATGAACGACGCCGTCGCCGACGAGCAGATCACGCACATTGAGTACGAATTGGCGAACTTCAACCTGTCGCAGGCCGCCCGCGCCTATGAGCGGGAGCGCGCCGCTCTCGAAGAATTCCGGCTGCGCGCCCCGTTCGACGGCGTGGTTGTGGAACATCTCAAACATCCCGGCGAAACGGTGAATGAGTTGGAGGGGATCGTCCGGCTCGTGCAGCTCGACCCGCTCAAGGTGGTGGTGGATTGTCCGCTCGACACTGCGGCGACGGTGCTTGTGGGGGATCGCTACTGGGTCAGACCGGCGGATTCGCGCCGCCCGCCGCGGGTCGGCACGGTCCACCTCGCCGGGCCGGTGGTGGACGCGGGCAGTCAGACGTTCAAGGTGAAACTCACCGTGGACAATGCGGACGGGGCTTGGATGGCGGGGATGAAGGTGATCGTCGATTTCGACGCACCCGTTGCGATGAAAGACCCGTCGCAGGTTCACTCGGGCGACTTGGAACGCGGCGGAGACGATGTGACGGTGCGGCCGTGAGGTGCTGCCAGGGGCTTCTTCATGTTTGACGAACCGAACGATATCGCGGGCGAGATCACCAGTGAAGAGGCGTTCAGCGTACTGCGCGACTTGGAGCGCAACACGCCGGAAGAGATCCGCCGCCAGCGGGCCCACTTCCGATTGGCGATCAAGACCGGAGTCGTTCTCCAACCCGGCAACGGGAGTCAACTCCTTTCCTTGAAGGTCAAGGGGGTGACGGGCGACGTTTCCGCCGGAGGGTGCAGCGCGCTCTTTCCCATCTCCATTACCGTGGGAGACATTTACCGTCTGCAATTCGATCGCAAGGCGCTGGACCTGCCGCTCACCTTCGCCCGCTGCGTGCGGTGCCGTCTGGTGCGCGAGGACGCCTACGAAGCGGGCTTTGCGTTCTTCTCGCCGATCTGTTTGCCGGAGAGCGCCGCCGCGCGGACGGAATCGTCGGCGGTTCAATAACAATCGGATCAATGGCCAACTGGGAATTCGATCGTGGCGAACCCTGAACCAACAACCCAGGCGTCGCATCCCGTGGGCGGGACTCGCGGCCGCGCGGCGGTGATCGACCCCTACGCGGAGATTCCGCGTTTGGCCCGCTCGACCGTGTCGCGGGGGCGATATTTTTCGCAGAGTCTGCAATGCGTGGTCCGGGCGTTCGGGAGTCCCTACGGGGCGATCTACGTTCGCTATGGGGCGGAGGTGATCCAGGACGACGCCCACAGCGGACCGACCGATCCCCGCTTCTGGAAGGACAGCCTGCAGCAGTTCCTGACGGAGTCGTTGACCGAAGCCCGCCCTCAGGCGCGGCTCTTGCAAGCCAAGGGCGGCAGCGCCCGCGTCGCGTTTCTTTCCGCGCCGCTGTTCGACCCCGCGGGACCGTCGATCGGAGCGATGGCGGTGGTGGTTCCGCTCACCGACGAAGCGGACTGGACGACGCGGCTGGCGGCGCTGGAGGGCGTCTGTCGAGTGACATCGCTGGGCACTGAACTGCTCGGCGGGGCGTCGCAGGGGTCGCCGAACGCGCGGGGCGGCGGACGAACGCCCGACCGACTCTTGATCCGCGCTGCGGCCTGCGAATCGGCGGAAGAGCTGGCCTTCGCCATCACCAACGAACTGCGCAACAAGCTGGGGTGTGAGCAGGTGATTCTAGGATTGGCCGCGGGGCATCGGTTGCGGATTCTTTCGACTTCGGGTCTGGATCAGGTGAACCGGCGGAGTCCGGGTTTGGCGGTGTTGCGATCGGCCATGGAGGAGTGCCTGGACGCCGGCGCCGCGATCGTCCACCCGCGACAAGAGGACCCGCCCGATCCGCGGTTTTCGCGCGAATATCCCTCGCACAAGCTGTGGCACGCGGCGGCGAAGGGCGACGCGGTCGCGTCGATTCCACTGCGGCTGGGCGAGACCGTGGCCGCGGTTTTGGGTCTGCGGGGGCGCTCGGAGCGGATTTTTTCGGCGGAGCAGTTGGAGGACATCCGCAGCCAGACCGAGCCGCTGATGCCCGCCGTCTCCCTGGTACGCCGGGCGACGCGGGGGGCGGCGCGTCATTCTTGGGAGAGTTTGCTGCAGGCCGCCAAGGAGCTGCTGACGCCCGGTCGATGGGGGCGGAAGATCGTGGCGGGCTTGGGGCTGGCGGCGGTGTTTGTCTTTTTCTTCGGCTGCATGCCCTATGAGCTTGCGGTGCCATGCGTAGTCACTCCGGCCCAGGTGCGACATCTGCACGCTCCGTTTCCCGGAGCGTTGCGCGCCGCGCACGCCGTGCAAGGCGATCGGGTCTCCGCCGGTCAGGTACTTTGCGAGTTCGACCACGAGGAACTGGATCAAGCGCGCCTCGAACTGCTCGCCCAATGGGAGGTGCTGGAACGGGAGCGGGATCGGGCGTTGGCGGCGAACGCCCCGGTCGAGGTGCAGCTCGCCCTGGCCAATCAGCAGCTCGTCGGCGCCAAGTTGGACATCGTCACCGGACGCATCGCGCGGGCCGGCGTCCGCGCCCCGATCGACGGCGTGGTGGTGTGGGGCGACTTGCGAAAGAGCATCGGGGCGGTTCTGGAACAGGGTCACCCGCTGTTTCGAGTCGCGGCGGAGGATCGCTGGACGCTGGAACTGGAAGTACCTGACTCCTCGGCGAAAGGTTTGACGGCCGGCCTGACCGGTGTTTTCGCGGCGGCGGCGGATCCTACCCGTCAGACGACTTTCGCCATTACGCGCGTGCAACCGGGAGCGACGCAGCGCCGCGCTTCCAACGTATTCGTGGCCGAGGCGGACGTCGAACTCGCCGCCGAGTGGCTGAAACCGGGCATGGAAGGCGTGGCCAAGATTCACCTCGGACGGCGGTGGGTGTCGTGGATGGCGACGCATCGCGTGCTCGATTACCTGCGGCTGCACTTTTGGTTATGAAGCCCGCACCCGCCACGCCGCCCTCGCTCGCCACGTCGCTTCGCACCGTTCACGTCGGACTGCGCGAGGACCTGGAAGTCAGCCGCCATGTTTTTCGCGGCGAGCCGTGCTACATCGTGCGCGACCCCATCACGCTTCAGAGCCAGCGTCTGGCACTGCCGGAATACGGTCTCTTCGTGAGTTTGAACGCCGATCGGTCGCTGGGGGAGAGCTTCGCGGAGCTCGTCGCACACGAGCGATTGAAGGCGGAGGACGAGGAGCGCTTCTTCGAGTTCGTCGTCCGCCTGCATCGCCTGGGTTTTCTGCAGCTCCCCATCGCCGACGACAAGGCTCTGTATCGTCGTTATCAACTTCGCGAGCGGGCCAAACGGCGGGAAAAGCTGATGGGGTTCCTGTTTCTGCGGATTCCGCTGTGGAATCCCAACGCCTTCCTGGACCGCACCGTGGATCGGGCGCGATTTCTGTTCAGCGGATGGTTCTTCGCCCTGTGGGTGGGTTTGATGGTCGCGGCGGGGGTCGTGGCCGTGTCGCGCTGGGGGGAGCTGATTCAGCCCGTTCACGGGGTTTTGGTGACACGAAACCTGTTGCTGCTTTGGACCACGCTGGTCGTGCTCAAGTTCTTCCACGAAATGGGACACGCCTACGCCTGCAAGCACTACGGCGGTCACGTTCCGGAATTGGGCGCGTACCTGATCTTGTTCACGCCCTGCGCCTACATGGACGCGACGGCTGCGTGGGGCTTTCCTCGGAAGCGGCATCGGATCATCGTGTCGCTGGCCGGTATGTATGTGGAAAGCGTTCTGGCGGCGCTGGCCTTGTTCGTCTGGGCGACGACCGAGTCCTCGTTGATCAACGCCTTGGCCTACAACGTGTTGTTCCTCGCGGGCGTGGTCACGGTGTTGTTCAACATCAACCCGCTGATGCGCTACGATGGGTACTACATCCTCAGCGACTGGCTGGAGATTCCCAATCTGCGGCAACGGGCGCAACAACACGTTCTGCAGGTGCTCAAGCGGTGGTTCCTGGGTTTGGAACCTGCATTGCGTCCGCTGTCGCGGCGATTGCGGTGGATTCTTTTTGCGTTCGGGGTCGGCGCGGCGGTGTATCGTGTGATTCTGCTGCTGGCGTTGGCGTCGATTCTGGCATCCAGTTTCTTGTTCGTCGGACTTGTCGTAGGGGTTGGATACGTGGCTGTGGCGCTGGGCGGTTCATTCCGCAAGCTCGTCCGCTACTTGTGGTGGTCCACGGAGACGGCGACCGTTCGTCGGCGAGCGGTGGCCCTTAGCGTGTTGCTGTTCGCGCTCTTGCCGGCGACGGCGCTCTGGGTTCCTTTGCCTTCGCGGGTCTATGCCGCGGGCGTGGTGGCCGGGGAGCACGAGTCCGTGATCCGTGCCAAACGAGGCGGTTTTCTCGAAAGCGCAAGCGTCCAAGGCGGACAGCGCGTCGAGCCCGGGGATCTCTTGGCGCTTCTTTCCAACGATGTGGGATGGGAGGAAGTGGCGCGGGCCAGGGCCCATGTGCGGGCGACGGAAATCCGACGCGACGCCTTTCGCGGCGTACAACCGACCCGGGCCGCGCAGCAGGACCGTGAGGCTCTAGTCCACGCCGCCGCACTCGCCAAGGCCGAGAAGGACGTCGATGATCTTCGCGTTCACGCTCCCGACGAGGGTTGCGTGGTTTTTTCCGTGCAGGATCGTGACGTGGGGACGTTTCTTCCGGCTGGGGCGCCGATCGCGTCCATCGTCGCCGGGGCGTGGCAGGCGCGGTCCATCCTTCCGGAAACGCAGCTAGTGCGTTCGCACGCGAAAGTCGGCGACACCGCCCAATTCCGTTCCGCCGGCGACGCGACGCGCACGGTTGCCGGGCGGATCGTGCGCATCGCGCCGGCCGGCGCTCGCACGATCGAATTCCCGTCACTCACCCACGTAGGGGGCGGGGACATCCCCGTGGAGCCGACCACGGGCACGGCGGCGCAGCCCTACTTCGAGGTCGTCGTCGAATTGTCGCCGGCCGAGAGCGATGAACTCCGCTCGGGCATGACGGGATGCGTGCGCTTCGGGGCCCCGGCGGAACCGCTCGCCGCGGCACTCTTCCGCAGCGCCCTTCGATTCTGGAACCGCGTCATGCAACAGTGAACGACGCCCGACGAGTCCGTGCGGCGAGGATGACGCCGCCGATCGAGAGCATCACGAGTGCCATTATCGCGGCACCCACACCAGACACCGCGGGAATCGGCGGCGGGCTTGGCCGGGGGATACGGGCCATCCACGCTTCGGTGTCCCCGTTGGGGTTGACGCCGTTCCCGACGATGACGGTTCCGTCAACCGAGACGTCGAAGGCGAGGTTCAGCCACCACCCGTCGAGGTTCAGGCCGAAATCGTCGGTCAGAATGGTCTGGATGCTACGCGGTCCATGTAATTCGTCCCAGATCATGGACCCGCCAACGGCCAAAGACGATCCCACCACGATCGAACCGTCGCTGGAAACGCCGGTGGCGGTGCTGCCCTCCGGCAATCCCGGCAAGCGACCGATCAAGAGGAACCCTCGGGCCTGAGTCCAAACGAAGGCTTCATCATTTTGAGCCGGGGCGGCCGGCCTGGCGTCGCCGACGATGGTCGTTCCGTCCGCGGACACATCCCATCCGAGTGCGTAGATGGGTTCGCCGGGGATCGGGTCGCTCATTCCCAGCAGACCGGCGTACGGCGTCCAGTGCAGGGCGTGGACGCCATCAAGCCCGAAGGAGTTTCCCGTAGCCACGTTTCCGTTCGCGGACACGCCGGTCAAGAATGCGTCCGGAAAACCGATCTCGTTGGGAAGCGCGCCAAGGATTTCGACGCCTGCGGCCTGGGTCCATCGGGCGGCGACCGTTCCACCGCCGGGCGGGTTGGCCACCCCGATGAGAACGGCGCCATCCGCCGAGACCCCGGTGGGACTCCAGCCGCCGAATCCCACAGGAGGTGGCAGGAGAACGATCCCTGTTGGGGCAGTCCAACGAAAGGCGTCGTTTCCCACGACTCCGGCGATGACCGAACCATCGGCCGAGACTGCTCCGGCCGTGGTCGGTTCGGCGACTCCGATCACGTCGCGCAGGCGAACCATTCCCTCGGCTTGAGTCCAGCGAAAGCCTTCCCACGAATCACCCGACGGACCGACGCCGGTGACGCTGTTCCCGATGACGATCAATCCATCATCGGAAACGGCAAGCACATGACTTAGGAACATGCCGCCGGGTAGATCGCCGAGGCCGCTGAACACGGCGGCGGATTCTCCGTGGACCGACGAGACAACGCACCCAACCGCGAAAGTGACGACGACGGATTTGCGCATGGAACCCTCTCCTCCGAAAAAGACTCCCGAGCGGGGAGATCACGGGGTCCGAAACGAGGGTTGTATCTTACCGAATCGACACTCGTCGGTCCAGTTGTTTTTGAGGTCGATGGCGGCGCTCACGAGGCGACTACGGTCCGAGCATCCATGGGAAGCGGAATCCTCGGCTCCTGGTGCTCGACGGGGATCGGCTTGCGCTTGGCGCCAAGAATGCGAACGGCCGACGGGGGTACGATCTGAGCCATGGCCTGGGCGAGCTGCGGCGTGTAGGCCACGCGAAGGAGCGGGTTACACTCGATTTCCGCGACCCAGCCGTCGCGGGTAGCGACGTTGAGATAGACGCGGCATTCGCCGCGATGGGATTGAAAAACGCGGGTCAATTCGTCCAGCGGGGTGCGTTCGTCCACGTCAATGAGCAGGGCGCGGGCGAAGGACTCGACGGCTTGCTCGACGGGGACGGCGCGGGAGACGCGAAGGGCGGGGGCTTCGCGTTTGCGATCGACCTGGCCCAGGAGGAACAAGACCGTGTCGGGGACGAGCAACGAGCGGTAGCGGTTCAACTCGTCCGAGAAGACGATGGCCTCAACCTTGCCGGAGAAATCCTGTAGGGTGACGATGCCGATGGGTTTGCCCGCGTTGCGCCCGGTGCGAGAGACCAGCGTGCGGAGGTTGGTGACCATGCCGCCCAAGACCACGTCGCTGCCGTCTTGGTACTTTTCGAGCTCGCCGATGACCGTCGTCGCACACGCGTCGAGAAGCTGCTTGTGCTTGGTAAGCGGATGCTTGGTGATGTAGAACCCGAGGACGGCTTTTTCGCGGGCCAGCATGTCGGCCTCGGACCACTCCGAGTTGGAAAGGACGGGATGACGTGCGGCGGCGACTTCCTCGCCGCCGAAGAGTGCCAGTTGTCCGACACGTCGATCGCGCTGCGTGGATTGTCCGACGGTCATGGCCCGTTCCAGGGCGTCGAAAAGGGCCTTGCGCATGCCCCCGGTCTGGTCGAAGGCGCCGGCGCAGATCAACGCTTCGAGGGTTCCCTTGTTGACGGCGAAGAGGTCCACCCGTTCGCAGAAATCGAAGAGGTCGCGGAAGGGGCCCCCCGAGCGGCGGGCGTCGACGATGGCGGCGACGGCCTTTTCGCCGACTCCTTTGACGGCCCCGAGTCCGAAGCGGATGGTCCCGCGGCGGAGCACGGCGCCGTGGCCGTTGGAGGACGGGGCGAGAATCGTGGCATTCACGGACACTGAGGGTTTTTCGAGTTCAACACCGCTCCCGGACGGTCGCGGTTCGGAACCCGCGTCGACCGATTCGACGACGAAGTCGAACTCCGAGATGTTGACGCTGGGCGGTTCGACGGTCACGCCCATGCCGGCGCATTCGCCGCGATATTCGGCCACCTTGTCGATGTCGGACATTTCGAAGGTCATCAACGCGGCCATGAACTCCACCGGAAAGTAGGTGCGCATCCATGCGGTTTGGTGGGCGACCAGGGCATACCCGGTGGAGTGGGCTTTGTTGAAGGCGTAGCCGCCGAACTTGAGGATGTCGGCGAAGATTTGCTCGGCGACGCCGAGCTTCACGCCTTTCTGCGTGGAACCGTCGAGGAAGGGCTGGCGCATGGCCTCGATCATGTCGGTTTTCTTCTTGCTGATCGCCTTGGCCAGGCGAAAGGCGGTCTTGAGCTCCAGCCCGCCGAGTTGGTTGACGATGCGCGAGACTTGCTCCTGATAAACCATGATGCCGTAAGTCTCGGAGAGGATCTGCGTCATGATGGGATGGGGCGTGGTCCAAGGGGCGCCGTGCTTGCGGGCGATGTAGTCGGGGATGTACTCCATGGGACCGGGTCGAAACAGGGCGTTGGCGGCGATGAGGTCCTCGATGCGGTTGGGTTTCATGCGCATGATGACGTCGCGCATGCCGCCGGACTCGAACTGGAATATGCCCTTGGTGTCGCCGCGGGCGAAGAGTTCGTAGACGCGACCGTCGGTCAGATCGACGCTCCCCAAGTCGATGGTGTTCCCGGTGCGCTGTTGGGCGAGTTGCCGGGCGCGTTCCAGAATGGTGAGGGTCCGCAGGCCCAGGAAGTCCATCTTGAGCAGACCGACCTTCTCCACGGTCGGTCCGTCGTATTGGGTGACGAGTGCGTCTTCGCCGGAGGCTTTGTACAGGGGAAGGAAGTTGACCAGGGGTTGATCGGCGATGACCACGCCCGCGGCGTGAACGCCGGCGTTGCGGGCCACGCCCTCCAGGCGGCGACCGATATCGATGATCCGACGGACGGTCGGGTCGTTCTGGTAGCGCTTTTTCAGCTCCGGTTCTTGCGTGAGCGCTTTCTCCAGCGTCATGTTGAGTTCGCTGGGGATGAGCTTGGTGAGGTTGTTGGCCTCCTCAAACCCCACGCCCAGAACGCGGGAGACGTCCTTGACCACGGCCTTGGCCTTCAAGGTGCCGAAAGTGATGATCTGGGCGACGTGTCCGTATTTTTCGCGCACGTATTCCAGCACCGCCCCACGGCCGTTCTGACAGATGTCCAGGTCGATGTCCGGCATTTCGTCGCGGTCGGGGTCGAGGAAGCGCTCGAAGTAGAGTCCGTAACGGATCGGGTCGGGGCTGCTGATGCCCAGGCAATAGGCGACCACCGAGCTGCACGCGCTTCCACGGGCCTGGATGGGAATGCCCCGGCCTCGGGCGAACTCCACACAGTCCCAGACGATCAAAAAGTAGCTGGCGAAACCCTTGCCGATCACCACCTCCAGCTCGTAGTCGATCCGCTGGCGCAGGGCGGAGTCGATGTCGGTGTAACACCGCTTGGCGCCCTGCTCGACGAGTCGGCGAAGATAGGAGG
Organism: uncultured Phycisphaera sp.; assembly: GCA_964646605.1. Classification (GTDB taxonomy): domain Bacteria; phylum Planctomycetota; class Phycisphaerae; order UBA1845; family UBA1845; genus SBAX01. The sequence continues at coordinate 148,801 of CAZYEX010000099.1, read as the reverse complement.
CGTCGTCCACCGGCGTCCCGTCGTCCGAGGTGACACTATCCGGCACTCTGAACACCGGGGCGTGGCGCTGGTTCAGGTCCAGCTCGAGGTTGCAGAGGTCGGCGACGCGCAGGGTGTTGGCCAGGGCTTCGGGCCGATCGGGGAACAGGTCGGCCATCTCCTGCGGGGTCTTGAAATAGAATTGGTCGGTGGAAAAACGGAAGCGGTCCGGATCGCTCAGGAGCCGGCCGGTGTTGATGCAGCAGAGCACGTCGTGGGCCTCGACGTCGTCATGGCTCAGATAATGCACGTCGTTGGTGGCGATCACGCCCACGCCGAGCTTGGCGGCCAGATCGACCAACTCCGGGTTGAGGGTTCGCTGTTCGGGGATGTTGTGGTCTTGGATCTCCATGAAGAAGCGGTCCGGGCCGAAGATGTCCAGGTAGCTCTTGGCCATCTCCGCCGCCGCGGCGGAGTCGCGTTTCAGGAACGTCTGCGGGATTTCGCCGCCCATGCAGGTGCTGGTGCAGATCAGTCCCGCGGAGAACTCGCGAAGGACTTCCTTGTCGATCCGCGGGCGGCGGTAGAACCCCTCGGTGTAGCCGATCGACGCCAGTCGCAAAAGGTTTTGGTACCCCTCGCGGTTCATGGCCAGCAGCAACAGATGGTAGGAATCCTTGTCCTCGCTGGGCTCCTTGCGTAGGCGGTGGATGGGGGCAAGGTAGGCTTCGCATCCGATGATGGGCTTGATGCCCGCCTTCCGCGCCGCCAGATAGAACTCGATCGCCCCAAAGAGGTTCCCGTGGTCGGAGATGGCCAGCGAGGGCATGCCCAGTTCCTTCGCCCGCGCTACCAAGGCCTCGATGCGCGTCGCCCCGTCCAGCAGGCTGTAGTGCGTGTGAACGTGCAAGTGAACGAACGGCGCCGACGACATCGCGGAACGGACTCCCTTCCTGTTGGAATTGGCGTCATGATACCGGCAGGCCGGCCGCCGTGCATCCGACTGGCGTCGCCTCCGCTTCCCAACAGGCTGCGAAATGCGCGGGGCGGAGTTCGCGGAGCTCGGGTACGCCGGAGGGTTCCTCGTCGTAGGCTTCGACGCAGCGGCGAAGTACCACTCGCTTGCCATCGGATTTCACAGCCCTGTCCTCACCGGCGCGGGCGACGGAAAGCGGGCAACGGGGATGGAATCGGCAGCCGGACGGGAAGTCCGCCGGGTCGGGAACGGACCCGCCGATCACGGGAAGTCGCCCGCTGCGCGGCGGCAAACGCGGCGTGCATTCGAGAAGACCTTGGGTATAGGGGTGCAGCGGCTGCCCCAAAACTTCGGCGACCGGCCCTCGTTCGACGATCCGCCCGGCGTACATGACGTAGACCTCGTCCGCGAAGCCTGCGACCACATCCAGGTCGTGGGTGATGAGCAGGATGCTCAGGCCGGTCTGGCCTTGTAGCGAGCGAAGCAAGTCGAGGATCTGTTGTTGGACGGTTACGTCGAGGGCGGTGGTGGGTTCGTCGGCGATCAGCAAGGCCGGTCGGCACGCCAAGGCCATGGCGATCATCACCCGCTGGCGCATGCCGCCCGAGAGCTCATGGGGATAGGCCCGACTTGATCGCTTCGGATCGGCGATGCCGACCTGTCGGAGCATCTCGACGGCCGCCCTCCAGGCCGCACGGCCCGTCACCCGCTGATGAAGTTGGATCCCCTCGACGATCTGCTCGCCGACGGAGTACACGGGGTTGAGGGCGCTCATCGGCTCCTGGAAGATCATGGCGATGCGGTTGCCGCGGATACGTCGAAGAGCGCGGTCGTCGAGTTGCAGAAGATCGATGACGTCCGGCGGCGGATACCCCCCCGTAGCGTCGCCCTTTATGGGCGGCGCCATACCAGGGTGCGATGCGAACAGAATCTTGCCACCCGCAATCCGTCCCGGGGGCGAGGGGATCAAGCGCAGGATCGAAAGCGCCGTGGCGCTCTTCCCGCAGCCGCTCTCCCCGACCAGTGCCACGGTCCGCCCACGCGGTACGCGAAGGGAAACGTCGTCCACCACCCGCACCCATCGCCCGCGGGAAAAAAAGGAGACTTCGAGGTTGTGTACATCGAGGAGGATGTGGTCGTCGCCCGTCATGGCAGGGGACGTACGCGGCCGGGCCGGTTGCGTGGCGCACAGCCCAGCCCCGTGAGCGTAGCGGACAAGGCCGCGACCCCCGCCGGACCCAGAGCGCCGCAGGCGTTGGTCTTCACGTTGCAGTTGGCGTGCTCGGCGACTTGGGAATCGCGGGGGAGTCCCCGGGGTTCGACGCGGAAGCGGCTGACGACCTGCGGGGTGCGGGCCAGGACCTCGTCGGGGTCGGCGAACAGTTCTTCCTCGTCGTACCAGTAAATGCCATAGGTTGTCACCGTGAGGCACTGCGACCGGGCGTCGATCTCGAACTCCGTCCAGCCGTAGGTGTTCACGGCCACGTATCCGCCCTCCAGCAGCCGGGCGTCGATCGGCGAGCGCTGCAGTCCGATCCGCGGATAGCCGTACAGCCCCAGCATCGTGTCGGCCACGGTGCGGATGAGATCGTTCTGTCCGTCGCGGTCCAGGCGTTGGTAGAGGTTGCGAATCGCATCCGGGGCGAACTCGACGGTGGTCGGTCCGAAGGGGGCCGCGTAGGCGACCGATCCGGTGGTGATCTCGAAGGTCGAGGTGGGAATCTGCCGCCCGCCCGCCCGCCGTTGGTAGGTCAGGTTGTTGACGATCGTGCCGTGGATATCCGCAGCCACGAAGACCACGTTGTGAACCTCGTTTTCCTCGATGAAGGAAAGGATGGCCGAACGCTCGGCGGCGTAACCTTCGAAGCGATCACTGGCCAGGATCGGGCCGAGGTTCTGGATCGGCTCGGGCACGAGCACGAATTTCCAGGTGATTCCTTCCTCCTCCGCCAGCAGCAGATCGTTCATCAAATCGTCGAGCTGCGCCGCACCGAGCATGGTTCGCGAGGGGTCGAACGACGCCCGCTGATACTCGCGGAACCCCGCCGGGCCCGGAGGTTCGATCAGTTCGGGCAAACCCTGGTCGCGGAACGACCGCGCGTCCAGGAGCATGATGGCTGCGTCGTCGCCGTAGCGCCGAAAACGGTAGAGTTTCCTCTTTCCGGCGGTCCGAGGATCACCCGTCTCGCCGTAAAACTCGTCGCGCACGGGATTGTACTCCTGGAAGACCTGCATGCCGTTGGACCAGAGCTGCGTTTCGTTGACGTAATCGCCCGTGGCGTCGAATCGAGAGTCGGTCGAAGGCGGTGCGCCGCCGGAAAAATCGTTGGTGACTTCGTGATCGTCCACGCAGGCGAGGATGGTCGTCGAGGCCCGCAATTCGGTGAGGAAGTTGCCTTCGAACCTGGCGCTGTACACTTCGTTGTGCTTGATGCGGAAGTCCTCCACCGTACGCGCCTGCGGGCCGGGGAAGTCGATCGAGGGGTCGTCCGCGTAGATCGTGTCACCGAGAGCCACGAACAGGTCGAGTTCCCGCTCCGGTACGTTGGCGACGGAGGGATAGGGCGCCAGCTCTCCCCGCCAATCGCCGGAAACGCCGAAGCGCAAACCGTGATACCCCTGCGAGGCCGGGGCGTAGAACGTCCCCTCGGCCTCGGCGCCCGCTGCGTCGCGGACGGTATAGGAATACACCGTGTCCTCCGTGACCGGGATTTCCAGTTTGACGGGCACATCGGGGTCCCTGACCTCAGCCGCGTAGAGAATGCCAAGCGCGTCTGTATCCGCGATGACCGCGAACTCGATGGGCCCGACCGCCGTACTGCGGGCCCAGAGGACCGCCGACTCCTGATCGACATCCCCCGCGGCCACGCCATTGGGCAGCGTTTGCGCTCCCGCCGCCGCGACAATGCAACAGATTACGCCAACCGCGCCCATCGCTTCGATTCGATGCATACGCCCTCCGAGCCCATCCCAGGAACCAGACCGGGGATTATCGGATCACGCGCCCCCGGCTGCAACGGATCGGTTGAGTCGCCTCGCCGGACTCCCTATACTGCCGGACCCAAAGCGGGAGACCCGTAGGCTGAAGCCTACGTCTCGGAGGGAACGACTACGGAGCGCTGACGGTGACCATGATCAAGGCGACGAACATTACCTGGCACGAAGGGCACGTCACCCGCGAGGAGCGCGAGAAGCTGCTCAAGCAGAAGGGCGTGCTCATTTGGTTCACCGGGCTGAGCGCGTCGGGCAAGAGCACCATCGCGTATACGTTGGAGCACGCCCTCGTGCAGCGCGGGCACCTTTGCTACGTGCTCGACGGCGACAACATCCGCATGGGGCTCAACAAGAATCTGGGCTTCTCCGCCGAGGACCGGGCCGAGAACATCCGCCGCATCGGTGAGGTCGGCAAGCTCTTCGTCGACGCCGGGCTCATCACCATGACCTCCTTCATCAGCCCCTACCGCGCCGACCGCGACACCGCCCGTAAGACCGTCGGCGAAGGCAACTTCTTCGAGATCTTCTGCGACACGCCCATCGAAGTCTGCGAGACCCGCGACCCCAAGGGCCTCTACAAGAAAGCCCGCGCCGGCGAGCTCAAAGGCTTCACCGGAATCGACGACCCGTACGAAGCGCCGCTCCAACCAGAACTGGTCATCGACAACTCGAAATGCACCCCCCAGGAGGCGGCCGTGATGCTTGTGCAAATGCTCGAAAAGGCGGGGAAGGTTTCGGCGATTTCAGCGTGAACCGTTTTCTGATTTTTCCGGTTCTTTGGTTTCGGCCGGCGCGATGTCCAACAAACACAGGTGTCGGCGCTTTCGCTCCGCGCGGACCGTTACTTGCATTTCCCAGAGAGGCCGAACAATATCTGCCATCATTCCTGTCGGAACCCGAAGGGTCTGGAAACCACCATCAGTCCCTTCAATCTTGATCGAATCATTATCGGGTTTCGTCGAGTCGGCGAACTTGAGAATGCCGGTGAGAATTATCTCGCCTGGCTCCTCGGGAGCTTCGACTCGACCTGCCGCGGGTCCTGGTCTGGCAATGATCTCTTCACGTCGCCGGGTCAATGCGACCTTCCGCTCTGCGCCTGACCTCATCGCAGTCAAACCCACTTGTCGCACTTGCGTTCCACTCGGCGCGAGTTGTCTAGCGAGCCCGACAAAATTCGTGTAATAGCTCGCGTTGGTAATCCGCTGTTTGAGTTCGGCGTCGCTACCTTCGTTGAACGCTTGCAACCGAGTCATCAGTTCGTCGATTACGTCGGCGGCCCGGCCGGGAAAGAGTTCAGGCTGGTCCTTGTCGCTCGCAATCCGCAGGGTCACTGCCAGGCTTGCGGCGCGCGGGACCGACATGAAAACACGTAATTGATCCCGAAATTCCTTTGGAGGGCTCGCGCTATTGCGGTACGGTTCTTCAGCTTTATGCTCCGCAGTTCGATACATGAGCTTCTGGAGCACATCGATCCGTCGTACAAACTCCTCGGTGGGGGCGAATCCGAATCCGACGCCCGCCCCAGCAATCGACAATTGAAGTTCGTCGTGCGACAGGGTGATACCTCGCAGATCGAGATGTCGTTCGAAGTTGATTTCCTCAAGCAGATCACGAAGCTCATCTGCAACGTCGGATGGTGGCTCACCTGAGAGAGCCTTTGCTACAAGGCGTTCGGCGTCGCGGTGTCGCTTACAACGCAACGCCAGGGTGGCCGCGCTTCGAAGCAAGACAGATTGAGTCGGTTCGCTGCCTCCGTTGTTGGTCGCAAGAAGAGCCGCTTCTTGTTCCAACTCGAACGCTCTCGCGTTCAGTAGAAGCGCTCGATCCGCCTGTCCCAGCCGCTGCGCCCGAAGCGCTTCCTCAGCCGAGTCCATTGCCTGGGAGTGTTTCTCACGAACCTGCGACATTGCCACGCTCCAGTATCGTCAGCGGAGCGCTGAACTCCGTAACGCAAACGTAGACGGGTGTAGCACACCCCGTCTTCATCGCTCGTTTCATTTTCTCCCGTACACGGGCGCGTGCCTCGCCCTCGGGCCCGTTCGCGATCCCCGAACATTCAAGGCGTGCCGCCCGCTCAAACGGGTCAGCATCGCGATATCCAAGCCAGTAGTCGATTCCGGTCCCCTTCGCGGATCGTTCAATCACAGTATAGTCTGACACGAGCATGAGAACGAGAAACGCAACACCACAGGCACCGTCTTCCGTGGCCTCATCGGCGTCCCCCCAGCTCCTCTCCACCTGCCCGTCGATCTCTTGAATCCGAAGGCGAAAGGACTGGCTGCGGATACCGATCAATCGCAGTTCCGACCCACTCGCGTGACCCTGGCGGCGGAAACTGATCGACGCGGCTTCGGCGTGCTGTGCTCCGCGCACGGGTGAGACTCCATGAAACCCACGGGCCAACACCGCAAGATCAAGTTCGACGGTTATTTCGTCGGCCATCCTGTAGCCCTGAAGGCGATTCCGCATCCGAAGTGGGGGAACCTACCGTTGGTCCTGCAAGAAACCCCAGGATACCAAGCATGATCCCGCGAACGCAACTTGACGTCGAGGCTTCCAAGACTCTTCGCGCGTCGGCGGTTCGATGACCGTACTGCGTTTGACGGATCGCGGGGCTGGCGGAAGCGGTTGGGGCACGAAGGCTCGAAACCCCCCAGGCTGCCGCACCAGCACCCCGGCACGCGAGTCCTTTGGCTTGGCTTCCGTCACGAACCACAAACTCCCTTATGAAGCTCGTCGAGCATTATAAGGTTTCGTCGATAACTTTATAATGGTCACGCCCTAGATGCAACATTCCTTATGAAGCGACCTCCCGGACGGGGGTTCTGCCCGCCGGCGGATACAAAACGAGCGAGCCTCGGCCCGGGTTCCAAAGCCCCGGACCGAGGCTCGGTCTTAGACTCACCTGCGACGGCCCCGGCGACCTACGGCTCCTCCACCGTCATCGTCGCGGCCAGCGCTTGCTCGCTGTCAAGCGGCCGAACGGTCACGTCGGAATTGGGCGCGGAACCGTCACGCACCGTCTGCAAGCGGATGGTCATCAGCGAATTCCGCTCGATGGCGTCCGCCAACCGCGCCGGCACCTGGGCGTCCACCAGCGCCGCGTTCAGGACACTCGCCGGACCCTCTCGATGGATAATCGACGAGGAATCGCGCATCTGCCCCACCACCACGCGGGCCTGGTCGATTTGGGCAAGCTGGCCGTCGATCTCCTCCATCTCCCCGTTCAGGTCCTGACGGCGCCGTTCGAGTGCCACGCGCTTGTCCGTCCAGGCGCTCTCGAACTGAGAGTCGATCTGCCGGGCGTGTTCGGCGAGCACGGCCCGGTCCCGACGCAGTTGGGACTGCTCCTTGGCGAACGCGGCGTCGGCTTCGTCCGGCGCGAACAAACCGGCTACGAACACCAAGGCGTGTCCATGCCGACGATTGGCGATGAGCTGTCGATCGATCTTGGCCAGCATGCCCTGAGCCTCGATCATTCGCCGCTGGTTCGCCACGATCCGCTCATCCTGGTCGAGCAGGTGGGCGGTCAGGCGATAATAGCTCCGCCGATGATGAAGACGCTCGATCTCCTCGGCAAAGACCGATCGGCATCGCCGCATCTCCTCTTGCAACTCGTTGAGCCGATCCAGCTTCTCGACCGAGCGCTGGAAGTCGCCCGCGAGGATGATCTTGGTGACCGCCGCGCCGCCCTGGGCCGCGGAAAGCTCCGACTCCGCGAACACCGGTTGCGTGGTCGGGAAAAACGGACTCGCCGGCCCGGGCATGATCAGGACCTCCGCATCCCCGAGCATCGCATGACGCTGGCGATTCATGTACTCGTGATCGCGGGACTCGGCCCGGATCGCGTCGTTGATTCTGGATTCGAGCTTTCGCAGTCCATTCAACTGTTTGACGAACTGGTGGAAGTCCTCGCCGTCGCCGCTGGTGAACTTGCCGCGAATCTTGCACTCATAGGCCAGCCACTCCTCCTGCTGGTGGACGGCGTCGCGCCATTGGTTAAGGGCACTGAGCACGTCGTCGCCGCCGTTGTTCACCGCGATCCAACCCTGAAACGCGGCCCCCCGGTCGGGGTCAAGAAACGCGAAAGTGTACGCGCCGGCCGGAAGCTCGGTGGGCTCGTAGGTCACCTGCTCGCCGTTGTACGGTCCGCCCCAGAGGATGACGTGCTTGTCGTCGCCCCCCAGCGCGACCGTATGGGTCTCGAAACGGCTGGATTCCCGCGCCGCGTCGCCGTCGTTAGCGAGTCGCGCCGTGGGGCGCGATCCGGCGTCGCCAAACCGCGGTTGGTCCGGCGATGCGACGAACCGCACGGTGAGCGGCGAAAAACTAGCGCCGTTTCGCCGCGTGGACGCGCACCCGGCGCATATCGCCAGGATGCACACAGTGGACGATACAACAGTTGCCCTTCTCATACTTCACTTCTCCCCCCAGATGAACCCTTCTTCCCCCTTCGTCCGCGAGGGATGTGAAAAACGCGGACGAATCCGCCGATCGGACGAGCGAATGGACCTCGGCACCGCACGGTAAACTCTTCCGGCGGTTTCGGCACGGCACGCCCGGACTCCGACCCGCAACGACGCATACTCATTCCGGCGTGAGACGCCGGAAGTTCCCCCCCTCCGCAGCCACGCCTAGACCTGTCCAATACGTTGGGGTTTCCGGCAAATCTTGGCAACCTGTGCGGTTTGGTGGGGCCGGATATGGCGGAAACAAAGCGACCGGACGAATGATCGGGACCCTCGGGCGTCCTTCGAACCGCACTTGAATCCTCCTGCGGACGTCCGCGCAGGCTAAACCCCGCGGCTCGCCAGGAGGTGCCTTCGCCTCGGCGCGATACAGTACGTCGCGGCGGCGAAATGTCGGGCGAGGGCGGGCCATGGCGACCTGGGATGCGATCGTGCTGGGTTTGGGCGGAATGGGGAGTGCCGCCATATGTCACCTTGCGCGGCGGGGGCTGAAGGTCCTCGGGCTGGAGCAGTTCGACATCGCCCACGACCGGGGCAGCTCGCACGGCCAGACGCGGCTGATTCGCAAAGCCTACTTCGAGCACCCCGACTACGTGCCGCTTGTTGAAAAAGCCTATATTTTGTGGGCTCAGCTCGAGGAGAGCGTCTCGCGGAAACTCCTCCATCGCTGCGGATTGGTGCTCGCCGGAAAACCCGACGGGACCGTGATGGCGGGCGTCCGCCGCGCCGCCGACGAACACCGCCTTCCCATCGAATGCCTCTCACCCGACGAATCCGCGAAGCGATTCCCGGGATTGGTCTTCGACCCCGACATGCAGGTCCTCTTCGAACCCGCCTCGGGGTTCCTTGAAGTCGAAAACTGCGTGCGTGCCCATTGCGACCTTGCACGTACCTTCGGCGCAACGCTGACCACTGGCCGGCGGGTGCTCGATTGGTCCGCGGATTCCTCAGGCGTGACCGTCGTAGCCGATGACGGCCGGTATCTTGCCCGCAACTTGGTGATCTGCGGCGGGGCGTGGTCGGGGTCTTTGCTGGCCGCGATGGGTCTACCGCTCACCGTCCGTCGCAAGGTGGTGCTCTGGTTCGCCGCGGAAGATGCCGCGTATCGATACGAGCGCGGCTGTCCTGTGTTCGGATTCGACCGGCCCGAAGGTTTTTTCTACGGCTTTCCGGCCATCGACGAACTCGGCGTCAAGGTCAGCGATCACTACGGCGGGCAAGTGGTTTCCCATCCCACCGCTCTGGATCGCGACGTTCATCTCAACGAGGAGACGCCGCTTCGCCGTTTCCTCGAGCACCACGCGCCGCGCCTGGGCACGCGCGTCACGCGCCGCTCGGTCTGCATGTACACCATGACGCCCGACGAGCATTTCATCGTCGATCGTCATCCGAGGCACGCCAACGTCGTATACGCCTGCGGTTTCAGCGGCCACGGGTTCAAGTTCGCACCCGTGATTGGCTCCGTCCTCGCCGACCTGGTTGCGGACGGGCGAACCGCACACCCCGTCGGCTTCCTGCGCGCAGATCGATCACGGATCGCCGCCGGGCGGTGAGTCGCTGAAGATTTCGTGAGCGCCCATATCCACCGCACCCAACCGCACGCGCGGAAGTTGCCCTAAGTCCCTGGGAACGAACTCCCCGGTGTCGCCGTTCCAGTTGAGGTCGGCCGCGTCATTGGCAAGGAGGAGACTTTCGCCGGCGTTCTTGCACGGCGACGTGGATTGAAGTGTGTAGGCTCCCGCCCCAGGATTGGCAAAGAGCGGGTCGGCGGTCAGGATATTTGTTCCCGGCCAGCCGCCTTGGATGGTACAGTTGACGGCGGTCGAGGCCCCCATTGACCCACTGAAAATCTGGTTGCTGTATCCGCCGCCTTTCACCGCCGTGTTGCCCCAGAGGATACAATTTTTGAAAAACGAGCGTCCTTCCTGATCGGCGACCCCGCCGCCATAACTCACCGTTGTATCGTTATCGACGATGGTACAGTTGATGAAGGTCGGTGTCCCATAGCCCACCAGCGCCGCCCCTCCTTCGTTGGCGACGTTGTTATGGAACAGACAGTTCACGAACGTCGGGGAGGCACGGTAAATGAAGGCCGCACCGCCGCCCTTGGTGTCCAAAGTGCCGCCCTCGCCATTGTTGCGGAAGATGCAGTTGAAAAACTGCGGGGACCCCGAGTCGCGGACGGCAACGCCGCCACCAAAGTCGGCAGCGCGGTTGTTCTCGAACGTGCAGTAGGCGATCAAGGCACTGCTATTGATCAGAACCATCCCACCGCCGCCGTCCGAGCCGGAATCCACGCCGTTGCGAATCGTAAACCCGCGGAGAAGAGTCGAAGTGCCCGTTGTGCCGGGGTCGTCAACCACGCACTGAGCGGTCCCGGCACCGTCGATCACGGTGACGTTTATCGTATGGTTGCTCTGGCTGGCGCTTGTTTCGGTTCCGGCGAAGCCGCCGATGATCTTCACCCCGTTCTTGAGCGTGACGGGTGGATAAGTTCCCGCCTTTGCCCAAACCTGGTCCTGACCTGCGACAGCCTGCGCGATGGCATGTGAGAGCGAGCACGCTCCCGCCCACGTCAGACAGTCGCCCGAACCCAGACCGTTCGGTTGGGCGTACCGGACCGCCGCCGCGGCCGGGGCGACGGCGAGGAACCCGATCGTCAGAACGAAGTGGATTGAGGGTCGTGACAACATGCCAGATACTCCAAAGTCGGTCCGCTTCCTTGAGGTTGCGGCTCTGATCATTGACATCGCCCGCAACGATCGCGACAGAAACCCGGGTTATCGCTGACGGCGCCGCATACGCCGGTAAACGGGCAGGTCCCGCCTGCTACGTTGCAGGGGTTGAGGCCGGCGGTCAAGTTCGGGTCGCAGGGCAACCCGTGGAACGTGCCAAGTTCGCAAATGTTGCAGTCCTTTGGGCCCGTGCAAATCTGCCCGGCGTTGGGCGCGCCCACACACGTCCTCACGCATGTAGCCCCTGAGCCATATGTCGTGCATTGCGAGGCGCTCCCACACGCGATGACGCCGCACGGCACTGCCGAGGGACAAATACACGGACCGCTCAGGGGATAAGCGAAACCCTTGAAGGCGTCGTTCGCCAAGACGATGTCAATCGCACCTACGTCTGTCGTCAGTTCTGGCAGGTTGGGCTGCACCTGAGCGCGGACCTTCGGTATCGCGCCCGGCAGGCTCCCGAACTTGCTCACAAGCTGGGCGATGTCAATCGCATCGGGTTGTGTCGTCGTAGAAGGGGGTCGGAAGTAATCGGCAACATCGCCCCAGCGCGCAGTTCTCATCTCGATCGGACACGAAAGGTTCTGACAGGTCTCCTCGATCCCGGTGCAAACCGACGCGAATGTGTCCACCCGGTAGACGGAACTGGGGACGATCTCGGCTCCCGTTACATAGAACACGCCCTCATTTCCCCAATTGTGGTACTTGGGCGTGCATTGAAGTCTCGCGGCCCGGAAACTACCTGCACCGGGCGTGTCCTGCGATTCCAGGAACGTCGAAGGGGGACCCACCCACCGAGTACAGCTATTGGATTCGCCCGCCGCGTTGCAGGTTGCGGACTCGAAGGCGCTGAAGTCCGTCGGTGGATTCGCCGGGAGGTTCGGCGGATTGGGAGTCTGCAAGTCGACAAGGGTCACGCGAATGGCCAGGAGTTCCGTCGGTGCCTGCAACGGGTCCGCGATGGGCACCGACATGGCCAGGAAGCGGTTGCTGGGTAGTGAGTTCGCGTCGCCCACGACTCCGATTTGGTACGTGCAACGCTCATACGGACCCATGTCCACGAAGGGAAAACCACCCGCCGGCGCGCCGGCGTCGGCCGCCGCCGGGTCATCGCCGCGACGACCGCCGTTGATGGCGAAGGGGACCGGCTCGGTCAGTATGGTATCGCCGTCGAGGTCCGCCCAGTCCTGCGCGATGTCCAGGTTGTTCCCCGCGTCGTTACCCGGCGAATTCAACTTCAGTCGAAAGTCGTTGTCCGCCCATGTATTTTCCTGATCGTCGAGACCATCGCGGTCTTCGAACGTAGGGGCACTCCCCGGCGGAAGGTTCGAGCCCACATCCCAGTTCAACGTAGGGCTGCCCGATGTTTTCACGCGGTTCTGCCCGAATTGGAAGTTGCTATAGCGCACCGTTGCTTCCGTTCCATCGCCCTTGATAAACATTTGGGAACCGGATTCCCCTCCGGTGTTCTCGTTACCCCACGCGTGGGTGTTGGTGATGGTCACCTTGGTAGAGTCGAAGGTCATGCCCCCGCCGCCGCGGAATTGGTTTGTGGTGGCGCCCGCATACTTGTTGTAGGCGAAGGTACAGTTGTGGATCACTAGGGGGTTGATGTTGCCCGCGTAGAGCCCCCCGCCTAGGCCTTCTACCGCGTCGCTTATGACTACGTTGTAGGCGAACAACGTGTTGCTCATTTTTGGAGCGCTCGAATGCTGATCGTTGAGGAGGTACACGCCTCCGCCGGCATCGTTGGCTACGTTGTTGCTGATCACGCAGTTGACGATGACCGGGACCGCACCCGAATCCCCCCCGACGCCGCCACCGTAAGTCGTACTCGTATTTCCGGCGATGAGGCACTTGGTGAGGGTTGTACCCCTGGCGGAAGAAATGAAAACACCTCCTCCATTCCCTTGAGCTGTGTTGCGCGCGATGGTGCAATCGGTGATCAATACACCGTTGCTGTCGACATAGATTCCCCCGCCGGACACTGCCGCCACGTTATCCTCGACGGTGCAATTCTGAATCCTCACGCTCCCCCTGGCATAGATTCCGGCGGCGTTCTCGGCATCATTGTCAAGAATCTGGTTGCCCCGGATAGTGACCACCCCTGTAGACTCCGCAGCGATCCCGCCGCCGAACTTCCCGTTACTTCGGTTTCGGCGGATGGTGTTGTCGGTAATCACCGGGGCGCCGCTTAGGATGGTTTGAATTCCGCCGCCGTGTGCTCCAGAAACGACGCAATCCTCGATGATGTTCCCGACGATCCGCGGCGATGCGCTGCTGACGAGGATTCCTCCGCCGCCCTCGTTAAATGGCGCCGTCCCGAAGTTGCCTTGGCGGATCGTAAACCCTTGAATTGTTGAACTCTGTCCGCCATCCGATGCGAACTTGATCCCGCGGACTCCGGATTGGTTTTGGCAGTCGATGACGCAGTTCCCCGGGGTTCCCGCATTACATACGATGGTCATGGAGCGGTTAGGAACCAGGAGGTTCGTGTTGCCCGCCCCCGTGTAGGTCCCCTCGCCGACGAGAACACGGTCGCCGCTCTGTGCCGCGTTCATTCCTGCCTGGATATTCCCGTAAGGGGTCGCCGCCGACCCGTCGCCGGAGCCCCCGATGGCCACGAACCAGTTCTTGGCGAAGGCGGGGTCTCGACCGAGCCAAACCAAACCGAAACCCAAAGCAACAAGCAGATGACGTGACGGTTGCACCTGTTCCTCCTTCCGCGCAAAGAGAACGAGAACGCTGGGTGATCCGAACGGGTGTCGTCCGATAGAGTCAAGGCCGGACCGGAAAAAGCCGACGAATTATTTCGATTGCACCTGTACCGGGGCTAAAAGAGCGTGCTATACTGACTGAGAGGAGGTGGGATGCATTGCGACCGCTGGGCGCTTCACTGATCCTGGGCTTGTGTCTTTTGGCCACCGCGGCTCGGTCCGACGGCGACGTAAGTCCTGTCGCTACCGAAGGTTGTGCGGCTCCCGTCGGGGCCTGGACAAGAACCTATCCGAGAGACTCGGGATTGAGCTTCTCAGACTTGGCCGTCGCACCGGACAGAATCATTTATATCACAGGCGATTTTGACGGCCCGCTCGATTTCGATCCTTCGGAGGGGGTCGATCTTCGGGAATCGAATGACGACAGCATCGATGTTCTTCTGACCAAACTGCGTCCGGACGGGTCGTACGCGTGGACCTTAACTTTCGGCGGACCGGGGCAGGATGGGGGGCGGGGCGTCGCCGTGAGTCCCGATGGGCACATCTGGGTCGCGGGGTCCTTGGAATCGAGCGTCGATTTTGACCCGGGCGAGGGTGTCGACGAGCGCACCTCTCTGGGCGAGAACGACGCGTTCGTCACAAGATTCACCGCTGACGGCGACTACGAGGGAACGTGGGTTTTCGCCGCCGGGCTTGACGTCGCGGACGCAAGCGGGCTGGCAATTGACGGCGGCGGGAACGTCATCGCGGTGGGCTCCTTCCGCGGGTCGGCGGACTTCGACCCTGGTGAAGACGTGGACCTTCGTGTTTCGACGCCGATTTTCACCAAGGACAGCCTGGATGCGTTCGTCACCAAGCTGGGCCCCGACGGCTCGTACCTCTGGACACGAACGCTGGGCGGAAGCGGGCTTGATCATGGATTTTTCGCCCAGGTCGATGCGGATGACAATGTCTTCGTCTACGGGTCGTTCAGCGCGCAGGCCGACTTCGACCCGAGCGAGGGTGTGGACATTCAGATCGCGCAGGTTCCGGATGCTCTGTTCGTCACCAAGTTCTTTCCCGACGGGTCGTACGCCTGGACGCGCGTACTGCAGGACTTGACCCGAACGGTGTACGACCCGATCGAGGTCGACGCCAACGGCGATATCTGGGTCGTGGGCGCGTTTCGCAATTTCGTGGGGGCGGTGGACTTCGATCCGACTCCGGGGGGCGTGGACGAACGCTTCACCGTGGGACCCACCGACGTCTACGTCAGCAAATGGCACAACGACGGTTCCTATGCCTGGACCAGGACGTTCACCGGCGACGGGTTCGGGGCCGGAGTGGCCGTGGAGCCCGACGGCGGGGTGGTGGTGATCGGGTCGTTCCAAAGCGTACCGATGGATTTCGATCCGGGACCAGGCGTCGTGGAATTCACCTCGGCGGGGGCCGATGACGTCTTCATCACCAAACTCGGCGCGAACGGGGATTGGGTGTGGACGCGCACGATCGGCGGTCCCAACAACACGGCCGGCGACTTTCTGGAGCCCTCGCCCGACGGAGGATTGGTTCTGAGCGGAGTGTTCTCGCAAATGGCGGATTTTGATCCGGGGTGCGCCGTGGATCAACGCGAGGACATGAGTAGTGCGCTTGAACAATTCGTGAGCAAACTAGTTTGCGTAGAACCAACGCCCGACCTGGACGCCGATGGTGACGTCGACCTGCTTGATCTTGCCCGTTTCCAAAACTGCTTCTCGGGTACAGCGCCAACGACTTGTCCGAGCGGGTGCTATGAACTCGACTTCGACGGCGACGACGACATCGACCTCTCCGACTTCGGCGCCTTCTCCCTCCTCCTCCCCGGCCCATAGACCGCTCCACCGCCCGTGCGAACAAACTGTCCCCTCCGCAAAAACAACGCGGCGAGACGCCGGGTCGAAAATCGCCCGCAGCGTCTCGCCGCCCGTTTTTGCCGGTCCGCGATTTGCGGACGGTCGGAGATTCCTACGCTGGCGTAGAACCTGGCGACAGAACGAGGAACCAATAAGCCAATCCGGCAAGAAGAGCCCAAATCCACCAACCCATATGTAATCCTCCTTGGTTGAAGGAACCGGCGCGACCGACCCTCCCGCGCCGGAAGGGCGTCCACCACGCGGGGACTATACCATCCCGTCCGCCGAGGGAAAGAGGCATTTCCGGGGGGCCGGCTTTGGTCCATGCCCGGTTGGCGTGGGGGGAAAAGATGGGTAGGATAGGCCCCCAGCCTCACAGGTCGGAAAGGGCGGCGGGTCAATGCCATACCACGTTTACAAGGCCTGGAACGCTGCGGCCCCGCCCCGCTGGTTCGGAATCCACGTTGAACTGATCGACGATCGCTGGGTTTCGACCTGCCGGGAAGTGGACGCCGAGGGGCGGGAAAAGCCTGGTGGTGAGGCTGTCGCGCCGCGTTTCTACGGTGTAACAGCCGATCAGGCCCACCGGCGGATGCTCGACGCCCTGGAGAACACTTTTGACGAGGTGGCCCGCGCCGGGCCTGGGGACGGGGCCTGACGCGATGTTCAAGATTTACCTACTTGCCTATCCCTGGGACCTGAGCGACGTAGACCTTCACGGCCTGTTCGCCCGCCTGCGCGGCGAGTTTGGGATCGACGGGCTTTCCGCTTGGGCGACCACGCCTCCCTGCCGCGAGCTTCGCGTTCGCAATGTCCAGCCGCGCGTCTTCAGCACCCGGGGCGGATTCTTCTTCCCCACCGCGGACCGCTTTTACGCCCACCTTCGCTGCCGGCCGATCGTCTCGACCTGGGTCCGGGCGGGCAATCCGCTGGCGCGAATCGCCGAGGCTTGCGACAGGCACGACCTCAAAATGCGCGCGGTGTTGTCGGCGGCGACGACCGGACGGATGGCGGAGCGCTATCCGGAGTTCGCCTGCCGCAATGTCTACGGCGACGCCTCCGAGCTTTCGCTCTGCCTGGCGAACAAGGAAGTTCAGTCTCTCCTCGCCGCAGCGGCTGCGGATTTGTCGGCCGGGGGGACCGTTGCGGGTCTGGTCCTGGCCGACTATCGACTCGGTTGGTGGGAGGCGTGGTCGCAACCGTGGCGGTCCGGCAGTTCCTGGGGGGACGTCGAACAGTCGCTGCTCGGCGTTTGCTTTTGCGAGTCCTGCCGACGCCATGCGGTTGAATCCGGCATCGACGCGGCAGCCGTTCAGGAGTCAACCCGGCGGCACTTGCAGCGGGCGCTCGAGCTCGGCGCCTCCACCGATGCGGAGCCGTCGCTCCCCGCGCTGACCGACTATCGGCGGTGTCAGAGCGAGGCACTTGACGCCGGGCTGCGGGCCGTCAAGACCGCGTCGCGCTGTCCCGTTCTGGTGACCAGCCCGCCGCCCGGATTCGACGACGGCGTGTCCCCGACCGCGGGTCTAGCCGATGTCGTCATCACCGACTTGGGCGCACCACGGCGACAGGAGGTCCCCGAGACGGCCGGGACGGTCGGCGGCGAAATCCAACTTTCCGCGGAATGGACCATGGGCGGGGGCGGTTCGCAGTTCGTGGGTTTTCTGGCCCAAGCGGCGCAGAGCGGCGTCACAGCCGCGACCCTCGACCATTTCGGAATCCTCCCCGACACCGCCCTGACCACCGTCAAACAAGCCGCCCGCTTCGCCCGCCGAACGGCGGAGGCGTAGCCCTGCGCGGCGCGCGAAAACCGCAGGCGCGAACGATGTTTCACGTGAAACAAGTTTCGCGCGTGGGGAAGGCGCAAACGGGAGGCGCAAACGATGTTCCACGTGGAACATGGATTGTTACAAACGAACCGGCTGGGCGCGGAGGAGGCGGCCCGCGGCGAGGTGGGTCGCGCGGGCGCGGGATGCGCCTTTCCCTATCCCCTAGAACTTGCGGGGTGATCGGCGGAGATGGCGTGATCGGGCGATCACGCGGAATGGCGAATAGCGAAGAGCGAATGGGGAACGGGAGGGGATTACGAATTACGAAGGACAGGTGCCGGTTCGCCGAACCGAATCGAGCGCGAGGGACCGGCCCCGTCCGAACCCCAAGCGGCCCCCCTTTACACGAAGCGTCAAGGGCAGGCGCGGGGTCAACGTACGCCACCCCCGGTGGGTGCTGTACCCTGTTACGGGGTTGGAACCACCTTCGGGTCGCCGCCCCCAACGCGTGGGAGAGAACTACGCGTCTTCTTCGGGACCGGCAAGACAAATCCGTCGACGTATCGCATGTGAATTCTCCTTTGGTTGCGAATTCAATCAAACCTGGCCGCTTTCGGAAAGGCCGGGGACTCCGGTCACGCCTGTCGGCTTGCCGTCCAACGTGGCGCCCGTTGCCGGTTTCGGCTCAGTAGAGAAAGCTCACGAGCCTGGCAAGGGCGCAGGTGGAAAGATGTGACTTGGACAGGGGATGCGCGTCGCGTATACTCTTCCCACGTGAACGGAGTCAGATCAAGGAGCACTACCTTCGCCGATACGAATGCTCGTACGAAGTATTCCGAGGGCGACAAGGCTCTCGTCTTGGCCCTCTTGGCTGATTGCGAACTCCCGCGGGATGCTCTCCCTTACACGGAGGAGTTCGAACGGCTCAAAGCCAAGTTCGAGAAGGAGCGGAAGTCCACGATGAAGGAGGTGGACTTCTGGCGCATGCTTTCGAGCATCGGCAAGGGTGGCGGGCTTGGGACCAAGGGCGACAAGAAAAAAGCCCCACGCACTCCGACGTTGACGGACGATGAACAGTTGGAAATCCTCCGCCTGATGCCCGACGGCATCGGCAATCGCGATCATCTGCCGTATACGGCTAAGTTCGACGAGATGCACCGGCGGTTTGCGAAACTGACCGGGAAGAAGCTGACCAAACACCAGTTCTGGCGCGGCGTGTCGCGCGTCGCCAAGCTGTCGCGCAAGCCCAAGCCAGTCTACGAAACCGTGCCGCTTGGAGGTCTCGATCCGGAATTGGTCGCGTTCCTCGAACGAAACAATCCCTGGTGGCGCGCGCAGCCGATGAAAGAACCGGAGCGGTTCCGCCGGTGGGCATTCGCCGAGATCGTGGATCGATTGGAGAGCAGGCTCGCCAAGATCGTGGCGATTCGCGGCTCTCGCCGTGTTGGCAAGAGCGTCCTGCAAGCGCAGCTCATCGAGGAGCTTTTGCTCATTGGGCGGCCCGACCCGACTGACAAGCCGGTTGATCCTTCCCGAATCATATATGTTCAGTTTGACGAGGCGCCGGGCCTTGGGGGATTGGCCCAGCCGATCGAAGCGATCGTGCGCTGGTTCGAGGAGAACATACTCAAACGCACGCTCAATGCAGCAGCCAAGGTTGGCGAACCGGCCTATCTCCTGCTCGATGAGGTTCAAAACCTCCCCAAGTGGTCGGCGCAGCTCAAGATCCTCGCGGACCACTCTGACGCCCGCATCGTTGTCACCGGAAGCTCCGCCTTACGAATCGCCACGGGGCAAGACAACCTGGCGGGGCGGATGACCACGATCGAGCTCGGTCCGCTGCGCCTGTCCGAAGTTGCGGGCATTCGCGCACTGGGCGATCTGCCGGCGTACGCGCCCAGCGCCGCGCTCGAAGATTGGAAGAAACGCGACTTTTGGCTCGGACTGATCGCGCACGGGAAAAAGCACGCCAAACTCCGCACCGAGGCTTTCCGGTCCTTCTCTCAATTGGGCGGCTATCCCCTGTGCCACAGCACCAGTGAAAGGGATGTGGACAAGATCCGTCAACAGGTGATCAGCGAGGTCATCACTAAGACGATCGAGCACGACCCGGGGCACCGACCACATGCTCCTGCGTTGGACTCCGCCTTTGTGCGCGAGGTGTTTCGGATGGTCTGCCGGTATGCCGGACAGTCAGTTGCACCAAAGCGATTTGCCGAGGAGATTCAGACGATCCTCGGCACGCCTGTACCAAACAGCAGAGTGACCGCGGCAATAGATTTTCTGGCCGACTCGCTTTTGCTCTATCGGATCATGCCTCTGGAGATGTTGGCCAAAAGGCAGGGTCACGCTCCAAAGCTCTGTGTGTGCGATCACTTCGTGCGCAACGGCATCCTTCAAGAGACGCTCCCGCTAGACCCTGAGGCGCTGAAGGATTGCGACGAGGCCGTTTCGACCCAAGTCGGTCACGTGATGGAGAGCGTACTGGGTTACTTCCTCAAGGGAATACCGGGCGTGGAACTGGCATGGTTCCCGGAACGCACTGCCGAGCCCGAAGTGGATCTAGTCCTGACCATCGGCACTAGCCGCATCCCTGTCGAGGTCAAATACCGTCGCGGCGGGCCGGAGGCAAGTGATCTCAAAGGCGTCGACTCATTCTGCGGCAAACCTGCTTATGGCGCGAAGTTGGGGCTGATCGTCACGCAGACGATCGAAGGCCCAAAGGGCGATTGTGCAATCGCAGTTCCCGCGTCTACCTTCTTGTTGTTGCGATAGTGAGAGGGGTCAGTGACCCTAGGTGCCCCCGTTTCCTGAGTAATCAACCCCCAAACGTATGGCTGTCTTCCCGGCCTCGCCTCGGAACGGCTTGAGCGAGCGCGCTTCACGTCACCTACCCCAAGCCCACGATCGGTCGCTTCATCGGGCCTTGGCACGGTGGGTGGCGGGGCGCTCGAGGCTTTGCGTCGTGCCTGCTGGCGTCTCGACCCGATAGGGGCGGACTGGGTTTTGGCATGCGGGTCTCGAGTACCCACCGTTCGAGCTTCCGCCTTGGTCGCCCTCGGACCCTCTTTGTAAGGGGGGAGGTTGAGGGGGCGCTTGTTGGTCCCAGCACACTGAAGGCGTTGGGCTAATGTCGCTCGTTCCGCCGGGACGGGGTTGGGTGCAACCCACGTTGGGGTCGGGGTGGCGTGGCGGGTTTGATTCCCAGGGTGGCCGGTGCGCGGCGACCCTGGGCTGAGCGACGAAACGCCGTTGGCGTTCGCGGGGGGCGTGTCGAGGGATCGGTCGTGCGACGTGCGCGGGGATCGCGGTTCGGGCGAGACCAGTCGCTTGCGCTTCGGGCTCGGATACTGGGCCCGCGCTTGCCCTTGACGCTTCCCGTAAAGGGGAGCCGCTGCACGCTCGGATTGACCGCCGGGACCCTTGGCACCCAGCGAAGCGGAGCATTGGCGGGCGAGCCGTCAATGGCACCCGTCAGGCGAGCCAACCAGCGGCCAGCAACCAACAGACTGAAGTGTAGTCTCTCGCTCGGCCAACGCGCCGTGGCTCGGGTGTGAGCGGTGATCTGGGGACCGTCTTCAACGCCATCATGCTCCGTTGCCGCAAAAACTTGTCAGGCTCTCCGGGGCGGGCGCTCCCCAGAGTCCTTAGGATAAGGTTTCTCGGCACCCGTTCCTTGCCAGCCCAGATACTCGGGCCGTGTGGCGGCGCAAAGTGCGTCTCTCCGAACCGGCGCCAGAAACCGCAACCTAGATTCCCGTTACCGAGCCCGCCTTGCCCCGCGGCCGCGGGATTGGTATCCTTCCCCCCTCGTTAGACCAACCGTAAGCAGGAGGCAACGATGTCTTTGGAAAGCGGATTCAGTCGGCGACAGTTTCTGAGCGCGGCGGCGGGCGGGGCTGCGGGGTTGTATCTTGGCGGGTGTTCAATCGGCCGGCCTTTTGCGGATTTGCCCGCAGGGTCGATGGGACCGGTTCCCAAGGACCAGTGGCCGGAACTCGCTCAGCTTGCCCTCTCGCGGGTCAAAGCCGGCGGGTGCGGGTACGGCGACATCCGGCTGTTGGAAACGCGGAACCAATCGGTCCGGGCCGAGGATCGGCGGATCGCGGGCATCGGCGAGCGCTTCGACAGCGGTTTCGGAATCCGCGCGCTCTACAACGGGGCCTGGGGTTTCGCGGCGAGCGCCGACTTCACGCAGTGGGAGATCGAGCGGACCGCGGATCGCGCCGTCGAGATCGCTCGGGCCAGCCACACGTTGATGAGAGAGCCGGTCCGACTGGCCGACGAACCCGTTCACAAGGACCGCGTGCGGACGGCGTTCCAGATCGACCCTTTCACCGTGCCGCTGTCCGACAAGTGCGACATGCTCTTGCAGGTCAGCGAGATTCTTCACAAAGAAAACGGGATCATCCGCTCCAATGGTTTTCTTTGGGCCCAGCGGGACCTCAAGCACTTCGCCTCGACGGAGGGGACGGTGCTGGATTTCGATCTGCTGGCCGTGGGGGGGAGTTTCGGCGCCACCGCCAAGGGCGAGGATGACTTCCAATCGCGTGAATACTCCGTGCCCTTCCGGCGAACGGGGTATGAGCACATGACGGCTGCCAATTTCCTGGCCAACGCTCCGCGGGTCGCCGCGGAGGCGGTCGAGAAGGTCAAAGCCAAACAGCCCGCGCCGGGCAAGTTCGACCTGGTCCTCGATCCGGGTCATTTGTCGTTGACCATCCACGAGAGCTGCGGGCATCCGACGGAGCTCGATCGCGCTTTGGGCTACGAAGCCAATTACGCGGGCACGAGCTTCATGACTCCGGATCAACTCAACAAGCTGCAATACGGCTCCAAACACATAAACCTCATCGCCGACAACACGCGGCAAGGCGGCATGGCCAGCACCGGTTACGACGACGACGGGGTTGCGGGGCAGAGATGGGCGATCATCGAGGAGGGCGTTCACCGCGGGTACTCGACCAACCGCGAAGTAGCCGGGGCGATCGGCGAGAAACGCTCCCGCGGATCGTCCCGTGCCGACAGTTGGAGTTCGGTGCCCATCGTGCGCATCGCCAACGTCGGACTCGAACCGGGCAAGGAAACGCTCGATTCGCTGCTCGCGGGCGTGCAGGACGGCATCTACATCGAGGGGCGAGGGAGCTTCTCGATCGACCAAAAGCGCTACAACTTCCAATTCGGCGGCGACGCCTTCTGGGAGATCAAGAACGGCAAGCGCGGGGCCATGCTCAAGAACGTGATCTACAACGGCATCACGCCGGAGTTTTGGAACAGCTGCGACGGCGTGGCGGACAAGGCCCACTGGCAGGAGCACGGTTTCACCAACTGCGGAAAAGGTCAGCCCGGTCAGTCGGGATGGATGACCCACGCGGCCTCGCACGCGCGATTCCGACAGGTGAACGTGATCAACCCGAAGGCTTGAGGACGCATGAGGACGTTCCAGTTCACGGTGGTTCTCGATCGCGACGAAGACGGTCGCTGCTTGGCGCTTTGTCCCTCGCTCCCCGGATGCTACACGGAAGGTGAAACCGAACAGGAAGCCCGCGAGTTGATCGAGGACGCGATTCGGCTTCACGTAGAGGACCGGACATCGGGGAGGTTTTGCGCATGACGGTGGATCGGATCCGGCAAGTGGTCAAGGCGGCGCCATTCAAGCCCTTTACGCTTTGCTTGACGGATGGGCGACGATTTCGGGTGCGCCATCCGGAGTTCATCCTCATTACTCCCGAGGCCAGCCGAACCGTGGTGGTGGCGGAGTCGGGCGAGAACTACAGCATCGTCGACCTGCTGCACGTCACGTCGATCGACTTCGGGAATGGGAAACGAAAACAAACGAACGGGCGGAGTGGACGGGGTTGATGGAGAGAAGGCGGAGACGAGCAGGAACGGGCGGGTGTGTCGTCCACTGACGGAGTGAGAATCATGGGGCTAAGACTGGCGTCCGAGGCAACGTTCCGACGAATCGCGGAGACGATTCTGAAGGCCGCGACCGCGGAGCATACCTTTATCACCTTCGGTGATTCGGAATCGTCCACCTTGCGTTTCGCGAATAATCAGGTGGTGCAAAACGTGTCGGTGCGGGAGCCGAGCGTATCGGTGCGCGTGGCGTTCGGGCAGAAGGTCGGCGGGTCCAGCACCAACCGTCTGGACGCCAATTCCCTGACCACCATGGTCAAACAGGCCGAGACCATCGCCCGCCTTGCACCCGAAGACCCCGAGTACCTGCCGCCGCTCGCTCAGCAGGAGTTTCCCAAGGTGCCTTCGTTCCACGCGTCGACGGCCGCCGTAACGCCGATGGACCTCGCCAAGCGGGTCAAGCCGGTGATCGAGGTCTGCACGAAGAAAGGCCTGACGGGCGCCGGGATCATCTCCAACTCCGTTTCGTCCGGCGGGGTGGCGGCCTCGTCGGGCCTGTTCGCCTACAACCAATCCACCGAAGCCGAGTTCTCCCTGACCGCGACGGCCGAGGACAGTTCGGGTTGGACCTACAACGGGCACCGCGACATCGACTCTCTGGACATTGATCGGCGCACTTCGCGGGCCGTGGAGAAAGCGATCCTCTCCAAGGACCCTCGCGAATTGCCCGCCGGTCACTATCCCGTCATTCTGGAGCCGGCAGCCGTGGCGGGGGTCTTTGGGGTGATGGGCTTCGCCACCGACGCCAAGAGTTATTACAAAGGAAACAGCGCCCTCGCCGGCAAACTGGGTTCCACCATCCTCGACGGGCGATTGACGCTCCGCACGGACCCCACGCATCCCGATCTTCTGGGCTCGGCGTTCGACGGCAATGGACTGGCCGTTCGTCCCACGGTGTGGGTCGAAAACGGCGTCCTCAAGCAGTTGTACTATGACCGTTTCACGGCCAAGGAGCACGGCGTCGAACCCACGCCCAGACCCAGCGCCACGATCCTGACGTTTCATGGGCCCAACGAGGGCTCGATCGACGAACTCATTGCCAAGACCAAGCGCGCCATCCTCATCACCAATTTCTGGTACATTCGTTCGGTCGATCAAAAGGACTTGACCATCACTGGAATGACCCGCGATGGCACCTTCCTGGTCGAGGACGGCAAGATCGTCTGCGGAGTGAAGAACTTCCGCTTCCACGACAGTCCCTTGCGCTGCTTCCAGCAGGTCGACGCGGCCACTCGACCGCTCGAGGCGATCACCATGGAGCGCGGCAAGATGCTGCTTCCGGCGGTCCGACTGCCGGATTTCCATCTGTCGAGCGTGACCAAGTTCTAGTTTCCCCGGACCCTTGACGAGATCGGCCAACCCATGACATCACCCGCCGCCGGGGGCGACAAACCCAAACATCCCGATCGCGTCGTGGACGACGGCGAGGCGTCCGCCGCGGCGCCGCGTTCTCTCGATTTCATTCGTACCCTCATCTCCGAAGATCAACGCACGGGAAAATGGAGCGGGCGGGTGCATACCCGCTTCCCCCCCGAACCCAACGGCTATCTGCACATTGGCCACGCCAAGTCCATCTGCCTTAACTTCGGCATCGCCCAGGAGTTCGGCGGAGAGTGCAACCTGCGCTTCGACGACACCAACCCCGTCACCGAGGAAGAGGAGTACGTCGAATCCATCAAACGCGACGTGAAATGGCTGGGATGGGACTGGGAGGATCGCCTGTACCTCGCCTCGGACTATTTTGAACAGATGTATCAATGGGCCGTCGAGCTCATCAAGAAGGGCAAGGCCTATGTATGTGACCTTTCCTCGCAGCAGACTAGCGAATACCGCGGCACATTGACCAAGCCCGGCCGCGACAGTCCCTACCGCAACCGATCTGTCGAGGAGAACCTCGACTTGTTCGGGCGCATGCGCAAGGGCGAGTTCCCCGACGGCTCGAAGACCCTTCGCGCCAAGATCGACATGTCCCACGCCAACATGAACATGCGCGATCCGGTGATGTACCGCATTCTGCACGCCCAGCATCACAACACCGGAGACAAATGGTGTATCTATCCCATGTATGATTGGGCGCATGGCTTGGAGGATTCCCTCGAAGGGATCACCCATTCCATATGCACACTGGAATTCGAGGATCACCGTCCGCTCTATGACTGGTTCATTGACGCCATCAATGAAGGCCGCGAACCGAAGATTCATCATCCCCGGCAAATCGAATTCGCACGTCTGGAATTGACCTATACGGTGATGAGCAAACGCAAATTGCTTGAACTGGTCAAGGAGAAGTTGGTATGGGGATGGGACGACCCGCGAATGCCGACCCTATCCGGACTGCGTCGCCGCGGCGTTCCGCCCGAGGCCATTCGGGAGTTCTGCGAGCGCATCGGCGTCGCCAAATTCAACAGCACCATTGACGTGCAGTTGTTCGAGCACTGCGTGCGCGACTACCTCAACCGCCGCGCACCGCGCGTGATGGCCGTCCTGCGCCCGCTGAGGGTCATCATCGATAACTACCCCGACGGCGCCTCCGAGGAACTGGAAGCGGTCAACAACCCGGAAGACCCCTCCACCGGCACGCGCAAAGTCCCATTCTCCAAAGTTCTCTACATGGAGCGCGACGATTTCCGGGAAGATCCGCCCAAACAATTTTTCCGTCTCGCCCCCGGACGCGAAGTGCGACTGCGATATGCCTATTTCATAACCTGTCAGAGCGTGGTCAAGAATCCGACAACCGGCGACGTTGTGGAACTGCACTGCACCTATGACCCGGCGACGCGCGGCGGCGATGCGCCCGACGGACGGAAGGTCAAGGCCACACTGCACTGGGTCTCCGGCGAACATGCGCGCAGGGCCGAGGTGCGCCTCTATGACCACCTGTTCACGAAGGAAAACCCCAGCGAGGCCGGCGCTGCCGACTGGAAGTCGAATCTGAACCCTGCCTCGTTGGAAACCATCGACCCGGCCTATGTGGAACCGTCGCTCGCCGCAGCGGCGGCAGGCTTACGCTGCCAGTTCGAGCGACTGGGCTACTTCTGCGTCGATCCCGATTCGACGGCGGGCAAGCTCGTGTTCAACCGAACCGTGACCCTCAAGGACAGTTGGGCGAAGATCGAGGCAAGAAAATGATCGGCGGGGAGTTTTCTTAACCATGAGCCAAGGACAGTCGGCAAAAATAGGCGCTATTACCTGGCAGGACCTGACCGTCAAGGACGCCGTACACGTCCGGGATTTTTATTCCGCCGTGGTCGGATGGAAGTTCGGCGAGGTGGATATGGGCGGGTACAGCGACTTCAACATGCAGTCGCCGGAAACGGGTGATTCGGTGGCGGGCGTGTGCCACGCGCGTGGCGTCAACGCCGATCTGCCCGCGCAATGGCTCGTTTACATCACCGTGGAGAACGTGGACCGGGCAGCCGCCAAGTGCGTGGAACTGGGCGGCCAAGTCGTCGTGGCCGCCAAACCCATGGGCGACGCCCGCTTCTGCGTCATCCGCGACCCCGCCGGGGCCGTCTGTGCTCTTTATCAACCGGGTGCGTGACGACCCGAGTAGCGCGACCGCCGGTCAAGCTCGTTCCTCGAGGAACCCTTGGAGGATGACCTGCGCCGCCACACGGTCGCGGCGAGCCTTGTGTTTCTTGCGGGTCAGTTGCGCGGGCTGGAGAAGCTCGTCCGCAGTGGCGGAGGAAAGACGTTCATCCCAATAATGTACAGGCTTGCCGCTCTGCCGCTGTAGTTCATTACCAAACTGCCGCGTACGTTTGGCCTGCGGGCCCTCCGTGTCGTCCATGTTGAGCGGCAGTCCGACGACGAATTCGTCAATGTCGTAATTCCGTGCATGACCGAGGACTGCCTTCGCCTGCTCGGAGAACGTGCCGGCCGCGGGCAATGTCGTTACCGGCGTGGCGAGTTTCGCGTCCGAATCGCCGACGGCCAATCCGAGGCGCTTGTTGCCATAGTCGATTCCGAGAAAACGCGGCATGGCGGAATTACCGAAAGTCAAGGTTCGAAGTTCGAAGAAACTTGCAATTTGCAGAGGAAAGCGAGTGACCTCTTTGAACCTCGAACTTCGCACGTTGAACTTCCCACCGACACGGTCGCGCTACGCATATTCCTCGCCGAACTGCTGACGCACCATATCCACCAGTTCCTTGATCCCTTGTGTATCGCGCCGCGTGCAGATCAACGTCGCATCCGGTGAATGGACGACCACCAAATCATCCACGCCGATGGTGGCGATCAAATGGTTATCTTCCGACACCACGATGTTCCCCCGCGACCCCAGGTGAATGACGCGCCCACAGGCCGATACGTTCCCGTCGCCGTCGGCGTGGACCACCGACTCCATCGCCGGCCAGGAGCCCACGTCCACCCAATGACATCCCATCTCCACCACCAGAACGTGCTCCGCACGCTCCAGCACCGCAAAGTCGATGCTGATCCGCAGCAGGGTCGGGTAAATGCTCTGCAGTTTCGCCTGCCGCGCGTCGCTCTTCCAAGCCGCGGCGATTTCTCCGATGGCCGCACGCGACTGCGGCAGGTGTTTATGAAGCTGGTCGAGGATGGTGGTCCCCCGCCACGCGAACATCCCGCTGTTCCAATAGTATTCGCCGGTCGCGAGATATTTTATGGCCGAGGCGACGTTCGGCTTTTCGGTAAACTCTTCGACCTCGTATAATCCGTCCTCCAACCGCTCGCCGCGATGGATGTATCCATAATTCGTGTCGGCGCGCGTGGGTCGGACGCCGAGGGTCACCAGGGCGTCGGGATGCTTCTCCGCCGCCTGAAAGGCCCGGTCCACGGCCTCGCAAAACCGATCCAACGGCGTGATGATATGATCGGCGGGGAAGATTCCGATCACGGCCTGAGGGTCTTTTTGAGCCAGGACGGCACAGGCCAGTCCTACCGCGTTGGCCGTGTCCCGCCCCACCGGCTCGCCGATCAGGTTCGCCGCGGGAAGCTCGGGAAGCTCCTTGGCCACTAGCGGCAGATGCGTCTGATTGGTGATGACGTGAATCTGCTCGGGTTGGAAGAGTCCGGCGACGCGATCAAAGCACTGTCGCAGCAGGCTGGCGCCGGAGAACAGGCGGAGCACTTGCTTGGGGCGGTTCTTGCGGCTCAGCGGCCACAAGCGCATCCCCACCCCACCGGCCATGATCACCGCGTGTCGCATCGCTCGACTACTTCATGTCGCGCCGCCCACAAGGGGCGACGCTACGGTCACCCGACCTCGTCGTAATCCACGCGAGTCAAGTCCGCGAACTCCAATACCCACGACCGCTGCCCGCCGCTTTGGAACTGCACGTCCACATGGGTTCGCCGCGGCCCGCGGTGGATCGAGAGTACCTGACCCAAGCCGTGCTCGGGATGCCGCACCAGCGTCCCGACCGTCCATTCCTCGACGTCCTCGGGCAGGCGTCCCCGCGGCGAAGGCGGCGACGTGCCCCTCCGTCGCGTCGGCGTATCACTTTCCGGCCATTCTACCCCCTCCTCCGGCAGCTCGTCGAGGAAGGGGCTGCGGGTGGTTCGCTGGGTCGTTCCGCGGAGCATCCGATAGCGGGCCCGCGAGAGGGTCAAGTGCTTTCTAGCCCTGGTTATGCCTACAAAGCAAAGGCGTCGCTCTTCTTCCTCATCCGTGTCCGCCGGGTCGCCGGCCCCGTTCATCCGTCGGAAAGGCAGCAACCCATCCTCTACCCCGATGATGTAGACGCGGTCGAACTCCAACCCCTTGGCCGCGTGCAGGGTCATCAGTGTCACCATCCCGGTCCCATCCCGCACCGCGTCCACGTCGCTGACCAGGGCCGCGTGCTCCAGCCAATCGAGCACCGTGGCCTGGGGATTCTCCAACTCAAACGACGAGGCGGCGCTGATGAGTTCGTCCAGGTTGGCCAGCGGAACGTCGTCCACTTCGCGCTGCTGATGATACATGGCCCGCAATCCGCTCCGACTGATGACCTTTTCCAGGGCCGTGGATGGAGGCTCGGTCATGGCCGATTCCAGTTGTCGCAGCAGCGCGTCGAACTCGCGGACCTTGACCCCCGATCGCCCCAGGGCTTCCAGCGTCGCGTCGTCGTTGAGCGCCTCGCGCAACGACCGGCCCTCTCGAACGGCTTTGTCCGACAACCGCTCCACCGTCGTCGCCCCGATCCCCCGCGGCGGCGTGTTGATGATCCGCGTGAGCGCGATCTCGTCGGATGGGTTCACCAAAACGCGCAAATACGCCAGGACGTCCTTGATCTCCTTGCGGTTGTAGAACTCCACCCCCCGCGCGATCTGATAGCGGACGCCGTGGTGCATCAGCGCCTCCTCGATCGTTCGACTGAGCGAGTTGACTCGATAGAACACCGCGATCTGCGCCGGATCCGCGTGGTCGCGCACGGCCTCGACGATCTCACGGGCGATCAGATCGGCCTCCTCCTCGCCGTCTTCGCCTTCCAAGACACGAACGCTGACCCCTTCCTCGCCCTCGGTCCAAAGCCGCTTGGCCTTCCGCCGCTCGTTGCCCGCGATGAGCTTGTCCGCCGCCGCCAGAATGCGCTTCGTCGAGCGATAGTTCTGTTCCAGACGGACCACCCTCGCCGTCGGGTAATCGCGTTCGAAACTGAGAATGTTGGTAAGGTCCGCCCCGCGCCAACCGTAGATCGACTGGTCCGGATCGCCGGTGACGCAGAGGTTCTGGTTCTTCTCCGTCAGCTTCTTGGCGATCTGGTACTGCGCCGCGTTGGTGTCCTGGTACTCGTCGACGAGCACGTATCGGAACCGCGCCTCGAGTTGATCTCGGAGCTCGTTGTCGATCGAGAGCACCCAGGCCATCCGCAGCAGAAGGTCGTCGAAGTCCAACCCGCCCAGCTTGGTCAGCCGCGCTTCGTAGACCTCAAAAACGCGGGCGATCACACGTCCGCGCCAATCGGTGTTCTCCGCGGCGTAGGCCCGGGCGGTGCGCAGGGCGTTCTTCGCTCGGCTGATGTGCTGTTCGACCCCCGCGGGCGTCAGGTTTTCCGCCGAAAGATTGCATTCCTCGATCGCCTGTCGCAAGACTTTCCGCCGATCGTCGGTGTCGAAGATGGTGAAGTTCCGCGGTACGCGGGCCCGTTCATGATGGATTCGCAAAAGCTTGGCGCAAAGGGCGTGGAAGGTGCAGACGGTCATGCCTGGGCCGACGGAGAGGGCGTCGATGCGTTCGCGCATCTCCTTGGCCGCCTTGTTGGTAAAGGTGATGGCCAGAATGTGCCGAGCGCTCGTGACCGTCGAGGCGAGGAGCGCCGCGCGGCGCGTGATGACCCGCGTCTTGCCGCTCCCCGGACCGGCCAGGATGAGCAGCGGACCGTCCGTGTGGACGACAGCCTCGCGCTGCGGTTCGTTCAGGTCCGCAAGCAACCCGTCGGTCGTTGAAGAAGCCATTGCGGCGACCATGCAGGCTGATATACCCACCTCGTCGCCGGGCGTCTACACCTTGGACCGGATGGACCCGGGTCGCTAAGCAAGTCGCCGGTGGGACCTCGACGAAGCCGCACGGGCCAAGCCGTAGTCGCTCTCTTCGCCGCGGCTCACGTGATATACTATCGAGCCTGACCTTGGCTCGGAGGGTGTGGCGTGAGGCGCGATTTCCAGGTTGAGATTGCGGCGACGATCCAGCGCTACTGGGGTTTCGACTCCCTGCGCCCGCTGCAAGCCGAGGCCATCCAGGCCGCCTGCGAGCGCCGCGATTCCCTGGTGGTGCTGCCCACCGGCGGGGGAAAATCCCTTTGTTACCAGGTGCCGCCGGTGCTGCTGGGACGCATGGACCTGGTGGTGTCCCCGCTCGTTTCGCTGATGAAGGACCAGGTGGACGCGCTGCGGGCTTGCGGTTACTCGGCGGCGGCGCTTCACAGCGCGATGAGCGCCGAGGCTCGCCGGGAAATCGAAGCAGGACTCGCGGCGAAACGGTATGCGTTGGTCTTCGTCGCCCCCGAGCGGTTGGTGACGCCGGGTTTTCTGCGCTCGCTTGATGGACTGGATATCCAGGCGTTCGCCATTGACGAGGCCCATTGCATCAGTCAGTGGGGGCACGACTTTCGACCGGACTACCGGGAGCTGGTGGTTCTGAAAGAACGGTTCCCGAAGGCCGCGGTTCACGCCTACACGGCGACGGCCACGTCTCGCGTCCGGCAGGATATCGTCGAGCAACTTGGCCTCAAGAACCCGGCCGTTCTGGTAGGTCGTTTCGATCGGCCCAATCTGATCTATCGCGTGGTCCCGCGGGTGGATGAGCAGAAACAGGTTCTCGACATCCTCCGACGGCATCCCGACGAGGCCGTCATCGTGTATTGCATCAGCCGGAAGGACACGGAATGGCTGGCCGCGTTTTTGCAAGAAAACAAGATCAAAGCGCAGCCGTACCACGCGGGCCTGGAACCGGACCTGCGACGCCGGACGCAGGACGCCTTCGCCGAGGAGCGGATCGACGTGGTGGTGGCGACGGTGGCGTTTGGGATGGGAATCGACCGCAGCAACGTGCGCTGCGTGATCCACACCGCCAGCCCCAAGTCCATCGAGCATTACCAGCAAGAGACGGGGCGCGCGGGGCGCGACGGGCTGGAGGCGGAGTGCGTGCTGCTGTACTCCGGAGCGGACGTGGTTCGATGGACATCGCTGATCCGCAAAAGCGCCGCGGAAGTCGAAGGGGCGGAGGAAGTGATCGCCGCGGCGCAGCAGCTTTTGGAGCACATGCGCCGCTATTGCAATCGGCGGGTGTGTCGTCACAAGCTCCTTTCGGAGTACTTCGAGCAAGCCTACGAAAAGAGCAACTGCGGGGCCTGCGACGTTTGCCTGAGCGAGGCCGAGGGGCTCGACGACGCGACGGAGTCGGCCCGAAAGATCCTGTCCTGCGTGGCGCGGGTGAAAGAACGCTTCGGCGCGGGCCATGTTGTCGATGTGCTGCTGGGCGCCAAAACGGAAGCGATCGTCACGCGTGGGCACGACAAGTTGACCACCCACGGGCTGATGAAGGACACGCCCCGCAAGGTCCTGTTGAACATGGTCTACCAACTCGTCGATCAGGAGGTTCTCACGCGGACGGGTGACGAGTATCCGATCCTCGGCCTGAACGAAACGTCGTGGGCCGTTCTCCGCGGTCAGCGGACCGTGCGCCTCATTCCCGTCAAGCAGAAGCCGACAAAAACGACGGCCGTGGAGGCGAATTCGTGGGAGGGCGTCGATCGGGGGCTATTCGAGCATCTTCGTTCGATTCGCCGGGGGCTGGCGGTGGAGCGCAGCGTGCCGGCCTTTGTCATCTTCAACGACGCGACGCTCCGCGACCTGGCCCGCCAACGCCCCAAGAGCCTCTCCGCGATGCGCCGTGTGCGCGGGATCGGAGAGCGGAAGCTGGCCGACCTGGGCGACCGGTTTCTGGCGGAAATCACGACATACGATGGAAAGCGAACAGCGGCACGATGAAGCAATGGGCCGCCGGGTCCAAACCCTGCGTGCGCGGGGCGGCCCTTGATTACGCGGACGGGCCGTCCTTGTGGGTCGGTTCACTGGCGAAATCGGGACCGGGAGCGTTCGTGTCATGGGGTCAGTCGGACGATTCTTTCAAAGCAAAGCCGGCGTTGCGAATCATCCATCTGAGTCTGTTCGAGCCGTTCGCGGATCGTCACCGGGCTTGCTAAGCCGTGGCGCAGCAGACCGGCGACGAAGTCGAAGTCCTTCGGGCGACCGGCGACGAGTTTTGAAACGGCCAGATCGTGAACTTCCAGGCAAAGGCCTGTCGCACCCGCGGTGTCCTTCGTTCGAAGCGGAACCAATCGGTCTTTCCACCCCGCAGGTAGAGTGGCCGTCTCCTCGCCGACGCCGTGGGCGTAATACCCGAAAGTCTGATGAAACGGCGATGCTTCGCCAATGGAGCCGTCGATCAGGTTTGCATCCTCCGCGGCGCGGAGCGAAAAGATGTCCGCCTCGGCGGACACCACCAGTTCCGATGGGGGATCGGGGAACTGGCCGAGGATCGCCTGCGAACCAATGATCACGAATTGATCCGCCCCGGTGATGGCTGCCGAGGCGCGAAGAATGTGCTCAAGCTGTTGTCGTTTCATGTGCGCGGCGCTTGATTTCCCACACTTGCGACGGTGACAGAATCCCGACAAACGGGGAGCTTTGCCGCAGCCGCCGGCCTTCGTCGGTTTCCGCGGTCAAGATCGCGCAAACCTCGTGGATCGGGCGGTCCAAGATGGTGCGCCACTCGGCATAGCAACGCAGCAGTCCGGGTGAATCGCTGTTACGCCCGGCCCAACGGTCGAGATTCGATCGTGCCAAGTCCAGCCACTCCGGATGCCGACGCAACTCGCCGGCGACCCGTTGGGCCAGTTCCAGGCTTACACGGTCATGGACATTGTGGCGCATACGGACAGTCTATCCATCGGCCCAGCGGGTTCCAAGCGTAAACTGCCCGACTTCGCAATCGCTGCGGTCCAAGCGGCCGGCAACGGCCCTGCGAACGGCCGCAGTAGGTGTGGGTAGAATTGGCGCGTGTCAACCCGAAGCTGGATCTCCAAGAAACGCCGAGGGATCGAACGGCGGTTCTATGTACTCCGAGTCAACGGGGATCAGCAGCGCGGCACCGAGTTCATCGAGCTTGGCGAGGATGGAGGCGACGAATGAGCGGGGGATCGCAACCAAGGAGCGGCGCTCTCGCAGCCACGCGATCTTCTCTGCGACACAAGCCCCTGGAAATTCGTCAACCGAGCCAATGATCGGGTCAAGCCCCTTGAGTAGATCGTCGGTTGCCTCAAGGCCTTCGTGGACCAGATGACGCCGCAGCTTGACGAATACCTCGATCGAGTTTCGATGCTGCGGCCATACTGATGACTGCATTCCTTCTCGCTCGGCCCGCTCCAGGCGAGAGAGGACTAGGTTCTCTTCCGGTTTCTTGCGCGCGCCTGTCTC
This sequence comes from uncultured Phycisphaera sp., assembly GCA_964646605.1. GTDB lineage: Bacteria > Planctomycetota > Phycisphaerae > UBA1845 > UBA1845 > SBAX01. The sequence continues at coordinate 114,449 of CAZYEX010000099.1, read as the reverse complement.
CTTGCACAACGATTCGAACGTCGAGTCGAGCATGATGATCTGACACTGCCTATGCATCGTCTGAACGAGAACCGAGTTGTATTTGTGCTCAATCAAGGCCTCGTCTTCGTCGTAGTCTGGGGTTCTCCTGCGACCGGGCATCTGAAGTTCGATTTCCCAATCCTGAGCCGCACCAAAGTGTTCAGTTTCTATGGCGTCGAACTGGCAGAAAACGCTCCGCAAGTCCCGTAGGCGCTCGAAGAACGGATGCTTCAGCCGGAGCATTTCACGACATGTTGCCACACCTGCTTCTCCAAAACCGCTCCCTCACTTTCGCGGTTCCGATCAAGAACTCACCGGTTGGAAACCGGCGCTACGGTTTTTGCCGCCTCGGTCGGTTCGAAATCCTGGTTGAAGGGGTCGTCCCAGAAGTTCACGAGGTCGATGCGGGTGACGACGCCGAGGGGTTCGCCGTGGCGGAGGGCGACGACCCCGCTGTTGCCCGCGGAGAGCAGGCGATAGACCTCGTCGAGATCGACGTTGACATCGACGGTGGGCATGGGTCGGGCCATGATTTCGCGGATGGGGACGGTGCGGGGGTCGATGCGCTGGTGCAACAACCGGGCGAGGGTCAGCTCGCGGACTTGACCGACGACGGCGCCGTTCTCGATGACAGGCATTTGAGAAATGCCGTGGCGTCGCAGGAGTACGATGGCATCCTCGGCCTTCTCGTCGGGGCCTAGGCAGAGCACGGGGACGGTGCCGCGGCGTTCGAGGAGTTCGGCGACGGTGTGGGCCTTGCCGACGGATTTCATGAATCCCTTCTCGATCATCCACTCGTCGGAGAAGAGTTTGGAGAGGTAGTTGCGGCCTGTGTCGGGGCACATCACGACCATGAGGTCCTGGGGACCGAGGCGTTTGGCGTAGCGCAGTCCGGCGGCCATGGCCGTGCCGGAGGAGCCGCCTACGAGCAGCCCTTCTTTTCGCGCGAGAGCGCGGGCGATCGTAAACGACTCGGCGTCGCTGACCCGCAACCATTCATCGACCACGTGGGAGTTGAAGGTCTTGGGGACGTAGTCTTCGCCGATGCCTTCGACGGCCCAGGGTTTGGGGGAGTCGCCGGAGAGGATGGAGCCTTCGGGGTCGGCGGCGACCACGCGGATGCGCGGATTCTTTTCTTTGAGGAACTTTCCCACCCCCGAGACGGTGCCTCCGGTGCCCACGCCGGAGACGAAGGCGGTGACTTTGCCGTCGGTTTGTTCCCAGATTTCGGGACCGGTGGTGCGGTAGTGGTATTCGGGGTTGTGGAGGTTGGTGAACTGGTTGGGCTGCCAGGCGTTGGGGATTTCGTTGGCCAGGCGCTGGGCGACGCCGCCGTACCCGTCGGGGCTGTTGCTTTCGGCGTTGGTGGGGGTGATGACGACTTCGGCGCCGTAGGCTTTGAGGAGGCGAATTTTCTCGGCGCTCATCTTGTCGGGCATGATAAAGACGCAGCGATAGCCCTTGACGGCGGCGACCATGGCCAGTCCCACCCCGGTGTTTCCGGACGTCGCTTCAACGATGGTTCCGCCGGGCTTAAGCGAACCATCGGCCTCGGCGGCTTCGACCATGGCCTGGGCGATGCGATCCTTGACGCTTCCGCCGGGGTTGACGAACTCCACTTTGGCATAGACGGGGGCGGATATGCCCTCGGCGACGCGACGAAGCCGAACCAGGGGGGTGTGTCCTATGGCTTCCAGTACAGTCGTACAAAGTTTGGGCATACGGGGCATCTCCGGGCGAACCCTCGAATCGGACCCGGAAACCGGCCCGATCGGGTTTGCGTCGCGTTCGGCTGCGGTACGGCGCGCGGCCTGAATGCCGCAGTCCGAGGTGGATTGTATCGTAGTCTTTGGCGGAGTTAAGGGGTGGGAAAGGGGAGGCGACCGGTGCGAGTATGCGCGCGGGCCTCCCCTGTTGTTTTGGGACCCGCCTTCGCATAAACTTATAGGTTCGCCCGCAGTGGTCCGGCGAGGTCGATTGCTGGTCGGAAGGCGGGCGAAGAATGGGCGCCCGAGAGGGGCGGGCGGAACGCCAAGCAAGGCCGATTCCGCCGAGTTTTCGAGTCTGGTAATGGAGTAGAACGAACACCATGGTGGTTTCGACCGAATCAGCGCCGGCGCGAAAGACGCAACCGCAGGTCATCGAACGCGAGGAGATCACCGTACGTTTCGCGGGCGACTCCGGGGACGGGATGCAGCTCGCGGGGACGCAGATGACCAATACGTCCGCGATCTTCGGCAATGACGTGAGCACGTTCCCGGATTTTCCGGCGGAGATTCGCGCTCCGGCGGGGACGCTGGCGGGGGTCAGCGGGTTTCAACTGAACTTCGGGGCGCGGAAGCTGCGGACGGCGGGGGACCGCGTCAACGCCCTGATCGCGATGAATCCGGCGGCGCTGAAGATCAACGTAGCGGACTTGGAGCCGGGCGGAATCCTGGTGGTAAACGAAGATGCGTTCACGGCCGGGAACTTGCAGAAGGCCGGATACGCGACTAACCCCATCGAGGACGGGAGTCTGAAACGGTACCAGCTTTTCCGCGTGCCCATCGACAAGCTCAATGCGGAGGCTTGCAAGGACACGGGCTTGAGCGGTCGGTCGGTGGGTCGGTGCAAAAATTTCTTCGCCCTGGGTCTGACGTACTGGTTGTTCGGTCGGCCGATGGAGCCGACGCTGCGCTGGATTCAGGACAAGTTCGGGAGCAAGCCGCCCGTTGCGGATGCCAACTCGAAGACACTTCGCGCCGGGTTTTACCTGGGCGAAACGACGGAGATGTTCCCGGTGCGGTATCTGGTGGCGCCGGCGAAGCTGCCGGCCGGTCGATACCGCAAGATCACGGGGAACGAAGCGCTGGCCATGGGGTTGATCACGGCCGCGACGTTGGCGAAAAAGCCGCTGTTTTACGGCACCTATCCGATCACTCCGGCGAGCGACATTCTTCACGAGTTGTCCAGACACAAGAATTTCGACGTGCGCACGTTCCAGGCGGAGGATGAGATCGCGGCGGTAACCTCGGCGATCGGAGCCGCCTACGCCGGGGCCTTCGCGGTGACGGGGACGAGCGGACCGGGCATGGCCCTGAAGCAGGAGGCGATCGGGCTGGCCATCATGACCGAGCTGCCCATGGTGATCGTCAATGTGCAGCGCGGCGGTCCGAGCACCGGGCTTCCGACGAAGACGGAGCAAGCCGATTTGCACCAGGCGGTTTGGGGTCGCAACGGCGAGTCGCCGGCGTGCGTGCTGGCGGCGTCGACTCCGGCGGACTGTTTCATTTTGGCGATCGAAGCTTTCCGCATCGCCACGGAGTTCATGACCCCGGTCATCCTGCTGAGCGACGGGTATCTCGCCAACGGTGCGGAACCGTGGATGCTCCCGGATACGTCGACGTTCCCCAAGTTCGAAATCAAACATCCCACCGAGCCCAACCACGGCGACACTTTTCAGCCGTACAAGCGCAATGAGAAGCTCGTCCGCCCGTGGGCGATCCCGGGCACCCCGGGACTGGAGCACCGCGTGGGCGGTCTGGAAAAAGAGGACGTGACCGGCGACGTGTGCTACGACGCGGACAACCACGACCACATGATCCGCACGCGGCGAAAGAAGATCGACAACATCGCGGAGACGATTCCGCCGTTGGATACCTTCGGGGACGCGGCGGGCGAGTTGTTGGTACTGGGCTGGGGAAGCACGTACGGGCCGATCACCACGGCCGTCGAACATTGCCGGGCCCGTGGATTGGACGTGTCCAGCGCTCATCTCCGTTACATCGATCCCATGCCCAAGAACACCGGCGACGTGTTGCAGCGGTTTCGGCGGGTGATGATTCCGGAAATGAACCTGGGGCAACTGCTGGCCCACATTCGGGCGAAGTATCTGGTGGACGCCCGAGGGTTGAACAAAGTGCAAGGCAAGCCTTTTACGATCGCGGAGATCGAAGCGGCAATCGAGGAAACTCTGGGTCAAACCAACGGAAGGAAGTCATGAGTACGACACCCACGACGGTGCAATTGACGGCGAAGGACTACGGCAGCGATCAGGACGTTCGCTGGTGCCCGGGCTGCGGGGATTATTCGATCCTCTCGCAGGTGAAGAAGGTGATGGCGGCGGTCGGGGCCAAGCGGGAGATCACCGTCTTCGTGTCGGGGATCGGTTGTTCGAGCCGCTTTCCGTACTACATGAGCACGTACGGTTTCCACAGCATTCACGGACGGGCGCCGGCCATCGCCACGGGGATCAAGGCGACGAACCCGGAGCTGGACGTGTGGGTGGCGACGGGCGATGGGGACGCTCTGAGCATCGGCGGCAACCACTTTTTGCACGCCGTGCGCCGCAACGTGAACATGAAGATCCTTTTGTTCAACAACCGCATCTACGGTTTGACGAAGGGTCAGTATTCGCCGACATCTCCGCTGGGGAAGAAGACGAAATCGACGCCGTTCGGTTCGGTGGATTATCCACTGCACCCCATTTCGGTGGCCATCGGAGCGGAGGCGACGTTCGTGGCCCGGTCGATCGACGTGAACGTCAAGCACCTGGAGCATGTTCTGGAGCGCGCCGCGGCCCACAAGGGGACGGCGTTCGTGGAGATTTATCAGAATTGCAACATTTTCAATGACGGGGCCTTCGAGTACGCCACCGACAAAGAGACGAAGGACGACACCACCGTGTATCTCGAACATGGCAAGCCTCTTATTTTCGGGAAGGATCGTAAGAAAGGGATTCGCCTGCACGGAATGGATCCCGAAGTCGTGCAATTGGGCGGGGAGATCAAAGAGGACGACCTGCTGTTCCACGACGAAAAACAGGCGGAGCCGAGCCTGGCCTATCTGCTGAGCCGGATGCACTATCCTGATTTCCCGGAACCGATGGGCATCTTCCGCTGCGTCGAGCGGGCCACCTATGAAGAAATGATGATGGGTCAGATCCGCGATATGACCAAGGCCAAAGGCCCCGGCCGGCTGGAAGACCTCTATGACGACGGAGAGACGTGGGTGGTGAACTAACGATCGGACAAGGCCATGACGGCTCACGAGGTCAAGACTCTCATGCGCACTCGCCCGTTTCAGGGCATGCGCATTCACATCTCCGACGGAAAATCGTACGAGGTCACGCACCCGGACATGGTGTTCGTCACATCGACGATCGTTCAGATCGGGCTGCCTCCCCTGGAGTACGGCGACATACCGACCGGCGGATCGGTGTACGTGGACCCGGTACATATCACTCGGATGGAGCCCCTCACCCGCAACGGGGCCAAGCGCTCTCGCAACGGCAAGCCTCGCAAGAGATAGGTGGAGGCGGCGCCCGGCGGATCGGCGTGGGTCAGCGGTTCGTTACAACGTTCTGGAATCCGGCGAAGTCCAACAGGTCCACGTCGCCGTCGGCGTTGAAGTCGAAGGCGGGGCAGGGGATTGGCGATTGTCGATTTTCGATTGTCGATTGGGGAGGGGGCGATAGGGACATAGGGACGGAGGGACGAAGGGACGGAGGAAGCGGATTCGTGAGGTGCGCTGCTCGGTCCTGTCATACAATCGGGCCAATGGGCGAAATCGATGAGGTCCACGGTGCGGTCGCAGTTGTAATCGCCGATGCCGAATTCGTAGGCCCCGATGTCCACGCGGGCGCAGAGGATTCGCGCGTGGCGGTCGAGGTCGCGGGGAGGACAAAGTTCCACTTTGTCAGTCTCAGGGGAGAGACAGAGTTCCACTTTGTCAGTCTTAGGGGAGAGACAAAGTTCCACTTTGTCAGTCTCTGGGGAGGGGCAAAGTTCAACTTTGCCCTCCCCCGTAGGCGGGCAAAGAGAATCTTTGCCCTCCCCGAAATCGGGATCACCGGCATTGATGGCCGGCGAACCGGGTGACAAGCGCAGGTCATCATCCTCGGTTCCCGCAACGGCGTCGAGAAGTGCGTCAGCCGAGTCGGTTAAAGATGCGGCGTCGACCGTGCATCAACGACAAGCACCCGAGACCCAACAAGGTAAGCGCGGCTGGTTCCGGGACGGTCGTTCCCCAAAACTCGTAGACACCTCCAACGTAGAAATCGGTCCAACGCCCGTCACCGTTCAGATCGCGGCCCGGACTGACCATGGCCAAAGTCAGCGTCCGGTCGATCCGTTCCAACGTATATCCGTAGAGATCGTATTCTGAAAAACGAGGGACATGCAGTTGTATGATCTCCTCACTCCCGGAACGACCAAGGAATCGGATGTCTTGGAACAGGTCATCCCCATAGGATATTCCGTCAGTGAGGAAGCGAGCGAACATTGCAAAGTCGGGATCGTCGCCGGAAGTAACTGAGTCAGACATCGTGATGGGTGCATCGTTCAGGTGAACCTCTAGCCCTCCCTCCTCGAACAGCCTACCCTTGAAAAACTCTCTATCCATTAGCACCGTTATGGCGGGGACGTCATTCATAACCCATTCTTCCACGATCGCATCGCCATAAAGAACGATCTGATTCGAAACGGTTCCTAGTAACACGGGCCCGCCTTCCGCGGAAGCGGTTCCGAACACCCCGAGAACGACCGTGCATAGGCACACACGGTCATTATGCCGCGCTCGTAGATACCTCATCCGTCCTCCGCCGACCCGTCGTGACCACGGTCGGTCCGCCCCCCGCAACCACCTGGCAATTGCCCTTGCATGGTATCGCGTCTTCTAGTATTATCGGGATTGGTGTGCGATCCACGTAACGAGTTTTCAATAACGCTAGGCGCTCCCGTGAGCGGACGACGCTTGAGTGACCAATGAAACGGCCTATTAAAGCAAGGAACTACAAGATGCATTGTTGCGCGAAGTATTTTGCGGTGGCTGCCTTGGTTTTGAGTTGGCCATCTATCACTGCAGCGGACACTCGGTCTGCGCTCACAAGTGCAGGGCTCTACTCGGATTTCTTGACCTGCTTCCGATGCAATCTAACTGACCCTGCCGACAACTCCCAGCTTACTTTGACCGTCCAGGGTCTTTCGGTCGCGGCATCGGGCAGCGCCGTGAGCGTCACCGTGTCGTCATTCTCTGACCTGCGAACCACGGCTCGCTGGTTGGAAGTCTACATTGGCGGAGTTCGCGTCACCCCGTCGATTGCGGGGTCTACCGGCGTTCCGCCCAACGGTGAGTTCTGGCGTAGTAACGGGACCAACAGTTGCGCGTGTTGCGTTCCCAACAACAATCACACGTTCACCGTCCCCGCCGAATGGTTCAATCAAAGAATCAGCAACGGGCAAGTGAATGTGGGCTACCAAATCCCCGCGGGTATGGACGTCGACTGCATGGCCATCGGATGCAATAACTGCGCTGCGTTCCCGTACCAAGGTCAGCAGATTGCTACGATCACGTGGTGTCCCGCGGCGACTTGCGACGACGGCAACCCGTGTACTACGGAGTCCTGCGTTAGTGGCGTCTGTCAGCACAACAACAACACCAATACATGCAACGACGGCAACGCTTGCACGACGGGGGACCGGTGTGCGAACGGGGTCTGTAGCGGGACGCCCGTCGTTTGCAACGACAACGAACCTTGCACCGACGATGCGTGCAATCCGGGTACGGGCTGTGTTTACACCAATGACAACACCAACTCCTGCAGCGACGGAAACGTGTGCAACGGGGTGGAGACCTGCTCGAACGGGCATTGCGTGCGTACGTTGACCGACTGCAATGCGAACGGTATCGCCGACGACGAGGTGTGCGAACCCGGGGCCCAGCTCATCGCCGTGATCGGCACGGATCCGGTGGGCAGCGGATATCTCAATGAAGATCCGGGCGACACGCTGTGGCGAAACGCGCATAACATCGTGCGGCTTACGTTCGCTTGCCCGATCACGACCCCGACTCAGGAACAGTTGCTTCTCGAAGAGATGCTGACGGAAGGAACCTTCGGGGGCGACCTGACCGTCAACGATAATTTCGCCTTCACGATAGAGCCGGGGAACGTGCTACGGATTTGGGATAACGGATCGCACCTGGCTCACAAGTCGTGGTACGCCTTCCGCAACACGGGGGGGTTGGACGGGCGTGGCGAACTTCGAGGTTCAGTATGTGGTCCAGGCGGGAGACGCGAACAAGGACGACAGGGTTTTATTCAGCGACCTCGGGTACATCAATGCTGAAGTCCCCACCAGTCCAGCACCGGATAACGCTCGAAGAGATATCAACGGTGACGGTCATGTCTTGTTTAGCGACCTTGGGGCCGCCAACACGAACGTTTCCACGGACGTTGTCCTCAAACCGAGCGGGCATTGACGCGGGGGCGCCGGTCGGGGAAGCAGGAGTTCGAGCGGCCTGGCGATCAGATCACGTATTCGGGAAGGTGATCGGCAGTGGCGAGGGTTTCGGGCTTGGCGGTCCGCGGCCGGCCGTCGTCGGCGCCTTTGGATTTCAGGCGGAGTTCGGGCGGTTTGAAGGTGACCACGGAACCGGGGGGCACGGAGCAGGTGACAAAGACGGATCCGCCGATGGTGGAGCCGTCGCCGATGACCGTCTCGCCGCCCAGGATGATGGCGTTGGCGTAGATGGTGACGTTGTTCTGGACGGTGGGGTGTCGCTTGGTGGCACGGATGACCCGGCCTCGCTCGTCTTTGGGGATGGAAAGGGCGCCGAGCGTCACTCCCTGGTACACCTTGACGTTGTCGCCGATGTCGGTGGTCTCGCCGATGACCACGCCCGTCCCGTGGTCGATGAAGAAGTTCTTTCCGATGCGGGCCCCGGGGTGGATGTCGATGCCGGTCTGGGAATGCACCCATTCGGACATGATGCGGGGCATCAACGGGACGTGGAGTTCGTAGAGAGAGTGCGCCAGGCGGTGAACGCTGATGGCCAGCAGGCCGGGATAGGCGAGCATGACTTCGTCAAGGTTGAGGGCGGCGGGGTCGCCGTCATACGCCGCCTGCACGTCGCCGGCGAGACGGGTGCGGATGGCGGGGATGTTTTCGAGGAAGGTGAGGGTCACCTTTCGGGCGCGGGCCTCGGCGGGGTGATCGTCGAGCCGGCCCGGATGGGCGGCCTCCTCCATGTAGCACAGGCACATGCGGATTTGACGGAAGGCGGTTTCGCCGATGCGGGGCAGCAGGTCGCCGACGTGGAAGGCGACGTTGTGTTGGGTGAGACGTTGGCGGCCGATGAAGCCGGGGTAGAGCAACTCGAGAAGGTCGCGGACGAGTTGCACGATGTCGGAACGGGAGGGTAGGTAGACGCGGTCGATGTGCTGGGTGCGGGGCTCGGATTGGTAGCTGGCCACGACGCGGTGGACCAGTTCGCCCAGCTTGGGACCGATAACGAAGTCTTCGCTCATGGTTTCATCTCTTCGGGCCGGGGGTTCGCGGTTGCCGACCCACGACCGCAGTATAGGGGAGCCGTCGAGCCTACGCGAGGGGGGGATTCAAGCCTGGGTTTGGCGGTCATGCCCGCACCCAGGCGCCACCCGCAAGGGGTGGCGCTACCTAGGCCGGCGACGGCGGCGGCGGACCGCGTCGATCGCCAAAAAGGCGACGAAAAGCGCGGTCAGGCCGATCAGTGACAGATATTTGTCACCGACGGATTCGCGGGTGGGGAGTTCGACGTCGGGGACGGCGGATGGCGTGCCGTCGGCGAAAAGCACGGTGACGGTTCCGGTTGCGCGGCGAGCCCCGGCGGGGGCGATTTGCATTTGGACGGCCAGGGATCGACCCGGGGCGAGGGCGTCGGAGGGCGAGTTGGCGCGGGCGGTGCATTGGCCGGGCTCGTCCTTGGCCCCGACGCTGACCAGACCCGTACACTCGGAGGACCATCCGGGCGGAGGGAAAAAAAGCCCGGCGCGGTAATGGGGAAAGCTCAGTTCGACGATCGGCGTCGAGGCGCCGTTGGTGACGGTCCAGGAATACTTGTGGCCGGAGGCGTCGGCGCCGCCGCTGATGGTCACCGGCGCCGGCTGGGCGTACGCCGGTCGGGCCACAAGGACCGCCAGGCAGGCGATGGTTCGAGAATACGATCTTTGTCCAAGCAACGTCGCACTGCCCATCTGCCGGTTCCCCGGCGGACGGCATTGTATCGAAAGCCGGGGACGACCCAAGAGTTGGGGGTGAGGATGCCGTCTTTCTAAGCGAGATAGGCCCTGCGTTTTCTGCCGCTGAGGTAGGACTCCATTACACAGTGGGCGAGGTCGCCGCCGGTGCAATAGAAGGCGACACCCTTGGTGAGCTTGGTGAGATGCTCGACGAAATTGATCCAATCCATGTAGAAATAGTCCTCGATGAGGGCGAAGGTGGAGAAGCGGACGCCGGCGCGGGAGAGGGTCAGGGCCTCGGAGAGTGTGGCCACAGCGGATTCTTCTTCAGGCGGATAGATGAGGTGGACGTGGCCCCCTTCAAGATGCGCGGTTGGCTGACCGTCGGTGATGATAAAGACCTGGCGATTGACCCCGCCGCGGCGGGCGAGCAGTCGCCGCGCGGTCATCAGTCCCATCTGTAGGTTGGTGAAGTGCTGCGGGGCGTCGGCGAGTCGGTCGAGCGGAACGCGCAGTCGTATTTCCGGATCGAATAGCGTGACTCGCTTGGGGACGACGAGGGGCAGGCGGTGTTCGGGGATGAGTTCGGCCCCGGAGGCGAATCCGACGACGTCGACGGAGTCCGAGGGGAAGCGCTGGCGGATGAGGGCGTAGACGGCCATGGCGCATTTCTTGGCCTGGGGGAAGCGGTCCCAGCGGCTCATGGAGCCCGACATATCGAGCAGGATGACCGTGCTGCACGTGGCTTTGGATTCGGTCTGATGGAGCTCGAAGTCGCGTTCGTCCAGGCGGATGGGAAGTCCCGGGCCCTGGCGCTGGACGGCGTTGCGGAGGGTCGCGCCGAGGTCCACGTCGCTGATCGGGTCTCCGAATTGGTACTTGCGTGTGCCCTCGGAGCGTTCCCCGCCTGGTCCGAGGTGGGTGGTCTCGTGTCCCTCCGAGGCGTCGGGTCGAAGATCGCGGAAGACCTCCATGAGGGCGCGGCGTTGCAGACTCTGAATGGCAAGCGGAGTCAGGCGGAAACGAACGCCGATGCGTTCCAGCAGCCCCTCTTCGATCCATTGTTCGATGAGCTTGCGGTGCTCCGGGTCCTCAGCGGCGCGGCGCAGGGCCTCGAGGGCCTGGTCGCCGTGTTCGATGACGTATTCGAGAAACCCGGAAAACTGGGCGAGGTGCTCCTGGGTGGGGAACTCGGAACCGTCCCATTGTTCGTAGACGAATCGCATGGGCGTGGTCAGGGACGCCCCCTCCGCGCCGAATACAACCTGAGTCGCTCGTCGAGCAACCCAGGCGAAATCCAGAAGTCGGTTCCTTTGATTCGTTCAAAGGCTTCCTCTAGATCCAGAAACCCGTGTTCGGCGGCGAGCTCAAGAACGCCGATTGTGCCGGTGACGGGAATGCGGCGATCGGCGGCGGCTTTGCGTCCGCGTGATTCATCGATGAGGAGAAGGTCGGCGCGCAATTCGCGCGCCAGACTGATCGCCGCTGCCTCACCGGGATGGAGTCCGGGGATTGGTTCCATTCCAGTCGGGGCGCGCTCCGTTAGCCAGTTCGGTCGCCGGTTCATGAATTCGCCAACGGCCGGTGGACGACCTGGTGCGCGTAGCTCGGCAGCTACCTCGAGTGGAATGACGACGCAATCAAAGAGTCGCGGAAGCAGGTCGATCTGTTCGATGTTGATCAGCGCGACCAGCGGAGAAGCGTCGGCGACGACCAGCATCAGAAACCCTGCTTGACGACGCGGTCCAGAGTCCGACGATCCTCGTCAAGATCGTCCATGGTCAAGGAACCTTCGAAAACGCCGTGTTTCTTTAGAAATCCATCCGTCTGGAAGCGATCGAGCTTCAACACCCGCGAAAGCTCGTAATGCGTCAAACGTCCGCGGCGAAACAGCTCGAGCGCATAAAGTTCCTGAACGTCGGCGTCGAGGTTCGCCGTTTCGTGCCGGAGCTTCTCCTCGACATCGGCGGGAAGATCGAGATTGACTTTCAGCGGCATGGCGTACCTCCTCAGTTCACCGAGCAGATTATACCGTTCGGGGGTCCGCAAGTCTCGGCCCAATTTGGCGGTCCGGCGCTGCATACCGTAGTCGTAGCGGCTCGGTTCGAGCGGGCCGGCGCCCCTACCGTTTGAAATAGGTCCTTCCATGATAGGCGTATTTGCTCAGGCGGTCGTGGACGTAAAGGGCTTCGAGGATGAACTCGGCGGCGGCGGCGAGGTGGGGGTCGGCGGAGGGTTGTTCCAGGGCCGCGCAGAGGTTGGCGGCGGTCTTGCGCAAGCCGCGGATGCGATCGACGGCAGCGAGGAAATCGTGGGTGGATACCTCGTCGCCGATTTCCAAGCTCACGCTCTTGTCGGCGAAGGCTTGCACGACTTCCTCGAGGTCGGCGAGCTTGGCGTATTTCTCGAAGACGGTCTTCACGGCTTCGCCAGTGATGGAGGCGATGAGCTTGTCCTCGGACTTCTCGTCCTCGGCGAGCATCAGTTCGATCTTCCCGCGGCAACCCGCGGCGATGTGGGCGAGGTCGATGATCCGCGGCACGACGGTGGTTTCGCCGTGTCGCAGGCAGCGACGTTCGGCGCTGGAAACCAGAAGCTCGGCCCCGGCGATCGAGGTTCGCACGGAGACGCCGGACTGCTGGTTGATGTGCGGACTCTCGCGGGCCAAACGGGCCATTTCCTCGATGATTTCCAGCATGTAGGGCGGAACGTAAATGGTCCGTCCGTCGTCGCCGCGATCCAACCAGGCGCTTCCTCGGGTGATCTGCAAGGCGTCCTCGAGAGAAACGGGATAGTGGGTGCGGATGACCGAGCCGATGCGGTCCTTGAGGGGCGTCACGATGCGGCCTCGGTTGGTGTAGTCCTCGGGGTTGGCGGTGAAGGCCATGAAAATATCCAGGGGGAGACGCACGGGGAAACCGCGAATCTGCACGTCGCGCTCCTCCAGGGCGTTGAACAATCCCACCTGAATTCGCGGGGCGAGGTCGGGGAGCTCGTTGATGGCGAAGATGCCGCGGTTGGTGCGGGGGATGAGTCCGTAGTGGATGACACCCTCGTCGCTGAGCGGTCGGCCCTCGGCGTGCTTGACTAGGTCGATCTCCCCGATGAGGTCGGCGATGGTCACGTCGGGGGTGGCCAGCTTTTCGTGGTACCGTTCGTCGCGGTGAAGCCAGCGGATTTCGAGCTCGTCGCCATGCTCGGCGAGGAGTTTGGCGTTGACCGAGAGCCGTGGTTGGAGAGGGTCGTCGGGGAGGTCGCTGGCGGCGAGGACGGGGGTCCATTCGTCCAGGAGCGAGGGCAACATACGAAGGATTCGCGTTTTCGCCTGACCGCGCAGGCCGAGAAGCAGGATGTCATGACGACTGAGGATGGCGTTGCACAGCTGAGGGACCACGGTGTCGTCATAGCCTATGATGCCGGGGAAAAGGCGGTCACCATCTTTCAGCTTTCCGATGAGGCTGTCGCGCAGCTCTTGTTTCACGGATCGGCTGCGATAGCCGCTTCCTCGCAACTCGCCGACAGTCCGGATGGTTGGTGCTTTCACGATTTCCCCTATGCGAAAATGGCGGAGCCATCCTACGGCTGGTGATGAACCGCGTCAAGTCATGTCGTCGATGCGCTCTTGGCCTGGGCCGCGGGCGGCGGAGGGACCGGCGCGGCCGAGTTGCGGTTGAAAACTGCCGCGGCCTGTTGTTTCATTTTCTTGAGCAGTCTGCGTGCCCAGGCGAACTCCGTGGCGAGGATGGCTAGGCCGGCTGGGATCACGATGAACGCCGGTCCGGGCAGGACCACCATCGCGATCCCGATGACGACCACCGTCCCTCCGAGCACCGCGATGACAGCTTGCCGCGCCGTTTTCAAAACCATCGTTTCCGGTCCCGTCACCGACCGGTTCTTCGGTCGGGTTTGTGGGGGAGTGTAGCGGGGTGGGTTCGCAATGCGAGCGGGAAGGCTCGTCCCGCCGCAAGTCAGCCTTGGTCGAGAACTGCGCGGATGGTGTCGAGGAGCACGGGGGCATCGTGAGGTTTGGTCAGAAAAGCTCAGGCCCCCTGGCGAATCGCGGCCTGTCGTTCGTGCGGCGCGCCGTTTGTTGCGCAAACCGCTGGACTTTGAGGCAGTTCTCGAAGACTTACGGGGGTACCTCCCCGTTCGTTCGGTCTCGCCGGCGCGAAGTCCGGCCCGCGAGTTGTCCGGGGTTTCGTAGTTCCGCGGCGGCTGATCCCTCGTCAGCCTGGCTGCACGGATGTCGGTTGGGAGGGCGAGGCGGGAGGGAGGGAGGACGTACGCGAACGGACGATCAGCAACAGAGTTCCGATCGAGATCAGCAGCACGGCCAAGGCAACCGAGGTGGCCCGGAACGGTCCGATGCGCAGCGGCGCGTTGGGATCGAGGGCGGCGGGGATGACTTCGAAACCGCGCACGGCGCTCGCCAGTCTGCTTAGTTCCGAGGTTGGGTCGATGGTCGGTGGACGCGGGACGTTTGCCGACCCCGGGGCGGCAGCAAAGACCGCGCCGCCCACAAGGGGCGGCGCTACATTAGACTCGGCGGACATGGCCCGCGTGTTTGCGGCCATGGTGGCCGTGATTCGCTCGCTCACCGTTTGGGGCTCCGGCGATGTCCGCGCCGATGCACCGGCGACCCGCAGCGGATCAAGCGGAGTCTCGAAGGAGAGGTTCGAGAGGCACGCGGCGCAAAAGCTATCCGACGGTTTCACGTCGTGGTGACAGTGCCAACAGCGGCTGAAATAGCGGCATAGGCCGGGAGTCTCGACCGCGAAGCGCCAATGATAGTCCGTGGCCGGACCGCGCACGATCGAGGTCTCGGTGATCAAACCGCGGCGAATCTGCCGGATGATCCGATCCAGCGACACGCCGGGGAAGGGCCGCAGGTGTTCCAGGACAAACCAGGGCCCGGAGTGAGCCCGCATCTTCTCGATCATTTCCTCGCGCAGGTCCTGTCCGCAATGGTCGCATTGAGCGTGGGTCCGATGGACGAGCTGTCCGCAGGAAACGCAGGGGAGGGCGTCGCCGTGCCAGACCTTGCGGGACATCGGGCTGAGGGGCCCGAACCCGGCACGAGCGGCGATCTCCAGGGCGTGGTTGCCCTGAGGAGGTTCGAACTCCGGATCATTCCCACCGGTGGGCGGGGCGGTGGTTTGCGGTTCGGTTTCCTGCACGGCCTAGGACTCCGTTGAACAGCTTATTCTAGGCATCGGCAGGAGTCCGAACAACCGTGAGCCGGGCCTCGACAGACGGCCTTGCGAGGCTGAAAGACCGAGTCGGCATCCGTCGTGGAGGAGGGCGGCGGTTCCATGGGCTTGAGGTGTCCGCTCGAGGGCGACGAGAAACTACTCGTGGTCCTCCTCCGCGCCCTTGGCTGGGCGGACCTCCAGCTTTTCGAGACGCTTGCGAAAATCCTTGTTCTCGTCCCGCAGCCTGGTCAGTTCGTCGCGCAATTCCTTCACTTGAACCTGTTCCGGGGCGGCGGCGGTGATCTTCTCGACGGCCTCTTTGGCGGCCTTGCGAACCCGATCTTGCGGATCGTTCACCGCCAGAGCCCGGAGCACGGGTAGCGCCGGACGGGCGCTGTCGCCAAGGTCGCGCAGCGCCGAAATGAGCGACTGTTGCAACCGCCGTTGCTCGCCCTGCACCGACTCGACAAGCGTGCTTACGATCCGTTCGAGCGTGAAATCCGATAGGTGAACATTCTTGGCGAGCTCACCGAGAGCGCGGATCGCGGCTTGGCGACACTCGCGGGGCTTTCCGCGGCGGGTCCATTCGAGCAGGGTCTCGAGTCCGGCGGCGTCGGGTTGTTTTCCCAGCCCGGAAAGGGCCGCGGCGCGAATCTGCTCGCCGTGCGAGGGCCGATCGAGCAACGTCAGCAGGAGGTCGGCGGCGTCGGTCGGCTGGAGCTTGGCGAAGGCCTCGATGGCCGCCGCCTCGACGCGGTAGCTGGCATCGCCTGTGCCGATCATGGTTCGCAACGCGGCGCTGACCTCTTCGTCGCCGTGAAAGGCGCCGAGTTGCTCGACCACAGCGCGGCGGACCTTGGGATGCGGGATATCGATCGCGGCAAGGAGGACGTCTCGTGCTTGGTCGCCGCCGGCCTTGCCGATGGATTCGGCGATCGCTTCGCCCACACCCCAGAATTTTTCCTGAAGGAGGGCGCTGCCCAGGGCGGCGATGTCTTCGTCGCTCTTCGACTCGGCGAGGTTCTGTGCGGCGCGAACCCGGTCCATGACGTGCGGACCGCGGGTAAGCTGCGTCCGCCACAAGTCGCGGCCTTTTTGCTCCTTGAGTTCCATGAGCACGGCCTGATCGGGATCGACCAGGACCATGGCGGGGCGCTTGGGTAGCGAGAAGTAGAAGCGATGCTCCTTCTCGGTCACGTCGCCGCGATGCAGCGACGGCGGGGCGTCGTCGAAGTGAAACTCGACCTCCAGCGGAAAGTGGAAGGCATCGGATTCCTGCGTCTGTTTGACGGTCAGCTTGGCGAGCTTGTCGGCGTCGACCCATTCGTATCCGACGCTTACGGCGGGCGCACCGGGGCGCTGCGTCCAGTCGTAGAAGAACCGTTCGAGCGAACGCCCGGTCTCCGTTTCGAAGGCTTTTCGCAGGTCGGATGTCTCCACGGTTTGGTGGGCGTGTTGTTGGAGATACCGTCGGACCGACGCCCAGAACTTCGCATCGCCCACGCGGTGGCGGAGCATGTGCAGGATGCTCGAACCCTTGGGGTAGGACCGGCTGTCGAACATGTCACCGGAGTCTTCATAGCGGTGGTCGACCACCGGCGCTTTTTTTCCGCCTTCGATGCCGCGGCGCATGTCGCCGTGGATGTCGTAGTCGTATTCGTCGCGGCCCAGGTCGTGCTCGGTCCAGACGGCGGAGAAGTAGGTGGCGAAGCCTTCGTTGAGCCAAGTGTGAGCCCAGTCCTTACAGGTCACGTAGTCGCCGAACCACTGATGGGCGAGTTCGTGGGAGACCAGGCCGTCGGAGCTGAAGTCGAGATGAGCCCGTTCGTCGTGGAGCGTGCGCGGGCCGAGCGTTGTGGCGCTGGTATTCTCCATTCCTCCGCCGAACCCTTCGACGCAGATCTGGGCGTATTTGTCCCACGGGTATTCGACGCCGGTGAGGTTGCTGAAATGTTCGAGCATGCGGACGGTGTGATCGAAGCTGCGGCGGAGGTCGTCCTTGTGCTTGGGCGGCACGTAGTAGGTGACGGGTTTGCGGCGCCACATATCGGTTTCGACGTAAAAGTCTCCGACCACAAGCGTCATCAGGTACGACACGTGCGGTTTGTCTTGCAGCCAGTGGAAGGTGGTGGTCCCGTCCGGGTTGGCGAGTTTGGAAACCAATCGCCCGTTGGAGACGGCCTCGTTGCCCGCGGCGACGGTGACCTTCATCTGCGAGGTCTGCATCTCGTTGGGATGGTCGAGGCAGGGAACCCAATGGCGGTTGTCGGTGGTCTCGCCCTGAGACCAAACCACGTAGGGCACGTCGGGCTCGGCGTCGGAGGGGCCAAAAAAGTGCAAGCCGGATTTCGGGTCGCGGAGGGAGTACTTGATCTCGACGGTCGCGGAAGCGCCCTCGGCCAGCCGCCCCCCGCCGGCGTCGCCGAAGAAGACTTCGACGGATTGGCCGTCGTTTTGAAATTCCGCCGGGACCGCCGGCGCCTCCCCGCGAGCGACTTTCACCTCACTGACTTGAAAGTCCACGGCGTCGAGGCGTACGCTGGTCACGTCGCGTAACGCGACCAGGTCGATGGTCGCCGCCGCCGTCACCTGTTTTTTGGGAACATCGACACGCAGGTCGAGGGCGATGTGCTGGATATCGACAGGGCGGTCGGCGGCGAAGCGCGACGGTTCGGTTGCGGGCGGGGCAGCGGGTCCGATGAACAGCAACGCCGCGAGGTGCGATAAGCCGGGAAACGTCGTCAAAAGCATTCTCCTCCCACGGGTAAAACCGGCGTCCGTCGGGCGCCTGTCAAGCCCAGGAGTGTAGCCGGGGATCGCCGGGGCGAACAGCCGGAAATCCGCACAAACGCCCATCCTCGGATTTGACCGCCGGTGCGGAATCGGCTGTACTGTTCGCCCGGTCGTCGATCGGGCGGCGCGTGCGCGTCGCGCTGATCCCCCCCACGAAGGAAAGCGAGGAACCGAGCGAATGAAGTCCGATTTGGCTCCCCAAGCGGCGGTCGAGCATCAGCCGTACGTTCCGGGTCACGAGGTCATTCCGGAATTCGGACTGGCCCCGATCATCGTCGGTGCGGCGCTGGGCATCGTGTTCGGGGCGTCGTCGTTGTACCTGGTGCTGCAGGTGGGAATGACCGTGTCGGCGTCGATCCCCATCGCCGTACTTTCGATCACCCTGTTCCGCCTCTTCACCCCCTTGTTCGGACGCAACGCGACGATCCTCGAAAACAACATGGTGCAAACGACGGGGTCGGCGGGGGAGTCGATCGCTTTCGGCGTCGGTGTCACCATGCCGGCACTTTTGATTTTGGGGTACAACCTGGAACTCACGCGGGTGATGCTCGTCGCGGTTTTGGGAGGGCTTCTGGGCGTTCTGATGATGATTCCGCTTCGGCGGATGTTCATCGTCAAGCAGCACGGCAAGCTGGTCTACCCCGAGGGCGTCGCCTGCGCCGACGTGCTGATGGTGGGCGAGAAAGGCGGGGCCTCGGCGGGAACGGTCTTCACCGGATTTGGAATCGGGTTCATCTATCAGTTCCTGATGCAAGCCCTGAAGGGCTGGCCCGACGAGCCCACCGGTCCGCTCAAGGTCGGCGCTTACGAGTTCCAAGGCGCTTCGCTGGCCCTGGAGGCCAAACCGGCGTTGCTCGGCGTGGGGTACGTCATCGGTCCGCGGATTTCGTGCATCATGGTCGCGGGGGGCATTCTGGCATCGTGGGTTCTGACGCCCGCCATCGTTCTATTCGGACAGGGCATGACCACCCCGCTTTACCCGGCGGAGAAACCCATCAGCCAGATGTCGCTGGGAGAGATTTGGCACGATTACGTGCTATACATCGGGGCCGGAGCGGTGGCGGCAGGTGGGATCATCAGCATGATGCAGTCGTTGCCCACCATCGTCGGCTCGGTGCGAGCGGGAGTGCGTGATCTTGCCTCGCGGAGTTCCGGGCAGCGCGAGGCGCGGGTTGCCTCCAGGCTGGACCGGGATTTGTCCATGAAAGTGGTCGTTCTGGGCTGCCTGGGATTGGTGGCCGCGATCACTATGGCGCCGATGCTGAATATGAATGTATGGGGCGCGTCTTTGATCGTGCTCTTCGGGTTCCTTTTCGTGACGGTTTCGGCGCGGCTGACGGGCGAGATCGGCTCCTCGTCGAACCCCATCTCCGGTATGACCGTGGCGACGCTGCTCATGACGTGTTTGATCTTCGTGGCCGTGGGCTGGACGGGCGAGTTCTATCGTCTGATGGCGCTCTCGGTCGCCGGAATCGTCTGCATCGCATGCTCCAACGGCGGAACGGTCGCCCAGTGCCTCAAGACCGGATACATCGTCGGCGCCACGCCGCGGGCCCAACAGATCGGCATTTTGGTCGGGGCGCTGACCTCGGCCTTGGTCATCGGGTGGACCCTGCTTCTCTTGAACGACACCGCCACCGTGTACTCGCGACAGAACCTTCCGACGACCGCGGTGGACGCCTCCAAACTGAGCGCCAGAGAGCACGTCGGAGGAAGCTATGCCGCCCAGGATTCCGGCGAGTATCTGGTGCTCCACGCCCGCGCGGGTGAGATTTCCGGAGTACCGGCCGGAAAGTACTTGGTCGATGACGGGGGAAAAATCCAGTACCTGGTCGACCCCGGGATCAACGGTCGGCTCAAGAATCACGACGATGGAAGCGAGGTCGAAAAGTTCAACGCCCCCAAGGCCGCCCTGATGTCCTTCATTGTGGACGGCATTCTGACCCAGAAGCTCCCCTGGTCGCTGGTCTTGTTGGGTGTGGCGATATCCATTGTTCTGGAGCTCAGCGGGGTTCCGTCGCTTCCCTTTGCGGTGGGGGTGTATTTGCCGCTTTCCGCCTCGACGCCGATCTTTTGCGGGGGTGCATTGCGTTGGTTGGCGGACAAGTGGAGTCGTCGCAGTGCGACCGAGTCGGAGATGAGCCCCGGCGTTCTCCTCTCCTCGGGGTACATCGCGGGAGGAACGATCGCGGGGATCATCGCCGCACTCCTCTTGATCAAGTACAAGACGCTGGCTCACGTCGGTCCGACCAACTTGGGCGACATTGCCTCCAACAATTGGACGACCGTCATCGCGTTTGCGGTGCTGTGTGTGGTCTTGCTGTGGATCGGTTCCCGTCGAAACTCGACCGAACCGGTGCGTTAGGAGATTGGATCATGGTTCAAAGACTCTCGCTCGGGATCTGCTGTATGGCTCTATGGACAAACGTTCGGGTGGGGCTGGCGCAGTCCGGTTCGTCCGCGGAAGCAGAGTTTAAGACTTTGCGCGACGCCTATGTGACCAAGTACAAGCCGATGTACATTCAGGCGGAGACGGCGTGGTGGGATGCCAATACGACGGGCGACGACGCGGCTTTCGAGCGCAGAAAGACGGCGCAGAACGCTCTCGTCCAACTGCACAGCGACAAAGCCATCTTCTCCCAACTGAAGAATCTCAAAGACTCGGCGCAGATCAAGGACCCCATTTTGAAGCGCGAACTGGACGTCATGTACCGTTCGCATCTGGCCGCCCAGGGGAATCCGCAGATTCACAAGAAGATCATCGAACTGGAGAGTGAGGTTGAGAAGCTCTTCAATGCTCACCGCGGGATGGTGGACGGGAAACCCACTTCGGAAAACGATCTACGGCAGATGCTTCGCGAGACCAAAGACTCGTCCTTGGCGGAGAAGGCATGGAAGGCATATATGCAGGTCGGGGCGACGATCGAACAGCAATTGCGTGAACTCGTGCGGCTTCGCAACCAACTGGCTAAGGAATCGGGCTTCCGCAATTTCTTCGTGATGAGGCTCGCTCTCCAGGAAATCGAAGAGGACGCCCTCGTCGCGCTGTTCGACGAACTGGATGGGTTGACTCGTGGACCCTTCGATGCGTTGAAAAAAGAAATCGACGCCCTGCGGGCGAAACACTATGGCATCACCGTCGAGCAGTTGCGACCTTGGCACTGCGGCGACCTCTTTTTCCAGGAAGCGCCGGACCTGGGCGGGGTGAACTTGGACGACGTGTACAAGGATAAGGATCTCATCGCCCTCGCGAAAGAATACTACAGCGGACTGGGAACACCCATTGACGACATTCTAGCCCGCAGCGACCTCTATGAGAAGGACAAGAAAAGCCCCCATGCCTTTTGCACCAACCTGAATCGCGCCGACGACATTCGTGTGCTCTGCAACCTGAAATCCAACCTCTACTGGGCCGACACGCTAATCCACGAACTGGGACATGCCATCTATGATAAATACATCGGGAAGGACGTCCCTTTCATTCTGCACGAACCGTCGCACAGTCTTACGACCGAAGGGTTTGCCATGATGGTCGGGGCCGTGGTCAAAAATGAGGATTTCCTGGCTCGGGCGCTGAAAGTACCCAAGGAGCGGGCCGCGGAGATGGCGGCGTCGGCGAGGAAGAGTCTGCGGGCGGAAAAACTTATCTTCAGCCGTTGGACGCAGGTGATGATGCGCTTTGAGCGCGGAATGTATGACAAGCCCGATCAGAACCTTGGTGAGCTGTGGTGGAGCCTCAAGAAGAAGTACCAGAACCTCAATCCGCCGGAGAGCGTCAACCGTCCGGACTACGCCGCGAAAGTACACGTCGTCACCCACCCTGTCTATTATCATAGTTATATGATGGGTGAATTGTTTGCATGCCAGTTACACGCTCACCTGGCCGAGAACGTCGTGAAGGTCGACGATCCGCGAAAAACATCTTTCTACGGTCAAAAAGCGGTCGGGGACTTCTGGAAGGAGAAAGTCTTCGGCCCGGGCAATCTCCATCCATGGAATGAACTGACCAAGCTCGCAACAGGCGAGCCTCTGTCGGCCAAGGCCTTTGCGAATGTATACCTGAAGGAATAAACGGGCGGCAGGGGGTGCCTCTATGTCCGCAC
This sequence comes from uncultured Phycisphaera sp., assembly GCA_964646605.1. Classification (GTDB taxonomy): domain Bacteria; phylum Planctomycetota; class Phycisphaerae; order UBA1845; family UBA1845; genus SBAX01. Next base: position 92,364 of record CAZYEX010000099.1, on the reverse strand, counting down.
CCGATCCAGGAGGATCATCGCCAGTGTGCCGAACAAAAAGATGGGGATCCACGTGGGCAGGGCGGAGGCTGACTCGGAGCGGATGTTCTGGGCAACGAAGGTCACCACGTAGCAAAGCCCGCACACCAACATACACTTTCCGCCGTCGCCAAGTACGCTGGTCGGCGAGCGATCCAGGAAGAAGGGCACGCCGAGCAGGAGCAGCAGCAGACTGAGAATCGGCGCCGCGATGCGTGCATGTCGAGTGTGCAGAATGGACGCGACATCCGCGGTCTGATCGGCTTCGAGTTCGCGCAGTTGTCGCAGGCTCAAGTAGCGAATCCAGCCTTCGGACTGCCGAAGCTGAATCGCCTCCGGACTCAGGTCACTCTCGTAGTACAACGGATAACTGAGTCGTTGTTCATCACGCGGGCCCAGTCCTGATTCGGCCGTGACGCGAGTGATGAGTCGCCCTCGATCCAGTCGCCATCGTCCCAGGGGGCGCGAGGCGTCGGGGGGTTCCCAGACGCCGCGATCGGCTTCCCAGGTTTGCAGCACGGTCCCCGCTTCGTTCCGCACCAGAATCAACATGCGCTGCAAATCGCGGGTATGCGGATGAAACCGACCGGCGGAAAGCAGCGCCCCGCCGCGATCCCGCAGGAACAGGACTTCGTACGCCCTCTTCCCGTCCGCGTCGTCGTGATCACGCGAAAGTTTGTGGGCCACCGCGGGGATCAACCACTCGGTGTCGGCCAGTAGCAGTCCGGTTGTCACCACGCCGAAGAGGAGTACGGGACGGGCCACGCGGTACAAACTGACGCCCGAGGAGAGGATGGCGGTCAGCTCGTTGAGCTTGCGCATCCGAGCCAGCACCGCACCACACGCAAACAGAGTGATGACCCCCGACAACTGCGAAAAATAGAGAAGCAAGTTGGGGGCGTAGTAGTCGAAGATGTTGGATAGGACGGTCCACAGCGGAGATCCGGTCTCCGTGAATTCGTCCATGTTGACAAACATGTCCAATACCACATAGAGGCTCAACATGACGCCCAGGGCAATGAGGTAGTTCACCAGGAGCGAACGAATCAGGTAACGGTCAAGAACAGTGAACATGCGGTCGAATATCCGTCAGCGGCGCACCAGTCGAGTCAATGTCCAGCCATCCAACGCCGCCACCCCGCCGAGCCCGGCCCACATCAGGATCAGCCCCAAATAGTGTGTTCCCGCATTGCAAGCCATTTGCCGACCGGTCACAATGGTGATGATGACCACCACCGACGGCACGAAACTGATTCCGAAGGCGATCACGGCATGCGCCCCGCGCAAGACGATCCCGAGGGCCGCCCCGAGAATGACCAAGACCACGACGGAAATACTGAAAGCCATGCGTTCGCTGATCGTCGCGGTGATCTTCCGTGTTGTCGAGGTTAGCGCATTGCGGGCGCGCTCGATCCGTTCGGACAACGGGTCCCCCGAGGCCGTCGTCGCTACGGGCAAGGCAAGTAGGTCAGCCCCTGTGGCGTTGGCAGCGCGCTGCACGACGTGGGCAGGCACGTCCAGTGCGGGAAAGGTCTCCTTGATCCGCTCGACGGTCGTCTGCCCGTCCCGCGCCTTCACCTCGAACGCCTCCAAGCGCACCGCACTGCTGCTGAGGGACTCCCCGCGCGAAACATCCAGCGTCGCCCGCGCGGCCATATAGGAACGTTGCCGTCCGGCGCGAGTCTCCTCGATGCTCACGTCGGTCAGTTCGATTCCCGTGTCGCGCGGGAGGCGTTCGGCCGTACTCGATTGCACGACGTACTCTGTCGTGGGATCGTTGAGCGTAAAGCGCCGGTCGTCCCGCCAATCCTCGAGCACCGCGTCGTACACCAACCGCCGACCGAACGCCGATCGGGCCGATTCGATCGCATCGGCGACCTCATGCCATAGCGTCGGCGCTCCCGCATAGCGGAGCAACTCCGCCAGATTGAGAAACTTGATTTGCGGAGCGACCAGCGTCGGAAGCTCGTTTGGCGGAATGACCTGTTCCGCAAGATCCGCGAATCGACCCGCCCGACGGTCGTAGAAACTCAAACCGGACATGGACCCCGACGCCCGTACGCGCGTCGAGTCTCGGTCGAAGCGGAGATCGACCGTTCGCGTCGTGCCGTAACGAATCCACTCCTCGCCCTCGACCTCCACGAAGGCGACGCGCTGCAGAACCACGCGGTTGGATTCCGCCGCATCGACAATGCTGTCGTCGGCGTAGATGCGAAACTTCTTGCCCAGGGTCAACCCCCGCGGGCGCTGCAAGCGCTGTTGGATCAGCGTCCCGACGTCGGCCCCCACGAACTCGTTGAGATTCCGTACGATTCCGGGAATCAAGAAATTGATAAACACGAAGGTGACCGCCGCGGAGCCCAGGCTAAGCACCACAGCGGGGAAGAAGAGTACGTGAAGGTTGATTCCGCTGCTGCGGCAGGCGACGAACTCGTTGTCGGCGCTGAGCCGTCCGTAGGTCGCGGCGGCGCTGAAGAGTGCGGCCACGGGCAGGGTCAAGGCCGCGGCGACGGGCAGTACCAGCCCCATCAGACGGAGAAGTTGACCGGCCGTGACCTCTCCCAGCTCGACCATCTCCAGAACGCCGCCGCCCAACCCCAGCACCCCGGTCAGCGCCGCGGCGGTCAGCAAGAAAGTCTTGCCCATCTCGCGGAAGATGTAACGCTGCAATGTCCAGGGAAAACCCAAACGAAATCATCCGTCCGAACCGTCGTCGGCAAGGCGCCACGGGCCCAAACCGCGCCCAAGAGGTCTGCGGCAGCCCTGCACGGTCCGACGCGAAGCACGATCGTATCCGTCGGGCCGTTGATTGCAACCCGCATGCCGTTGGGCGTACCCGTGGGGAAAAGCCGATAAGGAGCGTGCGCCGGCGAACGCGAACCGCGATCGCGGCGAGCGGGATGAACAACGTGTCGAACGGATACCAACGCAAGATCATGGAGCTCGACGCCCTGCTGCGCGTCGTGGGCGAGGCTCGCGCCGCGGGAAAGAGCATCGTGCAATGCCACGGTTGTTTCGACGTGGTCCACCCCGGGCACATCCGTTACCTCGAATTCGCCCGCCGCCAAGGTGACATGCTCGTTGTCACCCTGACCGGGGACCCGGACGTCTCCAAGGGCGACGATCGACCGTACATCCCCCAGGAGCTCCGGGCGGAGAGCCTCGCCGCCCTGGTCTTCGTCGATCTGGTCTACATCAACCCGGCCCCGACGGCGGAGGGTGTTCTCGCGGCGCTCAAGCCCGACCTGTACGTCAAGGGTCGGGAATACGAACACTCCCGCGATCCTGGATTTCTCGCCGAGAGAGCGGTGGTCGAGGGCAACGGGGGGCGGATGATCTTCTCCAGCGGCGAGGTGGTTTTCAGCTCCAGCGAGTTGATCGGCCGCATGCCCAAATCCGCCGAGGCCCAGTCGCACCGTCTCAACGTCGTTTGCAGGCGCCACGGAATCGGCATGGCCGAGGCCGAGGAGCTTGTGGCGAGCTTCGCCGATCTGCACGTGCTGGTCGTGGGAGACGTGGTGGTCGATCGGTACGTCCTTTGCGACGCGATCGGCGTGGCCAGCGAAGGTCCGATGTTGACACTGGCCCATCGCGACGAGCGCTGCTACGTCGGCGGCGCGGCCATCGTCGCCCGGCACGTGGCTGCCTTGGGAGCGCACGCCTTCCTGCTCACCGCCGGAGCCGACGACGCCCTTTGGACGATGGTCGGCGACGTGCTCCGCGCCGAAGAGGTGGAGGTTCATTCCGTTCAATCACGCCCCACGACGGTCGAGAAAACCCGCTTTCTCGCCCAGGACGCCAAGCTCTTCAAAGTCGATCGCGCCCAGCAACTTCCGCTGGATTCGGTTGCCGAGCGGCGGGCGGCGCTTATTCTGGAGCAGCAGGCCAAGGTCGCGGACGCGGTCATCTTCTGCGACTTCGGCATGGGGATGATCACGGGTTCGTTGTTGGGGCGCGTCCTGCCCAGCCTCCGCCAGAACGTCCGTATCCTCGCCGCCGACGTCAGCGGCGGTCGTGCCAACCTTCTGAACTTCCACAACGTGGACTTGCTGTGCCCGACGGAGCGTGAAGCCCGCGCCGCGCTGAACGACCACGACTCGGGCTTGTCGGCGGTGGCGTGGCAGGTGCTGAATCGAACGCAGGCCCGCCATCTGATTCTCACCATGGAGAAGCGCGGGCTGCTCGCTTTCGAACGCCGAAGCCAGGACCGCCAATCACGCGAATGGTCGGCGCGGCTGAAAAGCGAACAACTGCCGGCCTTCTCAGAGCACACCGTGGACCATTTGGGCTGCGGCGACGCCTTGCTCTCCGCAGCCACGCTCTCCCTCGCGGCCGGGGCGAGCCTGATGCAGGCGGCCTATCTGGGCAATGCCGCCGCCGCCGTCGAGGTGGGATTGCTGGGGAACCATCCCGTAGACGCCGGGCGGCTCGGCGAATGGTTACGGACGAGACCCGAACTGACCTCGCCCGCCCGCGGCGCCGCATCGGCCCGAACGGCGCCCGTCGCGGTGGGATAGGAACGTGGTCCTTCGTCAAACCGTTTCCGGAACCCCAGGCCGATGCCGTAGGCGGACCTCCGCGAGGTTGCCCGTGCAGGGTCGGCAACCTATACTGAATTCCGTTGTGCGGAAAAGGGGGTGTCGAACCGACCCATGCCGGTATACGAATACGCTTGTGGTTCCTGCGGACACGAATTCGAGGAGTTCACTCACTTGATGTCGGAAGAGCGACCCGTGACCTGTCCGAAATGTGACCGCCGAACGGCGCGGCGAAAGTTGAGCCTCTTCGCGGCGCGGCAGGGATCCGACCGCGGTTCGAGCCTTGGCGGCGCCGGACCGTGTGGTCGATGTGGAGATCCGAATGGCCCCTGCAGCGCGTGAGTCTTTGGCCGCGACCCCGACAGCGGCAGCGCAACGCGCCTCGATCATTGAGGTGCCCGTCGCGGGATTGCTCGCCTGGGCGGTCCCCGGACTGGGGCATATTTATCTCGGACAGCGCGTAAGGGGGATCATCTGTCTGGTCACGATCACGCTGACGTTTTGGACCGGCGTCGCCATCGGCAGCGTTCAGGGAACGGTGGACCCGAAGGAGCGATCGCTTTGGTTCATGGCCCAGCTTTGCACGGGCGGAAACACACTCGCCGCCTACGGTTGGAATCGTATCCTCGCCCCGCCGCCAAGTTCGCAAAAGCCTCCGACCGCCGTGGCCCAGTGGGTTTCCGTGGACGTGGGCGTGCATTACACCGGTGTGGCGGGTCTGTTGAACTTATTGGTGATCCTTGATGCCTTGTCCCGCGCCGAGCTGCGCGCCTCTCCGTCGCGTGGGGCGCGCGACCGGCCCAAAGGTGTGACATGAGCGATGCCATCTTGGGCGCCTTTACGACCGCGATGACCTTAGGCGGCAAGGAGCGGTTGCTGCTCATGCTCCCTTTGTGCCTGAGCATCGCCGTGGTCTACAAGACGACGCGCCTGGAGAACTTGCGCGAGGTCCCCACCGCCGCTCTCCTTTTGTGGGCCACCATTATTCTCGGTATGAGCGCCGTCGGATTCGGGCTGTGGGCCTTGTTCACCATCCTGGTCTAATGGCGCGCGACCTACCGCACGGACAGGTTCGGCCTTCCGATGGCCCGTTTGCCTCTTGCCCCGGATAATCGGCCCGCCATGACCGTCCAACCCCTCGACGAAACCCTGAAAACGCTGAGCGACGCGGCGGACCACGTAACCGAGGCCCGGCAACGCGCTCGACAAGTCCTCGCCGGCGAATCTCACCTCGGGGCCGTGGACGATTGGCGCCGCGCTTTGGTCAGCGCTCGCGACGCGCTCATCTTCGTCTGGCTGGCCTGGGTGGGGCTGCACGGGTTCGGCGACCCGCCCTTCACCGGATGGATGCTCGTTGCCCTCACCGTCGCGTTGGCCGTCCTCGTGGGCATCTCCACCGCCCGATCCACGTACACCCAGGTGCAGTACTACGCCGCCGAGCTGGACCGCGAGCGCCACGAAATCCGCACCGACTTCGAGCACGAGCGCGAGGAGGTCCGCGCCCTTTATGCGGCCAAGGGTTTCCAGGAACCGCTCCTGGGCCAAATCGTCGACACCCTCTCCGCCGATGACGATCGCCTGCTGAAGGTCATGATGGAGGAAGAACTCGGGCTCTCCTTGTCGCACGTAAATCATCCCCTGCTTGTGGGCCTGTGGAATTTCCTCGGTGCGTTGATCGCCGGTTTGGCGCTTTCCTTACCGGCGGCGTTGACTCACTCGGGCACGGCCCATTGGTGGATGCCCACCGGAGGCACGATTCTGCTGGCCGTCTACGCTTATCTCTCCGCCCGCTACACCGGCCGGAGAATCATGGAGTCTTTCACCGTCGGAATGGTCATGGCCGTCGTCACCGGCGGAATCGCCTACACCCTGTCGCAGTGGTTCGCACAACTGTAGCGTCGCCCTCGGCAGCCGCGCCCTCTATGGCCATTCTTTGTCGATCCGCCAAGCTTCCTCGACGGCGTAGGCAACTCTTTCTTCGACGTAGCGTCCGTACGATGATAAGATAGACCCTGGTGGGTGGATGCCGCCCGGCCTAGGGGAAATCGCCATGCCCCGTGATCGTTTCGGACGCGAGATCAACTATCTGCGGTTGTCGCTCATCGACCACTGCAACTTGCGGTGCGTCTACTGCATGCCGCTTCGGGGCTTGTCGTTCACGCCCTCCGAGGAGCTGCTCAGCGCCGCGGAATTGCAAACCGTCGCCGAGGCCGCGGCGTCCGTGGGTTTCCATAAAATCCGTTTCACCGGCGGCGAGCCCACCCTCCGCGCCGATTTGCTGGACATCGTCGAACGCATCCACCGCGTCGAGGGCATCACCGACCTGGGCATCACCACCAACGCCGTTCTTCTCCCCAAACTGGCCGCACCGCTGAAATCCGCGGGTCTACGCCGCATCAACATCCACATCGACTCGCTCCACCCCCAGCGCCTCAAGCGGGTCATGCGTTTCGGCAGTCTCGAAACCATCTGGGCGGGAATCGAAGCCGCCCACGCCGCCGGTTTTGCACCCATCAAACTAAACGCCGTCGTGGTTCGCGATTACAACGAGGAGGACGTCGTCGATCTCGCCCGTCTCACTCTGAACCGCGACTGGCACGTGCGCTTCATTGAGCTCATGCCCCTAGGGGGCGGGGAGTGCGCGCGGTTGTCGCTCAGCCAGTTCGTCCCCAACCTGGAGACTCGCCGCCGGATCGAAGAGGCCCTGGGGCCGCTCATGGAAATCCCCGGCGGCAACCCCTCGGACGAGGCCCGCAACTTCCATTTCCGGCGCGCCCGAGGCGTCATCGGATTCATCTCCCCGGTCAGCGATCCCTATTGCGGGTCGTGCAATCGGATGCGTCTGACCGCGGACGGCAAGTTCCACCTATGCCTGCTCAACGACGATGAACTGGACGTGAAGACGACACTACGCAATGGCGGCGGGGTCTCCGCCGTGGCCAAGCTCCTTCTCCATGCCGTCGCCGCCAAGCCCACGGGTCATCGCCTCGACCAGGGCGTTTCCACCGAACGCCGGGGCATGTTCCAAATCGGCGGATGACCCCCGCGCAGACTCCTGGACGTGCCGGGCTCGTGTCGTGTCGTTTTCTAGGACCTAGGGTGAACGTGTAGCCCGCCGTTCGCAGGCCTTTCCAACGACGGGCTGGTGGAACGCAACTTGCTTTCGGACCCTGACGATGATTGAGGGCAGCGCCGGCCCGGTGAGTTTCCCTAGGCCGTGCCGAGCCGCCTATGAACGAGGAGCAGAATCCCAAACCGGGTGACGTGATCGGGTCCGAACTGGTCCGCGAAGATGCCTCGTTTGCGGATATCGTCACCCAGTTCGTCGCCGGGCTCGACGATCGCCTGCGTCGGATGGACGACGCCGTCCGCGCCGCGGACTTCGACGCCCTCCGCGTCGCCGCCCACCAACTCAAGGGCTCGGGCGGCGGCTACGGATACCCCATCCTCACCGAACGGGCGGCCCAACTCGAGCGCCACGCCAAAGACCGAACCCTCGACGAGTGCATCGCCTCCGTCGAGGAACTGAAAGCCATCTGCAAGCGAGTGGTCGTCGATCCCACGACGTAGCTCGAACGCCCCTCGAAAAGTCGAAGAGATTCGGCGCTCACGGGGAGCGCCTGTCGACCTCTCGCTACCTATAGGCAGCACCCAGCGGGTAAGCTGCGAGTGGCACCTGGCGGGGCGGGTTAGCAGGGCTGGTAGTGCGGTTGTCGCGGGGAGGGACGGAACCGCACAAAGAGGCTGGCCGAGACGTAACCCCTTGGGGAGGCACGCGGGGTGGGGTTGGGAGGGGCCTTAAACCGCACCCGGTTGTGGAACCGATAACCATTACAGGGTTGTCGAAAGTCCTTGTGCGGACGGGTCTTACGGAATGTTCGAGGGTCGCGGCGCGGTTTCCTGGCGGTTTGGGCGGGATAGTCATGGTGAAGGCAACCCCGCGTACGCCCTCGTTTCCGCCTAGGCTGCGGACGATCCTCGCATCGCTTCTGCTTCCCTGGCTTCTGGGGTGCAATTCGATCCTCAACAGTTGGCTCGACCCGACGACGGTCGGGGCGTTTCGTCGAACGGCGACGAATGAAATCCGGGCGTCGCTGACGCTCGAGGATTCGCCGTCTTCGATCCCGGGGGCGATTCCGCCTAGCCGCGAGGACCTGGAAGTGCGGATATACGAATACCCCATCACGGCTGGGGACACCCTTGCGGTGGAGATCAACGAGCTACGCCAGCGGCAGACCGCGTTCCAGGCCCAGGTCCAGGTTACGACCGCCGGGTACGTCAATCTGCCCGTCGTCGGACGGGTCCGAGCGGACGGGTTGACGGTCGAGGCGTTCGAGGAGGAGTTGGTTCGGGCGCTTCGCGATCGCAACGTCCTGCTCGACCCGGAAGTGACGGTCAACCCGCTGTTCCAACAAAAGTCGACCTATTCGATCTTCGGCGTCGGGGTGAGTGCGTCGAGCAACGCCCCGTTGCGCGCGGGCACGTTCCCCATTCGCCGCCCGGACTTGCGATTGCTCGAGGCCATCAACCAAGTCGGCGGTTTGAACGAGTTCGTAACGGAGGTTTACCTTTTCCGAACCGACGAGGAATTTCCCGAGGTCGGGGACACCGGGGCGAAGGGAACCTCCGCGAAGGAACCGGAGGGCAACGACGACGCGCAGGCCACGCCACCGACACGCCACGAGCAGGGTTCGCGCAGCGAGCGTGAGGAATTGCTCAGGGTCGTCGAAGATGCGGAGCGCCCTGCGGAAGTTCCGCCGCCGGCAAAGGAAGCCAAAAAGCAGGACATTCCCGAGGCCCTCGAGCCGGATCCGACTCAACCCTACATCTACGTCCACGGCGAATTCGTGCCCAATCCGTCGTACAGCGGTCCGCGGCGGGAGACCCCGACGGACTCGCCGGAGATTCCGCCCATGGATTCGGCTTCGCCGGCGGTGAATTGGTCGCGGGTCGCGGGTGACGTATCGTTTCGCATTCTGCGCATCTCGGCGGAGTCGTTGCGTTCCGGCGATCCGGGGGTGAACGTCGTGGTGCGGGCGGGTGATGTCATCCGGGTCGTCAGCGGCGAGGTGGGCATCTACTATGTGATGGGTCAAGTAAACCGCGTCGGGCCGTTTGCCTTCAACAGCGAGCAGGTGACGCTGAAGGCGGCGATCGCGGCGGCGGGCGGGTTGTCCAATCTCGCCTGGCCGGATCGGTGTACGATCTACCGACGGTTGGGACAACGCGAGCAGATGATCCAAGTGAATTTGGATCGCATTTTCGCGGGGCTGGACGCGGATTTCACCATCAAGCGCGGGGACATCATCAACGTGGGGACGCATCCCTTCGCCCCGTTCCTCGAGCGGATTCGCGGTTTCACGCTGCCCAACCCGGTCAGCAACGTGGGGTACAGCTTTACCTACGCACGGAATTTCGCGGACATCGACTCGTTCTCCGTGCGGCAGAACCCGGAGAACGAGGTGCGGAGGTTCCCGCAGCTTTTCCCGTGATCCATGTACAACAAACGACGCACAATAGGCAGCGGGGACGTCGGAGGATGGCCGCGGCGATGAATTGCCCTTGGTGCAAGCGCGAAATCGCGGACAACTCGGCGCAATGCCCGCATTGCGCGCGCGAGGTGAACGCCGTGCTGAGGGCCTCCCTCGGTGCCGTCGCCCGTCATCAGCGGGCATTGCTTTGGGTCATTGTCATCCGAGGCTTCTTGCTCTTCTTGACCGCCTATACAAACATCGTGAGCTTCTACACGTTCGAGAACGCCTGGGTCGGTGTGACGTCACAGTGGTCGACCTTCACCTTTTGGATGTTCCTACTCACGTTAACGGCCGGGATCGCTATTACGATCCGCGGTGCGATCGTGCTTTCCAGGCTCATGCGCGAATCGGGGCGCGCATCGTTCCTGACTATTGCCTGCGTAACCACGAGTCTCATTCCGGTGATTGGGATCCTCATCCTGACAGGGTGCGCCGTCTGGACGAAGTTCCTCCTGGGAAGCTACGGCGTTACGGTCCGGCTTCTGGGCGCACGAACCGACCCTCCCCAAAGCCGCCGATGTGGGTTGGGGCTGGGAGCCTGGTTTCGCGCGGGAACGGTAATCGCGCTGCTGGTCCTCGCCTACTGGGGGCCCATCCGGCATTACCTGGTCGCCCGATGGATCACCGACGGGAATTGGTCTCACGGCTGGTTGATCCCACTGTTCAGCCTATACTTTTTGGGGACTCGCTGGGAGGAGCTTCTGCGTTGCGTTCCTCATCCGAGCTACATCGGGGCGGGCTTGCTGGTCGCCTCGTTGGGGCTGTACGTGTGGAGCGCGTGGTGGGCGCGGATGGCGTATCCGCAGTCGCTTTCGTTGATCGGGAGCATCTTCGGCGTGACGCTGCTCATGGGCGGAACGGCGTTGATTCGCATCGTGTGGTTCCCGATTGCATTCTTGGCGTTGGCGATTCCGCTACCGCAGTCGGTGTACGTGGAGCTGACTCGCCCGCTACGGGAGTTGGCCTCGACGGTGGCGGCGTCGGTGATGCCCCTTTTCGTCTCCGGTCTGCACACCGAGGCGCAGGCGGTGGTGATCGACTACATCCGTCCGGGCTTTCCTCCGGGGCAGCTTAACGTGGAGGAGGCGTGCAGCGGGATGCGTCTGATGATGGCCTTCGCGACCCTCGGAGTGGCCATGGCGTATCTCGGCGATCGCCCGCTTTGGCAACGCGCCGTGCTCGTGCTCAGTTGCGTGCCGATTGCCGTGCTATGCAACGCGATTCGCGTCACCATCACGGGTTTGCTGACCATTACCGGGCACCGCGAATACGCGGAAGGAACGCCGCACCAACTGCTGGGGATTGCGATGCTGGCGGTCGCCTTCGGTTGCTACTCGGCCATCGGGTATGTGATGAGCCATTTGTTCATCGAAACGACGGAAAGCGTCGACGCCCCAGGGGCGCTGAGCGGATCGTGAGTCCATGACCACGCTGGCGACAACGGTTCAGGAGCGGATTGCGTTGCCGATGCAGGCCCGCGGCGGCGGCGAGGGCGGCGGTCCGCCCGGCGTCGCCGACGTGCTGGGCATGTTGCGGCGGCGGACGCTGCTGATCGTCCTTTTGTTCTCGCTGCTGTCCGTTTTTGCGGTCGGGGGGTTCGGGGTGTGGTGGTTCGTTTTTCCGGGATATCGCGGCGAGTGTCTGGTCGAGTGCGTGTCCAATATCCCGGAAAAAGAGATGACCATTGAGCAGCAACGGTTGCGGCAGGATGAGCACGAGCGGTTCGTTCTGACCCAGGCGCTGTTGCTGAAAAGTCCAAGTATTCTGAGCGAGGCCCTGAAGATCAACGCGGTACGGGAGACCGGCTGGTTCCAGTCGGTGAAAAACAGAAAGCTCGAACCGCTGATCGAGCTGGAATCGGATCTGTCGGCGTCGCCGGTGCGGGGGACCAACTTCCTGCAAGTATCCATCGAGTGTCAGAATCCCAAAGACCCCGCGGTCATCGTGAACGAAGTGGTCAACCAATGGTACCACACGGTCAAAAAACGCACCGCGGAGGAGTTCACCGCCGACGCTCTCGACGCGGCCAAGAAGGAACAGGAGGAGTTGGAAAAGGAGATCACCGCCAAGCGCGACCGACTCAAGGGCATCGCCCAACGATTGCCCGCCGGCGCCCGGCAGAGCCCGGGCGAGAACATCACCGCCCAGCAAGTGCGTCTTTCTGGTGAGCAGGTCGCGCAGTTGCGTTTGGAGCTGTCGCAACTGGAACAGTACCGGGCGATGTACAACGATCCGCAAGGCGTGGCCGTCACAGCCGAGGACCGCGCCATCGTCGAACAGGACCCGCAAGTGGCGGAACTCGCCCGCATGGTTTTCATTCTGGAGCAGCAGCGAGCGGCGGATGAGAAGGTCTTCGGAGCGGAGCACAACGTAGCGCGTCAGCTGTACGCCTCGATCACCGCCGCGACGGAGCGACTGAGCCAGTTGCGATTGGAAAAACTGCAAGAGCGGCGGGCCGACATCCGCGAAGCCGCCAACACCGCCTATGACAACACGCGGCACGCTCTGTTCGTCGCCCAGGAGAAGCTGGCCCGCGATGAGGCCGAGCTGCAGGATCAGGATCGGTTGCTCTTCGACTACATGGAGCTGGAAGAGCAAATCTTGCACGAGAACGAGTACCAATTGCAGCTCACCAACTACATCAAGGGACTGTCGCGCATCAAAAGTCAGCGAATGGCCATCAACGTCAACGTCGCCCAGCCCGCGATCGACCCGCTGAAACGAAGCTCGCCGAGCTTTGTGCTTCTTCCACTGGGGCTATTTTTTGCCTTGGTGCTGTCGGCGGGGGTGGCCCTGGGGTTGGAGGTGATGGATCAGTCGGTGCGAACGTCGCAGGACATCGTGCGGCACCTGGACGTGGCCTTGCTGGGGGCGATTCCGGACACGGACGACGAAGAAGTGGCGATCGCGCAGGTGGAGACAGCCGTCCGCGATCACCCTCGCTCCATCGTGGCGGAGGCGTTCCGAGGAGTGCGAACGAGTTTGCAGTTCAGCGCTCCGGCGGAACGGCAGCGGGCGGTCGTGATTACCAGTCCGCGGGCCCAGGACGGCAAGACGGCGGTGGCCTGCAATCTCGCCCTGGCGATCGCCCAAGCCGGTCGGCGGGTCCTGTTGGTGGATGCCAATCTCCGCCGTCCGGCGCTGCATCGCGTGTTCGGGTTCTCCATGCCCAAGGGGCTTAGCAACCTGTTGGTCGGCGATGGGTCACTCGATGCGTATGTGGTGAAGACGGACCATCCGTCTCTCGACGTGATGGGAAGCGGACCGACGTCGCCCAATCCCGCGGAACTTCTGGGCAGTGCGCAGTGCCGTGCATTCTTGGAGGAAGCGGTCCGTCGTTACGACCAGGTGATCATCGACACGCCGCCGGTGTTGCTGGCCAGCGACGGAGTGGCCCTGGCGACGGCGGTGGACGGCGTGATCCTGGTGGTTCGGGCCAACACCAACTCCCGCGGCGTGGCCCGGCGGGCCTTGAGAGCGTTGTTGGACGTCAATGCGCACGTCTTCGGCGTGGTGCTCAACGCGGCGCAGATCACGCGCGGCGGATATTTCCGCGAACAGCTTCGGGCCTATTACGAATACCAGCCCGACGAGCCCGGAGTTCCCGGCGGCCCGCCCGCCCCACGAGGTTCGTAGGTATCGACCGTCCGCGTTGTGGCGTCACCATCCGTTCCCTATAATCCTCACGCCTGGACGGACGAGGCGGACGGTAAGATCAGGAAGGGCCTATGCGTAGCGTCTCCATGCTCGATCTGCGCGGCGAGTTTGCCCTGTACGGCGACGAGGTCCGCGCCGCCGTCAACGCCGTACTCGAAAGTCAGCAGTTCGTCCTTGGGCCCGCAGTGACCGAGCTGGAGGAGGCCCTAGCGAAGCGCCTGCACGTTGCCCACGCCGTCGCGGTCAGCAGCGGAACCGACGCCCTGCTTTGTGCGTTGATGGCCTTGGGAATCGGGCCTGGCGACGAAGTCATCCTGCCTTCCTTCACCTTCTTTGCAACGGCTGGGACGGTGGCACGCTTGGGGGCAAAGCCGGTCTTCGCGGAAATCGACCCGCGAACCTTCAACCTCGATCCGATCAAGTTCGAACAATGCATATCGCCGCGGACCAAGGCTGTCATCGTCGTCCACCTTTTCGGGCAATGTGCGGAAATGGACGCGATCGCTGCGATCGCCGGTCGCTACGGACTGAAAGTGATCGCCGACGCGGCGCAGGCCATCGGGGCGCGCTACAAGGGACAGGAGGCGTGTGCCCTCGGCGATCTGGCATGTCTTTCGTTCTACCCGACCAAGAACCTAGGCGGCGTCGGCGAGGGAGGGATGATCCTGACCCACGATGCGCAACTGGCGGAGGTTTGCCATAGTCTTCGCCGCCACGGCGAGTCGCGGCGTTACCACCATGAGCGCATCGGCGGGAACTTTCGCCTCGATACCCTCAAGGCCGCGGTCTTGAACGCCAAACTCCGTTATCTCGACGAATTCAATCGCCGCCGCTGCGCCGTCGCCGCGCGCTATTCTCGATTGCTTTCCACGACATCGGTTACGACGCCGCTGGTCGAGTCGCATCAGGAACCGGTCTACCACCAGTACTCGGTGCTCTGCCACGGTCGTGATGAACTGGCCGAGTTCCTCAAGAGCCGCCAGATAGGAACCGGGATCTACTACCCCGTGCCGTTACACCTACAACCCTGTTTTGGATATTTGGGTTATGCCGTGGGGTCTCTACCGGTGACCGAGGACATCTGTGCGAGGATTCTGTCCCTACCTTGTCATCCGATGATGTCGGACGAGGATGTGGACTACATCGCAGGCTGCGTCATGGATTTTTCGGGTAAGTCGATGGTCGTAAACCCAGCGGACAGTTTTCGGGAACGAGTTGTCGGTCGTGAGACTGCGGGCACACGCGCCGACGCGTGAGTGTGCCGAGGTGTGGATGCATGCGCTGTCTGGTCACGGGCGGAGCGGGGTTTCTCGGCAGCCATCTGTGCGAGCGTTTGTTGTCCGACGGACACGACGTGATTGCGCTCGATAACCTCTTTACCGGCGCCAAACGTAACATTGCCCATCTCTTGGGTCGCCCAGGTTTCGAGTTCGTGCGCCATGACGTCGTGAATCCCATCCTGTTGGAGGTGGATTGGATCTTCAACCTTGCGTGTCCCGCATCGCCGATTCATTACCAGTCGAATCCCGTGAAGACGGTAAAGACGTCGGTCATGGGAACGTTGAACATGTTGGGACTGGCCAAACGCGTGAAGGCTCGCTTCTTGCAGGCTTCGACCAGTGAGGTATATGGCGATCCGACGGTCCATCCCCAGCGAGAAGAGTACTGGGGAAATGTCAATCCCATCGGGCTGCGCAGTTGTTACGACGAGGGCAAGCGCGTGGCCGAAACACTGACTATGGATTATCACCGGCAGAATCGCGTGGATGTGCGCATTGTGCGGATTTTCAACACCTACGGACCGCGAATGGCAATCGGCGACGGACGAGTGATGTCCAATTTCATTGTCCAGGGGCTGCGCGGAGAGGATCTGACCATCCACGGCGACGGGCGACAGACGCGCTGCTTTTGCTATGTCGATGATATGATCGAGGCCATCGTCGCATTGATGACGTATGAAGGCTCGGACGCCGCCCAGCCGGTGAATGTCGGATCGGAGGATGAACGGTCAATGAGTTCGGTGGTGGAATGTATTGGGAAAGTCTTAGGGAAGGAACTGAGAGTACATAGCCTTCCGCTTCCACCTGACGATCCCGCGCGGCGAAGGCCGGACTGTACTCGGGCCCGTCGCATGTTCGGTTGGCAGCCGCGGGTTGCCTTGGAGGACGGACTTCGGCAGACGGTGGAGTATTTTCGAACGACGCTGGCCGATGCCCAGACCCAACAGGCGCGGAGCGTGCCGCGTGGATGATGACAAAGGGGAGAGGTGACCGTGTTGTTGTTCGGAAAAGGAGCGCTGGTTTGCGGAGCCTCGCAGGGCATCGGTCGGGCGTGTGCGATGGAACTGGCCGGTCTGGGCGCCGAAGTGACCGTGGTGGCGCGCGATGAGGCGGCGCTGCGCCGCGTCGTTGCGGAACTGCCCGCCAAGTCCGGACAATTGCACCGGTTTGTCGTCGCCGACTTTGCAGACCCTCAGGCCGTGCAGCGCGCCGCCGCGTCGCATGTGCTGGCGGTCGGACCCATTCATATTCTGGTGAACAACACCGGCGGGCCTCCGCACGGGGCACTGCTCGACGCCGCGGAGAAGGATTTCCTCCAGGCGTTCACGAACCACGTACTTTGCAATCAACTGCTGGTGCAAACACTGCTTCCGGGAATGAAGAGTGCAGGCTATGGGCGCATTGTGAACATCATTTCCACCTCGGTCATTGCGCCGATCCGAGGATTGGGAGTGTCCAATACCACGCGCGGCGCCGTGGCGCAGTGGGCCCGGACGCTGGCCGGTGAGCTTGCGCCGATGGGCATCACCGTCAACAATGTTCTTCCGGGATACACGGATACGGCGCGTTTGCAAACACTTTTCAAAGCCAAGGCCGAGAAGGCGGGCGCGCCCGTCGAGGAGATTCAACGACAGACCGTGGCGGCCATTCCGCTCGGGCGTTTGGCGGAGCCGCGCGAAATCGCCGCAGTGGTTGGATTTCTGGCGTCACCCGGCGCGTCTTATGTTACCGGTGTCAATTTGCCTGTCGACGGCGGCCGAACGGCGGTGCAATGAGTCACGGTCGACTGAAGAACTACATCGCCGGTAGACTCATCGAGCCGCAGTCCGGTGACTATCTGGACAACTACGACCCGGCGACCGGTGAGGTCTATTCTCAAGTCCCCGACAGTGATGAGGAGGACGTGGAACTGGCGGTCGCCGCGGCATCCGACGCCTTTCCCACATGGTCGCATACGCCCGCGGCGGAACGATCTCGCATCCTGCTGAAGATTGCCGACCTGATCGAAGTCAACCTCGAGCGCCTGGCCAAAGCCGAGTGCGTGGATACCGGGAAGCCATTGACATTGGCGCGGACCCTCGACATCCCGCGGGCGGTGTCCAACTTTCGCTTTTTCGCAACGGCCATTCTCCATTTCCACTCCGAATCCCATATGACCGACGACGTGGCCCTGAATTATACCCTCCGACAGCCTCGCGGACTCTGCGGGGTGATCTCGCCCTGGAATCTACCGCTCCACCTGCTGAGTTGGAAAGCGGCGCCGGCGCTGGCATGTGGAAACACCGTGATCGCCAAGCCCTCCGAGATTACGCCGATGACCGCGTATCTGCTTGCTACATTGTGTCAGGAGGCCGGACTGCCCCCCGGCGTCCTCAACATTGTACACGGTCGCGGCGCACGAGCGGGAGACGCCCTTGTTCGTCATCCCAAAGTTACCACGATCTCCTTCACCGGCGGAACCGTCACGGGAAGGGCGATCGCGCGGACTGCGGCGCCCATGTTCAAAAAGCTCGCGTTGGAACTGGGAGGAAAGAATCCTACCATCGTGTTTGCAGACGCGGACATGGAGACGGCCGTGCGGGAAAGTGTGCGGGCGGCGTTTTCCAATCAGGGGCAAGTCTGTCTGTCCGGCTCCCGCGTCATGATCGAACGTTCGGCGTTCCAACCCTTCTTGGATAGCTTTCTCTCCGCCACTCGGCAGTTGCGGATCGGCGACCCTCTCGAGGCAACCAGCGATCAAGGCGCACTGGTTTCGAGCGCCCACCGTGACAAGGTCCTGCGATACATTCAGATGGCGAAGCAGGACGGCGGGCATGTGCATTGCGGCGCTGGGGCACCGGCGTCTCTCCCGATGCGATGCCGCAATGGATATTTCGTGGAGCCGACCGTCATCACCGATCTGCCGGCGGGAAGTCGAGTGAACTGCGAGGAGGTCTTCGGTCCGGTCGTCACCCTCCGGCCCTTCGACACTGTCGATGAGGTTATTGCAAGCGCCAATTCGACGGAGTATGGACTGTCTGCGTCCCTTTGGACGCGGGACGTCAACCGCGCACACCGACTGGCCGAGCGGATTGCGTCGGGGACGGTCTGGATCAACTGCTGGTTGCTGCGCGACCTACGAGTACCGTTTGGAGGTATGAAGAACAGCGGTGTGGGGCGGGAGGGGGGCTGGGAGGCGATGCGTTTCTTTACCGAGCCGAAGAACGTCTGTATTCGAATACCGGCGACCGTGTAGAGTTGCCCGCGGCCCGCACTGCGAATCGCCGTATGCCACTGATCCTCGGCCAATACATTCGCGATGTCCTGCTGCGGCAGTTCCTTTCGCGGCGCGCCTCTGACTGCGGAACCTATGTTCGCCTGAAATCGTGGGGCAATCGGTATTTCTATCTGCTTTTGCGCGTGCTTTCGTCGCAAAGCTATCCGTGTGTGGTCGGCGCCGATCGGCCGTGGATGGTTCGACCCTCCACGTTCCGTCGCGGGATGGACCGATACGCGCGCCTGGCATTTACGCTGCCCCACGTTCGTTTCTCCTCAAGACCACCGGTGAATACAGAGAACAAGGTGTTTGTTCACGACGGCGCCTTTCCGGAACTGGAACGCCAACCCTGGCGGGCGAGAATTCGCATCGAACACGATTTTTCCCTTCCGTCGCCGACGGACTGCACTTGGAGAGTGTTGCCGCTCCTGATGCACCCACTGATGTACGCGACTGGGCAGGACCGGTCGGTGGAGCGCCTGCGAACGAGTCCACGCACCATACGTGTTTTCTTTGCCGGAAACTTGGACGAAGATCTTTATACCTCCTCGCGGGCACTCGGCGCCATACGCACGCGGTTCGACATTCTCGACCGACCCACTGTGATCCACACCTTGGTGGATGGACTTCGGGGTCGCGTACAGTGGGTCGGGGGTACGCAGGAATGGGAGAACGCAAAGCGCGAACCGCCCGCGAGAAGACTGGTCATGGCCGGCCGCGGTGGATTCCGTCTCTCGGCTTCGACGTGGTTGGAAACTCTGTCGCACTGTGACGTGTTCCTGGCGCCGCCCGGCGCCTTTTTTCCGCTTTGCCACAACCTCGTGGAAGCCATGGCCGTCGGCTGCATTCCGCTCACCAACTACCCCGACTGGCACGATCCGCCGCTGCAACACATGCGCAACTGCATCGCATTCACGACTGCGGAGGATCTTCTCGAAAAAGCAAGAATGGTGCTGGACATGGACAATGCGAGCTTGGAGCGCATGCGCCGCGAGGTCATTTGCTACTACGACGAAAACTTCGACGCCGACAGCCTTGCCGGGGGGTTGTTGCAGAATGCGTCACCCCATATGACCCTGTTTGTGGTGACGGACAACCAGAAATACTGTGAACGTGTCACGCGCGAGTCAGTGCTCTTCGCCAGCCAGGCTCGTGGACGCACGCCCGTGCCTATAAAGGAGTTGGACCTATGTCACGAAGCATAATCAGTGCTCGCGCCCCGGAACCGGTGGGACCGTATCCTCATGCAAAACAGGTTGGGAAGTGGATCTTCGTCTCCGGCATCGGCCCGAGAACGCGGGGAAGCGCGCAGATTCCGGGCGTGACTCTAGATGCACAGGGCAACGTTGCTGCGCATGACATTGCCCTTCAATGCCGATCGGTATTCGACAACCTTCGCACGATTCTGGAGGACGCCGGGGCCGAGTTGGAGAATGTGGTGGACATGACGGTCTTTCTGACGCACCTGAAGGATGACTTCACTATTTATAATAGGGTCTATGCGGAGTATTTTCCGACACAGCGCCCGGCGCGGACCACTGTCGAGGTCACGGCATTGCCGACTCCGATCGCCATTGAAGTGAAGGCTATCGCGGTGCTGGGCGACTAGCGGTCGTTGCGGTGCTGTGTTGCGGCGACGATTCCGAAGAGCTGCGGGTTGTGTTCAGAAGAACAACCTCATTCATGCTTCCGCTTCGAAAACCTCGAAGATCGACCGTTACATAGTGGTAACCCAGGGTCCGCAAAAACGCATCGATGCGAGATGCCACGGTTGGTTCCACAATCATGGGTATGCACTGGGGCGGAACTTCAATACGTGCAATGGCGTCGTGGTGACGCACGCGGCATTCCCGAATCCCCAGTTCGTGTAGAAATGCCTCCGCGGCCTCGATCATGCGCAGCTTTTCGGCAGTGATGCGTTCTCCATACTGCACCCGACTGGAGAGACAGGGACTCGCCGGCTTGTCATGGGTGGGTAGTCCCACGCGGCGCGACCATTCGCGGATGTCCTGCTTGGATAAACGGGCCTCGGCGAGCGGTGATCGGACCTCAAATTCACCCGCGGCCTTGATCCCCGGGCGAAAGTCGCCCAAATCGTCCGCATTGATCCCATTGACCAACGACCTCAATCCGCGCTCCTGGGCGAAACGGCGCAAGTGCGAATAGAGCGTCGTCTTGCAGAAATAACATCGGTTGGTCGGATTCCGCAAGTATTCTTCGCGGTCGAACTCATCGGTGTCCAGAAACACATGTTCAGCGCCGAGATTCGTCGCCAGAGTATGCGCGTCCTCCAATTCGGCGCGGGGCACGCTGGCGCTCCGCCCCGTGACCGCGGCGACGTTCTGACGACCCAGAACGTCCAACGCGACCTTCAGCATGAAGGCCGAATCCACTCCGCCGCTGAATGCGACGGCCACGGAATGGAGCTCCCGCACGATGGCTTGCAGGCAGACGTATTTGTCGTGCAGCGCTTGCTCCGACGCAGAATCTTGTATTGGGTGAGCAAGCGAGATCAAGCGTCGGTCCCCTATTTCCCTCGGGTCGCGGGCGACGCAAGAATGGGCAGGCGATCGAATTCCGTTTCCAGCTTGGTCAATTCAAGTTCCTCGAACAAGACCGCGGGGGCAATGACGCTGGCGATGATTCCCGATACGGAGTTGTACACCTCGCGCTTCTTCCCCGCCGCGAGAATGCGCTTCATGGCCGCCGGCTCCACGGGTCGAAACTGCAACCCGCGCACCCGTTCCTCCCGACCGTCCGCGACGTAGACCTTCCAGACATGAATCGGCTCGCCCAGCTCACCGGGAGAACCTTCCTCGAGCGCCGTCACGCGAAGCCCGAATTCCAGACCCTCGTCGCGCGCCGTTTGGACGAGTTCGGCCTTGAGCTCCTCGGCGGTCATTCCGCTCTCGTCGGCAATGTACATACACGCGATGTTGGCGCGAGAGTCTCCAAACGCCAAGCTTCGCCCGTGCCCCGTGGATTGTTTGATCTTGCGGGTGGGCGCCCGACCGGCCAGAAGCGTCTTGAGAATCCCCTTTTCCACAAGGTCGACACGCGCCGGCCGCACGGCCTCGTCATCGAAACGGAACGCCCCGGCGACAATTTTCTCCTCATAGGACTTCGGAGCGGCGTCGTCATATACCGAGAATGTGCGAGGGAGTATCCGCAGTCCGATTTTCTTCTCAAAGCTGTTGTCGTCCGCGCCCGATCCCAACGGAATCGGTCGCGCACAAAGTCGGTCGGCAAGCAGCGCCTCAAACGCCGTGCCAGCCGCCTTTGCGTCGAAGAGCACCGGCCCCGAGTATTGCTCGAGCTTGGGCGCCGACGCCAAGGCAACCAACCCCTCGCACAGACTATCAATCTCGGCGACCATCTTCTCCATGAGCGGCAATTGATCCACTCGTTCGCCGACGAACGTGCGTGAATCGGCGAGGTCCATCCCATCCTCCGCTTGAAGCTCGGCGTGAATCTGCAACTGGATTCCCGAATCACCGATCCGCAGTCGCGTGCCCTCCGAATTCACGATCCATTCCGTGACCGATCCCGCGAAAAGGGTCACTTGCGCGTCTTGAATCTTGGGATGCGATTTGAACCGGCCTGACAAAATCCGAAGATTCTCTTCCCATAGCTTGCGGTCGAACGCCAGTTCCCCGGGCGGTTCAAGCGCCACGACGGACGGCGCGGGCGAAAAGTCGTCCGGCCGATCCTCGACTGTTTTGTCCTTCAAATAGGCGAGCTTCTGCGTGAGGGTTTCCACGGCCTGCTTGTAATCCTGATCCGTCAAAAGCCAGATGGTCTGGCGGAGTGCCGAATAATCATCATCGAGCGGCAGCGTTCCCCCCTGCCCGAAGGCCCGTCGAAAGTTCGTGTTGTCCAGTCCATACGAACCGACGCGCGTGCGCACGCCGATGGACCGGCTATGGTTTTCATTGGAGCGCTGCAGACCGCCGTAGGCCGCACTGAGACCATACGACCGGCGGTCGTGGGCATTGAACTGCATGAAATAAGGCCGCGGGAGGTCCGACAGGACAAGCTCCTTCACCGCGCGATCCATCTCATCCACCATGGCACGAAGAACCACGTCGTCCGGAGGGGCATCCGCGCGCAACGTCGCCGTACCCAGGAGCGCGAGCGTAAGACCCAGAAACAATCGACAATCGACAATCGCCAATCGACAATCCCCCATTATGGTTTCAGGGCCAGCGGCGAGAGAAGGATCGGCGGGCGCGACTGGTCGCGCGTTCGCTTCTCGATCTCGATGGTTTGCACGAGAATACTCGGCGACGCCGCCGACACCGGCACCCAGCCCGACTCCGCCCCGCACGATCCGTTGAAGACGCCGATGTCGTCTCCGGTGGCGAGGATTTTCTCGAAGGAGGTTAACGGCGTACCGACAATGTCCGCGCCGCGAATCAGCTCGTCCGGGCGGCCATCGGCATGCACTTTGTATACAACAATCGGCAGGACCTTGAAGGACTGAGGTCCGCGGCGACTGGTCGTGGTGAACCCGCCGGAAATGTCCTCGAACAGCAACCCATACGGCTTACCCTGTTGGGTACACTCCTCGATCATGGCCTGTTTGAGTTTCGGGAAGGAAAGCTGCTTGGTGGACTCCACCGTGAGGTTACCCTGCCGGGCGACGACGGCGTTGCCCGACTGGCGTCGTCCGTGTCCGTTGGACTTGGGACATCCAGCCACCGGACTGCGACTCATCAGGAAGGTCTTGAGCACGCCGCCATCCACCAACGGCACTCGCGTCGAGGCGACCCCCTCATCATCGAAGCGATAGAACCCCCGCAGGTCCACGTCCACTATGGTGGCCATCGTCGGATCGTCATACACGCTGATGAAGGACGGAAGAACCGGGTGGTTGAGTTTCTTGGTGAAGGTCTGTCCCTCGGTGACGTCCTTTTGGCGATGTCCTTCAACGCGATGTCCGAAGATTTCGTGGAAGAAGACGCCGCTGGCGCGATTGCGGAGAATCGCCGGACCGATGTACGGCTCGGCCAGAGGGGCCTCCCGCAGCGCCAGCACCTGCCCAATCACACCGCGAAACGCCTTCTCGATCTCCGCGTCGGCGGGCAGGCGCTCGGGCGAGGCGGCATTGAAGTCGGAGAACTGACTGAGCTCCATTCCGTCCTCGGCTTTCGTTCCGGCGTACATGGTGACACGGTATCGGCGCTCCGTGGTCTGAAGTCGAGTGCCTTCGCTGGTCACGATCCAACGGGTTCCCGCGTAGGCGCCGATCGTCACGTTGGAAGCGTAAATGAGCGGGAAGGCGCGGGCGACGGCGGAAAGTTTCCGCAGCCGCCGCGTCCACTGCTCACCGTCGAAGACCAGCGCCACCGGGGGCTCGTGGTAGGTGTGCGCCTCCTCGCGGCTGAAATCATCCGAGCGATCCTCTTCCTCCACCTTGACCTTCAGGTCGGTTTTCACTTGTGACAGCCGCTTGGCAGCATTCTTGAAGATGCGATCCGTGTGATACCACAGGGCGTGACGAACGGCGTCCGCCTCGTCCTGCAAGGGCAAGGGGATGTTCCCATTCCCGAAGACGTGCGAGGGCCCGCCGCCGCGAAGCTGGTGGGTGTTGTCGATTTTGTAATCCCCCACCCGCAGGTCGATGTTCAGGTTGCGGTCGCGGTTGCGTTGGTCCTGGGTGATGGTCCCCAGGGTCGCGCCGATGGTGGCCGTCTGCTCCTCGTAGACCGTGTAGTTCAGAAAGTAGGGCCGCACGTCGTCGTTGGCGAGCAGGTTCTTCATCGAGTATTCCAGCTCGTCGACGAGGTACTGCATCAGCGGCGCCGGGGCCGCTTTCGAGGCCGGCGACGCGGAGGGGGTGTCTCCCCGGGCGACAAGGGCCGCCGATCCAACGATCAGGAACAACCTGGTCCACAACATTCGCATGCCATCCTCACATCCCGGCCTATGCGGCGACGAACCTTGACCCCATCGCCGAGCCTAGGCTTGACCCAAGCCGTTGTCTATCGACAATAGCCGCGAATGGGTCGCCGGGAAAGTAGGCTACGAAGCGCGGTCGCGGGGCTCGCCCTGGCGGGTCTGGCGGGTTGCCAGAACCCCAAGGGAGCCGCCGACTCCGCATCCTCAGCGCCGTCCCCGTGCGAACCCGTCGCGGAGACCACCATGAACATGATCGAAATCCAACCCGACGAGGCCAAGCGCTTGCTGGACGGCGGCGGGTACGTCTATCTTGACGTGCGAACCGTGCCCGAATTCGTCAACGGCCACCCGCCGGCAGCCCTCAACATCCCGGTCGCCGAGGTCAACCCTGCCAGCGGCAAAATGGAACGTACCGAGACATTCTTGTCCGTGGTGCAGGCCAACATCCCCCCGGACACGAAACTCCTGGTGGGCTGCAAGACCGGCGGTCGCTCCGCAGCCGCTTGCGAAATCCTCGCCCAAGCCGGTTACAAGAGTCTACGAAACGTCGCCGGCGGTTTCGCCGGCGTCGCCGACCCCTCCGGCCAAATCATCAAGGAAGGCTGGTCCACCCTGGGATACCCCGTCGAACGAGGCGACGGCGGGGAGAAGGGCTACGAGGCGCTACGCAACAAGGCGCGATGAAAAAGCGTTTGGCCCCCGTTTTTCATCTTCGCTATTCGCCATTCGACATTCCGTCACAGATCTCGAAGGTGCGTATCGATGTCCAGCGTCGATTCCATGTGTTCGGTCGCGCTGGGCGTTGTGAGAACCCAATAGAAACACACAAACGTCAGCCCCCAAACGAACAGATTCGACGCAAGCATGAAAATCCAACCCAGCGGCGTCATGAGCGTCCTCCCTTTCCGTCGCTCGGCGGAAGTTTCCCATCAATGTCCAAACCGGCCGCGCGCCATCGCTTCTCGCCGATCGCCGTGCAAATCACCAGCAGAAGCGCCGTGCCGCCCACGAGCGCTAACGCCCCCTGCCGAAGCGGCTCATCCGCGACCTGCTTCAACCACCCTGGCAGATACTGAATACAGAACGCAACGAACACGATGAGCAAATAGAGCGGCGTCACATACTTCATGATGAATGCGTAGAACGGCCCGATCCGCATCTGTGCGCCTTCATGCGCCACTTCCAAACCCTTTTTGATCCCGAAAATCCAACTGAAGGCGATGATCTGGACCATCGCCAGAATGAAGATCAGGAACGTCCCCACCCAATCGTCGATCGTCGACCAGAAGATTCCTCCGACGCTGTAGTACATTACCAGGAATGACCCGACCACGCAGATGGAAACCATCAGCACCGTCGCCTGCTTGCGCGTCCACCCCAGCGATTCCTCGAAGAACGCCAGGGCCGGCTGGTACATCGAAATCGAACTCGTGATCGCCGCAAGAAACAGCATGAAGAACCAGATCGCTCCGATCACATTGCCGAACCAACCCATGTGTGCGAAAACCACGGGAAGCGTCGTGAACCCCAGCCCGAACGTCCCGCCCTGTACCGCCCCGATCATGTTCGCCGTACCCAGGAATATGAACGCAGCCGTCAACGTAATCATCCCACCGAAACCGACCTCGAACAGCTCGTTCGTCGCCGAGGCGGTCAGCCCCGACAAAACAACGTCGTCGTCCCGCTTCATGTAGGATGCGTAGTTGATGATGACCCCGAACCCCACCGACAAGCTGAAGAAAATCTGTCCCGCCGCCGCCAGCCAGGTCTGCGAGTTAAACAGCTTGCTGAAGTCGGCGTTCCACATGTACCCGAGCCCGTTCACCACGTTCCCCTCGGGATTCGCCGGGTCCGGAGTGCCCAGCGTCAGCACGCGGATCAACACGATCAGCGCGCAAACCGCCATCATCGGCATCGCCCAACTCACGAACTTCTCGATGCCCTTCGAGATGCCTCGGAACACCAGCCAGATGTTGACCGTGAAAGTGATCACCCAAAACACAAACGTCTGGATCGACCCCGCCGCCAGCACGCCGTTCGCGCCCCGCCCGGTGAAGTCGTTGTAAAACTTCGCCGCAATCGCCGTTTGCTCTTCCACCGGCGCTCCAACTTGAATGCCGATCCCTCCGGTGAGGTACTGCCAGCAATACCCCAAGCACCACGCCTCGATGTAGGTGTAGTAGAACGACACCGCCAGAGGGATCAAAACCCCGATCACCCCCAGATAACGAAACGTGCGCCCGCGCCCGAATACGCCCAGGATCGACGGCGAGGAATGCAGTCCCTTGCGACCGCCGTACTTGCCCATCGTCCACTCCGCCCAGCCGATCGGGATTCCCAGAAACAGCAGCGCGCAGAAGTACGGGATCATGAAAGCCCCGCCCCCGTTCGCCGCTGCTTGACCAGGGAACCGAAGAAAGTTCCCCAACCCCACCGCCGAACCCGCGACCGCGAGGATCACGCCCAGGCGGGTACCCCATTCTTGTTTCTGTGACATATCAATCCTTGTGAGCCCGACGCTTCTTCGGCCGCGCCCGCGCGGGTGGCGACTTCGACCCAAGGCTCGGCATTGTGACCGCCCGTCGCCCGCCCCTCAAGCGAAAAATCCACTTGGGAAATAGGAATCGCAGTGGCCGGGACTACCCAAGTTGACAGGGAAAAGGGCGATCGACCCCCGGAGGGTAGGACTCAAAACTGAAAGTAGATGAAGGGCGTGGCGCTTCCGCCGACCACGCTGAAAAGGAGGAGGCTGGCGACCACCACCCCGGCTTGGATCGGCGTGGGAACCCGAAGGTACGTCCGCCCGACCCCCGCGAGCACGGACCGGGGCGCCCACTCCAAAACCGCTCCGATCAACAGAACCAGCAGAGCAATCGGCGGCACATGGATCGTCCCCGGGGCAGCGCCAAACAGCCCGGAGTAGTACGACGAAATCGTGGCGAAGTCCGGCGAGCGAAACATGATGAGGCATAAGGCGAATTGGTGGAAGGTCACGACGATCCGCGCCAGTCGGCTCACCATCGGCTGGTCGGCCCGATCCGGGTCGATCCCGGAGTAAGCGTGAAAGATTCGCCCGGCGGCCAGGAACGCCCCCTGTAACGCACCCCAGATCACAAACCCCCACGAGGCCCCGTGCCACAACCCGCCCAACAGCATCACGATGCCGAGATTCCGCGCCGTTTGCCACGTCTTCCCCCGGCTCCCCCCCAAGGGAAAGTACAAGTAATCCCGCAGCCATGTCGAAAGCGACAGGTGCCACCGCCGCCAGAAGTTGCCGATGCTCGTGGCGATGTACGGACGATTGAAGTTCTCGGGCAGCTCGTACCCCAGCATCTGCGCCGCCCCGATGGCGATGTCGCTGTACGCGGAGAAGTCGTAGTACACCTGAAAGGCATACCCGTACATGGCCAGCAGCAACATGCCCGCTCCATGCGAACCGGGGTCCGCAAAGACCGGGTCCACGAGTGTCACCGCCAGGACATCGGCGATGCACACCTTCCGAAACAGGCCGTACAGAATGCGCCCCAGCCCCGCCTCGGCCTTGCGATCGTTGAAACGCGGTTCGCTTTCGAGCTGCGGCAAAAACGTCGAGGCCCGAACGATCGGCCCCGCCACAAGCTGCGGGAAAAACGAGATGAACAACGCGAACTTCAGGAAACTCCGCGTGGGCTGCAACTCGCCGCGGTACACGTCGATCGTATAGCTGAAACTCTGGAACGTGTAGAAACTGATTCCCACGGGCAGCAGCAGGCTGTGGTGCGGAATCGGCCACGCCCATCCGAACCAATCAAAAGTCTGCGCCGCGCTGTCCATGGCGAAGTTGTAATACTTGAACACGAACAGCACGCCGAGATTCCCCACCAGGGTGGTCGCCAACCACGCCCGCCGAGCCCGCTGCGTGCCACTGGCGGCCATTCCCAAGGCAACCCAGTAGTCCAGCGCCGTCGTCGCCAGCATCAACAACCCGTAGGTCGCGTTCCACGACATGTAGAAGTAATAGCTGGCCGCGAGGAGGAAGAGTTGCCGCAAAATCGCGCTGCGCCGCAGGCTCCACGACACGCAGAGGACGATCGGGAAGAAGATCAGAAAATGGGCGCTGTGAAAGGCCATGCGAATCAGTGCCGCGCCAGATGACTCTCTTCCAAGTCGCCGGAAAGCTCCTCAGCGAGAAGTTCCGCGATCCGTTCGTGCCCCGCGTCGTTGGGATGCACGGCGTCCACGAAGTACGTCGCCCCGCGCGGGATCAGACGATCCAAATCCACCAGCCGCACATCGTGGACTGCGGCCACGCTCCGCACCGCCTCGTTGTAGCGGTCGTACGCATCGTTCAATCCGGCAAGCGAAAGAGCCGGATTGTTCGCCAACGCCGTCGCCGCCAGCATGTACTGATCCTCGTGCGAGGACGGATCGCCGAAGGACCGCGGCGTCGTGCAGAGGATCAACGCCCATCCTCGCTCACGGCAAACCCGCACTAGTTCGCCCAATCGCTGCGAGAACTCCTCGACGCCGCGTTCATCCACCCGATCACGACGCTGCTGAGGCATGAACCGCGCGATCCACGGGGCCGCATTCTGCTGGACCACGTTCACCAGCACCGAATACTCTTGAAACAGTCTGGCGATCTTCCTCGACACCGAGTCGTCGCCGACGGCGTTCCCGAACTGCCTCCGACCGTGGGCGGCAACGTCGGCCACGATCTGTTGAACGATCACCACGTCCGGGTTCAGCGGGGCGACGTCGCGAAGAAGTCGTTCCATGCTCATGGCCAACGTGTAGCCAGGCACCGCCGCGTTCACGGCGTCATGGGTCGAGTGGGGTCCCGCCGAATTCAGCTTGTCCGCAAGCCGCGCCACCCACACCCGATCATCAGACTCAGCCTCCAGACCGAAGGTCGTCGAATCCCCCACCGCCGCGATCCGCGTGATCCGCGCGGGCTTGGGCATCGGCACCTCCGCCCCGCGGAAACCCATTCGGTTGATGGAAACCTGCCGCAGCGCCCCCTGAATTTTCGCCCCAGGTCGAGGCCGGCGTCCCAGCGATTCGTCCGGTTCGTACAGGTCGGCGACCGCTGACGCCGCTCCGTGCCGATACCACGCCCGAACGCGCAGTCCGCCCTCCCCGACGCCCAAAATGACGACCGCCCAGACCAGGGTGTGAACGGTCCGGCGGGAATTGCTCGTTGCGACGACGCGCGAAGCGGTCGCCCCCCCCGTGCGAAATGACCAAGTGCTGACGATGGAGGACAAGTCGTACCGCTCCCGTCCGGCCCAGCCGGCGACGAGTTATCGGCACTTCTAGACGCGCAGTTCAGCCCCATTCTGGATGAAAGGTCGCTCCGCAAGGTACACTCCCCGCCATGCTGCGGGTGGGAAGATTCGAGGTCTACTCGGTCGTCACCGGAACGTTTCGCTTAGACGGCGGGGCCATGTTCGGCGTCGTCCCCAAAGTCCTGTGGGGCAACGCCGTCGAATTCGACGACCAAAACCGCATTTTCCTCGCCACACGCACCCTCCTGGTCCTCGACCGCGAGCGGCGCCGCGTGATCCTCGCCGACACCGGCTGCGGAACCAAATGGACCAAGGAAAAAGCCGACCGCTTCGCCATCCGGCACGATCCTCACGCGATCCCAAACGTCCTGACAGGACTAGGGCTGAACGCCAACGACGTAACCGACGTCGTCGTCACGCACCTACACTTCGATCACAACGGCGGGCTGACCGACTGGTTCGACGACCCCGGCGAACGGACCGTACCCTGCTTCCCCAATGCGCGGCATTGGATTCACCGCAATCAATGGGAACACGCCCATCACCCGAACGTGAAGGATCGGGCGTCGTTCCTCCCCGAGGATTTCGCCGGGCTGGAGCAGGCGGGTCTCTTGCGTTTCGTCGAAGGTGAGAACCCTGCGTCCGAAATCCCCGGCATCGAGTGGTTCGTCTCCCACGGCCACACGCCCTACCACTTGCACCCCGTCGTCGCCGACGAGGGCGCGAAATTGCTGTTCGTCGGCGATTTGGTGCCCACCGTCGCTCACCTTCGACTCGCCTGGGTGATGGCCTATGATCTCCACCCCCTCACTACGATCGCCGAGAAGACGCAGATCCTCCGCAACGCCATCGAGCACCGCTGGATCCTCGCCTTCGCCCACGATCCCAAAGTCGCCGGCGTCACCCTCGACGGCCCGCTGGAACGCCCCATCATCAGCCAAACGCTGGTCTTGTAGATACGCCCTTCGCAATTCCGGTTTGGATCGGCTCGTGGGTTGGGCCTTGGGTTATTGCCCACCTGCGGACAGTCTCATGCCTATACCGTGCCGGTGGTCGGCATCCAGTGGCCAGTCGCCGTCTCTGAATGAGTGGCGACGTGTGACCGCGGCCTGGTGCATGGGCGGCAAGTCGCCGAATGGGCGATACAGGACTTGAACCTGTGACCTCCTGCGTGTCGAGCAGGCGCTCCTGGTCAAAAACGGCCCAGGCATCATCAGAACCGCGATTTTATTGGCCAAAAACGGGATTCCCCGAGATCTTGCGTTGGTGCTACGGTGGCGCTGCGTTGATTCTACGCTCATCTTACGGGTTGGTTGACACCGAAAAGACACTGGAGGGTGGGGAGGTGTTAGGTACAACGGGGCCGAAGTGTGTGGACGAACGTCCCGTCGTCGATCATGTTCCCGGCGTGGTCGTAGGCCGGGGTCTTGGAGGTGCCGCCGAAGTCGTCAGACCAAACGATGTCACGCCATGGTAGTTCTCAAGAGCAGTGTCACCCGTTGTCAGTTCTTCCCTATGCTGCGAACAGTGCCACCCCGCCCCCTGATATGAGTGTCTTCGTGGACGAAGTGCCGTCGGACTGCGCGGCCCTTACCTCCTGAAAGCCGGTCCCGCACTCCGGGCAACGCGGCTCCGGAAGACCACAAAGGTCGTAGCCGCATTTGACGCATCGATTTTGCAGGCGTCGAGACGCACGTGCAATCTCCACAACCAGCAATGCGATATACCAAGTTGCAAGAACGCCTCCAAGCGCCAGCAAAAGCGGAAAAGAAATCGACACTGAACGTATATACCCATAATTGTCCAAGCGGACAGTCAGGCTGCTCTCCCCCACTGATAAGTTCCACGGCGTCGGAGCCTGCCCAATGCGTCCGCTCGGAATATATGAACATCGCAACCAGGCAATTTTGCCGCGTTCTATAGCCAGCGCGGAAGCAGAGATGGATTTGGTCAGGTCACAAATGGGATTTGGCGGTACTCGGTCTGAAGGAAACACCTTCGCGACTTCTACACTTGTCCTTTGATTCCAACACTGTTGCACCAAACCTGCCGCATCAAAACCAATTCTGATTTCCCTGAAATAGCTAAAGAGCCAAAGGCCGATGATCAAAATTGCGATGAGAAACAGACCTCGTTTTTCTTTAAGTCTAAAGAGCGATTCCATCGAAGCAATTCGGAGGAGCTTGAATCTCATCTTGCACAAATCTGTGGCTCCCTACAGTTAAGGAAACGGTTAAATGCGTCCATCTGGCATCGTGCGCACCAAATCTGTCTCTGAAACTCCCCGTTAGGATCGGGATCCGGAGGGCCGGTACAAGCCGCGTTACAATGAGCCACATCCCTGTCGTGCTGATCCTTACAGAAACCTAATCCGGATGGATCACGGACTGTGGCGGGATTGCCGGAGACGTAGTCGTACTGATTGAGCCCGAAGGCATAATGGGACCCCGCAAGGAACGTGTAGGCGAGGAACGCAACGGGATCCCGCTGCACAAACCGTCTCTTCCCCGGATCGTACTGCCTGGCCCGGTTTTGGTACTGGGCGAGTTCCGGTTCGAAAAGGAGGCCTTGGTGGGCGAAGGGTTGCGCAACCGCGGTGCTGGCCCGGCCTGGGTGGCGCATTGAGCCTTGCGGCAGCGAGTCGAAGAGGCCCGCGTCGGTTGAGTCGTAATCGCCGTCAAAATCCAAGTCTAAGATTCGACAGGAACCCGAAACGGTGCCCGTGCAAGTGGTGCCCACGGTGCCCTTGTCGGTGGCGTCCACGTCTTGGTCGCCGTCCCGATCCCCATACCCGGTGTCCTGGTGGACCGTCAGTTCGCCGTAGGGGGTATACACATCCCGCTCCACGACGTGGCGGCCTAGGTCGGTTACGCCGATCACGTTCCAGTTGGCGTCCTGGTGGACGTAGAGGTCACCCTTGTCTTTGAGGCGCATCATCACCAACTCGTCGATGTACTGCGTGCCGTGGATGAACTGCTGGACCATCGTACCCGATCCGTTGCTCACCTGGACGATCCTCTGTCCGTCGTAAAAGTATACCTCGGTCTTATCGTAATCGCCAGCGTTGGTCACGACTTTTTTGATCCGTCGGCCCAGGGCGTCGAATTCGCCCGTCTGGATGATCACGTCGGCATCCTCTTTCGCTCGTACTTTAACCAGGCGATTCCAGGCGTCGTAGACGTAGACGAACGTCCCGTCGTCGATCATGTTCCCCGCGTGGTCGTAGGCCGGGGTCTTGGTGGTGCCGCCGAAGCCTTCGTTCCAGACCACGTCGTCCGTCGGATCGTCGATGTCGTCGTCGCCGCTCTGATCGTAGCCGATCTTGCAGTTATCGAAAAGCGCGGTCGGCACACTCGGGGCAAACACCACTCGTATTTCCAACCAGGCTGTACCCGCATCGGACGCATCTCTGCGAGCATCGTCGGCGAACCCGAAGCACCATTCCGGCGATGGGTCGGGCCACCATGCAATAGAGAAGGAACAACGTAGGAAAAAGCCACAAGTTGAAATACAGCACGAGTCGATCGACTCTGCGGTCAACCGGCGAGTGTGCGACCATTACGGCGATCGGTCCGGCACACCACGTTGTCAATGAGTGAAACTCGAAAAGGCAGTCGCGCCACGCTTCTGGATTCGTCGACACTCTATCTTCAGCGAGGTCAACAAGGAACTCCCTCAAGGCGACGTCAGCAACGTCAAATGACGACTGAGACCAACTTAAGCCTCCTACAACCACAGATCCGTTGCGCACATCGATCAGGAGTACCGAAGAGGACGAGGGTGTCCAGGCACCGTAGTACCGTCCATTCCAACTCACGATCCGAAGCGCCAGTGAACATGCCGCCAACAGTGCGAGAGCAAGGACGCCTAATCCTCGACTGGCTCGGAACATCGTCGACTACCATATTTGCCGACACGACCCCACTGACGCTGTAGTATTCAATGTGAGCGTGACAGTATAATTGAAGACGCAAAGCCCAAACCCGTCGACCAACACTGGAGTCGTCCACGTGGCCACGTGCCGAATCGTCCCAGACGAAATGCATACTTCGCCGTTAGAGCACCGCGTGCAGCCAGAAGTCCTATGCGGACATCCCATGACGGCGTTTATTCGCGCCGCCAGGTTCACTCCCAAGCACCAACCATTGGTCCACGTGATGGTGGAGCTGCAGCCGAGACTGATACGCCAACATCCGCACAACCCGCCGACGGTCTCAGCTCTCCCAATGAGCCCGGTGGGATCGAGTATGCCTACCGGATTCGAGCCCGTGTACTCAAAAAGGCTCATTCCGCTCAGGTACTGATCTTGCGATCCGAACGTCCCATGCCGAAATGCGAACGGATCTGGCTGTGCAAACCGTCTCTTCCCCGGATCATACTGTCTCGCGCGGTCCTGGTACTGAGCCAACTCTGGTTCGAAGAGGAGGCCTTGGTGGGCGAAGGGTTGCGAGACGGCGGTGCTCGCGCGGCCAGGGTGGCGCATCGAGCCTTGCGTGAGCGAGTCGAAGAAGCCTGCGTCCGTCGAGTCGTAGTCGCCGTCGAAGTCCAAATCCAGGATGCGGCAGCTTCCGGTGACCGTGCCGGTGCAGGTGGTGCCGACGGTGCCTTTGTCGGTGGCGTCCACATCCTGATCGCCGTCGCGGTCGCCGAAGCCGGTGTCTTGATGGACAGTGAGTTCGCCGTAGGGGGTGTAGATGTCTCGCTCCACGACGTGTCTTCCGAGGTCCGTCGTGCCGATGACGTTCCAGTTGGCGTCTTGATGCACGTAGAGGTCGCCTTTCTCCTTCACGCGCATTATCACGACCTCGTCGATGTACTGCGTGCCGTGGATGAACTGCTGGTACGCCACCGTCGGAGCCCCTGCCAGCCGAGTCTCGACAATCCGATGTCCGTCGTAATAGTATAGCACAGTCTGGTCGTAGTTACCAGCGTTTGTAACGGCGCTCTTGATCCGCCGCCCCAGAGCGTCGAATTCGGCGGTCTGGATGACCACGTCGGCGTCCTCTTTCGCCCGTACTTTAAGGAGGCGGTTCCAGGCGTCGTAGACGTACACAAATGTCCCGTCGTCGATCATATTCCCGGCGTGATCGTAGGCCGGGGTCTTGGTGGTGCCGGAGAAGCCCTCCGACCACACCACGTCGTCCGTCGGATCGTCGATGTCGTCATCGCCGGATTGGTCGTAGCCGATCTTGCAGTTATCGAACAGCGCGTCGTCCCCGCCGAAGGCCACCCCGCCCCATAGGAACGTGCCGTCGGTGACGTTGATCTGCAGCGTGCCGTCCACCCAAATCTTGAACCGGTGACTCCCCGCGTCGTTGTAGATTTTGACCTTGACCGCCCCGGTGCCCAAAATCCAAAGAACCCCGTTCAGCATCAGCCGAGGATCCTTCGCCGGCCGCCCCGTCCTCGCCGCCTTCCGCCGAATCAGCGGCGAAAGAACAGCCCACTGCTCATCCGTGAGCTCGTGTCGTTTCCTATTCGCCGACGTCCCTGTCGCCAGGGAGATGTTTCGGCAAAATCGAGCGTTTTGAGAAAGAGCCTAGACTGTCACGGGTCCGATGAACGTTTAGCCGGAGACAGCAAACGGGCGTATGCCCACAGGCCCTTCGCGGGTTTGGCGGAGCAGTTGTTGCAGGGCGTCGAAGTCGGAGATGGGTTCGGCTACGCGGTTCGGCGTTGTGGTCGATACGGGCGCTACGACGGCCTTGACGAGGCGCGGTTGTGACGGTCGGATCGGGGGTTGGGGTTCGACGGGTGTTGTGTCGCGCGACCTACTCGGCGTCGGGCGGTGCGCGGTCCGCGAGCCTCCCATGAGCCGTCCGAGTTGGTCGGCCACGGTTTTCACGTCCTGCGAGAGGGCCCGCATTTTTTCCTCACGACGTTGAAGGTCGCGGGCGGCGCTTTCGGCGCGAGTAATGATTTGCCTGGCCCGTTCCGTGAGCCGAGTCAGACTGGCGTGAACGGCCAACGCATCGGTCGTTGCGGCTCTTTCTTGCGCCGGCGCCTTTTCGCCCGCCGCGCGCCGCAAGACCGGCGGCGATGCGGCTCGCGGGGTACTCAAGGCTCGCTCCACAGGTCGAGGGGGTAGCACGACCATCGCCCGCTTGGGTGGGATCGGGACGCTGTAGGCGACGCCGTCGAGCGATTCAGCGTGACGGGTGAACCCGCTCGTCGCGGCTGGAACCATCGGACGGAGGGCCGTCCGCGTGCGCCCGGGCGGCGGCGAAGGTACATCTCCGCGGGGCGCGAGGGTGTCCTCCGGCAAGGGATTCATCTGGGCCACGACGGAGTCGATCAACGCCTCGTCGATCTTTCGCTGACCGGACGAATAGGCGCTGAGCATCGCATTGTCGCAGAGGGTATTGATGATGCGCGGCAGTCCGCCCGACAGTCGATAGATGCGATCCACAGCCCGCGGGCTGAAGAGTTCCAGGTCTCGCGCCGCGGCCACGGAAAGTCGGTAGCGGATGTACCCCTCGGTGGCGCCGCGATCCATGGCCGGCAGGTGAAAGCTTCGAAAAATCCGCTGGCGAAGCTGGCGAAGCTGCGGCGACAGGAACAGCTGTTGGAGTTCAGGCTGTCCGACGATGGCGATTTGCAACAACTTGGCGTCGTCGGCCTCCAGGTTCCCGATCATGCGAAGTTGTTCAAACGCCTCGACGGGCAGGTTCTGAGCCTCGTCGAGGATCAACACCACGGGCAGGTTCTGGGCGAATTTGGCCAGCAGAAAGTCGTGCAAGGTTCGCACCAACTGGGCGTTGCCGGCGGCCGGGTCGTAGGGCAGCTCGAACTCCGTACACACCGACTCCATCAGATCGCGGGCGCTGGGCACGGCGTGGGTGATGTTGGCGAACGCGAGGTTGGCCCCGAATTGGCGGAGCATCATGCGCGTGACCAGCGTCTTACCCGCGCCGACTTCCCCGGTGAGGAGCACGAACCCTTTGCGTTCCTTGACCGCATAGATGAGCGAGGCGAGGGCCTCTTCATGGTTGGGAGTGGAGTAAAAAAAGCGCGGATCGGGCGTGTTGTTGAACGGCAACTCACGCAGTCCGAAAAACTCAGCGTACATTCGTGGCGGATCGCCCTCCGCGAGGCGCGGGATCGGCGCCGCGGTCCTCCGGACAACACTTCAGACTATCGGTCCCGTCTTTTCCGTGGTTGAGGTCGCGGCGACGATGTTTCCGGACCTTCCTCGAATAGCGCAAGCCCCGCCGAGAACTATTTTCGCCGCCGCCGGGGTCCTAATACGCTCGGTCCGCATACCACGTTCAGATGGTCGGCGCTCGACCCGATAAATCCGTACTGCGACCGTCCTCGCGGGGCTCGCCGACCGCGCGGCGTTATCGGCACTGCGCGCCGCATGTTCGGCGCGTGCGGACGGAAGTTGTCTTATGGACAGACGTTCCCAACATGGTGCGGTGGTCGTAGCGCTCGCCCTGACCGGCGGCGGGTGCGCGTCGAAAAACGTGGACATGCTGCACTTCCTCCGCGAGCATGAGCACGAGGTCGCAGCCATCGAATACCGCGTGGGCATCCCCGATGGAATCGCGGTCAGCGCCCCGCGCATCCTGGAAATCGACGGCGAGACGCAGCGCATCCATCCCGACGGGAAAATCAGCCTGCGCTTGGTGGGGGATGTCAAAGTCGTGGGCATGACCGCCAAGGAGATCGCCGCCAAGCTCGAAGTCCTTCTCAGTCGCTACTACGTCGATCCGAAAATCAGCGTCCGCATCGTCAACTACGAAAGCAAGAAATACTACGTCTACGGCCAGGCGACCAACGTCGGTCCGCGGGCCTTCACGGGGCGCGACACCCTGCTCGATGCCGTCATCCGTTCGGGGACGAACTTCCTGTCGTGGACCAGTCGCGTAAAAATCGTCCGACCGGCCCATGACGAGACCCCCGTCCGCACCCTCGAGGTCGACATCGACAAGATGGTCACGACCGGGGACTGGAGCAAGAACGTGCTGCTGGAGCCCAACGACATCGTCTACATTCCTCCCACGCCCGCGGCGTGGTTGGGGCACCGCGTGCGCGAGATCCTGTTCCCATTCATTCCCATCGCCCAGGCGTACGTGGCGCCGGCGCAGATCAAGGCGCTGGGTAATGTCTACAACGGTGAGGATGACAATCAACAATCCAGTTACAACGGGGCGTTCTATAACTACGGGGACTATGGTCCGTAACTCCAGGGGACGGGTTTTCGTCGTGTGGCGGTTGGAGATGAGGTAGCCGAGCATGGGTCGGATTGCGGATGCGTTAAAGCGTGCGGAGAGTGAGCGCCGCCAGGCCATGACCGCGGCCTCGCGGGAGGGAGGGGGTGTCGCCGTCATGGCACCGCCCGATTCGACCGCGCTGCGCGATCCCGCCGTCGCCCCGCCCGCGTCCGAATCGACCATCGAACCGGGTCCGGTCGTCGAGGGATTATCCGAGTCGCTCGTACCCTTCTACGAGCGCTCGTCCCTGGTCACCGAGCAGTATCGTTCCTTGCGCACCCGACTGCTCAGCCAGAACCCCAACTATGAGCATCGCATCATCGCCATCACCAGCGCCGTCCCCAAGGAGGGCAAGAGCGTCACCACGCTGAACCTGGGGTGTATCCTGGCGGAAATCCGCCACCTCAAAGTGCTCGTCGTGGACGGCGATTTCCGCCGCAGTTCGCTGGCCCACATGTTGAACCAACCCACGGGACCGGGTCTGGCGGAGGTGCTCAGCGGGCGGGCAACCTACGATGAAATCCTCCGCCCCACGCCGATTCCGAACCTCATGTTCCTCCCCGCGGGCAGCACCGGAGGGCGCCCCGCGGCGGAGTTGCTGACCGCGGCGAGCGCCTCGGCCGCTTTCCGGCGCATGCAGAACGAGTTCCACTACACCATTGTGGATACGCCGCCCGCCACCACGGTCACCGACGTGGGCATCATCGGGCAGATGTGTACGGGCGTGGTGGTCATCGTCCGCCTGCACCGCACGCACGAAGGGGCCGCCAAACGCGCCGTGCGCCTCTTGCAAGTCAACAACATCCCCATTGTAGGTTGCCTTCTCGTGGGACGGGACTCGCCCACCGCCGGGTACTACGGCTACGGTTACGGCTACGGTTACGGATACCGCCACAACTACTATCGTTACTACGATTCCGTCCCCGAGGATGAGAAGGGAAAACCGGCTGCGAAGTGATTCATCCGGGCAACCGACTCATGATTCAAGACCGCCTCATTGTCTGCATCGCCAGCTCGTGGGATTACGACCCGACCAGCAAACACCACATCATGCGCATCCTCGCCCGCAAGAACGTGGTGCTGTGGGTGAACTATCACGGGACGCGGCGTCCGCAAGCCAACGGTCATGACTTTCGAGCGGCCTGGTCGGCTTTGCGACGGGTCGTTCGCGGACCGCAGAGCGCCGGACCGTCCATTGTGCAATTCACGCCCCTGGTCCTGCCCGGCGCAACCCGCCCGGCGCTGCGGCGGCTTCACCAGCGAATGTTGATCGGTCAGATTCGCCGCGCCGTACGAGGCCTCGATCCCCGCCGCGAGCGGCCCGTGCAGGTATGGACCTTCGCACCCGACGTCCCCTTCCTTCGCGGATGCCTGAACGAGGAGCGCTTCGTCTACTACTGCGTCGATGAATATCGCCAGTTCGAGGACTTCGACGCCGAACAGATCGCCGCCGCCGAAGACCGGATGCTGGCCTGTGCGGATCGCGTGGTGACCACCTCCGCGGTGTTATTCGATACCAAGCGCCGTCACCGCCCGGATGCCGTGCTGGTTCGTCACGGCGTGGATTACGATCATTTCGCGTCGGCTTGGCGCTCGCCCCCTCCGCGGCCGCTAGAGCTGGCCGAAATCCCCCGCCCCATGTTCGGGTTCTTCGGGTTGATTCATCACTGGATCGACTGCCCGATGCTGGTCGACGTCGCACGCCTTCGACCGCAATACTCCTTCGTGCTCATCGGCGACACCAAAGTCGACGTCGGCGACCTGCGGCGATTGCACAACGTCTACTTGCTGGGTCGGCGGCGCTATGAGGATCTTCCGGCCTACTGCGCCGCGTTCGACGCCGGGCTCCTGCCCTTCGTGCGCAACACCATGACGCGGAACATCAACCCCATCAAGATGTGCGAATACCTCGCCGCCGGGTTGCCCATCGTTTCGACCAGCCTTCCGGAAGCGATCCGCCGCGGCGGGCCGATCTCCTTCGGCGATACCCCCGACACCTTCGCCCACGCCTGCGACGTCGCCCTGATGGGCGATCATCCGGGGCGGCGACAGACCATCAGTGCCACGGTGCAGGCGGACACCTGGGAGTCGCGCGTCGAGCAACTCTCCGCGGTGGTGATGGGTCGATTGACCGAGGCTTGCCGCGAACAGTCCGAGGTCGCCCCGCCCCTTCCTTCGCTCCCCGCCCCCGTGTCTGCCCTTGCCGGCGAGCCGCGAGCTTCAGCTCGCGCGGACGTCCGCGCAGGCTAAGGCCTGCGGCTCGTTTAGTTCCCGATCGCCACGAGGTTCCCTTTGGTGCGAAAGTAGAGGACGCCCTCGGAGATGGCCGGCGACGCCATGCACACCTCGCCCAGCGGGTTCTTGGATAGCAGCTCGTAATCCGGTCCGGCTTTGAGGACGTGGACATCGCCCTCCTCGCTGGTGAAGTAGAGTTTCCCGTCCGACGCGACCGGCGACGCGGTGAAACCCACGCCCTCCGCCAACCGCTCGCGGAATTTCTTTTCCCCGCTCTTGGCGTCATAACAGGCGACGATCCCCGAGTCGCGGCAGCAATACAAAAGATCGCCGTATACGAGCGGGGTCTGCATGTAGTTGCCGATTTTCAGATTGGCCCAGGCGATGTGCGAGTTGCTGGTCTCGCCGTCGGCCAGGGTGATGTCGCCGCTCGCCGTCGGGCGAATGGCATACACCGGCGACTGCCCGCCGTGGGCGTTGGTGATGTACACCAGGTCGTGGGCCACGATCGGCGTGGGCACCGGCACGTCGCCGTGCCCCTTCATCCACCAAAGCTCCTTGCCTGTGGTGAGATCGTATCCGCCGATGCGCTTGTATCCGTTGACGATGATTTGCGGGCGCTGCGGCGAGGCGTACACCGCGGGCGTTCCCCAGCACGGATCCGTCTCCCGCGTGGTCTTCCATACCTCGGTTCCGTTCTTCAGATCCAACGCGGCCACGAATGAGACGTTCCGCACCGCCACGTTGAGAATCACCTTGCCGTCGTGAATCACCGGGGAGTTGGCCACACCCCATTCAATCTCCTCCGCCTCCGATGGCCCGGCGTTCAGCACGCCGAAGTCCTTTTGCCAGATCAGCTTTCCGTCCAGATCGAAGCAATACAGTCCTTCCGAGCCGAAGAAAGCGACCAGGTACTTCCCGTCCGTCGCCGGCGTGCAGTTCGCCTGCGTGGCCTTGATGTGCCGCAGACTTTTGGGAATCCCGCGATGCGCCGACTGATCCCAGAGCACCTTCCCCGACTTCTTGTCCAGACACATCACCCGGAAATCGTGCTCGACCTTCTCCTCGTGCTTGGGACTTTCGCCGTAGAGCCCCACCTTCAGGAAGGGATTGGGATCGCTGCTCACCGCCGTGGTGACAAACAGCTTGTCACCCCAGATGATGGGCGAGGAATGCGAAAGCCCCGCGATGGGCGTTTTCCACGTGACGTTTTTTCCCGTCGTCACGTCCCATGTCGTGGCCGTCGCACACCCCTCCGCGATCCCGCTCGCCGCCGGTCCGCGGAACTGGGGCCAGTGAACCGTCTTGGTCTCCCCGGCCTGGACCGCAGTCAGAACCCACGCCTGCAAAACCGCTGCTGGAACCCCAAGCCTCGCATTCCGTCGTCGGATCATGTTCGTCTCCACCACTTCTCCCGGATGTCAATTCGTCCGCATATCCACGCATCATAGCGGCTCGCACCCGTTCTCGCGTTACCCTCCCCTGCGCGGGATTGTAAGTTGCTGTCCGCAACTCATCATTCGCTATTCACAATTCGTCATTCCCCCGACCGCTCGACCACCCGGGCCAGCTCCGCCAGCATGTGTTTCCACCCGCCGTCGGTATCGTCGCGGCTCTTTTGCGTAGGCAGGTTTTCGTGGGTCAGGGTGACCCGCGTCCCGCCGGGCATTTCCTCGAAATCGACCGTAACCAGACCGTCGCGCTCCGGCGGGATGTGGTTGACGTTCCAGGTGAACACCAGACGCTGGGGCCGGCGGACCTCCACGAATTCGCCGTCCATGACCCATTCGTAGTTCGGGTCCATGCCCGTCGGCGTATCGGGACTGCCGATCTGCTTCATGCAATAACGACCCCCCACGCGGGCGTCGATCTCGCAGACGTGAAGTCCCTCCGGCCTGCCCGTCGCCCACCATCGGCGGCGGCTCTCCGCGCTCGTCCACGCGTCGAAGACCACCTCCCGCGGGGCGCGAATTTCCTTGGTCACCCGAACGGTCAGCCCCGTGAACGTGCGTCGATCCAGTGCCATCATCCTGCATTCTCCTTTTTGCGTCGGCCTCGCGGCGTCGACTCCGCCGCGCCCCGTGAAACCGACCGCGAGCCCTGACCACAACAATCCTCCCGCGGCCGCTTGTACCTCGGTGTTTTTCAAATCAAGCCAACCGATCAGCACGCCAAGCGACAGCACCGTGAGCGCGGTGGGCATGATTCCGAAAAACCTGGGGTACCGCCGTCGCAGACTCCTGCCATGTTCCAGGAAGAGACCCGCAAGTGCGTCGAAAGGCAAATGGATTCTGCACCATGAGAACCGAGGTCATCATTCCCGCGTAGAGGTCACTACGGCGTGCCGATTCAGTACGCCCGGGCCAGTGAACGCGACTCGAAAAAGAGAAAAATCGAGGAGGTCAACGATTTGATCGTTGTTCAAGTCGGCCCCGTTCCTTGGCGGAATCGCCTTGAGAACGTCCAAGATCGCTTGGTCCGTCTGCATGAACTGCTGATGATTGGCATCCACCGCTTCGATGATGTCTTCTTCGTTGACTTTCAGGACACAATACTGGAGTTTCTTCTCCACTTTTTCAGCGATGGGAGATAGCCATTCGCCCAGCGATTCAATGTGTTTGCCCAACCTCTCCAACAGTCCGCTGGTATAGGTGATACCCGCGAACCCCCACACGCCGGCCCGAGCGGCGAACTTGGTCTTGCCGATGGCATTCAGCACCGACCCGGCCAATTTGGAGCCGTTGCCGACCTTACCGATGTTCCCAACCACGAGGGTGATGCGCCCCAAGAGCTTGTCGTTGTCCGCCAGTACCCTGCACACATCCAGCGGCGCACCCCGCGCCACCACCGTCCCCTCGATGTACGGCGCAACCTCGTTGAGGTTGTCCGCGATCTGACTCATCGACGTGAGAAAATCCTCGTCCAGGACCGGCAGCGTCTGAAGCACACGATAGAGCGGATACAGGGCCTTTCCCGAAAGAGACTCGATGAAGGCGATCTCGGCGGAGAAATCAGCCTGTCCGTTGATTCCCGACATGGCCAGAAGCGCGTTGCTGATGTCCTGCATGCTGGTCAGCAGCGTAATGACATCGTCCCGAAAACTCTCACACTCCGGACTGCAAGAATTGGGGCCATTGGTGAAATCGGTCGCACCTGCCAGTTCCTCCAGCACCGCTTGCTGCAACGCTTCGACGGCATCCTGAATCCGCTCCCGCATCTCGCCGGTCAGGTTCTGGAGCCCGTCTTGCATGTTGTCCACCATCTCGACGGCATTGTCCCTGGCCTCCGTGGCGCGGTCCCGCGCCGCTTCGGCGCGGCTTAGGGTCGTATCCACCCGGTCCGAGACGCTGTTGAGAAGGTTCCATATGTCATCGGTGACGTCGGCGGTTGTCAGGCTTGAAGCCGGATGCGCTTCGACCGGGGCTGCGGCTGAAGGCTCCGCCGTTTCCGACCTCGGCTCTGTGAGCGTTTGAGCCCAGACGTGGTTGGCGACGATGCTGGACAAGACCAGAGATGCGACGCCGATCGAACCCACCCTCGACTGAATCAACATGGTCCCGATTCCTCCTCTTCTTGCCGCCGAACGCGGCCCTGCCCCGTTTGCACGACGAAGGGCGAACGCCTCAACCGCGCCCCGACCCAAGGCCTTCCACCCGACATTTCCCTTTTGATCATCTCCGGAACGATGATTTCGGCCCTATCTGGGCAAGATAACGAACCCATGCATCCGAGTCAACGCATTTCCGGCCGTTTCCACCTGTTTTCCGCAACTTCCGGGGCCTTTTCGAGCGGCGCGATCAAGCAGCGCTTCAGCGGAGGCGGCCGACGAGGGTCTTGGGCCGTACCATCGCCATCGCGATGCCATCCCCGTTTGAACCATCGCCGCGGTGAACACTCAACCTCGTCATGTCAGCGGCGGCGTCACACCGAACCGCGGGATACGATCGAGGATCGCCGCGAACAACTCCCGCGGGGGCGCGAATTTCCTTGGTTATGCGAACGGTCAGCTCCGTGAACGTGCGTCGATCCAGTGTCATCATCCTGTATCCTCCTTTTTCCGTCGGCCTAGCGGCGCGGACGCCGCCGCGCCTTGGGATTCCAAAAACTCCGCCAGGGCGTCGAGCTGCCCTGTCCAAAACCGACGATAGCGCCCGATCCACTCCCCCGCCGCCCGCAGCGGTCGGGCTTCCAAACGACAGCGCCGCACGCGCCCCTCCCGCCGCTGCACCACCAACCCCGCCCCCTTGAGGACCCGAAGGTGCCGGCTGACCGCGGGCCAGGAAACGTCGAAACACTTCGCCAACTCCCCAGCCGCAGCCTCC
Organism: uncultured Phycisphaera sp.; assembly: GCA_964646605.1. GTDB lineage: Bacteria > Planctomycetota > Phycisphaerae > UBA1845 > UBA1845 > SBAX01. The sequence goes on along the minus strand of CAZYEX010000099.1, from coordinate 48,140 downwards.
CCCCGCGCCAACCGCGCCAAAATCGCCCGCCGCGTGGGGTCCGAAAGGGCCGCGAACGTTACGCTCAAGTCCCCCTTATAATTAACCATACGGTTAAATAATAACCCACGGTCCTCGGCTTGTCAAGGGAAAAACATCCTCCGGGGATCATTCCACGGTTGTATCGGGAACCTCCTCTCCCCTTGAAGGGAGAGGCCGGGTGAGGGCTGATTCGCATGCTCAGGCGAGAATCCCTTCCCGTACACCAAAGCGCCGAAATCTCCCCTCGCGGACCGTACTAGGTGCCATTGCCGGATGGGCAGTGCCCCAGGCGAGGAATGCCCGGTCTTTTCGGAGCCGCCTGACTTCCCGGCACTTGTCGCCGGACCCGAACGAGCGCACAATCCGTCAGTTCCCGCGTCAAGAGGCCAAGGGACGCCCGGTGGGAAGCGAGCGATTTATCCGACGGCTGGAGAGGGTCGTAGGGCGGCTCCTGTGCCCGGGCAAACCTGGCCCAGGGAAAAACGCTCGCCGAAGGGGAATAGTCTCGTGCCCTCGGATTCTTCGCGAGTTTGACTGCTTTCGGCCGACAGAAGTCGGCGAGCTTCGGGGAGCATTGCCGCCGCTATGCAGCCTGCCTCGCGTACCGCTAGCGCCCTGGAACCGTATTTGCGATCCTGCGGTTACGTCAAAGAGCAGCTTGCCATCCCATTTCAGTTCGACAACGTCACAGTGCCAATTGCCGCCTTCGCGTGTAAGCCGTGGGATTCATGGACAGCCTGCATCGCCATCGTCGACGCGAACGGTGATTCCAAGGAAGCGGCGGCCAAGGTCCACCCGCTCGGAGCCCCGTCGGTCTTCGCCTGCCATGCGGACGGCGTGGATTGGTGGGCCCAAGGGCTATCCGGACCCACAACGAGTCGTCGGATCAGGTGGCAGGAAATCGGCCCCGCGTTCAAGGCTCACAAATCCGAACTTTCCCCGAGTCGCATTTACAGCGCCAAGCTGCACAAGTCGGATGCCAAAGCGTCGCAACTTTGGTTCTTCGACGCAGGGCTCATGCCGGCGGTCGAGCGGAACCGCGGCAAAACGCTTGTGCGGCTCATCGAGCAAGTCATCGGTGACCTGCACGGGGCGCTCGGCTCACAATTGAACTCGCGTCAGGCGCAGGAGGATGTGTATCGAACCGTCTTTTGGCTCCTCGCGGCCAAGGTTCTGCACGACAAGAAGGTGCCGAACTTCATCAAGATCGACCTGAGAAACGTGAAGGAGGTCTTCGAGCGTATAGGCAGGCACCACGGCGAGAGGGGTCGATTCCCGCCGTTTGGCAAGGCAGGCCGTCCTGCCATCGACGCGGCGGCGGTTCGCATTGCGACGTGTGGTTCGCTGGCGGACGTTTCGAGCGAGTCGCTCGCGTACCTCAACGAGAACACGCTCATCGACAAGGCTGCGGGCGGCAAACGCGGCAAGAAGACCGCGGCTCCCTACGACATCCGTAAGGAACTCGGCATCCACAGCACGCCCTCGGTCTTAATCAACCACATGCTGTCGCAGTTGTGGCCGCTGATCAAGGACATCAACGAAGACGACCGACACGTCTTCGAACCCGCGTGCGGACACGCGCCGTTCCTCACAGCGGCGATGCGCTGGCTGCGGGATTGGGGCAAGAGCGGCAGTTCCAGCAGCACACACGACTACTTACGCACCCATTTGCACGGCTTAGAGGAGGAGTCGTTTTCTGAGGAACTCGCCCGACTCTCGCTCACCGTGGCTGACGAACCGCACGGCAACTCCTGGGAAGTCAAAAAAGGCGACATGTTCAAGCCGGGGGTGCTCGCCAAGTACGCAAGGAAGTGCACGATCTTACTTGCAAATCCGCCATACGAACCGTTCGACGACGCGGCCAAAAAGCGCTACAAGCAGGCAGGGGAACCCGTCACAGCCATCACCAAGGCAGTCGAGATGCTCAATCGCACATTGCGAAACCTTCCACCAGGCGGCGTTTTCGGCGTCGTTGTGCCCCAAGGCGTCCTACACGATAAGGAATCCCTGTCAATTCGTGACTTCGTGCTCAACAAGTGCGAACTCCGCGAGGTCGCGGTCTTCGCTGACAATCTCTTTGAACACAGCGACCACGAGGTGGCGGTGCTTATCGGGCGCCGTTGCAAGGGGAAGCCCGCAACATCCACGCTCATGTACCGCCGGGTGCGTGAGGGCGGCATGGAGGCGTTCAAGGAGCGATTGGAGTTCTCATCGGGACGAGAGGTAGCGCAGACGCGGTTCGCGGCGACAAAGGACCTGGCCCTCCTTCTTCCTGACCTGCCAGAGCTTTGGGACTACCTCGGTGACTTGCCGCGCCTGCAGCACGTCGCCAACATTCAGCAGGGATTCCAGTTCCTGGGTAAGGAAGAACTCAAAGGGCGTGAGGTCGTGTCGAGAACCAAACGGCCAGGATGGATCAAGGCCGTCCTACGTGCAGACGACGGCTATAACGTGTGGGAAGCGCCAAGAACCGAATTCATCGATGCAGATCGGAAGAATATTCGTACCCCCGGCCCCCTGAAATCATTAGGAATCCCGCAGGTCATTGTGAACTACAACCCTGTAAGCCGCGACCCGTGGCGGGTCAAGCCTATGATTGATGAAGTTGGACTTGCCGTATCGAGCAACTTCGTGGTCTTTCGGCCAACGCAATCCAAGGTATCTCTGCGTGTCATTTGGGCCGTACTCAACTCTCCCATCGCAAACGCTTATTCGTTTTGCTGGGCCGGCAAGCGACATACGCTCGTCAAGGAGTGGCGAGCCTTCCCGATGCCCGCCATTCCTCCGGAACGACAACGTGCAATTGAAGACTGGGTCAATCGATACTTTGCCGCCGCGAAGGCGGCGGACGAAGCGTTCATGAGAGAGAAGGACGAGAACGCCATTCGCAATGCCCTTCTGCGAGTCGATGCTGAGGTGTTGAAGCTCTATAACCTTTCTCCGCGACTTGAACGCCGTTTGCTCGACTTGTTTCCCGGCGTCGAGCGCAAGGGAGTGGGCTGCAAGTTCGGCGATTACTTCCCCGCAGACTTCAAGCCCTACATCCCGCTGCACGAATACATTTCGGAAGAATATCAGCGTTCAACGGCGGGTGAACTCTCAAGAAACTTCCAACCCGTCCGTTCCAAGGCCGCGCTCGCCGCCCTCGACCTTGCTGAGAAATTGGCAGCGGGCTATTGAGCAATGGATACGAACGGGTACCTCCTCGACGCCAACCATCTCATCCCGCTCCTACGGCCGAATGACGACCGTCGAACTGCGATTTTAGCCCGAATGGCCGCGGAATCCGCGCGCTCGCCCATGTTCGTCGCGACCGCGACGCTCGCCGAACTCGAAGTTGGTTTCTGCCTCTGGCAAGACGGGGACCCGCGCTCGGAACTTCAAGCCGAATTCCGAAAGACGATCCGGACCAACGACCTCAATGTCCTTGACTTCACGGACCATACAGCCGCCGAGTATGGCGTCCTCAAGGCGGCGCTTATGCTGAAGTACAATCGTCAGAACGTTACGAAGAACAGGGCGAAATGGCCGGAGGTCTGGACAAGCCCTGACAAAGGCGCGACGCTCGACGGCGTTGACGAGTTCGATTTGCTGGTAGTCAGCCACGCGATTGAGCGCAATTTGGTTTTGGTGGCCACGGATCCGATGCTCCGGATTTGCGATGGTCTCGACGATGTGCCGGATTGTCCGCAATTCGTGGACTGGATATCCAACCCGACGAGCCAGACGTGAGCGCCGGGCCAACCCCCGCCCGCCGATCAGCTTGCAAGTTATGGGGGCGAGAGTCGCGGACCCTTGGCGCCCGCTTCGGACAAGGTCCCGCGGGCAAGCCCTCCGCTTGCGCACCACGCGCCGGGCTTGTCTCACCTAGGACAACCGTCCCGCACCCTTAGAGTGACAGTCGATGTCACTTCCCGGCCAAGGCAAACCCCGTCCGGGCGCGGATGTGCTTGGGGTCCAGCCAGTCGGCCACGGCGCTGCGCCAGCGGGCGTCGGCGAGCTGCTGCACGAGTTGTTTGCGCAGGATGTTGAATTCGTCCTCCGCGGCGGGCTTGGTTTCGATCCACTCGGCCAGCACGATCGCGGCCCGATCGCGAAGCTCGAACGTTTTCGCTTTCTCGTCGGCGTGTTCGAGAGCGAACAGCCCGTCGATGACATCGTTGGGCACAAAGCCGATGCCGATCCCGGCGAAGACGCCGCTTTTCGACCGACCGCGAGCGGCCTGGTTCTTCACCACCCGAGTGATGGGCGCCGGTTCGAAGTATCCGCTGGCCGCGCCTTCGGCGCTCTCCTTGAACTCCGTCAAATCCGCGTCCCCCTCGTAGGCTTCCTTGAGCGATTGCGAGGCCAGACATTGCCGAAGAGAGGCGGCGCGGGTCTTGGCGACTTCGTATCCGCGCAGCAGCCGAAGATCCTCCACCACCAAGTCTCGAACTTCATCCACCGACTCCGCGGCGCGGCCGCCCTGACCGCCGACGACGCGGAAGACGTAGAGGTTCCCCGTGTCACGGTCTGTCAGTGGAAAGGCGCAAGTCTGGAACGTCGCCAGGTAGTCGACGGGATTGGCGCCGTCGTCGATCGGTATCTTGGGCACCACGGGCTGAGAACGGAAGGCCAGGGCTCCGAACGGCTGGCTCGACCCCTTTTCGGGCTTGAATTCCGTATCGCCGAGATCGGGCATGTCCGCGGCTTCCTCGGCGGTGAAGAAGTCGGTCTCGCCGATGGCGACGGCCTTGGGGAACTTCATCGACTCCGGGATTCGCCGGACCATCTCGTCGTAGTACTCGAGCTTGGCGACCTCGAGCGGGGCCGGTTTGTAACCGTCCTCTCCACGCTGCACTTCCACAAGGCTTTCGGCGCTGTACTGGATCATCCAGTCGGCCAAGCGCGTGGCGGCCTGTTCGGCATACTGCGTGCGCAGGGCTAGAACCGCTTTCTCCTTGGCCTCATCCCAAGTCAGGAACGCATCCATCGGCGGGGCGGGCGGACCTTCGATCAACCCCGCCGCAGCGGCATCGGCGGGCGCGCCCCCCGGTCGGCGAAAGACGGGGTCCTTGGTGCGCTGTTCCTCGAAATAGGTCTTGGCCTTGCGTTCCAGGTTGGCGACGCCGATGTTCTCGGCCACCACCTTGCGGTCGATCTCGATGTACTGAACGCTCACGCTCGGCTGGCGGTAGTAACCGAAGTTCAATCCTTCGCCGCGCTCTTTTTCGCGGTGAGCGGCGAACTGAGTTTTGATTTCATCCTCCGAGAAGTTCAGATTGGGATCGACGAAGGCCTGGGCGGGCAACACCACGGCGCGGATGGAAACCGTTTCGAGGGCGTCGCGGGCGGCGGTCATGACTTCCGCCTCGCTGGGTGTGGTGGCCCCGGCGACGGCCCCGGCGGCCTGTTGGATCGTCCGCAGATCGGCCAGCGCCGCATGAATGGCCTCGGGCTTCACTCGCGCACGGCGTGACACGTCGTTGACCCGCTCGTCCATCTCCGGGTCGTTGAGCGCCGTCCGGATGGCCGCGGGATCGACCACCGCACCCAACTTGTCCGCCTCTCGGCGAAGCAGAATCCAGTCGGTCGTCTCCAGCGGTTTGTGTCCTCCGCCGACCGGCCGGGTCCAATCGAAACCCAGGTACTCGAGGAGTTTGGTCTGGTCACCGGCCACCTTCTGGTCCATGAGCGTCACCTGACCGTAGGCGGAACCGGCCAGAACCGGGTTGGGGGTCGAGGTGAGCAGCCCTTGCAAAGCGCTGCCGCCCACGAAAACGATCATCAAGCCGACCATGAAGAAGGCCAGCAACTGCTTGTTGTACTTGCGAAAGAACTTCATCATGATGACGTAAACCCCTTATGCAGCGATCGTTACGCTCTCTCAACCACCATGCAAGGAGTATAGGCCAATCCGCCCCAAACGCAAGTCGGGTTCGTCTGCGGTGGAAGGGTCGGGGGCTTCGCTTGGGCTGAGGCTGCGAGGCCGTGGCGTCTTGGGCCGGTGCGACGCAGTGTCGAGTCGGCCGGTAACGATGTTTCACGTGGAACAAGTTTCGCGCGTGGGGAGCGCCGAAGGGGCGGGCCCACGGCGAGGTAGGCCGCGCGGGCGCGGGATGGTACTCTCCCTATGCTATGGAGCTTGCAGGGTGATCGGTGGGTAGGTCCTCGCGGAGCGATCGCCCGAAAAACGGACGAAGCGGTCAGCGAACAACGGAGGAGAGGCGGAGCAGTTCCGCGGTCACAAATAGGCGACTGTCCCTCACGCCGGTGATGATCCGGGTGGGGTTGTCGTCGGTGCGGTCATGCCGTGGGTCGGTGGAGTCATACGTATAGACGTAGTACGTCGTCGAGACGAGCTGCGGAAACGTGGGGATCGTCGTGTTCCACGTCTCGTACCACATCAGCCGGTTGGCCTTGGACCCGTACAAGCCCGGGCTCTCGAGGTCGTAGTGATATTCGACCTGACGATGATTCAGCGCATCAACCTTGAGCGTGCGATTTCCGCCCGCGTCGTATTGGTGCCCCATGTTGTAGGGATTCTCGCCCGTCCGCGCCTCGCGGACCCGGCGGCCTCGACGGCCGTCGGCATAGGCCGTCGCGGCCTGCGCTTCGCGGAGGCCCTGATGGTTGACATCGCATCCTGCGGCGGACAGACTATTCCTACAGAAAGGCCTAGCCCGTGAACATCACCATTTTGACCTACCTGGAAAAAGACGGCGGGAAAATCACGGACGCCTCCGTGGCCCATATCGAGGCCGCGCTTCGGGCGCTGAAGCACGAAGTCTCCATCCTTGGGGTCCACGGCGACCTTAAGGAGTTGATTGATGGTTTGGCACGATCCAAGCCTGATCTGGTCTTCAACCTGATGGAGATGTTTGGGAAAGACTGGCAAGGCGACGTGGGGGTCGCGGGCCTGCTGCAATTACTCGGATATCGTTTCACCGGCGGCGGGCCGGGTGAATTCTACCTACGGCAAGACAAGGGTCTGGCCAAAAAAGTCCTGGCCTTTGAGCAGATCGCCACTCCCGATTTCGCCGTGTTCAGCAAAAACGCGGGCTTCGAGACCGGGGGCAATTTGCGCATGCCCATGTTCGTCAAGCCATTGCGGGCGGATTCCTCGCAGGGCATCGATGCCCAGTCGCTGGTACACAGCACGTCGGACCTGATGAAACGAGTGGCCATGATTCACGACAAGGTGAACGACGCGGCCCTCGCCGAGGAGTACATCGACGGTCGCGAAATCTATGTGGGCGTTCTGGGGAATCGGGCGCCCACGGCTTTGCCGCCCATCGAAATGGATTTTTCAGGACTCAAAGAAGGGCAACCGCACTTCATGGACCACAAGGCCAAGTGGGTCAAAAAAAGCGAGGCCTATCAGGGCACGAAGGCGGTCCTAGCGAACTTACCCGACGAACTTCGCGCCAAACTTCAGAAGGTCTCGCTGGAAGCGTGTCGTGCTTTGCGGGCGCGCGATTATGCCCGGGTGGATCTGCGAGTGGCCGAAACGGGCGACATCTATGTTCTGGAAGTGAACTCGAGCTGCGATCTCGACAAGAACGGCGAATTCGCCATGGCCGCCGCCGCCGGAGGGCTCGACTATAACGCCCTCATCAACCGGATCGTCGAGGTTGCGTTGGAGCGATATGAATAGGATTCGGCGTCGAGCTGCTCACGAACCGGTGAACTCTGCCTTGGCGACTTGCCCGTCTTGGAAGCTGATATAAAGGCATTTCGACATCCCCGCGAACCGATTCTTGAGTTCGCCGTTTTCGTCGTAGTATTTTCGGCAATACCACACGCGCCCATCTGATGCCCCGTCCGGCTCGCCGAGCATTTCGTAGACATTTTGCTCGGTTCGTCCGTTCAAGATCCCACTTCTCGCCAAGCTCTGTAGAAGTCGATCCCTCATTTCCGGTGTGGCGTTGATCCATTTTTCCTTCGTGAAGCGTTCATTCGAAAACCAACGCGATCCAGCAAGAATCGCGACCACGAGAACGACAACGCCGAGGACGCGACGAACGCCCCGGTTCTTCATCGCCCCACTCCTCACCTCTTGTGAATCTGGTGGATTCCAACCCTTCACGGCAAGTACGTCCCCCGATTGACGTAGTTCATGGCGAGAGTTGTCACCAGGGTGGTCAGTGCGACGACGGCTTGGGTTTCGCGATCTTCGGGATACACCTGGTTCAACTGATCCGCCCGCTGGGCGAGATGGCGGATGAGGGGACGTGCGCGTTCGGGAAAGTGGCCGGTCCATCGGTAGACGTTGGCCAATAGCTCCGCCTCCAAGCGACGGATCAGGGCGGACGCCGGTTTCCGCGGGGCCGTGCTGGACTTGTCCTCGATCGCGCCGAGGTCTTCAAAGATCGCCCTCAGGGCCCCGTCCAGCCTTGGGGGGAGTTCGATCTTTCCGAGCGTGAGCAATCCCTCGCTGCCGCCGGCCAAGTGCTGGTAGAACTGCTCGACGGAACCGTCATATTCGCTGATATCGTCTTCCTGGTGCGTCGAAGCGGCCGCCGGCTCGCGATCGCCCAGACGGTTCATCGCAGCGTCGCAGTAGTTGAGTTTGGCAAGCGCTACGGGCCGATCCGCGTACTCGGCGCGCCAATCCAGCCCCGGCGTCATCCACACCGCGAAGGTCTCGCACCAATCCTCCTCCGGGTGTTTCTGCGCGTACCAGCCCGGCAAGTGCCTGACAAAGCGCCGGCTGAACGGCTCCAGTCGGTATTCTTCCAGATAGGGTTGCGTGTTGGCGCCGAAGTGTCTGATCCATTCCTCTTCATTGTGCAAACCGTAGGCATAACAAATCACGTGGCCCAGCTCATGACGCAGGTATCGCAGGATCTCGAAGCGCGTGCCGCCTTCAATGTGTCCGATGCGCTCGGCGTGCAGGGCGATCAACTCCGGCCGGGCCAGGTAAAACGGGATGCCGATGGCCAAGCTGTCGGAAACACCCCATTCATTCGAGAGGTAGAAACGCGGCCTCACCCGCTGAATGCCAGCCCGCCGCACCTCCTGCTCGAATTCGGCCAGGACCCCTTCGAGCCACGTCCCGGCGATCGTTAACCCCAGATCCCGAATCGGCGTCGTACCAAGGGGGCTCGCCTCGCGAAACGATTCTGAATCGGCCATTGCTGATGCGTCTCCGAGCTAGATCGTCGCGGGGAATCATAACCGGTTTGGCGGTCAGGGCGAGAGGACAGGGAGTTAGAGGCGTATGCGGAGGATTCAAGGAACCCGGCTGATCGACGTGTCGGCGCTGGCTCGGAATGGTCGTGAAGCCGAGGCATCGTGTGGCTGAAGCGGAGGTGATCCGATTGAACGATGGTTCACACCGGCCCAAGGTCGAAGCCGACGACGGGAATGGCCGTGAAGACGTTGCCATGATGGGTGTTGACTTGCGAGTCGGTCGAACCCGCGGCTTCGCTCCCTCACGGCCGCGCGGGACCGGACTGAATCGCGTGGGGTTCGCACGGGATTACGCGGGCACTCCCCGCATGGCACTGGTCCAGCCCGAGACCGTTTCCCAGAGGTGTATTGAGCCGTCCGATTAGGTTCATTTTTCCCTTTCCTTCCGGCGAACCATGCGTTCGCGGCGTGCGTTTTGTAAACGATTTCGCCTGGGTCTTAGGCGTATTCATGGGCCTGGGTGGGGAGGCGGAAGTTCACTAGTTCCGGTCGACAGGGTTGTTTTTGGCGCACAGAACTTAAAGTATATATTTATTCATGCAGTCCACAAAGAGTACGAAGTCGCAAGGAACGGTAGGCGGAAAAGCCTGTCTTAGCCGCCGATACGCAGCGGAAAACAAGGCAATGCGGGGGGAGGCCGGTTTTGACAAGCGGGGTAAGGGCGGGTAGAGAACCGGCCTCACACCGGGCGGGGGGTCTATAATCGACCGATGGAGTAACCGGGGGGCGTGGTCGATAGAAGGGACCGTCATGCAGGGCCCGGTTTTGCGGTCTTCTCGAGCCGTCCGGGTGGGGAGTTATTGTGGCGCGGAAGTCGTCCAAGTCTGGCAGGGCCCTGGTCATCGTCGAATCTCCGGCGAAGGCCAAGACCATCAATAAGTATCTGGGCGGGGACTACGAGGTCCTGGCCAGCATGGGGCACGTCCGGGACCTGCCGGTCAGCGACTTCGGGATCGATCTGGAAAACGACTTCGAGCCGGTTTATGAAATTGTCGGCGACCGCCGCAAGATTGTGAATTCCCTCCGCAAGGCGGCGGCGAGCGCCGACCACGTTTTTCTGGCTACGGACTTGGATCGGGAGGGCGAGGCGATCGCCTGGCACCTTCTTTCGGCGTTGGAGCTGGACCCTAAGACGACCAAACGGGTGGTCTTCAACGAGATCACCAAGTCGGCGATTCAGGCGGCCTTCGCCGCGCCGCACGATCTGGACATGGACAAGGTCAATGCCCAGCAGGCCCGGCGCTTGCTCGATCGCATCGTGGGGTATCAGCTCAGCCCGTTGCTTCAACAGAAGATCGGCAAGGGATTGTCGGCCGGGCGTGTGCAGTCGGTGGCGGTACGGCTGATCGTGGACCGCGAGCAGGAGATTCGCGCCTTTGTGCCCGAGGAGTCGTGGCGCATCAATGGCTTCTTCACCACCGAGGTGGCCAAAGGAAGCGTTCATGCCGAGGCATGGGAGAAGTTCCTGCACGGTGGGAAGGAGGCCCAAGCCCAACGGACGGTGAAAGAGAAGAATGCCTGGCTGGCCAAGCACAGCGCGTTCTGGGCGGAACTGGTCAAGGTCGGCGGCGCCTCCTTCGAAGCCACGAAGGTCGAAGAGGCTCGGCGGGTCGCGGAAGCCCTTGGTTTCGTTTGCGAACGGGTCGATGAGCGCGAGTTTACGCCCTACGCTAGCCGGGGGTTGAAGACGGTCACACTGGTCGGTCGGGCGCATCCCGGGAAAGGCCCGACTTTCTCGGTCAGCGATGTACAGAGCCGGCGGACGCAGTCCAAACCCGGCGCCCCCTTCACCACGGCCGCGCTGCAGCAGGCGGCGTCGAGCGCCCTGGGCTTTGCGCCGTCGAGGACCATGCGGATCGCGCAACAGCTTTACGAAGGCGTGGACCTGGGCGGGTCGGAGGGGCAGGTCGGGCTCATCACTTACATGCGTACGGACTCGACCAATCTCAGCGCCGATTCGATCAAGGCCGTGCGGGGGATGATCGGGCGGCAGTTCGGCGACAAGTATCTGCCCGATCGACCCAACGTCTACGGCAGTTCCAAGCGCGCCCAGGAGGCACACGAGGCCATTCGAGCCTCCGACGCGGAGCGAACGCCGGAGTCGGTCAAGGGAAGTCTGACGGCCGAGCAGGCGAAACTCTACGATTTGATTTGGCGGAGGTTCGTCGGATGTCAGATGACCCCCGCGGAGTGGAACAGCACGACTGTGTTGGTCTCGGCGACGACGCCCGCGGGCGAGGCGGTGTTCAAGGCGACGGGACGACGATTGGTGTTCGACGGGTTCCTAAGAATCGCAGGCGGGTCGGAAGACGGCGAGGCTCTGTTGCCGGATGTAACCACGGGACAACCCGTGGCCCCGCTGCACATCGATCCCCAACAACAATATACATCGCCGCCGCCGCGCTATACGGAGGCGGCGCTGGTCAAGAAAATGGAAGCCGAAGGCATTGGTCGACCAAGCACCTACGCCGCGATCATCCAGACCATTCAGGATCGCGGGTACGTGGAATTGGTCGACCGCAAGCTGAGTCCCACGGCGCGCGGGGATGTGGTGACGCGAAAACTGATCGACCACTTCCCCACCATCATGGACCTGAAGTTCACCTCCTATATGGAAGAGGAGTTGGACAAGATCGAAGAGGCGCACCTCGATTGGGTCCATGTGCTCCGCGAGTTCTATGAACCGTTCAAGATCTCCTTGGACAAGGCGCAGACGGAGATGGAACGTTCGCGTGCCGAGCCGAGTGAGTACACGTGTACGGAGTGCGGCCGCCCGATGGTCTATCGTCTGGGGAAGAACGGGCGGTTCCTATCCTGCACGGGCTACCCGGAATGCAAGGGGACGATGAACATCGACGCGGAGGGCGTGCCGGTGCCGGCGGTGGTGGGCGAGGCCCCTTGCTCGGTTTGCGGGAAGGCGATGATTCTGCGGAAGAGCCGCCTGGGGCCGTTCCTGGGATGCAGCGGGTATCCGGATTGCACCCACACTCTGCCCAGCGATGAAAACGGCGTGGCCCTGCGGAAGGTGAAGGCCGAGGAGATCCACGAGAAGTGCGTGGAGTGCGCGTCGGCGATGGGCGTGAAATGGGCGCGGGGGCGTTCGTTCCTGGGATGCTCGAACTATCCCAAGTGCAAGTCGACGCAGCCGATCCCCGCGGGGGTCTTCGTGGAGAAACCCAAACCGCAGGACGCGGGCGTTCGCTGCGATAAGTGCGGGCGGGCGATGGTGATTCGCAAGAGCCGCCGCGGACCGTTCCTCAGTTGCTTGGGATTCCCCAAGTGCCGCAACGCCATGCCCATGGAAAAGCTGGATCATCTGCGGGCGCTCAACGACGCCGGTCAAGTCCCCGATGCGCCGGTTGAAACCAATGGCCGCAATGCCAAACGCAACGGCGCTGCGGCGAAGAACAGCAAAATGAAAGTGGACGTATCCGAGCTGGGTCCGCCGCCCGCGGGGTTTGCGTGGACGCGCACGGGTCGCCCGGTGGTCGAGACTTGGCCGGAGGATGGATTGCACTGTCCCGATTGCGGCAAAGAGGTCACGGCGCGAAACGGGCGCTTCGGACCGTACTTCGGATGCAGTCGGTATCCCAAGTGTTCGTTCGTCGCCAACCTTCGCGGCGAAGCGAAGAAGCGCGCCGAGACCGAGTTCCCGCAGTCGGCCAAACCCAAACCCATTCCTACCGACATTCCCTGCGACGAGTGCGGCGAGCCGATGTTGATCCGCACCGGCCGCACCGGGCCCTTCCTGGGTTGCAGCAAGTATCCCAAGTGCAAGAGCAGCAAGCCGTTGCCCGAAGGCGTCGGGGCGGGGAGTTGATTTCGCCCGCTGGGTCCGCCCGCCGCAAAATGAATTTTTTGGCCTTGACTTACATCCCTGGGCTCTGGTACGATGGGCGTCCCGCTTCACCGGAGGGCGAGTCCATGCTCGGGCGACTCTGCGTCGCGGTGACTCTTTTGCTGGCCGTGGATGCTCCGCGCCCGGCGCAGGCCGGGGAACCGCCCACGGCCAGGATCATGGTCAACCCCGTCCTGGCCAAGGTCGGGCCGCCCTACCCGCCGCTCATCGGCGGGGGACCCAACATCGTGGGCAACGAACTCCGCCTCGACGCCGGCGGAGTCCGCGTGTGGGTCGAGGTACAGTTCGCGGATTGGGACCCCAACGGCGACGGCTCGCCGGGGGCAAAGGACTTCATCGTCACGCTCGACGGTAGTGGATTGCTCGACGCGGATATCAACGGGGACGGTTCCGTCGACGACGACGGCGACCAAGAGGACATCGTTCACCCGTTCATTCCTTGCGCATCGAATTCGGTTTGCAGCACGGCGTTTGGCGAGGGGTGGGCGAAGTGCTCCGGCTTGGCATGTGAACCAGTGTACACGGATAAGGGGGGGGCCCGCCTCGATGGTTGGTGCGCACGTCCAAGTCCTCTCGGTACCGCGTGCAGTTGCGGAGACCACCCCAGCGTCACCGAGTCCGGCTGGGCAGCGCAGGGGTGTTACGTCGCCGACTTTCGCCCGGACGACGGCATCGTCCGCTGGGGCGCGACGGCGGTCTACGACGTGCCGCCGGGCGCCAAGGGGAAATACACCGTCGAATTGGACACAGACCGGACGTTCCTGATCAGCTACAGCACCACCCCGCCCCACATAGTCCCGAGCCTCTCGGAAACGGGCTTTGTAATTGATATTCTCACCGGACGCTGTTGCTATGGGTTTCGGACGCCCGGCGAGGGGTGCGTCGATAGTGTCACGCGCGCGGAGTGCGGGGACGATGAACCCGGGCCGTTCGTCTTCACACCGGAGGCATTCTGCGCACCGGACGGGCCGGAGTGCGCCGCAGAGTTCGGGGCGTGCTGCGACACGCTGTTCGGTGATTGCGTTGACGTGGTTCTCGAACAGGAATGCGTGGGTGAGCATCACACATGGACTCCGGGGACGCGGTGCGACGAAATCGCCTGCGTGGCCGATGTCGGCGCGTGTTGTACCCACGATCCCTTCGGCCCATGCACGGATCACGCCCTGATTTCCGATTGTCGATGCCCAAGCTGCGCCTGGCACAAGCTCCAGACGTGCAAGGATATCGAGTGCCCCGCCGATCCGATCCCGACAGTGTCGGACTGGGGACTCGTAGGCCTAACGCTTCTCCTGATGATCGCAGCAAAGTTGGTCTTTCGCCCGCGCGTGCAGATGATCCGTCGGTAGCTGACGCGTATGTTTCTTTAGGAGGACAGGTATGTCCGATCGAAGACCGCTGTGCATGATAATCCTAGGCATTTCTTGGGGTGCAGCGACGCTTTTCGCTCCGGACGTTCTCGCGGTGGGCCCGGACATCACTACCGGCGAGGTTTGGGCCGGATTTGACGGCCCAACCCCATGCGTAGCGACGTGGGGCCCCGTAAGCGGAATCTATGGATTTGTCAACGGGATAACGGCGTGCAACATCAGCGTTGATACGGCCCTCCCTGGTGACTGCTGCGGGCCAACACAAAACTTGCATCCGGCGGTGGCATTTCACCTGTATCAACTGAAGACGAGCCCTTCTTTCGAGCGCTTCCAGCAGATCGGGATGAGTTGGATCCACCACGACGATTGGTTTCTCGAAGGCGGAAGTGTGTGCGGCGGGTCCGGCTGCACCCCGAGCGGTACTGGGCTTGGCGCAGGATGCTCGGATACGTACAGTATCCCAGCCCAGGCATTCAAACTGCTTGGTCCCCGATGGAGCGTCAACGCGTTCACAGGCGAGTTCCCCATGAGTGAGACGGTCCTACCAATAGGATGTGGCGAGAGTGGGTGTTGTCCGAATCCGTCGACGTTCTCGGACCCGGAGGCAATCCGGGGGTACCTTCACGCCAATAGCGCAGACTTGCCGTGCCCGCCTACCGACGCCTTCTTTCTCGAAGCGCAATTCGTTACCCCAGGAGAATCAGCCCACGGGAACCAGTTCAATAACGTTTCCTACGTTGAATCCGACATGAAATGGGTCAACCGCACGACACGCACCGACTGCAACGAAACATGCGGAGCGAGCGCGTGCATCTGGTGGTTGGACAGCGGGGCCAACAAGACGGTTCCAGAAACGCCCGCGATATACGCATGGAAGAAGAACAACGACGACGTCGTCGAGACGCAAATCGATGTAGACGGCGAGGGACGCTTCATCCTCGCGGCGCTGGCGACCTCAATCGGTTCGGGTTGGTGGAGCTACGAATACGCCCTCTACAATATGAATTCCGATCGCTCGGCGGACGGGTTCCGCGTGGCCTTGCCGGCTGGGCTAGTTCCACCCGACGTGCGCTTCCCGATTAATCCAGCAGACGGATTCACGACATTGCTTATCACAGCGGGGACGAGCTTCAATTCGATGGTATCGACTGGGACCCAAGTATTCTAACCGGCGAAGTTCGGTGGACAACCGCTCCGAACTCAACGAACGCCCTGCGCTGGGGGACACTGTACAACTTCCGCTTCGAGGCCAATCGCGCACCGTCGAACTATTGTACACACAACGTTAGCATTGATCTCTTCAAACCGGGTACCCCTTTGCTCGTGACAGGGCCGACCGTGGTACCGATATCGTTGGACGCCCCCGTGCCTACCTGCAGCGCCCTTTTCGCCCCCCAAGCGGGCTCCCCCGATCGCAAGAACCGATTTCTTTCCATCGTCCCCGCGCGGTGTTCGTCCCCGACGGCCATCCGCGTCACCTTGACCGACCTGCAAAACCCTGTCCCGCCCAACGCCCCGCAGTTTCCTTCGCCCGATTTTTCGACCTTCGAGGCGGGACCCACTTGCACCGGCGACCCGACCAACCCACCCCCGCCGCCGGGCGTCGGCAACTGCGCACGCTGGGTAGGTCCACCCTCTACGTTCCTCGAAGCGCAAGATTCGCCCGGTGTCGGAAGTTTCCGCGGCGCACGGTTGCAATGTACTGCGCACTACTGGAACTGGAGCGGCGAGAACGTCATTCACATCGCCGGGGCGGAAATCCTTCCCAGCTCGAAGTACGACGTGCAGTTGATCGACCAGGCATGCGAGGTATCCGTGGAGTTGAACTATTCGCCCGCGCTGACCATCCAAACCGCCCGGCATGGCGATGTCGCGTCGGCGTTCAATCCGCCGTCGACTACGACGCAGCCGGACGGACTAGACGTTTCGGGCGTGGTCGACAAGTTCAAGGGGCTCCCCGGCGCGATGTCCAAAGTCGACGCTCAGGTACAACCCAATCTGCCGGAGCTAAACACGGACGTAGACGCCATGGACATTGTGGCGGTCGTCGACGCATTCAAAGGGCTTGCGTACCCGCTCAGCGGGCCATGTGCGTGCCCGTCGACCGTGACGTGTGGGGCCACACCCTGCACGACATCAGCACAATGCGCGGGCGACACGTGCGTCAGAACCTGTGTGGGCGGCGTCAACGACCTGCTTCCATGCATCAACAACAACCATTGCCTGGGCGGTTCGTGCGGGGTCGGGTTCTGTCGGGATAAGTGTGGAAGATGCAGCCCGTGAATGCGGAATGGCGAATGCGGAACGCGGAAATCAGAGCCGCGAGCGCAAGCGACCGGTCAATCAGAACCGCTACTGCTTGCCCTTTACACGCAGTGTCAAGGGTAAGGGAGCGGTGTTGACGTTGCGACGAAGGGACGGCAGTTGTATGATTCATAGAAATGCGATCGCCATCACGGCAGTGCTATTTGCTCTCTCTACCCATACCCTGGCCGCCACGAAGTTTGTCAAACCCACCGGTACCGGCGACTGCGGCAGTTGGGCCAACGCCTGTACGCTCCCCACGGCCCTGACTGCGGCCGGGAGCGGCGACGAGCTTTGGGTGAAATCGGGAACCTATGCCCCGTTTGGTCTCAAGAACGGCGTGAAGATCATCGGCGGATTCGCGGGAACCGAAACCCTGGCCAAGAACAGCAACCCCGCGACCAACGTCACCATCATCGACGGCGGCGGGACCACGCAGTGCCTGAGCGGTGAGGATCTCGCGGCCTCCACCGTCCTTCGCGGATTCACCATTCGCAACGGAATTGACGGCGGCTACGACGGCGGCGGCGGAATTGTATTGAACAACAGCAGCGCCCTCATGGTGCAGTGCATCTTCGAGGATAACAAGGCCTCCTTTGGCGGGGCGGTGGCCGTCCGCGGCAGCGGATCGCCGGAGTTCATCAACTGCACCTTCCGCAACAACGGTCACACGAATGGAACCACCCCACTGGGCGGCGGTGCCGTCTTCGTCTACAGCGGTTCGCCAATCTTCACCAACTGTCTCTTTTTCGGCAACAAGGCGGGCGAGGGCGGGGCGGTGCTCGTGGCCTATGGTACTCCCACGTTCATCAATTGCACATTTGCCGGCAACGCCGCGGTCATCGGGTCCGGCGGCGGCGTCTTCGATCGCGAAGGACAGGCCACCCTCAAGAACTGCATCCTTTGGGGCAACACCACCACGCGCAGCGTCGCCTACTCCGCTCAAATCCACGCCGTCGGCGGCAGCTCGTTGGCCAGGTACAGCAACATCCAAGGCGGCTGGCCGGGAACCAACATACTCAACACCGACCCGCTGTTCGTGAACTCGGCTTCCAGCGATTACAGGCTGCAAGCCACCTCGCCCTGCAAAGACGTGGGCGAGAACGCATCCCTGTGGCCCGACCACGGTGACCTCAACTGGAACCTGGACACCGGCGAACCCACCCCCAAGGACCTGGCCCCCAAAGGCCGCACCTGGGGCCCCGCCGTCGATATCGGGGCCTACGAACTTCATATGGTTGACGAATAGGCGCTCGGTCCGCGAGCCGTGTTCCACCGATCACCTTGCAAGTTATACGGGATAGGGAAAGGCCCATCCCGCGCCCGCGCGATCCACCTCGCCGCGGGCCGGCCCCCTTCGCGCGCACCACGTCCGTTTGTAACAATCCATGTTCCACGTGGAACATGGTTTGCGCCCGCCTTTTCCGCGCTCCCCACGCGCGAAACTTGTTTCACGTGGAACATCGATATCTTAGACTACGCACACCGCGACGGCGACGTGGACGGGGCCGACTTTGAGGCGTATCTTTCGCAGTTTGCCGGCCCGTCGAACGAGAACGATCCCTGAGCCTTTGGCGGGCTGCTCTGAGCAAGGCCGCGGGTGACGACCTCCATGACCGGGAAGAAAGCACTGTTTGTGTCGTTGGGGTGCCTGAACATCGCCCTGGGGGCGCTCGGCATCTTGCTGCCGCTTTTGCCGACAACTCCATTCCTGCTGCTCGCGGCGTTTCTGTTTTCGAAGAGCAGTGATCGGCTACACCATTGGCTCCTTCGGCACCGAATCCTGGGTCCCTATATCCATGCCTTCGGCAGCAAAACGGGTTTGACGCGGGCGCAGAAGGTACGCATCTGTTGCTCGTTCACGGTGTTGATGGCCGTGAGCGTGTACTTCGCCCCGATGCAGTCGGTGCGCGCCGCGCTGGCGGGTCTGTGGGTCGTCTGGACGGTCGTCGTGTGGCGGATGAAGACCGCGCCGACCCCGGTCCCCGACATGGAAGTGGACGCCGACGCCCTCGATGGTCGATAAGAGGGGCCAGTCGAAGGAGTGTTACGATGCATCGCATACCCCACCGTCGCTTGCGTACGCTGCTGTTGATCGTCGTCGCCGCCGGATGTGCCCGCCGAAACCCCGGGGGTCAGGATCAGGATGCGAGTTGCGATCCGTCCGCGCCGGAATGCGATGCCGGGTTGGTCTGCGAGGCGATCCTTAATTCCGATCCCCGTTGCGTGGGGCCGGTGTTGATCCGTGGGACGATCATTGACCTAGCCGACGAAGCGCCGATCTCCGACGCCCGGGTCCAGGCCGTGGATGTCAACGGGGCCGCCGTCGGAACCAGCAGCGTCTCCGCGGAGGACGGAACGTTTGAACTGACCGTCCCCGCGCTGCGCGACGAGGATGGCGTCCCCTTGGAGGGCAGTTTCACCCTGCGGGCTCAGGCCGCCGGGTATCAAGAGTTTCCCACTGCGATCCGACCCGCCCTTCCTCTCGATCCTGCAACGGCGCTAAGCGAGGAGGACGCCTTCGTCATCGAAAACTCGCTGACCACGGTCGGTCTGATCGCCTTGCCCGGGGATACGTCGTCGCTCGGTTCGATCGCCGGAACGGTTCTTGCCGCCGAGCCCGCGGGCGTGCTCGTGGTCGCCGCGAATCAGGCCGGGGCCTATGTCGGTTTCAGCGATAGTGAGGGCGCCTATATTATTTTCAACGTGACGGCTGGGACGTTCGCCGTTCAGGGTTATCGCGCCGGTTTGCAACTGACCACGGCGTCGGCGGGGATTGCCGCCGCGGAAAAAGCGGACGACGTGGATTTAAGCGAGGTCGATCGTCCCCTTAGCGCGGTTTCCGGCAACGTGCAGATCGTCAACGCCCCAGGGGGATCGGTCACCAGCGTCGTGCTCGCAGTGGAAAGCACGTTTGTGGAGGCCGCGGCCCGCGGCGCCGTTCCGCCCGGACTGCGCATCGGCGATGTGACCGGCGCGTTCACGCTAATGGGCGTTCCCGACGGACGTTACGTCGTTCTGGCGGCCTTCGAGAACGATGGGCTGGTTCGAGACCCGGATCAAAACATCGGCGGCACGCAGATCGTCCACATCGAGGTCCCCGACCCCGCCGCCGGGAACGCCGTGGTGCTTCCGGAAGGATTCAAGGTGACCGGGGCCCTGGCCGTCGTTCGTCCCGGCGCGGACCAGCCCGAGCAGGTGGTTTCACCGACGCCCGTTTTCGAGTGGGCGGACGACTCCAGTGAGGACGGGTACGAGATTCGCGTGTTCGATGCGTTCGGCGTGGAGGTCTGGAACGACGAGCTCGGTCCGACGACGGGGTCGGCCGCCGTGACCCACACCTATGGCGGTCCGGCACTGATCCCCGGAATGTTCTATCAGTTCCGGGCCACGTCCTTCCGAGAGCGCAGCGGTGAGCGCACCCACATCAGTGCGACCGAGGACCTTCGCGGGGTATTCTATTTTCTTGCGCCCTGATCCGGGTCCCCTACGAAGCGAAAGCGCCGGTCACCCATTCCGCATTCTGCACTCGCCATTCCGCATTCGTTAGAACATGCTCCACAGAAGCTGGTTGGTGACTTCGTGGTGGAACATGACTTCGCCGGATTTGACGCGGGTGCCGATTTCCTTGGGGCAGCGGTCGGCGGCGCGCTGCTTGAGTTCCACGTATTTGCCGTGGGCCTCTTCGTCGAGGATCTGGACGGCGAGGCGGCTGGTTTTGAAGAGGCGGATCGCGTCGTAGATGTTGTCCGGCAGGAACCGCGTGCGGTAGCGCTTGCCTTCCGCGTCGGCCGAGTCGGGCAGTTCGCCTTCCAAACCCGTGCGCAGGAGGGTGTAGAAGAGCAGGTAGGGGTTCGCATCGGGCGACACGGAGCGGAACTCGATGCGTGCGCTTCGTTCGTTGCCCAAAGGGATGCGGATCATAGCCGCTCGGTTGCTGGCCGAGGCTTTGATCTGGTTGGGGGCCTCGAAGTGCGGATCGAGCCGGCGATAGGCGTTCACGCTGGGGTTGAGCACCAGGCACACGTCGGTGGCGTTGTTGAGAATGCGGTCGATGAAGTTCCACGCATACTCGGTGATCCCGTCCTGGCCGGCCTTGTCGTGGAAGAGGTTCTTGCCGTTGCGGTTGAGCGACATGTTGCAGTGCATGCCGCTGCCGTTGACGCCCGCGACGGGTTTGGGAAGGAAACAACAAGTCAGCCCCATGCTCCGTGCCACCTGACGGCACACCAGCTTATAGAGGTGGATCTGGTCGGCGGTGACGACGGCTTCGGAGTAGCCGAAGTTCATCTCGAACTGCGACGGGGCCACTTCGGGATGGTCCTTTTCGTTGCCCAGCCCGAGTGAGCGATGAGCCTCCGCGCAGCGGTCGATGAACTGCCGCAAGGGGTCCTGGGGCAGGGAATGGTAGTACCCGCCGGTGGAGATGAACTCGAACTTGCCGGTCTCATGGTAGCTTCGCTCCGCGTCGGTGCCTTTGAAGAGGAATCCCTCGATCTCCGGGGCGACGTGCAGGACCATTTTTTCGTGGCGATAGAGGTCCTCCAGAAAATGGCGCAGGCGGGAGCGGAAGTCGCAGCGATAGGCGGAGCCGTCCTGGGCGTGGACCTCACCGAAGACGATGACCTTGCCGGGCCCGAAGATATCCGCGGGCAGCCAATAGAACGCGGGCCAATCGAGTTGCAGCTTGAGGTCGGACTCGGCGATTTCGGAGAAGCCGCGGATGGACGAACCGTCGAAGGTCAGGTTGTCTGAAGATTTGAGCAGGAACTTCTTGTCGTAGTCGAGCATGTGCAGGCGGCCTTCCAGGTCGCAGAAGCACACGGTGACGGCCTTGATGCGTTTTTCGTCGGTGAGATATTTGCGGCGCTGCTCTTCGACGGTGCCGCGGTCCACGCGCTCGAGTCGCTGCCGCTTGGACTCGAGGTTCATTTCCTCCAGCTCGTCGTAGGGTATGGCCAGAAACTTCCGCAACTCCGTCGCATCCATCATGTTGGGCTCCCAGGCAATTCCTGTGTGGCTCAATAACCCTTCGCCGACCTCACGGCACTCCATCGTTTTTAGGCGATGATTCTTTTATGCTTATCCACATTGCCTGTCAAGTAAAATATCCGAGCGGCGGGTTATTTTTGCTTATCGCTAGTATAAAATCACAGGCTTGGCTTTCTGGGTCGCCTTGACAGCGTCGTTTAGGCCCGATAGCCTGCGAAAAAGGGCGTTGGTAGGAGTTGGCAGGCCCCTGACGGTGGGCCTTTTTTCTGCCCGGGAAGGGCCCGGGGACTCAGGCGGCGTTCATGAAAGTCAAACAGGGCGAGCACGCGTGCGTGTTCGGATTGGGTTGGGGCGACGAGGGGAAGGGGAAGATCGTCGATCTGCTGTGCCCGGCCTTCGATGTGGTGGTGCGGTTCAACGGCGGGGCGAACGCGGGTCACACGGTCTGCGCGGGCGGAGAGACGTTCAAGCTGCACCTGCTTCCCACCGGCGTTCTGCACGAGAATACCATCGGCGTCATCGGGCCGGGGGTGGTGGTCGATCCGATCGCGCTGATCGACGAACTCGATCAACTGGCCGCCCGCGGGTTGGACGTGTTGCCGCGACTTCGCATCAGCGATCGCGCCCACCTGGTTCTTGCCTATCACAAACTCGAAGACCAGCTCAGCGAGCGCGCCGCAGGGGAGGGCGGAAAGCTGGGGACGACGGCGCGGGGCATCGGTCCGTGCTATGCGGACAAGATGCGTCGCTCGACGGCCCTGCGTTTCTCCGATTTGCTGGATGACCAGGACGTGGCACTTCGGATTCGGCGCACGGTGGATGCCAAGGGTGCGGCCCTTCGAGCCCAATACGGGGATGACGGCGGATTGGACGCCCAGGCTGTGTTGAAGGATGTGCAGACCGCGCGTTCACGCCTGAAGGGCGCCATTTGCGATACGACGGCGTTTCTTCATGAAGCCATCGACGCGGGGCGAGCGTTGTTGTTCGAGGGAGCCAACGGCGTGTTGCTGGATGTGGATCACGGCACGTACCCCTTTGTCACCTCCAGCAGCACGGGTCCCAACGGGATCGGGCCGGGGGCGGGCGTGCCGCCGACTCTGGTCAAGCGGCTGATCGGGGTCAGCAAGGCCTACGCTACGCGAGTCGGCTCCGGCCCGTTTGTGACGGAATTAAAGGACGAAACGGGCAATCGCATCCGGGCGCGAGGGCGGGAATACGGCACGACCACGGGCCGGCCGCGACGGTGCGGATGGTTCGATGCGGTCGCCTGTCGATATGCGGCCCGCTTGACGGGGGCCACGGATTTGGCACTCTTGCACATGGACACGCTCACCGGGTTTTCCGAGATCGGCGTGTGCGTAGCCTATCGCTGCGGCGGGCAGAGTCTGCGGACCGTGCCCACCAGCGTGTCACGGCTGGAGGCCTGCGAGCCGATCCTCGAGCTGGTCCCCGGGTGGAGCGAGGAACTGCGCGACGTGCGCCGTTTCGAGGACCTGCCGCTAAGTGCCCGCGACTACATCGAGCGGATCGAGTCGCTGGTCGGCGTTCCGGTATCGATCGTGGGAGTCGGGCCCGATCGTTCGCAAACGCTGATGCGCGGGGCGTTGCAACGCATTCTCGGCGTTCCGGCCTCGGCTGCGAACGGGAGCTGAATCAGAAGACTGAAGTTAGAAGACGGAAGACTGAAAACGAAGAACGGAGATTGGAATCGCCAGAGCATGGACCGATTGGCCCTTCACTCTTCGATCCTCAGGTTTCAGCCTTCGCACTTCAGTCTTCCGTGTTCCTAGGCACATGTTTGAACCGCTTGATCCGCAAGTTCACCTCGGTTTGCCGCGTCCGCGGCTTCCGCGTCATATCGCCATCATCATGGACGGCAACGGGCGCTGGGCCCGGCAGCGGGGCATGCCGCGGATTCTCGGGCACGAGCAAGGGGCGAAGAGCGTCCGGGGCATCGTGACCCACGCCGCTCGGCTGGGGATCGAGGCCCTGACCCTCTTCAGCTTCAGCACGGAGAATTGGAAACGCCCGCGCGAGGAAGTCGATTTCCTGATGGGACTGTACGTGCGGTATCTGATCCGCGAGCGGGCGACGATCATGGACAACAACGTGCGTTTTCTTCACGTCGGTCGACGGGCGGGGTTGCCGTCGCCGGTGCTGGAGGAGATGGACCGCACGGTGGCCATGAGCGGCGCCAACAGCGGGCTGAAGCTCTGCCTGGCGCTGAACTACGGCTCGCGGGACGAGATCGTGGACGCTGTGCGACGGATCGGTGAGGAGATTCAGGCCGGACGGCTCACGCCCGAGGCCGTTGACGAAAGCCGCATCACGTCGTCGCTGTATACCGCGGGATTGCCTGACCCCGATCTCTTGATCCGGACGGCCAACGAGCGTCGGGTGAGTAACTTCCTGCTGTGGCAAATCAGCTACGCGGAAATCCACGTCAGCCCCAAGCTCTGGCCGGAGTTCGAACCCAAGGACTTGGATCAAGCCATTCTCGATTTCGCAGCCCGCGAGCGGCGGTTTGGCGACGTAGTCTGACGCGGGGCTGGTGCGAGATTGGAATCTCGCGTCAGCGTCGTGTCCGCGGGCTTGCGCCCGCGGCTCTGACACTCAACCGGGACGCGCACGCATGAGAGTGACGCACGACGAGGCTGGACGGGCGTAGCGTGGATTATAGTCGCTCGTGGTCGGCCATGGCTTTGAGGCGTGTCCAGCGGCGGTCGACTTCGTTCTGAACATCGGCGACGAGCGGTTTGAACGCGTCGGTGAGCATATGCCGAAACGCGCCGCCCATTTTTCGGAAGGCGTCGGTGACGGGGATTTTCTTGCCGTTCTTTTCGGGGTTCACGTTCAAGTGGGTGATGCCGTTTTCGATTTCGTAAAGCGGGTACATGCAGGCGAGGACCATGGCCTCGACGGCGGACGGTCCCACGTGCTCGTCCATGCCCCAGTTCAGCGGGCACACGGAGATGGCCTTGACGAAGGCGAACCCTCCGCCGCGAACGGTTGCCTGCGCCTTGCGTGCTTTGCGGATCATGTCCACGGCGTGCGATTCGGAGGCCGTGGCCAGGTAGGGGGCGAAGGTGCCACGGAGGATTTCCATGATGTCCTTGTGATGCGTCGTTTTTCCGCTCTGATGGGGACCGAGGTGGGCGTTGCTGCTTTTCTGCCCGAGGAAGCCGGTGTAGCAAAGCTGCGATCCGGTGTTCATGTAGCCCTTGTTGTCGTATTCGAGAAGGATGAAGGGGTCGTTGCGGAGGGCCGCGCCGATCACCTGGTCCATTCCGATGTCGTCGCCGCCGTCGCCGCTGACCGCGATGACGGTGATTTCTTCGGGCAAGTCGCCTTTGGCCTTGAACCGTTTAATCATCTCCACCACGCCGGTGGCGGTCGAAGTTCCGTTGTGAAAGAGGTTGTGGAAGTAGGGGACCTTGAAGCTGGTGAGCGGATACCCGGTGGTCACGACCATCCCGCAACCGGTGTTGAAGAGCAGCACGACGTGGCCGTCGATCCCGCGGAGGAAGAGGTTGAGGGTGGTGAAGATCCCGCAACCCGGGCAGGCGGAGTGCTTGTCGAAGCGGGTGGGCATGGCGGACAGTTCGCGGAGGTTGACTTTGCCGTCCTTGCCCGCGTTGCAGGTGCATTGGGCGGCGGTCACGGGGATGAGCGTCTGCGGCGGATGGTAGGACTCGTCGCCCGTCCAGGCGCCGTGGTACCACTTGATGCGTTTCTGGTCGGCATCGTCGACGGCCGGCCAGCGCTGGGCAAGCTCATAGAGTGCCAAGGCGTCGTCACGAATGAAGTTCAGTCCGCCGATTCCGTAGGTGCGCTGGAGGATGGTGGCGTGATTGCCGCGGCGCTGCAGGGCGGCGCCGATCTCGTTGGCCAGGTAGTTGTTGGCTCCGTACTGACTCGCCCGCTCCGCGACGACGATGCGCTGGGCGTCGCCCAGAGCCTCGACGATCTCTTTTTCGGGCCATGGGCGAAGAACGCCGGGAATGACCAGGTTCACGGGTTGGCCGTTTTGTGCGAGTTGATCGACGGCGTCTTTTGCGGCCTCCCCGGCGGTGTTCAGAGCCACCAGGCATCGCTCTGCGGATCGGTCGCCGTATTGCTCGACGAACCCGTACCGCCGACCGGTTAACGCAGCGTAGTCGTCGAACACCTGGGGAAGCAAAACGCGGGCCTGGTCGAATTTCAGGTCCATCTGCACCTTGCTGTTGATGAGGTCGTCGTTCATGTAGGGGCCGAAGGTCCGCGGGTGGTTCACGTCGAGCAGGTTGAAGCGGCCGTTGCGACCCTCGAGCGTGGCCCGGAAGGGAGGCGGTCCGACGAAGCGACGGACGTCCTCACGATCGGCGAAGACGAGGATTCGCCGGTTGGCGTGGGAGGTGTGGAATCCGTCGTAGGCGACGAGCGCGGGGAGCTTCACGGCTTCGGCGACCTTGATGGCGATGATGTTGAGGTCGTAGGCGGCCTGCACGGTCGGGGCGAGGAAGACCAACCATCCCCAGCCGAGGGTGGCGTAGAGGTCCGAGTGACCGTTCTTGATATTGAGCGGCGCGGAGACATCGCGGGTGGAGAGGTTCAGGACCATAGGAAGGCCGAGACCGGAGATGGCGGGCATTTGCTCGGCTTTCAGCAAGAGGCCGTTGGCGCTGGTCACATCGACGGCGCGGCCTCCGGCAACGGCCACGCCGGCGCAGACCGATAATGCCGCCAGCTCCGAGGTCGCCACCACGAACGCCAAGTCCGTGTCACCCGCGGCGAAGGCCTTGGAGACGTATTCGCCCACGTCGGAGGAGGGCGTGATGGGGTAATACCCTTCGGCGTCGTATCCGATGTCGAGGATGGCGTGAGCCACGGCTTCGTTGCCGTTGCCCAGCCAGGGCGTCTGTCGCGCCGCGGCCGTGGGCGTGCGTTCCAAAGTCATCGTGGGCATGGTGTCAATCTCCGTTGGCTCCCCTTGCGAATGAGAGTGCTTTGCCCTTCTTGGTTTCCGGGCAAACTTCGATGCAGCGCATGCACCCTTTGCAGAATTTTTCATCAATGCCGATCATTCGACCCTCCTTCCACAACAATCCGCCCGGGTCGGAGCAAACGGTCAGACAGATTCCGCACGACGAGCAGCTTTCGGGATGAAACTCGGGGACTTTTCCGCGGCCCGCGAGACGATTGTCGCGTCCGATGGTGGTGTGGGTGAGGGCGTCGATGGTCCCGCCGTTGAGCATATTTCGCCAACCGATGGATCCGCGGCTGGGCTTGGGGGGAAGCAAAGCGAACCCGTCGGCGTGGAACGTATCCGCGACGCTGGTGCGGGCGGCTTGGGTGAAGGCGGCGAGATTCGCCTCCACGGCCCGAGGCCACTGACGTGCGATGCTTGTGCGAAGCTCGTCCTGCGGGAAGGCGAGTACTTCAGCAAGGATCGCCAACAGCGGCATGTTCAGGCGACTACCGGTTTCGAACGCGATGCGTGTGGCGTCCACGCAGATGACTCGCCCGCTGTGAAGGTTGAGGACGTTCCGCAACTCCTGGGGTGTTTTCGTAGTGTTGACAATGCACGTTGCCTGAGGATGCAGGCCTCGGTTGAGTTCCAGCGGACGGATGAGGTCGGCGTGGACGACGACGAGGATGTGCGGTGTTTGCGTGGGGCCCGATTGCCTCACCGGCGTGCCGACTTCGCCGAGGCGGATGGATACGTCGGTGGGCGTGCCTTTCTTTTCGGAGCCGTACTTGGCGTCGTAGCCGCCGTCGAGACCGAGCTTGTCGCACCCGAACTGGAAGAGGAGTTTCCCGGCCATATTGGCTCCGTCGCCGCCTAGAGCAGAGATCAGGACGTTGCAAAACCCGAGTTCGTCCCGATAGGGCAGCCGATAGCCGGTCATAGGGTGATCTCCGTCGCGAAAACCGCGCTTGTTCTCTCGCACGATGCGTACCAAGGAAATGCGCCGTGCGGGCCACGGTTGGGCATAGGCGTGTGGGCGGGTTTTGGGGGGAGGGACGCAAGCGGTGCGGGTTTTCACGCGGGGCGGTTAGACGAGGGATTCGGCGGGCGAACTCGTGGGTGGGGAGGCTAGGACAGCGCCGCCGCGACTCGGTGTAACTCGCGGGCGAGTTCGACGATGCGCTTTTCGACTTCGGCATCCGAAAGCCGATCGTCCGTGAAGCATGGTTTCGTGGCATATACGAAGCGCGGGACGACGAAGCAGCGGAAGTCGAGCATCATGGAGTTGATCAACCCGGTGACGGCCATGTAGGAGCCCTGTCCGCCGGCGGCGCAGACGAACCCGAGCACCTTGTTCTCCCAGGCACTGCCGCCCAGGGCGACCAGATTGCGCGTCGAACCACCGGTTTCGTAGTTGTGGATGGGCGTGGCGATGGCGATGGCGGAGGCGCTTTGGATCGCGCGTTGAAGCTCGATGACGTTGGGATGTTGGTAACAATCGCCCGCGTCGCACATGGGCAGATTGAAGGTCCGCAGGTCGATCAACCTGGCTTTGTCACCCAGACGGGTGATCTCGTCCGCGAGCTGCCGGGCGAGGATGGCGCTGCGGCTGGTCGGCGACAAACTACATGAAAAAACTAGCTGGTCCATTCATCCTCCACGGCCGCGAATCGCTTTCCGTTAACGACCGAATCCGTCGGGCAAGGTGAAATCGGCGATGAACACCTGGGCGTCGGAAAGTCCTCCACGTTTGCTCGTCCACATGAGCTTTTTCCCATCGGGGCTGAACACGGGCAAGCCGTCGAACTCGGGGTCGAACGTGATCGGCGTTTGCTTCGTGCCGTTCGGTGTCATCAGGAAGAGATCGTAGTTTGGTTTTTCGCCGCGTTCGCGGGCGGAATGGTCGGCCTGGGTGAAGATGAAACTCTTTCCCGAGGGGTGCCAGAAGGGGCACCAGTTGAAGATCGGGTTGTCGGTGATGGCTCGGTCGCCGGCGCCGTCGGCGCTTACGATTCGCAGTTGAAGGTTCATTTTGTCGTCGCCGCGTCGATCGCCGCGATAGAGGATCGTCTTGCCGTCCGGCGAGAAGAAGGGTCCGCCGTCATAGCCTTTGCCGTGGGTGATCCGCCGCTGGTTCCCGCCGTCGGCGTCCATGACGTAGATTTCCAGATCGCCGTCGCGCTGCGAGGTGAAGACGATGCTCTTGCCGTCGGTCGAGTACGAACCTTCGGCGTCATAGCCGGGGGCGTCGGTCAATCGACGCAGCTTGGAGCCGTCCGGGTCGGCCTCGAAAATGTCCATGTGGACGTTGAAGTCCCATGCGTAACCCTTGGGCTTTTCCTTTTCCTTCGGCTCACCCAGCGTGGGATCGAGGTGGCTGGAGGCGAAGATGATTTTTTTCCCCGTCGGATGAAAGTACGCACAGGTGCAGGCGCCCTTGCCGGTGCTGACCATCTTGGGCACGCGCTCGATGAAGTCCATCATGTATATCTGGTATTCGCTCTGCCCGGCGGGGGTGGCCTGGAAGATGATCTTCTTGCCGTCCGGGGAGAAATAGGCCTCGCCGGCCTTGCCCAGGCCCATGGAGGAGAATGTCAACTGCGTGACATTGGCGAGGCATTTGCTCTCTTCGCCGTTGCCATCCGCCCGTGCGGCCGGGGGATTCATCACCAACCCCGCCAAGAGCAGGGCCCCGACGATCACCTTTTCCATTCGGTTGTACACGATTCACAATCTCCTTCTTGGCTGCCTCGCGCCATCCAGCACCGAGGCAGCGACCACCAGAGTAGTCCACGACCCGCGCCGCTTCAAGACTCGAAAAACTTCGCTGCAATCGGCGTGCCGCACTCCGGGCAATCGTCATTCAGAACGGGTCGGGTTGGGGACCGTCGTCGCCATGACCCTTGAGAATGCAGCGGGGCAAACACGGTGCGGGTACCTTCCCAAAGTGGTCAGGCTGAGTCCCACCCTTGTTCGCCGACCAGTTTTACGAAGCGGCAGCCGAGCATAGGTGTCTCGACGATCTTCCCGCCCTCGCGGACGACGAGAACGACGGTTTGTTCACTCGGTCCGCCGACGGGGACGACCAGGCGGCCGTGATCGGCGAGTTGATCGACAAGGGCGGCGGGAAGGCGCGGGGCGCCGGCGGTGACGATGATCCGGTCGTACGGTGCGAGGGAGGACAAGCCCAGGGTGCCGTCACCCTCGTGTAGAGATACATTGACAATGCCAAGGTCTGACAGCGTTTTCGCGGCGCGATCCTTGAGAACCGCGAGGCGCTCGACGGAGTACACGTGATCGGCCAGCCGGGCGAGGACGGCCGTCTGATACCCCGATCCCGTGCCGATCTCCAGCACTTTCGATTCCGCGGTGACGCGCAACAGCTCCGTCATGTAGGCGACCATGAAGGGCTGGCTGACGGTCTGTCCGAAATCGAGCGGCAAGGCGCGATCTTCATGGGCGCTCTCGCGTTCCGCGTCGGGGAGAAACCGCTCGCGCGGGATTTCGAGCATGGCCGCAAGCACCCGCGGGTCGCTGACGCCGCGGGCGCGGATTTGGTCACTGACCATGCGCTTGCGAGCGCCCAGGATGGCGTCATCGGCGTTCTGATGGTTTGGTGTCATGTGTTCGGCACGACGGTTTTCCACATGAACTTGAACAGCCCTCTCCCTTGCAGGGAGGACAGGTTCGTACAGAGGCACTCAGCGGACCTTGGAAGTCGCGGTCTCCAGAGTCGGACCGGACAGCCGCTTGAGCACCGACAGTTCCAGCATCATGAGCACGATGGCCAGGGGCATCATCGTCCAGCCGGCGAAGTCGTGGAAGAAGCGCTCGGCTGTGGCGCTGTCCGTGGTCAGGAACAAACACGCCGTGATTAACAACCGAATCAGATTGCATACGATGGCCACGGGAACGGTGGAGATGACCAACAGCGCCTTTTGTGTGAGGGGTCGCTGGGCGATATAGGCCAACACGCTTCCCACCACCACGAAGGCGGTCAACATGCGAAGTCCGCTGCACGCCTCGGCGACGGCCAGGGGCGTCGTACCCCGTAGAACGATCACGTGTCCCTCCTGCACCGCGGGAACGCCTAACAATTCCAAGAGAAACACCGCGCCCGACGAGGCCAGGCTTTGCAGCGGTCCGGAGATGCCGTCGTGTACTCGACCCGGCAGGGGAATCATGAGGATCAGAAAAGCGAGCACCCACCCGACCCGCCGCGTGATCCGCGTACCGCCGACGAGCAGGACCACGCCTACGATGGTCAAAAGGAGAGAGTAGCGTTCCGCCGAGCGGTACAACATCAGCACGCCGAAGGCCCGCACGAGTTGTGCCACGACCAGGACACCCAGACCCCACCAGCAAGGTTCGATGCGGCACTCGCGAAGCAGCGCTCGGTCGTTCCACAAAAGGTAAAGGGCCGCGAAGGGAACCAGTTGTCCGACGGAATAGTTCGCGTCCTCCTGCCAACTCGCCGCCAAACCCGTCCACGTCGACCAGTAGGACCAAACGAGGGCGGCGAGCAAAGCGACCCCCACGACGATGAGGCCGCGCTGGGGTTGGGCGTCGATGGTTTCAGGGGAGGCGGTCGATGTTGGGAACGCGGTCATAGCCGAGTCACGGGGCGCGCCAGGACTTCGCCCATTCGATGGCCTGAGGCAGACCGCTGCTCAGCGGCGTCTGCGGCTCGTACCCCAGGAGGGACCTGGCCTTACTGATATCCGCGACGTAGCGAGTCACCTCGCCGGGACGCGAAGGCTCGTAGCGGACGTTGGGCTTTTTTCCCAAAACGAGGGCGATGAGGTTGACCACGTCCATGAGGGTGTTGCCCTGTCCGTGGGCCAGGTTGATCGTTTGACCGACGACCCGTCGTGCCGCCAAGGCGTCGATCCCCGCCACGGTCCCGGCGACGCAGTCGTCCACGTAGGTGAAATCGAGGACCTTCTCCTTTCCGAAGACGACGATCGGTTCGCCGCGTCCGATGCGCTGCACGAAGAGCGGGATCACCCGCTCCAGTCGCTCGAGGTCGTTGTCATATCGGCCATAGACGTTGCTGTAGCGAAAGACGAGAAACGGCAGGTCGTAACATTGCGCGTAGGAATAGACCAGGGCTTCGGCGGCGATCTTGCTGGCGCTGTAGGGACTTTCGGCGACGACGAAATCGGCGGCGGCCTCGTGCGTGACGTGTCGATGAATGTCGCCGTATACCTCGCGGGAACTGGCCAACACGATGGGAATGCGGCGCTGCCGGCAGTATTCGAGGACCGTAAACGACGCGCTGATGTTGTCCATCGCCCCTTGCGGATTCTCGACCAAAGCGAAGACCTTGGCATTGGCGGCCAGGTGGACGACGACATCGAAACGCTCGGTTTGCGGAAGGTCCGCGGGGCGAGCCCGCACCAGATCGACCTGCAAGGTTTCGATCCGGCGGGTCCAGGAGTTGGGGCGAGAGTCGACGCCCACGACGCGGTCGCCGCGCTCGAGCAGGGCCAGCCCCAGGTTGGTTCCGATCTGCCCGCTGGAGCCGGTAATCAGCACGTTCATGGACGCTTCCTACGAGCCGGGTTCGCCTACCCATCTTGCTGCGCGGGACGAATGGTCCTCGACCGTGGCAACGTAGTCGCGGACGGGGTGAACTTCAAGCGGGCCGGTCCTTCCCTCATAGCCTCTCCGTTCCTCGTTTTAGGGTGGAAAGCGCGGTGGCGAGGCCGAGGAATCGAGCATGGAAAGGCCCTGGCGTCCTAAACGAGCCGCTTGACGCGCGGGGCAGCGTCGAATATACTTTAGGTTGCCCGCTGGGAGTTCATCTTGGATGCCGCGTGCACTGGTCATCGTCGGTGGTTTGGCGCTGAGCTTGGTCGCCTATCGAGCGGGGGGCCCGGCCCTTGCCGGTATCTGTTATAACTACGTATGTGACATGCCCTGCCCCGCCAGCAACTCCTGCGAAAGTGGGTGCGACTATTGTGTGGACACGTCGTCATGCCACGTTTGTCTTCCCAGTTGGTGTGCTTGTTCTGAATGCTCGCTGGACTGCACCACTTTATGCCTTCCGCGCGATTTGGACGGCGATGGCGATGAGGACCTGGCGGATTTCGCCGTCTTCCAGAACTGTTTCGGACCGGACACAGGGTCGCCGTTTGGTCCATGCGCCACCGCCGATTCCCGGGACGACGGCAGTATTCACTTGTCGGACTTTTGTCTTTTCCTCCTCGGATTGGTCGGTCCGTCCTGAACGTGACGAGGGTGCCGAGGCGCGGGCAACCCGTCGTGGTAGTGCAGAGAAAGGACTCCGCCGATGATGGTTGCTACCGTTCTTCTGGTTCCGTGGTTGGCTTTCGGCGTCGAGGACATCACCTGGGTTAGAGTTCCAACTTCCACGCTGTCCGCGGTTCGAGCCCACAGTCCGGGCAAACCCATTCGCCCCATCAACCCTTGATACGCCCCACCTGTGGCGGCCCGGTCCTGTCGAATGGGCACTGGAACCTGTACGATCGGCGGGCGTATAGGTTCGGGTGCGGCGCGAGGCCGTGCCGGTGGGAATCGGTTCATGCGGCTGTCCATAGTCATCCCCGTGTACAACGAGAAGGGCACGCTCGCCGAGCTGGTCTCCCGCGTCGTGGCCGTCGAGACGGGATTGGAACGGGAGATCGTCCTGGTCGACGACGGCAGCACCGACGGCACGCGCGAGGAGTACCCCCGCATCGTGGAACGCTGGCCGAAGGAGAAAATCAAGGTCCATCTGCAACCGCGCAACCGAGGCAAGGGGGCGGCCGTGCGGGCCGGATTCGCTCAGGCATCCGGCGACATCATCCTCATTCAGGACGCCGATCTGGAATACGACCCCCGCGACTATCCGAGGCTCTTGCGCCCCATCCTGGAGGGCAAAGCCGACGTGGTCTACGGATCGCGATTCATCGGGTCCGAATACCACCGAGTGCATCTCTTCTGGCACATGGTCGGCAACCGGGTCCTGACTTTGCTGTCGAACATGCTGACCAACCTGAACCTCACCGACATGGAGACCTGCTACAAGGTGTTCCGAGCCGAAGTCGTGCGTTCGCTCAGGTTGTGCAGTGATTCGTTCACCATCGAGCCGGAGATCACGGCCAAGGTCGCCAAGGGACGGTGGCGGGTCTATGAGGTGGGCATCAGCTACGCGGGCCGCGACTACGCCGAGGGAAAAAAGATCGGCACCAAGGACGGGTTCAAGGCCCTTTGGGCCATCCTTCGATTTCGATTTTCCGATTAGCACCCTGTCATAGAGTCGTTCACGAATGGAATGATCCGCCAGGCGGCGGGTCGGGCAAGCCATTCGTCCTTTCCACCATGCCGGCGGTCATCTGGCGACGAATGGAACGCGGCACTATGATCCTCCATCGAGCGAAAGCAACGAGAGTGAGAGTTGTTCAACGCCGCACCAGAAGGCTTCTATGCCCCTAACCGTCTACAGAGAAGGCGACGCTGATTTAAGTGTGCTTCGGGATCGCCGCGTGGCCGTCATCGGATACGGCAACCAGGGGCGGGCCCATGCACTCAACTTGCGGGACTCGAAGGTGGATGTCGTGGTCGGTCAACGTCCGGGGAAGAGTTTCGAGGCGGCGCAAGCCGACGGGTTCGTCCCCATGCCGGTCGCGGACGCCGTTGGTCGTGCCGATCTGATTGTCCTGACCCTCCCCGACGAGTCCGCGGCGGAGACATATCAGCAGTCGATCGGACCGGCGCTTCGGGCGGGTCGAACGCTCGGCTTCGTACACGGTTTCAACATTCGCTATGGGTTCATCCGTCCGCCGGAGGGGGTGGACGTAGTCATGGTCGCCCCCAAGGGACCGGGTTCGCTGTTGCGTTCGCTGTATGTTCAGGGCAAGGGGCTGCCCGCACTGCTGGCCGTGGAACGCGACGCGACCGGTCGGGCGAAGTCCACGGCGCTGGCCTGGGCGGCGGGGATCGGCTCGACTCGCGCCGCCGTGGTCGAAACCACATTCGCGTCCGAGACCGAGACCGACCTGTTCGGTGAGCAAGTCGTGTTGTGCGGCGGAGTGACGGCTCTTGCCAAAGCGGCCTTCGCCACCCTCGTCGAGGCCGGTTACGAACCGGAGTTCGCCTATCTGGAATGCGTACACGAACTCAAGCAGGTCGTCGATTTGATCTACGAGCGCGGGTTATCGGGGATGCGCGAGCGGATTTCCAACACGGCCGAGTACGGCGACCTGACCCGCGGCCCGCGCCTCATCGGCGAGAAGGTCCGGGTGGAAATGCAACGACTGCTCGAAGAAGTCCGCAGCGGCGCTTTTGCCCGCGAATGGATCGAGGAACATCGCCGCGGCGGAGTCAACTTCCAGCGCCTGCACGACGCGGACGTGGACACACCCCTGGAGCGCGCCGGGCGGACGGTCCGTTCCTGGATGCCGTGGCTTAGGCAAGGGGAATGACGGGGATTCTGGGGCTTTGGTCAAGGGCGGTTGGAGCGGTCGAGTTCACGCAGGGATACATCAAGGGACATGGGCTTCCCATGGGGGGCCGGAGAGCCAACACAGGCTGCGGTGTGCAGACCGGGCCCGAAAGATTAGCCTTGACCAGGGCCGATTCTTGTGTTAGGATTATATTAGGTATGGGGCGAACGCGATGCGGGACGTACCCGAAGTCATTCGTGATCCGGTGCATAACCTGATCCCGCTCAGCGGCGAGGAAGGGGCGATGATCGCGGAGTTGTTCGACCGCCCAGAGTTTCAGAGGCTCCGGCGGATTCGACAATTGGGTTTGGGTTTCCTGACCTACCCCGGTGCCGAGCACAGCCGTTGGGTCCATAGTCTGGGTGTGTGCCATGTGGCCCGCCGGATGTTGGATGCTTTGCGAACGAGGCACGGCGATCCCAGTGCGCAGTATGCGGAACTGGCCTCGCTTCGGAAGGAGATATTGGCCGCCGCGCTGTTGCACGATGTCGGGCATGGACCGTTCTCGCATGTTTTCGAGCGGGCGATCCCACGGGTGACGGATCCGCCGAATGATTACCCGAAGGATCACGAAGATTGGTCTCTACAGATTGTTCGCGAGCGGTTTGACGCGGTCCTCCGGAAGCATGGCGTCAAGCCCGATATCGTCGTCGGCTTGATCGACAAGACAAACCGACAGCACTTGTTGGCGAAGGATTTCATCAACAGCCAGCTTGACGCCGACCGGATAGACTATCTGCTACGGGACAGCCGGGTGACCGGTACAAGGTGCGGCGACTTCGATCTTGAGTGGCTTCTGCACTCGTTGAGGGTTGGCAAGGTTCGCGTGAAGGGTCACGGTGAAGGAGTCTGGCGGCTTTGCTTCAGCAGCCGTAAGGCGATCCACGTCATCGAGGAGTACATCCAGGCACGCGAGTTCATGTACTTGCAGGTGTACGTTCACAAAACGACGCGGGCTTACGAGGCTCTTCTGAAGAACATTTTGGGGTTAGCGGCGGCGATAACGGCGGGTGACCCGTCGAAAGCCCCAACCGGTTGTCCACAGCCATTGGCGAAGATGCTCGCCCAACAGACGGTATCCACCGACGAGTATTTGTCACTGGACGACTTCCGCCTTTGGTGTTGTTTGGCCGATTGGTCCGACCTCGGACCCCAGGGCGACGCTCGTTTCCGGCGTCTCGCGGCAATGTGTCGCAGGCTGGTGAATCGGGAGCAGCCATACCAGACCATCGACCTTCATGGTCGAGTTCGTCAGGACAGGGCCCTCGAACTGGTGACCGAGCTCCGTGGGACCGACGGGGAGTTTTCATGTTACCGGGACGCCTTCATGGACCAAGCCTACAGGAGTGCTCTCTACCGAAAGAGCAAGGAAGGTGGGGAAGAGGAGGAGGATCGAGTCATTTACTTCCTCGATGAGGAAGGACTGACCCACCCCGCCGAATCCGAATCCGATGTTCTCAAGGCGATTTCGAACATCGAGACGGCCATTTACCGGCTGTACTACGATGAAACCGATGAGAACCTGATGGAGCGATTGAGGTCGGAGGGGTGGGTGAAAAACGAAGTACAAGAACAAGAAGGATGGGTCGGCCATGAGGGACTTTGACGAACTAAAGCTAGCCCGCGTGATTCAGGCTTGCGACGGGATCGACGGGCGGGTCAAGATGCAAAAGATCATCTACTTGTTGAAAGTTATGGGTTACGACGTTCCGTTTGACGACTTTGTGATCCGTCAGAATGGTCCGTTTTCCCGCTCTCTCGCGTGGGCGACAGACGTCCTAACCGGCGTGGTCATCGAGGAGAGTGTCAAGAACCTGGGCCCGAACATGCAAGGCGAGCCGATGCAACAGTACTCATACCGCGTCCGGGACGAGATCGCTCCGCTGATTCGGGAGAGTTTCGACGTGGCCGCTCCGGGCGGCAAACCGAAGCTCGACGAGATGGCGTCGCGCCTCAAGTCAAAGGACCGCGCCGTGCTGGAAGTTGTCGCGACGCGGATCTTCCTCGAGCGCGAGGGGCTCACCGGCAGGGAACTCGACGAAGAGCTTTCCCGATTGAAAGGTCACCTAGCGACGAACTTCGACAACGCGTTGCGGGTCATGAAGGAACTGAAGGACGAGCGCTTGTTGTGATCCGCCAACGCTACTGTTCGCAGACCTCGGGCGCGGCGCTCACGCGACGATCTCGAGGTCTCGCACGCCGACGAATTGCGAACCGGTCGAGGGAGTTTCATCCTCCAGACAAAGAAGGGCGGCTTCGGCGATGTTGCGCATGGCTTCGTCCAACGTGTGCCCGTATGACCGACAGCCCCGCAGGGTTGGAACCGACAGGATGAATACGCCGTCATCATCCTGTTCGACGAGCACGGGGAGATGGTGCCGACTGAGCGCCTTCCGCTTTTTCATTGCCGTGATCCTATCTTATCCAGGGCCTGGAGGCAACAAGGAACTGCGGCGCGCCGCCCGGCGACCGGTTGCACTCACGCCGCCTTGACGGTCAGCACTTCGACGTTGGGGTAATTGGCGTGGCGGACGGCTTGGCGGCGGGCCTCGTCCAGACTGGCGGCGTAGATGCGGAATTGCTTGACCGCCCCCTCGGTCTTGTCTTTGGGGATCCGGTACTTGAAATAGACGATATAGGGCCTGAGCATAGGGATTCACCTACTTCGCGTTGACAGCGCCAGGACGCATCCTCCCTCGCCTGCATACGTTATCGACCACGCCCTGGTTCGTCGAGCGGCGCGTCGATTTTCGTTCGGTACGCGCCGTAGGCGGATTTCGCCTCTGGGCGGGTAATCATTTTGACTCTCGGGGAAGTCGATACAACGCCCGGAGCGCTGCCCCACGGGGGGAAGGTCCGTAAACTTGATGGACTTATCGCGCGGTGCTAGAATTGCTAGGCCGGGAAGGGGTCGCGGGGTGATCGCCCGGCCAAGGGAGAACGGGGAACATGTTTGAACGATTCACGGATCGTGCCCGCAAGGTGATGGCCCTTGCGAATCAAGAGGCCCAGCGCTTCAACCACGAAGACATCGGCACCGAGCACATCCTTGTGGGCTTGGGGAAGGAAGGGTCGGGGGTGGGGGCCAACGTGCTCAAGAATCTCGACGTGGACCTGCGCAAGGTGCGTCTGGAGGTCGAGAAGTTGGTCAAGAGCGGCCCCGAGACGGTCACCATGGGCAAGCTCCCCCAGACGCCGCGGGCCAAGAAAGTCATCGAGTATGCCATCGAAGAGGCACGCAATCTGAACCACAACTACGTGGGTACGGAACACCTTCTTTTGGGTCTGCTGCGCGAACAGGACGGCGTGGCGGCACAGGTTTTGATGAACCTTAACCTGCGTCTCGAGGACGTCCGCGAGGAGGTCTTGAACCTTCTCGGGGCCAGTGAGGAAAGCGAAGAGGCCACTGGGGCCGCGGCGGAACAGAAAAAGAGCAAGAGCAAGACGCCGGCGTTGGATTCCTTCGGGCGCGATCTGACGGAGATCGCACGGCAGGGCAAGCTCGATCCGGTCATCGGTCGCCAGGCGGAGATCGAGCGCATCATCCAGATCCTCTGCCGTCGGCAGAAGAACAACCCCGTGCTGCTGGGCGAAGCCGGGGTCGGAAAGACGGCCATCGTCGAAGGTCTGGCCCAGCTCATCGTCACCAATGACATTCCGGAGCTGCTCGCGGATCGCCGGATCGTCGTGCTCGATCTGGCCATGATGGTCGCGGGAACCAAGTATCGCGGTCAGTTCGAGGAGCGGATCAAGGCCGTGATGAACGAGGTCCGCCGGGCGGGCAACGTCATTCTCTTTATCGACGAGCTGCACACGCTGGTGGGCGCGGGCGGGGCGGAGGGAGCGATCGACGCCTCCAATGTCCTGAAACCCGCTCTTTCTCGCGGGGAAATCCAGTGTATCGGGGCCACCACGCTGGACGAGTACCGCAAGTACATCGAGAAGGACAGCGCTCTGGAGCGCCGCTTCCAGCAAGTGATCGTGGAGCCGCCCACCACCGCCGAAACGCTGTTGATCCTCAAGGGGTTGCGTGACCGCTATGAGGCCCATCACCGCGTGCGGATCACGGATCGGGCGTTGGAAGCCGCCGTCGAATTTTCGGCGCGCTACATCGCCCGTGTTCAGCCGGACAAGGCGATCGACGTGATGGACGAGGCCGGGGCTCGCGTGCGCTTGAAGTCCATGACCAAGCCGCCGGATTTGAACGAACTCGAACACGAGCTGGACAAGCTCGGCGGCGAGAAGGACGAGGCCGTCAAGAACGCGGACTACGAACGGGCCGCCCAAATCCGCGACAAGCTCGAGTCCATCAAGTTGAAGAAGAAGACCATGCAGCGCGAATGGCGCGAACAGAGCAAGGTCGTCGACGGCGTCGTGGATGAGGAAGTGGTGGCCGAGGTCGTGGCTACCATGACGGGCATCCCGCTCAAGCGCATGGGGCAGGACGAAGCCGACCGTCTGCTTGGCCTCGAGGTGGAGTTGCACAAGCGCGTGGTCAGTCAAGACGAAGCGGTCAGCGCCGTGGCGCGGGCCGTGCGCCGCAGCCGCAGCGGACTCAAGGACCCCAACCGGCCGATGGGCAGTTTCATTTTTGTGGGACCGTCGGGCGTGGGGAAGACGTATCTGGCCAAGTGCTTGGCGCAGTTCATGTTCGGCGACGCCGATGCCCTCTATGTGCTGGACATGTCCGAGTACATGGAAAAGCACAACGTTTCACGGTTGATCGGCGCCCCGCCGGGCTACGTGGGATATGAAGAAGGGGGACAGCTCACGGAGCGCATCCGCCGCCGGCCTTACTCGGTCATCCTGCTCGACGAAATCGAGAAGGCCCATCCCGACGTCTTCAACATGCTTTTGCAGATCATGGAAGAGGGACGCTTGACCGACTCCTTCGGCCGGCACGTGGACTTCAAGAACGTCATCCTCATCATGACCAGCAACAT
This sequence comes from uncultured Phycisphaera sp., assembly GCA_964646605.1. Lineage (GTDB taxonomy): Bacteria > Planctomycetota > Phycisphaerae > UBA1845 > UBA1845 > SBAX01. The sequence continues at coordinate 8,082 of CAZYEX010000099.1, read as the reverse complement.
CGGGGCCCATCGCATCACCTTGCAGGACGAGTTCGGATTCGGCAAGCGCACCGAGACCGTCAGCTACGATAAGATGAAGGGGATGCTCAAGACCGAGCTGGAGGACCACTTCCGGCCCGAGTTCCTCAACCGCTTGGACGAGATGATCGTCTTCAAGAAGCTCACCCACGACGATCTGGTTCGCATCGTCGATCTGGAGCTCGAAAAGCTCGCGACGCGGATGCGGGAGAAGGCCGTGGAGCTCGAGGTGCATCAGGACGCCAAGGATTACCTCATCGAGAAGGGCACGGACGAAAAGTTCGGCGCTCGACCGCTGCGTCGCGCCATCGAGCATTATCTCGAGGACGCACTCTCCGAGAAGATGCTCCGCGGCGAGTTCGAGGGCAAACGACGGGTGGTGATTTCCGTTCAGCCTGCCACCAGCGACGATGCCGAACCCAAGCTCCGCGTGGAAGGCGTGGCCGACGAGACGCCCGCTGCCGAACCAGTCGGGGCCCACGCCGACGGAACGTAAGCACTCGAGCCGCTGCGTCCACGCGGTGGGTTTGGGAGGTCCCGGTCGTCCCTGGACCGGGACCCGGGCGAGGACCGGTGGCGACCATCCGTTCGTCGCACGTCGGTGTTCCGCGCTCGACTTGAGTCCTGAGCGCCCCCGCGACTTCCGGTTTTCAAACCCCGTCGTTAGCGATCGGTCGCTTTTCCGCTTTCTCCTTGGCGTCCCCGGCGGTGGTCGTTGGGGCGAATCTCCTGGTCCGACAGGGGGCTGCGGAGAATGCCATGTTTACTTCACACTCGGGTTGCGCTCGGCGCAACGGTTGTACGTTCGCGGGCTGGTTCTCTAACCTTTCTCTGCGAGTCACGAGGGGAAACCAACGTCCTCGACTCGCTTCTGTCGTTTCCGTTCTGATTCTCGCGGCACATACTCCAGCCGTGCGGGCCGGCGGTCCCGGGGCCTGCTGCGAAATCATGACCGGCGAGTGCAAAGATGATTACTTGCCCGCGGTCTGCGCGGCGGAGGGGAACACGTTCCAAGGCGTCGGATCGCAATGCGCCTCCTGCTTCGGCGGCCCGTTGACGGGATTCCCCTGCCGAACCTGTACGGTCGGCGGCGCGCCATGCGACAGCGATCCCGACTGCCCGGGAGGAACCAGTTGCGATCCGACCGATGCGCTTTGCCCAGGGACGGTCTGCACGGTGGGCACCGTGGGCGAACTGTGCGGAGCGGACGCGGATTGCGATCTCGTCGGCGTTTGCGTGGGTGTCACATGTGTGGCGGGCGCGGTCGGCAGTCCGTGCGCCGTGGACGGGGATTGTGATGTGCCTGGCGTGTGCGATCCGGCCTTCTGTCAAAGCCTGGCGGGATGCTTCCAGGGCGCCTGCTGCGACCCGATGTCTGGCGCTTGCGCCGATGGCAACCTTATGGATTGCCTCACGGCGTCCGACGACTTCCAAGGGTTCGGGACGACGTGCGACGTGGACCGCGGATATGACGAGGCCGAGCAATCGTGTTGCGACCAGCCTTCGAGCATGAGCTGCATGGGCGGGATTTTCAACCTCGCGCCATGCATCGACGATAGCGACTGCGCCTTCTGTGCCGCGGGCTTGTTTGCCGGTGCTGCCTGCACCGTCGATGCCGACTGCCCGGACTCCATTTGCGACGGGGAGTGTGTGTTTCGCAACTCCGGCGCGGATGATTGCGAGGACGCGTTCGTGCATGTCATCACCGTGCCCATGCCCGGCGAGCCGCCGAAAGTCGTCATCATCAGCGGCACCAACCTCGACGCCTCCAGCACGGTCGATCGCCCCGACGCCTGTTTCCCGCCGGGAAGTCCGAATCCCGGTTGGTGGGAGTCCTTCGCCACGGACGGTTGTGCGTTCGTTCGGATCGACTTTTGCTGCAACATGCCGGTCCGAGGTCTTGCCGATGCGGTGCTCTACCCGGAATGTCCCTGCGCCGATCCCATTTTCCCCGCCGCCAACCCCAACCACATGGACGAACCGGCGGAAGCGTTCGGAGAACCCTATTGTCCCGAGGGGAACCCGTGGCACAGCTTCGGCCCGCTTACGGCGGGAACCTATTATCATCCCGTCTTCACCCTATTCGATGGCAGCCTCCCCGTCGGCGACTACCAGATGCACATCACGATCGAGGCCTGTCCGACGGCGGCGTGCTGCATCGACGGGGCCTGCGTGGACGGCGTGAATATCCTGGAGTGTGAGTCCCTGGGAGGGGTCTTTCTCGCCCCGCCGTATTACTTCCCGCTGGCGGTTCTCTGTACGCCAGGGGTTTGCACCCCCGCGCTTGCAGCCGATCCCACCGGTATCGCCAAGAACCGGCATTTGTCATTCTCCGTCCTTCCTGCGGCAGTCGCCGGTCCGCCGCCCTTCACGGCCCTGCGCGTTTCGATGCTCGAGCTCCAGGAGCCTGTTCCGCCTAACGCGCCGTTGTTTCCGCCGCCGGACTTTTCCGCGTTCGAGGCCGGCGCGACATGCGCGGATCCCGCGGGATGCGTTCGCTGGGTGGGACCGCCGCAGACCTTCCTGGAAAGCCAGGACTCCCCCGCGGCGGGCGGCTATCGCGGCGCGAGACTCCAGTGTACGCCCGAGTACCGCGACTGGACCGTCGAACCACTCATCAACGTCACGGGTGCGGAAGTTACGCCGAGTTCGACCTACACGATACAGAATGTATCCGCGGTGTGCATCGGATTTGAGGATGTCTGTGCGGCGGTTTCCATACCCTTGATCATGACAACCTCGCGGTTCGGTGACGTCGCCGCGCCGTTTACGCCGCCGGGTGTGACCGTCCAACCCGACGCCCTGGATGTCGTGAACCTAGTCACCAAATTCAAGAACCTCCCCGGAGCCATTTCCAAGGTCCAGGCCCAGGTGCAGCCAACATCGCCCGATCCCAACACGGATGTCAGCGCCTTGGACATCGTTACCGTGGTGAACGCGTTCCTGGGCCTTGCCTATCCGTTCGGCGGACCTTGCCCTTGCCCGTCGCCCGTGGTGTGCGATGTTGTACCATGCGCGGGTCCAGGGGCTTGTGCGGGCGGGCAATGCGTCAAGACCTGCCTGGGCGGACCCAATGTCGGACTACCCTGCTTGACGACCAAAAACTGTAACTATTGCGTGGCCGGAGGCTTGGACGGTCTACCGTGTGATCCGGCGGTTCCCCCGGGCGTGAATCCCTGCGTGGTCGCGGGCGGCTTCTGTCCGCCGGCGGGCGTCTGCCCGGCGGGCGGCTTCTGCCGCGACGCCTGTGGACGGTGTACGCCGCCGTAGTTCTGCGCCGGCGCTACTCGAGGTAGATCTCGTCCCCGCGACGTAGGGCCGAGAACCGCCCAGCGCGTTCCTTGAGATCGGCGCGGTCGAGGGCTAACAATGGTGAGATGGCCATAGTGACATCCGGCTCGCCGTCCGGTCTTCGAGGGACGGCGACGCCGGCGGCCTCCAACCAGCGGACGGTGCGATGAACTTGATCGCGCTTCGCCGTTTCCAGAGAGTCCGGCCCCGTCATGTTCTTGACCGGTGAGAACTCCTCGGACCGATCGACCTCCAGAACCAGCGGATTCTCGGCCAAGGGCAGGACGTCGAAGATGAACGTTTCGAGTTTGACGGCATTGGGGGCTTTGGGCTCCACTCTCCGGCCGGTCTCGTCCACGAACGGGATCGTCTTGTCTGCCCGACGATAGGTCAGCCGGAGCGGCTCGGCAGTCACTCGACGGATGAACGCCGTGTCGATGAGGTGAATCGCCAGGTTGCCCGCGTCAAATCGACGGCTTCCATCCGCGTTTTTCGCCCGGGCGAGGCTCTCCGGGAATTCCGTGTATTCGACGACGCTCAGGCGACCGCCGCGGAGGCACACGTTGCCCACCCGCTCCAGGTCCTCCGCCTTTCGCGCGACTTTGGTGGACATCTCCGATCCGGTCCGGGCATGTAGCCCGATGAAAAGCGGATCGAAGGGTTTGACCAGCGGATTGTCGATCTGGAAATAGGAGAGGATCTCGACGCCGCGCGCCGTGAGATCCTTTAACGCGCCGCTGCCGAGCAGGGCCTTTAACGCGCCCCCATGTCCATCGGGGGCGAGCGCCAAGCGATCTCTGTCCTCCATCAGCAAGCGCCCCGCGAAGTCGAAGGCTGGAAGCATCCCTTGCGAGAAGAACATGACGTCCTCGCGCCGCAACCCGAAGTGGCGGTGGCGATCGAAGAACTGGGTGGTCTCGTCGTGATTGGCGGGACTGGTCATCACGTACCACGGGATGGTTACGGCGTAGCGACGACTTGCGGCCAAAACCGTCTCGGCGAAGAGTTGAAACAGGCTCCGTCCGCCTACCGGGGTTACAACAACGGCGCCCTTGGGTCCGCTCACGCCCAGGCGCGTCCCCTGCCCGCCCGCGACGGTAAACGCCGCCACCTTCCCCTGCGACAAGCGCTCCCGTCCCAAGCGATGAGCCTCGTCGTACAGCTCACCTTGGTCCGGCGTCGAAACGAGTGGATAGACGCGTGCAGGCTCGATTCCGGACGCCTCACCCGCAGCCGGCCTGGCCTTCACGTGCGTCGCAATTAGTGGTTCCAGAACTGACCAATCGAGGTTTTCGACATCGTGCAGGAGGCGATCCTGGCTGGCCGGGGTCAGCTCCGTCCACCATTGAAAGACGTGGCCTTGCCCAAGGGCGGTGAGTTCCTCACGGCAGCTTCGGTATCGTCTCTCAAGGTCCAAGTTTGTTTCCCTGGCACGCCTCGGACCACAGTAGTCCGCGCGATAGGGGACCACAATGGCACGCCGCCACGTCGCGCAGCAGTCCGCAAACCATTATTGGACAATAGATTATGATTCCTCTGGCGAGTTGAATCCGCGCAACCGAGAAGGTGTATAAGATCGGTTGAGAATGCGCGGGGGATCCGCGCCCGCGTTTCCGGGCAGGAAACGCCGAGGTCCAAAGGGGAGTTTGCGTCCGTTGTCCCGAGACGAACAGGTAACCCTCGGCGACCTTCTGCAACAACGGAAGGTCATCACCGCCGCACAGCTCAAACAGGCCAAGGCCGCGCGAAAACCGTCGGAACGCATCGAACACTGCCTGGTTCGCCTGGGGTTCGTCCACGAACGCGACTACCTGGCCATCTACAGTGAACAGCTTTCCATCCCCCTCATTGACCTCAGCGGATTGCGGATGGATGTGGAATTACTCAAGCAGACGCCGTCCAAGGTCGTGCATCGTGATCGCGTGGTGCCCATCGACCGTCACGACGGCGTGATCCGCGTAGCCACCAGCAACCCCTTCAACCTCTATGCGTTCGATGAGCTGCGCATGCTCATGGGGGCGAAGATCGAAACCGTCCTCGCCACCAGCGAAGAAATTTCGCGCGTCATCAAAGAGCACTTCGGCGTGGGCGGCGAGACGGTGGAGGCCATGCTCGGGGAATCCGATGTCGAGGTGATCAGCCCGGTCGACGCCGACAACGCCGATCTCATCGAGCAGGCCCAGGAAGCCACCGTCGTCAAGCTGGTCAACGAAATCCTCCTCGAAGCCATACGCGATCGAGCCAGCGACGTACACATCGAGCCCTACGAGAACGACCTCAAAATCCGCTATCGCATCGACGGCGTGCTGCACACCACCAACGTTCCGCCGGAAATCCGCCGCTTCCACGCCGCCATCGTCAGCCGCATCAAGATTCTTTCCAACCTCAACATCGCCGAAAAGCGACTGCCGCAGGACGGGGGTTTCAAGATCAAGGCTCAGAACCGCGACATCGACCTGCGGGTGAGCATCATCCCCACCGCCTACGGCGGGGCGGTGGTCATGCGTATCCTCGATAAGCAGTCGGTGCTTTTGTCGCTGGACCAATTGGGGTTGGTGGATGAGCCGCTCAAGGGCGTGCAGTTTCTCATCTCCCAGCCGTACGGGATCATCCTGGTCACCGGCCCGACGGGATCGGGCAAGACCACCACCCTCTACGCGGCGCTGAACACGATTCGCAGCGACGCGATCAAGATTTTGACTATCGAGGACCCCATCGAGTATTACCTCGACGGCATCCAGCAGGTGCAGGTCAAACCGCACATTGGATTGACCTTCGCCTCCGGCCTGCGGTCGTTCCTTCGGCATGATCCGGACGTGATCCTGGTGGGCGAAATCCGCGATCTGGAGACGGCGGAGGTGGCCATCAATGCCTCCCTGACCGGCCACCTGGTCTTCAGCACCTTGCACACCAACGACGCCGTCACCGCGACCACGCGATTGCTCGACATGGGCGTGGAGCCGTTTCTCGTTTCCAGCGCCGTCGGCGGCGTATTGGCTCAACGTCTCGTGCGACGCATCTGTAAGGAGTGCCGTCAGGAGTACACCCCCGACAAGGGTGATCTGCCCGCCGACTTCAAGGTGGAAAAGGGGCAGAAGTTCTATCGCGGGACGGGCTGCCGCGACTGCCGCCACAGCGGCTACCGCGGGCGTCTCGGGATTTTCGAGCTGCTGCTAATCGACGATGAAATGCGGGAGATGATCGTCCACCGCAAGTCGGCCTCCGACATCCTCGTCGTCGCCCGCCAAAAAGGCCTCAAACCCATGCGCGACGACGGCTGGAACAAGGTCCAAAACGGCATGACCACCGTCGAAGAAATCGTCCGCGTGACAAAGACCGATGTCTCCGCGGTCGTATGATCCGCCCGCGAGCGCGAGCGGGAGGATCATCAGAGCCCGGAGCGCGAGCGACGGGTTTTGACGGACCAGAACCGGGAGCGGCATCGAGCGGTGTTGGTCGAGCAACGCGATCCATTGCCGATTGTGAAGTCCGAGTCACTTCAGGACGCCCGGCCTAAGCCGCCAAGATCAGCTCGAGATGGATATTCGTCTGCCCCCACAGAGCGGGGATCGCATCGCGGAGCATGACCCCCGGTTCGTCGAGCGTGCGGCCTCGTATCGTTACACGGCTGCGTTGGTATTGGGGGCCAATGTACTGTTCGAGCCTGCGCTGAATCGCCACGTGATTATGGTTTCAAATCAGCGGTGGTTCCATTAGTCGAATGGGACATAGTGGTCCTTCAAGGGAAAGCGAGGAACGTCCTGGGACCAATACATCTCAGGGTCCGGCGGACTGGAAATCTGAACGTGATAATGGCGCACACTTCCATCTTCATTGCGTGACACCCCCGTGTGCTGAATAAAACCTCGCAATGTTGCAGTTGGGACCTTCACAACCCCTTCATCACCCAAAACAAAAACGACGTGCGAGACATTATATTGGTCAAGATTCTCTAACGCGGATACATTGACTCCGTACCAATAGTGTTCGTCGGGCGGATATGATCGCGATTTCTTAATGTGGATGGATGCTCCGCCCTTAAGGCGATAAACCTTGAAGCGTCGTACCGAAGCCTCAAGTTCGCCCCCGCCAAGAAGTTCAACAACGTCAAAGTCAGATTCGCGGACATTCTGATCGCCGTCTGGTTGCGTGGTGATAACTGGAGCACGCTGGTCCGGAGAGTAGTACTCGGCCCGACCATTCACAATAAATTTTTGCACGCGGAAAATCTTGGTGGGCAAATTAAGTGCCCGCGCCATGTCCTCCAAATCCTTATTCGAGCGATCAATGAATATCACGATCGTTGGATCGATGCCCTCGATGAACAATTCAACCTGTTGGTGCAATCTCTCGCCCGACGTGCCTAGCTCCGAAGCAACTCGCTGAGTGCAATTCCCCTGGACAATATCGTTGAACAACCGGTCACGGATTTGGCGAATGGTCTCCGGATTCTTGAGTGCGACCACAAAGCGCGTGATTTGTTCGGCGATATGAGGCCAAACCTGGTGTTGGAGGAGCTCATTCTCAATCAGGTACTATGCACGTCCAACGAAGTCGAAGGCAAAACCGTCAGGCACCCCGGCCTTGCCTGAGGTCGTCTTAATCTGGAAGCCGCGAATAAACATGGAGTTCTGGTAACTCTTCAGCCGTCTGCAATTCTCGGCCATCGAGAATGTTAAAATAGGGGATTTGCGCCATCGTTCGAAGCGCGGTATGTCAGCGGCGTGACACGGAGTTCGCTGGCCGATTCGATGGACCTGCTTCTGGCAGCGG
>CAZYEX010000098.1:0-2561 GCA_964646605.1 uncultured Phycisphaera sp. | reverse complement strand
GGGGGGATGGAGGCCGGAGTGGGTACTAGCGCTGACGGCCGCTTCCAGTCTGGGATGGGAGTTGCGGCAGGCGACTACGACGGTGATGGGCTTCTAGACGTTTTCAAAACCAATTTTTCGGACGATCTGCCGAATCTCTATCGCAATTTTGGCAAGCGTCTTTTTGAAGAAGAAACGCTTAGCGCCGGCCTTGGGGTTCATTCCAGCCTCCTGGGTTGGGGTTGCGGCTTTGTTGACGTCGACAACGATAGTTGGCCGGATATTTTTTACGTAAACGGGCATGTCTATCCTGAGGTCGATCAGCTAAAGACATCGAGGGGTTATCGACAACCGAAAGTGCTTTATCATAATCTTGGCAACAAAAACTTCAAGGATGTGTCCAAATTTGCCGGAGGGGCAGTCACAGTCCGGACCGCGGCGCGGGGTTGTGCTTTTGGAGATTTCGACAACGATGGAGACATCGACATCGTCGTGAATGCGATCAACGAGGTCCCGCAACTGCTGAGATGCGACTCAGGCGGCAGCAATCATTGGATCAAGGTGAAGCTGATTGGAGTCCAGTCAAACCGGAGTGCCATTGGCACTCGGGTTTGCTGCGTGACCAATGACCGTCGGCAGATCGATGAAGTCAGGAGCGGCGGCAGTTATTTTTCTCAGAACGACCTGCGGATTCATTTTGGGTTGGGGAAGGCAAACCGTGTCGACGCACTGGAAATTCTGTGGCCTAGCGGGCACAAAGATCGCTTGACCGGCCTTCCGGCGAACCAGATCTTGACGATTCGTGAAGGGCAGCCCCGGTAACAAGGGTAGAGTGCGTCACCGCGCTCAGTCTGGGATGATCCAAGCCCAGCAGGTGGAGGATGGTGGGGTGGTAAAGCCGTTCTCGTTGTGATCGCGGCCGGCACCGCGACCGTGACGCCAGTGTTCTGGCCGAACGGGGTCCGCCCGAACTCGCTGCCGACGACCACGAGAGTCTCGTCAGAAGCTTGCGGTTGACAAAGCTGGTTAATCATCTATAATGATCAACCAGACTCAAGTGCTACAAGACCCTTTGCCCAAGGTGACGCAGAATGAATATCTTCTCGAAAAATGTGTATGTTTGGACCCGCGATTTGCATCTTTACTTGGGACTGTTCCTCAGTCCGTTCGTCCTGTTATTTGCGATCAGTACCCTCTTTCTGAACCACACTTGGAACCCTCGGAATGGCGACTCGGAAACAGTTTTGACAACAAGCGCGCACATCGCGATTCCGGACGGGCTGACACGTGCACGCGGGATGGAACAAGCGAAATTGGCCGGTCAGATTTTGAAGCAACTGGGGTTGTCTGGTGAGATTGAACACATTATGCAATCACCTGGAAAGAACGACCTGACAATTGCCGTGGTGAAACCTGGGCAGCGGCTTGCCATAAATGTGAATTTGGAAAATCAACAGGTAACCATCGAGCAAAGGAATACCGGTATCTGGGACTCCCTGATTTATCTGCATAAGTCGCCCGGGCCTCACCTGCAGGCAGTTCGCGGAAATTGGTTCTATACGCGACTGTGGAGATGGATGGCGGACACAGTCGTTTGCCTTTTGCTCTTCCTTTCGGTGAGTGGCGTCTATCTGTGGGCCGTTATCAAGGCAGAGCGCAGGATTGGACTTGTTTTGCTGGGGGCAGGAGCTGTCTCGTTCTTAGGCATTGTCTGGGCGCTCGCTGCGTAATCAATAAGAGTTGGAGAAACCACAGTGCTCTCTCACGAAACGTGGAAGAAGATAAAGATCTGGAATCGAAAGCTTCATTTCTATGTTGGACTGTACATGCTGCTGTTCCTGTGGCTGTTCGCCGTCTCGGGCCTCATTTTGAATCATACGAATTGGCGTTTTGCCCAATTCTGGCCAGACCGGAAGGAATCCACCTCTGAGCAGTCCATCGCGGTACCCCGGGATGCCGGACGCCTTGCCAGAACCAGAGACTTGATGCAGCAGCTCAACATTTCTGGGGAAATCGATTGGCCCGACTCTCAACCGGAACCAGGACATCTGCAATTCAGGCTCACGCGACCAGGACAATTCTTCGATGTCAAGGCAGATATGCACAACCAGCGGGCTACGGTGCGGCGGACTCAGGTGAACGGATGGGGCATTCTCTATAACCTCCACACCTTCATCGGAGTTCGGATGAACAACCCGAACATGGAGCGGGACTGGTTGTTGACTAAGATCTGGAGCTTCTCGATAGACGCGCTTGTGCTGAGTCTTTTGTTTATGGTGTTGAGCAGTTACTACATGTGGTACGGCCTCACGGGAAAACGGCGCCTGGGAATGATCGCTCTTGCCTTGGGAATGCTGAGCTGCGGCTTTTTCGTTGTCGGGCTCGTCTGGTTGGATCTCAAGTGAGGGAGGCCGGCGGCAGATAGCGGGAACCTATACTGGTATTGGTAACTACGGTGACGTATTTTGATGGTCATCCAGCAGCCGGTTCCCATGTGTCATGCCCGCGCAGGCGGGCATCCAGCCCCGGCATTGCTGTCGTTCGGGAGATCCAGCGATTCTGAATTCCCGCCCCGGCTTAAT
>CAZYEX010000097.1:0-20806 GCA_964646605.1 uncultured Phycisphaera sp. | reverse complement strand
GGGCGTCATGTCCATGGCCAACAGCGGCCCGGACAGCAACGGCAGCCAGTTTTTCATTACCCACAAAGATACGTCTTGGCTCGATCGGAAGCATTCGGTTTTCGGCAAAGTGATCGCCGGGCAAGAGGTGGTCGACGCCATCAAGCAGGGCGATGTGATGACCAGCGTCACCATCGAAGGCGAAGCTTCCGCTTTGTTTGAGAAACATGACAAGCAACTGGCGAAGTGGAACAAAACGCTGGACGAGAAGTTTCCCCGGACGCAAGCGGCGGCGGCTCCCGTGTCGTGAATTCAAGCGTCGCGCAGTTCATCGCGTGCATCAACCGGCAGGACGTCGAGGGGCTATGCCGACTGATGACGCCGGATCATCTCTTCGTCGATAGTTTGGGCATCGAGGTCCGTGGACGCGAGCCGGTAGGGTCCGCTGTGCGGACCTTCCGTGGCGCCACAACCGCCGATCGATGGTGCCACGACGTGGCATGACGAAAAATAATGGTCCGCCGAGCGGACCCTACACGACTGTTGGAGCATCTCGGAGTGCGAAAGGTCCGCGCGGTATCGGATGAGCAGATGCACGTGATCCGGCATGCCATTGATCGCCAGCAACGTGCATCGTAAATCGCGCACGATTCCGCCCAAGAAGGGGTAGAGACGCGCTTCGAGTTCCGGTGTGATCGAGCCGGCGCGCTCCTTGGTGCTAAAGACCGTATGGTAGAAGTTCTGCGTCCACGCGCTTGGCATCGTTGCCTCCGTCCGCCCTCCGGGCGGAATAAAGTAGAGGAAAAGAACAATAAGTGCCCAGCCTACCAGGGACTGGAAGTCCCTGGCAAAGTTCGCCCGCCCTCCGGGCGGAGTCAATGGTCGCCCGGATGGCGCACGTTACCGGAAGAAAGGTTTCCTCAGCTTCTCCTCGCCCGGAGGGCGCACGGTGGTTGCCAGGGACTTCTAGTCCCTGGAGAACGTTGCCCCCTTTTTTTCTCGCCCGGAGGGCGAACGAAAGTCTCACTCGCCCTCTGAGCGTCAATCATCGCGATTGGGAGCGCCTTTTTGCGCTCGACCAGGGCCTCCGATACTCACTAAGACTTGGAACAGTCACGGTCTCTGCGCGCCGAAGCGACGGAAAGCCAATTTCGCCCCAACCAAGAGGAGAAGGGCAAGAACAACCAATCCCCATTCCGAGACCGTGGGGATCGTTGTGTGCGGGCAATCCAATTCGGAACAGGAAACAAGATTCACCCACTCGCAGGTCGGGCAGTCGCACGCCGCCCGGCTGACGCCGTCCGTGCAGGCCCCGAAGGGATCGTGGTCACAGCATGCGCCGGTGCCCCCCGGCAGCGGAGTGTTCTCCAGCACGATCGTTTGCCCAGGATTCAGGGTCCGCTCCCCACCGGCGGTGATGAGGGTCAGCGAGCTGCTGTTCGAGGACGGGGCATCGACTTCCAACGTCTCCGGGTCGTAGGTGATCGAGTTTCCCTCGGGCAGCGTAAGGGTGGCGATGACCAAACCGTCGGCCAGCAACTCCACCGTGACGTCGCCCACCGCCGCGACGGCGGCGGATTCGTCATCGGCCATTGCCGCATTGGCCGCGCTCGCCGGACAGGAATTGAGCACCTCGGCCACAGGACCGGGCTTACAAGTGAGCGTGGCGCACGTCCCCGCGCCCAACCCCGCGACGTTCGCGGTTGAAGTTCCTGATACGACGCATTGAATGTTCGCGCCGGCCGCCGCCGGACCACCGCTCAGCGACCTAACTCTTACCCCATAGGGAGAGGGCGCGTCGGAGGCGCAGAGGACCTGATCGCCGCGACTTGTAAAGGCTCCCACCGTATCCGGGGTCGTTGACAAGTCGGAGTACCCGTTTGAAGAGACAGAAGGCAACTCGTCCACGCTGTCCTGGATCCCGTCCCCGTCGGCGTCGGGGGAGCAGGTCGCGCCCGACGGCGGGCAGGTGCAGTCCGTCCGGCACTGCCCCGGACAGGCGGTACTGGAGGTGCCGTCGCACTGCTCACTGCCTTGACGAGTATTATCGCCGCAGCACACCCCCGGAGTACTGCACGAAGCATTGCCCACAAGGAGCCCAGGGCATTGGTCCCCCTCGCCCAGGTCCGTACACCCCGTGGACGTGCAGCACGCAGCGATTTGCGCGCAGGTGCAGTCCCCCCGGCACGGGCCCGGACAGGCGGAACTGGAAGTGCCGTCGCATTGTTCCCCAGGCCCATTAACCTGGTTGTCGCCGCAAGTTGGGCATAAATTGATGCTGCCGATGTAGTTCTCGTCGCAGCTCGTTCCATTACCAAGATAGTCGAGGCAGTAACCCAAAGCAGCGGTGCATGCCGCTTGACCGCCGTCGACGACCACGCAGGAAGTGCCCGAAGGCTGGCAGCACGCGCCGCGCGGCGACCCAAGACAGGTTGCCGTCCTGCAACTCGTTCCATCGCCCGCGTAAGTTCCACCGAAAGCGGCGCAAGCATCGCTCCTCCTTACTATACACCAGGTCCAACCTCCTCCACCTGTTCTGCAGCACGCTCCGGTTTGGGCAAACGCGGCCGAGGCGGCCCATACAACCGCTCCGAACGCAGACACAACCAACAAACGATTCGGTTTCATCATGGGGGGATCTCCTCTCCTTCTTGTTCAAGTTAGTTCGGCACAACGAAGTAGCCGAAAGCAATCGACGCCAATCACGTCGGGCAGCCTGAAAGGCTGCGCTAAAGTAGCCGTGGGCAAAGCGAAGCGACGCCCACGGTTCCCACGGCGCCCCCCTATCGTGCCGACCCTGAAGGGGTCGAATTCTCCGCACCGGGCAGACGACCCTTTCGGGGTCGAGGGGATGTTGGGGTGCGTTTTTCCGGGGGTGCGCCTTCGGCGGACCCCCGGCTATCCATGAAAGGCCCTCTCCTTGTCAAGCGCAATACGCTACCTTGGAAGGACTCCGTTCCTTACTTCCCGAGCAGATCCTTCTTCGTTTCTGAACTCTTTGTGGCGTCGCTCTCTTCCATGCACCGGTTTCGGGCTGGACTCTCGTCCGCCCAGCTATCCATTCGGGCTGGCGTCGGGCGGAGAACCTTCACGCCTCGGCGCGGCCCATGATCTCGTCCGGTGCGGGCGGCCCATGTACAACGAGGTCTGTCGTCGGTTACCCGACGACGACCAAGCCGGGGTCGGGCTGGCCCGTTCCCGGACGAGAGTTCCGCAATGTTTTGCCTGGGCGCGGGTCGCATCGCAAATCCTGTCTTGGCGACGACGCACCCTTCTTCGACGATCCCGGACGCTGCGGCGGGTCGTCGCAATAGTCCGTCTCCTTCTTGCTGATTCCATAGGCCGTACGACACAAGTCGTGGGCCACGAGGATGTAGCCTCGATTGCGGTTCCGCTTCCCACCGTCGGTGTAGCCGTCGAACCGCTCGCGGCATCGACCGCCCCGACGAACGGCGCCGCGAGCCGCTTCGATCCAGGCCCATTTCAGGGTTCTCCGCCCCACATGGCCCACGTGCCGACCCTTCGGAGCTTCGTCCGTTTCCTCTCCGCTGTCGTACGCCCGCGGCGCGAGAAGACTGTAGGAGGACAGATGCTTGGCACTGCGGAAGCGGCCGAAATCGCCGACCTCCGCCAGGATCGTGTAGGCCAGCACCGCGCCGATGCCCGGAACGCTCCGCAGTCGTTTCCCCGCCGGCGTCTCGCCTAGTTGGCGATACACCGTTCGGGTGACCGCGGCGATCTGACGCCGAAGGTGATCGAGCAGTTGCAGGTAACCCTTCAACGTGGCTCGACCCCCTTCCCCCAGCCGTTCGTCCTGGGGATGGCTGGCCAGTCGCGTCAACATGCGGCGGCCCTGCACGCCAAAGAGGTCCGCGAAGTCGTGCAGAATCCCATGACGGTGCAGAATCGCATGGATGCGGTTCTTCAACCCCCTCTGCAAACCCACCAACGTCATTCGGTAACGCATCCACTCTCGCCGCTCACGGACCTCGCGCGGGGGAAGCCACACTTCCCACCAGCGGTCCGTCGGACTCCACAGTTCGGACAACAGGTCCGCGTCCGTGCGATTGCTCTTGGCGATCCCTCGGGCGTCCCGCCAGGCGGCCACTTTGCGACTGCTGGCCAGATGCGGGTTCAGCCCGGCGCGTTCCAACTCCTCGCACAGCCAGGCCCACCCGAAGCTCGCCTCCAAAACCACGGGGGTACCCTTGGCCCACGCGCCAAGCCGTTCCTGCAGCGCCCGGCGATCCCCATGCTCCAAACGCTCCCGCCCGACGATCTTCCCCGCCGTGTTCCGAGCGGTTACCTTGCTGAACCGGCGATGAACGTCCAACCCGATTTTCGCCGCCGCACGATCCATCGTCTTCATGGCTGTCTCCTTCTTCGTGGAAAAACACGCCGGACACTGTACCGTCCGGGAGGAGACAGCCTTTCATGGGAT
The DNA here is from genome assembly GCA_964646605.1 of uncultured Phycisphaera sp. GTDB lineage: Bacteria > Planctomycetota > Phycisphaerae > UBA1845 > UBA1845 > SBAX01. The sequence goes on along the minus strand of CAZYEX010000097.1, from coordinate 16,386 downwards.
TACTATCTGCGGACCCTTTCAGGGTCAGGCGGGCGGCATGGACCCTACGGTCTACGCTCCCCCGTTCGCCACGCACGAGGGGTGGCGCTACATTGGTCCGCGGAGCGGACCCTACGATGCGGTGGGCGTCCGGTATCAGGCCGCATTCACGTCGGATAATCGGGGGCGGGATGCGAATTAGAAGGAGGGGGACGGATTGTAATCGCCGCGGCGAGGGAGCTGCGGTACGCTTTGGATGATGGGAGCGCTGGTGATCGAGTCGCGTGTTGGTCTCGCGACGGGTTCCCCGGCGAGCTCCGTCTTCGATAGGATTGGCTAGGTATGTTGACGGCCATCGGGCAGTACGTGGGTGGGAAGGTGATTACGGCGCTGCTAGTGGTGTCCGGGGCCGGGGCAGTGATCTGGTTTTGGAAGCATCCCGAAGACTTGCAGACCATCTGGGCCACGATCAAGTACGTGCTGACCTGGCTGGGGTTCGTGCTCGTGCTGCCTTGGGCTACGTTTTTCGTCGCGCGGTGGGTGGTCGCCAAGGACTCGAACGCGGCGGCGGCGGGGATGCTGGCGGGCTACACGCTTTTGGATGCGGTTGTGGCGTTTTGTCTGATGGGCGGGGTTCGCGGACACGGGGGATTCACCTGGGTGCTGCTTCTTATTGGATTCCTTGCGGCGGCGGTTTATAATCTGAAAGTCTGCGAGTTTCAGGCGGAACGGTTGGAGGAAGGCTAAGGGCGGGTCGAGCGGGGAACGGGTGCGATCATGGCTGTGCTTCGTGAGGGTGATCGGATCCACAACTACCTGCTCGAGGCCCGCGTGGGGGCGGGGAGCTTCGGCGAGGTCTGGCGGGCGCGGCACCACGTTTTCGACGAGCGGGTGGCGATCAAGATTCCCACCGATCCGCAGTACGTCCGCAACCTGCAACACGAAGGCGTAGCCGTTCACGGGCTTCGACACCCCAATATCGTTCGTGCCCTGGACATGGACCCCTATGCGGAGACGCCCTATCTCATCATGGAATACGTGGACGGTCCGTCGCTGCAAGCGGCGATCGAGGATCAGCGATCGCGGTTTCCGATTCCTGCGGCGGCGGCGATTCTTCGCGGGACGCTGAGCGCTCTGGTAGCGGCGCACGGGGCGGGGATTGTGCACCGCGACATCAAGCCGGCGAACATACTTCTCGGCCATCCATTGAATGCGATCGGGACGATTACGGATCAGTCGGTGAAGGTGACGGACTTCGGTCTCGGTCAGGTCGGGGGGATGACGGCGCGGACGATGATGCAAAGCGGGAGCATGTTGACGGACGAGGGACGGAGCATCTCCGGCACGCTGGCCTATATGTCGCCGGAGCAGAAAGTAGGGGCGGCGCTGGACGCGCGGAGCGATCTTTACTCGTGCGGGATCATCCTGTTCGAGATGCTCACCGGGGAACGTCCGCAGGGGACGGAGTTGCCCAGTGCGTTGCGGTCAGAGGCGCCCGGGTATTTGGATGAGGTGGTGCGGCGGAGCTATACGCGGTTGGAACGGCGTTATGGTTCGGCGTTGGAGATGTTGGCCGCTCTGTCGCCGCCGTCGATCAGCGAGCGAGGCGGACCGCCGCCGGCGCCGAGGCCCGCGGTGACACGAGGATCGACGCCGCGCTGTCCGGCCTGCGATGGGGCGGTGCAACGCGAGGACCAGTACTGCATTCATTGCGGGACGCAGCTCGTCGCGTCGGTGGCGCGGTGTACGTCCTGCCAGGCGTATGTGCAACCGAGCGATCGGTTCTGCACGACGTGCGGGAAGGACCTGGGCGTCTTGGCGTAACGGGATGTTGAAGCGTGTAGCGGCGCCGACCTTGGGCGGCACAGAGCGGGTTCGTCGTCACCCACAAGGGGTGACGCTACACGAGGGCGGGGGCGACGGCTGTGCATGGCGATCTGATTCTGGTTTTTCTTTTCTTGGTGTTCGGATGCGTGGCATTCGTTTTCGGGCTGATCTACGTCGTCTGCTGCATCTTCGGGTTGGTCGGTCGAGGAATGTGGAGTATGCTTTGCGGGACGTGGCGGGCTCCGCAGGCGTGTTTCGGCGGCAGGCGTCGAAGGGCGGTGCGATGCCCGCGACCGACTTGCGGCAAGGTCGAACAGCGCGAGGCGCGATTTTGCAGTCAATGCGGGGCCAGGCTGTTGCCCGCAGACGTTTGCAGCAGCGATCGGCAATGGTGGAAGGTGTGATCGAGCGAAATCCGCATGTCCAACGACGCCGCTAAGGCTCTGCAACACGAGACGGACTTTCTTTCCGGCGTGGAGGCCAACTTCGAGTCGGCCAAGGGCAAGGATTTCCGCGGATCGCGTTGGGAGCGATCGGAGGCGGACGAGAGCGATCACCTGCGTGCCCTTCTGGCGTCGAATCGCATCTTTGATCGAGACGTGCTGAAGTCGCTGCCGAGCAATCGGCGTGTCGTCGTTCGCGGGTTCGATCGTAGGTTGTGGTTTTGGCGGCGGAAGACGGGCGTGGCGATCGCGTCGGTTCTTTCTCCGCTGGGCCACTATGCGTCCGGAAAAACGTCGCCTGCCCCGCCCATCGGGTTAGGGGAGCTTGTAGACCACGTTCGGCGGTTGGTGGGCAACTCGAAGACGGCGCACATTATCGGGGTATGCAGTCCCAGCGGGTTCTCGGAGGAGGCGCGAAAAGCGCGATTGGAGACGCCGAATGCGACGGTGGTCCTCATCGAGCCGGACGGGCACAATGGGTGGAAGACGTCGGCGGTGGGCGATTCGGTGGATGCCCGCGTTTTGCGAATATTCGACCCCGAGGGTGCGAAGCAGAAGCTGGATCGGGTGCGTGAGGCGATCGCGGAGCGCAGCGCGGAACTGCTGACGGGGAGCTTGTCGGCGTCGTCCTTGGCTCGAACGCTGCACTTGCCGGAGGCGGTGGTACGCCAGGGGCTGGAGGAGGCGACGCAGGAGGACCCGGACTTGAAGGTGGCGGCCAAAGATGGAGAATTCCTGCTCTTTCGCGGTGCTCCCGCGTCGGCGGCGGAGAAACGTGGTATGAACGTCCTGGACCGCATTCGGCAGCTTTTCTCCCGCGAGGGGCATGAGTCGGCCAAGATCAACATGCTGGCGGAGCGCCGGGCGGCCCTTTCCGTACGCCGGGATCGCATCTATGAGGACATCGGCAAACTCGAACAGAAAGAGGCCGATCTCTTTGCTCAGGGCAAAGCGGCGACATCGTCGGTGCCCAAGCGGCGACTCGCGGCGCAGATCTCGCAGTTGCGAAAGGACATCGGCCGCCAGAACACCACGGCGGCGATGCTCAATCAGCAGATCAACATCATCAGCACGGACATTCACAATCTGACGTTGATCCAGCAAGGGCAGATGGCGCAGTTGCCGGACTCGACGGAACTGACGGCCCATGCCGTGGAGGCGGAGGAGCTGCTGGAAACGCTCAAGGCCGACGCGGAGTTGGTGGGCAGTCTGGAAATGGGCATGGAGACGGCGCTGGCGGGGGCTGATGAAATGGCGATTCTCAAGGAGTTCGAGGCCGACAAGGTGAAACCCGAGGTCGCTCCCGCCCCACGGGTGGCGACGCCCACGCGGCCCGCGGAGCGCTCCTCGCCGTCGGCAGGGACGGTTCCCAACATCCAAGAGGGTCCATCGACTCGCGAAGCGTCGCGTCGTCCCGCGGACCCGGAACCGACGTAGTTCAGGTTAAGTGACACCTCATGGCCCTGCTCGAATGGTTGACGAAACGCAAGAAGCCTCTGTCGAGAATGACGCGCTCGGAGTTGCGTCGTCAGGAACTGCTGTTGGAGAAGGACCGCACGCAGTTGCTCAACCGCATCACCAAGCTGGCCGATGCGAAACACCAGCTTTTCGAGCGCGGGGCGACGGAGAAAACGCCCGAAGTTCGGCGGATGCTGGCCCAGGAGTTCGAGCTCAAGACGTCCGAGCAGTTGATGCTCGCTCGGCAGCTCAACATTCGCAGCAAGGAAATGCTGACGGTGTCGCGATTGCGGATGCTGCGGGAGAATGCGGATCGCGCCGGGCAATCGGGGAAGCTGGGGTTGGTCAGTGAGGCCGACATTCTCAGGCTCGGCAGGTTGATCGAGACCGACGCGGTCAAGACGGAGGTCTACCAGGAGCGGCTGGACGAAATCCTCTCGATCGGGGCCGCGGTGGATGAGGGCGCCGCGGGGCTGACCGACGCAGGCAAGACGGTGATGAAGGTGTGGGAGAGAATGGACGCCGGGGCGATCACGGATACGCAAGCGGCGTTTGACGAGGCGGATCGGACGGTGCGGGAACGACAGGCGCAGCCGGAGGCGTGATGAAGAATTGCCGATTGCCCGCCGACGGAGCAGATGTGTGAAGCATCAGATCATCATTTACTGGTCGGTGGAGGATGCAGCGTTCCTGGCTGAGGTTCCAGAGCTTCCGGGGTGCATGGCGGATGGTCGTACGCATGCCGAGGCGCTCCGCGCGGTTCGACGGGTGGCGCTGGAATGGGTCGAGACGGCCCGCGATCTTGGCCGAGAGATTCCTGAACCCAAGGGGAGACTCAGGTACGCGTAGGTGGTAGTGGGAGGGTCCGCTGTTTGGACCACGAGAGAAACCATGGGCCTATTCAAATCCGCGGAAGAGCGTCGCATCGAGCGGGACATCCGTATTCGCCAAGGGGTCCGCCGCATTGAAAAGGCGATCCGCGAGCAGGGCAAGTTTCAGGACGAGTTCATCGGCAACGCCCAGCACGCCAAGAAAATCGGCGACAACGCCCAATTGGCGTTCATCAAGAGTTCGCTCAAGAAAACGGCGACGATCCGCAAGATGCTCGAGCGGCAGCTTCTCTCGGTGAAGAACGCCTTGCTCATCAAGCGTCAGGCGGAGGCGTCGGCGGACTTTGCCAAGAGCATGTCGCTGATGGCCGGCGAAATCGGGCGGCTCTTCGGCGAAACGGATCTCATGAAGACCCAGGCGGACTGGGAGAAGGCCATGGTCCAGTCGCAGAGCATGGAAGAGCGCATGAACATGTTCCTCGACACCATCGAGGACGTGGCGGTGCAGGACATGGAAACGAGCGCCGCGGGCGAAGTCGTCTCCGACACGGAGATCGACCGCCTCATCGAAGCCGAGGCGGAGGCCGAACATCAACAGGAACTTGGTAAACTCGCCGCCCTTCGCGCGGAACTGAGTTCGCTCAAGGGCCAGGGCGAAAAGCAGAAGTAGATCCCAGGATGTAGCGCGGCCTCGCGTGAGCGACGCACGATCGAACCCATGATTGCATGTACTCAACTGCACTGGATCACGGAGGCCGGGGTTTTCCTGACAACGGCGCGATCAAGCCCGCCGCGAGTTGCGTGTCGCGTGCAGGGTTTGGAAACAGCGTGGAAGGGCCCGTGCGTGACGCCGCTTCAGCGGCGTTTCCGCCCGGCGGGGAAGCCCCGTGAACGGGGCTGGGGTTGCCCGCCATGCCCCAGGCCGGACGATCAATATTTGCCCTCGACGAGCCGGAGGATGTCGCGTTCTTGGTTCGTGGCGGCGAGTCGCCATTCCTCGGCGCGGGCGAGGACGTCGGTCACGTACTTCTTGTCGTCCATGTTGGGGCAGTTAATCTTGACGTTGAGGAAGGCGCCGAGGACGGCGGTGCGGGCGCAGAGGGCGGCGACGGCGGCGTCGGAGAGGGAGTTGGGGTTCCCGATGTCAGCCATGGCGCGGATCACTTCCATCGAGGCGAGGGCCGTTTCCATGACTTTCAACGGAATTTCGATGGCCCGCTTGGTGGCCGATTGAACGGCCGCGCGGCGGGCGGATTTGTCGGCGTCGCTGCTCTGGGGCAGTCCGTAGGCGGCGATGACGGCGTTGAAGGCGGCGGTGTCTTCGTCGATGAGACGGAGAAGCTCGACGTAGAAGGCTTTTCCCTTTTCGGCCCAGTCGGAGAATTCCCCCCAGCGTTCTTCCCAGCCGCGTTTGTGGGCGGAAAGATTGGCGACCATCGTGGCCAATGCGGCGCCGAGGGCCCCCACCGCCGCCGAGACCGACCCTCCTCCGGGGGCGGGGGATTCGGAGGCGGTTTCTTCGATGAAATCCTGGAGGGTTCGGTCGATGAGGCGCGAGGGGGCACGAGCGTCCGCGCGGGGTAAAGTCCGCGGCTCGCGGGAGCGGGAGGCGATGGCGTATTCGATGATTTTCTCCTGGGGGTTGAAGGGAACCAGGTCATTCAATCCCAGGGACTTGACGGCGATCTTCAATAATTCCTTATCGGAGACGCCGACGGAGCGTTGCTGTTTCTTGAGGAAGTAACGGCCCGCGTCGAGCATGGACTGGAGCGGGACCAAGCCGACGAGTTCCGATCCGGTGACGCGCAGGCCGCGGGCATCGGCCTTCTTGCAGCATTCCTCGAAGACGACGTGCAACGGGGTGACACTCAGGTTGGTGAGGTTGATGGAAATCTGGGCGATGCCGTATTCGTCGATGTACCAGCCGATGGCTTTGACGGCCTTGAGCGTGCCGGGAATGGTGACCGGGTTTCCCTGGGCGTCACGGACAATTTTCCCGGTGATGGGGTTGCCTTCACGCTGGGGTCGGCCTTTCTCGCGGATGTCGAAGGCCACGGCGTTTGCCCGGCGGGTCGAGGTGGTGTTGAGGTTGACGTTGTAGGCGACGAGGAAGTCGCGGGCACCGACGGCCGTCGCACCGGACTTGGCGTTGAAGACCGCGGGACCGAAGTCGGGCTTCCATTCGGGGCGGGCGAGTTTTTCTTTCAGACCTTCATATTCACCGGAGCGGCAGTGGGCTAGGTTGCGGCGACCCTCCTGGAACGCGGCGTATTCGTAGCAATACACGGGGACGGCGAGCTCTTCGCCGATGCGTTTTGCCAAACGGCGTGCCAGGGGAACGACTTCGTCCATAGTGATTCCCGAGACGGGGACGAGGGGGGAGACATCTGTCGCGCCGAAACGGGGATGTTCGCCCTTGTGCCGGGTCATGTCGATCAGCCGCGCGGCGGTTTGAGCGCCGCGGAAGGCGGCTTCGAGAACGGGTTCCGGAGGACCGACGAAGGTGACCACGGTGCGGTTGGTGCCGGCGCCGGGATCGACGTCGAGGAGCGTCACGCCGGTGACCGACTGGATGGCGTCGGTGATTTGGCGGATCAGGCCGGGATCGCGGCCTTCGCTGAAATTGGGAACGCATTCGATCAGAGGTTCGGTCATGGACGTCCTCGTTGCACGTATCGTCGATTGACCGGTTGAAAACCGGTCCCACATCGTAGGGGGAGTCTAGCATGTGGATCGCATCGGGCGAACCGTGGTCGGCGTAGGGCTCAGGTTGCGACTTGGGCGGCGCGGAGGCTTTCGCAGAGGGCGGCGAGATGGAGAACCTTGGGGCGGCGAGCACGGTGGGGTTGCCAGCGCAAACCGAGGGCGATCAGGCGATCGGCAAGTTGGGGCTGGACGGAAGCGGCCTGGTCACAGAGCCGGGTAAGGACTTCGTCCATGAGGGCATCGTGGGCGGCGGCGGCGATTCCAGCGGGCGTTTCCGCGGCAAACTCCAAGGCGGCCTCACCGGCGGCGAGCGGATCCTGGACGGCGAGAGCGCGAAGCATCTTTTCGGCGAAGGGCCAGACGAAGGCGGCGTCATCCCCGCCTCGCCGCCATGCGGACGCGACGTTGGACCAGAGCGGTCGAAGCTCGCGCCAGGGGGTGCGGACAAAGCGCTGGCACAGCTCGCCGCGGGCGGTGGTCACAAGTTGGCGCAGGATCGCATTCTCGGCACCGTCGGCGCGCTCACGCAGATGGCGCAGTCCGAGTTCCAGCAGTTCCGCGGTGGGCGTTTGGGTGACGGCGTCGAGGGTGTTGTAGAGGAGTCCGATTCGCTCGCGTCCCAAGGGACTGGGATCGCCGAAGGCCTGCGAGGTTCTCCGCGATAGCGCCGGGGCATCGCCGGCAGCCCAGTGCCGATCGACGAAGGTGAGCCAGGCCGATTTCTTGACCGTCTTGCCGGGCGGCGGCGGATCGGCGGTGACGTATTCGACGGGTTGGCCGACGAGGCGCACGCGGGCGGCGCCCTTTTCGTCATGGAAGACATGAAGTCGGTGACAGCGCCCCACGGAGAACCTCAGTCCTGCGCCGAGCGAGACCTTGTTTCGCAAAGGACCGGGTACGCCCAGATAGAGCGTTTCCGCCGCGGCGGCCCAGTCCGTAGCCAGCGGAAGGACCATGTTGCGTTGATCGAGCAAGTGGGTGAGGGCGATTCCGCGGACGCGAGCATCGAGCGAGGTCCACGCCGAAGCGGCGGGGGTGGCGGCGGGATCGGACTCGACCTTCAAGGTTAGATCCGGCAGGAGCGGAGAGGGTTTCAGTTCCGGGTGATTCAACTCGGCGACGATCATGGCACGCAGGACGTTAAAGGGATTGTAGCCGCAGGCGGGGAACTCGGATTCGTCGAAAACGACGTTGTGGGTGTAGACTCGGTGCCCGCCGCGTCCGGTGTGCTCGGCGCCCGCGTAGCAAGAATAGGCGACCACCAGGCGTCCGGTGGACACGCGATAGAATGCGGCGGCAAAAATCGAGTCCTCGTTCCAAACCGTGGGCGTCCAGCACAGCGCATCGTGAGACGGCGAGTAACGGGTGATGGCCTGCTTTTCCTCGACGCGCAGGCCCTTGCTGGCGGCGACGATCCGGTAGCCCTCCCCCATCGGTCCGCGGATGGAGGTGAAGATGGCCTGATCACATGATAGTGTGACGGTCATGGGGTCGGAACTCCGCCTGGCGACTACAGTTTGGAAAGCACCCACTCGAACGGTTCCAGCACCCCGCGCGGGGCGACGTGCAACGGGTAGGGTACGACGTTTCCCCCTTCATCATTGCCGTAGGCCAGGGCCCCGACCACGCTGGTGGCGAAGAACTCGAAGTGGTTGAAGCGGCTTTCACAGATGTTCCACAGGCGGTTGAGGTTGGTCTGGGCGAAGGCCCGCGGATTGTCGAAGCACTCGGGGCAATAGTCGCCCTTGGAAAGCACGACGGCGACGGGCGTATCGAGTCGCTGCTGGTGCTTGGAGGCCAGGACGCCGTCCAGATAGGTCATCAGTTTCAAGGCGAAGAAGTCGGGTTGCGGCGACCCCGCGGCGGCGAGGGCCCCGTCGACGAGCAGAATGGCGCCGGCGCTTTTTTCGAGCAGCGAGCGGATGACGGTGAAGGTCTTGGGATTGGCGACCTCGGCGGCGATGGCTTCGCCGGCCATGTCGGGCATCACCAGATCGGAAATCTTGGACCCGCGTTTGCGTTTGGAAACCTGGTAATAGGCCCAGTGCCAGTCATCGACCTCGACCGCGGTCTTGGGCGGGAACTGCCGTGTGGAGAGGTAGGTGATGACGGTGTGTTGCAAGTTGACGGAATAAGCCCCTTTGGGGATGGCCTCGAAGTCCTCGGCCCGTTTGGAGAGCATGTCGAGGAGCATTCCGAGATAGACCGTCTTTCCGACGTTGGAATCGCCGACCACGGTGACGATACAGGGGTCGCGGTCCTGAGTGAGGGCCTCCTGAATGAGGGCCATGGGCGCGCCGCAGGAGGCGCAGACCAAGGCCTCGTTGGCGTTCTGCTTCTCGCAGATCAGGCAAGGCAGCGTGGTTTTTCTTGTGGCGACGGCGGTGCTCATAGCGATTTCTCCCTTGCGAGATTTACTCGGCGGCGTCTCCGGCAGACGATCCTGTGATCCATTTGGCGTCGTTGAGGTCCAACGCGCATCGGAAACCGGTGTTATGGGTGCGGGCGAGCGCGATCTGCCCGGTGCGGAAGTAGGCGGTGGCTTGGGCTTCGAAGTAGGTGTCGAAGGCGCCTCCGCGAATGACATGCATGGGCATTTCTCCGACGACGGGCGTCCCGTGATCATCGACGATGGCGTACTCCGAGTCGGTCCACTCCCAGACGTTCCCGACCAGTTGCAATACGTGATTGGGTGCGGCCCCGTTGGGATATTCCGTCACTGGGGCCGTCCCGGCGCGGCGCGAACCCCAGATGTTGCACTTCTTGCAGTCCATGGCGTCGCCCCAGGGGAAGCGGCGCATCATGTCGGTGGAGCTATTGAGGTGCCAGGACGCGGCCATTTGCCACTCGGCTTCGGTGGGCAGTCGCTGACCGATCCACAAGGCATAGGCTTGAGCTTCGTACCAACTGATGCCCACGATGGGGTGATCGCTGACCTGGCTGTCGTGTCGTCCGTTTCGCCAATATCGCGGCCCGGGCTGGGCGGTGAGGTCTTTCAACTCGATCAGATGGGGCCAAATTTCCTCCGGCCAGAACTCCAGGGCGTCATATCCGCCGGCGTCGACGAACTTCTGGAAGCGGGCGTTGGTGACGGTGTGGACGTCGAGAAGGAAAGGTTCGACGGCAAATTCCTCTTCCGCTCCGCCCAGGGCGGCGGAAAGGGTCTGGGAGACTCCGACGGACCCGGCGGGCACGAGCGCCATTCTTTGTTCGAGGGAGGCCTTGGCCTGGAGAATCACGTCTCGCGCTCCGGGCTGGGAACGCCATTTCTCCTCTTCTCGGAGGATGGTGCTGAACCGTCCGTGCTGGAGCAAGCGCTTGAGAGGATCACCGTCGAGGTTCTCGTAGGGCGCGGGCTGGTATTTGGTCGAGGCGCCCGAGGCGGGGGCGACGGCCAAGCTGCCGTTTCCGCGGGCGGAATCCGAGGCGGCGCTTTTTCTGGAAAACAAACGTAGGGCCATTGTTCAGCTCCGTTGACTTAGGCCATGACCCCGGCGGGGGCCGTATCACACTCCGATGGCTTTGCGTTTCGCATCGCGCCGCAACTTGCGGAACTGGTCGATCGCGTCGGCGACGGCCGGTTTGGGTCCCCGCGGCGGATGGGCGGCGACGGATTTTTCGGCCTGGACCATGAAGGCCTCGGAAGGCGGCGTGGGTCGGGCCACGGTGGAAAGTTTGTGCAGCAGCTCATCGCGCTGCGCGGAGAGCGCGTGGTTGTCCTGTTCGAGCTGCGCCTGCATGACGGCGAGCATTTCGCGAGTTTGGTCGAGCTCCAGCGTCTGGGCGTTGACGGCCTGGCAACGGGCGGCGAGTTCCTGTTCTCGACGTTCGAGGGCCTGTCGCTGGGGCTCGAGTTCACGAGTCTTGGACTCCAGTTCCCGTCGCGCCTGGACCAGGGCCTCCTCGCGCTCCGCAAATGAATGAGTGAGCGCCTTCTGCTTGTGTTCCTGGTCCTTCAGCTTGAGTCCCAAGGACTGACACTCTTCCTGCCGCTGGGCGAGGAGGCGGTGATCGTCCTGGAGTTGTTTCTTGGAGGCTTCCATGTCCGTGGTTCGTCGTTCGAGGTCGGCGCTCATCTTGACGACTTCGGCCAGCTCATTTTCGAACTCTTTTCGGCGGCGATCGAGATCCAATTCTTGCTGGGTGATCTCCTCGCGCTCCTCGCTGAGGCGTTGGCGCTGGGCGTCGAGTTCCTGGGCCTGCCCTTGCAGGTGCTCATGTGTGGAGCGCAGGGTACGGACGGCCTCATGGGCGAGTTCTCGAACCCGTCCCGAGTCCGGCACTTGCGGGATGGCCGACCCTTGCATTTGGCTCACCGAATCGTTCCCCACGCGGTCGTCCGGAAGCGGGACGGCGCATGTTTCCACCCTAAAGCCCCAGGCCCCCACGGTGGAAGCCATCGCGGGCCTTACGGCGACGGGTGAAGCCTACGATACGGACGCAGAGCGGTGTCCAAGAGGCGGTCCAACGCGATGATGAGGATGACGCACGTTGTCGAGGGCGTTCTCGGACGTGGAACGGGGTGTACACCGTATGGGGACCTGGGCGGGCAGGCCCGTGCAACAATGTAGACTTGGTAGGTCGTACGCGGGACCTGAAGGGTTCGACGCGCGGACCGGCGGGGTCGGTTTGCGCCGTGGTCCTGTGGCCGCCCTCCGGTTCGAGATCGCCCATCGCCGACGGGCCGGGAACCAAGCAAGGAGCGAGAAGATGCCCGATTCCCAAGCGCGGTGCGAGTTGCTCGCCGCGGCCGACGCCGCCATCCATGCCTTCGACAACGGCCTGGCGGATTACGACGCCGATGTCACCACGTGGCTCCACGACGCCCGCGGCAAGGTTCAACGGCAAGCCAACTTCATCGACGAGCGTAGCTCCGAGCGGCAGCGCGAACTGGAGGAATCCTCGGCGGCCCTCTCGCGCGAGCGGGACGCCGTGGAGCGTGCGCGGTGCGACCTGGAGAAGTTCCGCGCCGAGGTGGAGGCCCTGGCCGCCGATTGCAAGGAGCGCGAGCGGGAAATCCAGGAACGCGACGAGGTTCAGAAAGAGCGTCTGGCGGAATCCGAGCAGACTTCCACGGAGATGGACCGTCGAACGAAAGCGCTCGAGTCGCAGCATGCGGAGCTCGAATCTGCCATCCAGAACGAACGCCAGGAACTAACTGCGCGGCAAATGGGACTCCACGCCGCCGAGCAAACCGCCGCGAAGCAAACCGAACGGTTGAAACAAGCGGAGCACGATCTGCAACGCGCCCGCGAAGAACTGGCCCAACGAGAAACGATGCTTGCCGCCGCCTCCGGTTCGCAACAAGAGACGCAGGAACGTTTGAGCAAGCTGGGTCACGAGTTGGAGCATCGAGAGAAGGAGCTGGCCAAGGAACGCGAGAAGCTCTCCTCCAAGGATGCGGAACTTCAGCGGCGGTTCGCGGAGCTGGGCACCGGGAAAGCCGACGCCCAGACGCACCGCGCCGAGGCCGACGCCCGACGTGCGGAGCTCGCGGCTGGGCAGGCCGAGTTCGCCCAGCGCGAACGCCGTTACCAGGCGGATCTTCAAACCGTGCTCCAACGCGAGCGAGAGCTGAGCGATGCCCAGGCGGATCTGGAGGCGCAGCGCAAGGCCTTTGAAAAACACGTCCATCAGCTTGCGGGGCAGGAGCAGAGCCACGAAGCCGCGGCGCACGAACATTCCCGGCACGAACAGGAAATCGCGGAAAGTCTGCGGCAGCTCGAAAGCCGCCGCGGGGCGTTGACCGAAACGCAGAACCGTCTAACCGTGTCGGAGCGTGAATACCAAGAGCAGCGCCATCGACTGGCCGCGGAGCGGGCGGAATTCGAACAGGAGTGCCGTCGACAACGCGAGGAGCACGCCCGCCTGGACGCCGAGTTCGGAACCGTACAGAAAAGCGTGCAGCGCGATCGGGCCGCGATCGAGGACCTTGCTGCGAACCTCCATCGCCGCGGCGAAGAGGTCGAGCGTCGAGCGAAGGGACTCGCGGATCGTGAGGCGGAACTTGGCGCCCAGCGTTCCAAGCTGGAGGAGGCCCTGCGCGGCCTGCAGAACGATAAGGCCGCGGTCGAGCAGGCGCAAGGAACGGTGCGAGAGGTCGAAGCCTCGCGGCAGCAGGAACTCGTGCAAATGCGCGCCGAGGTCCAGGCACTCCGCATGCACGAGAGCGCCGCCAAGGAGCAGGAATCACGGATGGAGCGGATGCTCAAGGAAATCCAGTCGGCCAGCGAGGAGCAGACGCTCTTAGCCGAGAAGGCCCGGCGACAGACCGTGGAGCTGGAAAAGCAGCTCGAAGCCGAGCGGGCCGCGGGCACCCAGCGAATGGCCGAGGTCGAACGCCGCGAGCATGAAGTGTTGGCCCTCATGGAGGAAATGGAAGGACGGTCCGCGGTGCCGGGGGGAGAGACCGGGGCGCCTTCTTTGTTCGCCCAACGCCAGGCAAGTCACGTTGCGGTGGCGGCGTTCTGGTCGTCGTTCGATCCTTCGACCGCAACGGTGGCTGGCGCGGACCCGCATCCCATCCATTTGGGGGGCGCGGAAACTCCGTACAAATCGGACGCCGAACCGAACCACGCGGGGGACGCGGCGGACACCCACGCGGGGGCCATGCGTGAGGCTCTGGCGGCGGCGAAAGCGGAACTGGCGGAGGCCAAGCGCGAGGACGCGACCGCAGCTGCGCATCCCGCGAAAGAGAAGTCCGCATCCGGAAAGAAACGAAAGGCCGCCCCCGCGCCGCCCAAAGTCACTCGCGAAGGACTCGGCGCTCCGAAAAGCGCCAAGCTCGGCGACGCGCCTACACCAGCGGCGACCTCGGCCTCGATCGACCTGGATCCGGACACGGCCAATCGCCTACGCATGTTGCGACGACTGAACCCCCAACGGAGCGACCAGGAGCTTCTCGAGAAAATCCACGCCGAGAAGGGAAAGAACGGCAAGGTCGCCCAGAAGAAGGGCTGGTTCGCGCTGAGGTAACCCAGGGCGCTCATGGCGCCGTGGTCCGCAGGATCGCCCGAACCGGGCTGGCGTCGAACCCGGCGAGCTTCAGAGGCAGAGCGATCAATTCGTACAGACCCTCGGGCACGTCCGACAAAACCAATCCTTCCAGGATGGCCATGTCATAGGCCAGGATTCGTTTGTGCGCCGGAAGGTCCTTGGACGAGAAGAGGTCCACGCTCGGCGTGTCCAGACCGACCAGGCGAACGCCGCGGGAATGCAACAGGTCGATCAACTCCACGGACAGTGCGGCGAAATCCTCGTTGAAGTCTCGTGGATTCGGGAAGGTGCCGGTCGCCAGCAGAACCCGCGGCCCTCGAAGGTCGGCGTGTACATCGCCGGGCATGATGCGCTGCCCGTGTGCCACATTCACACGCACCACCTGGCAGGGCCCGAGATAAAGGTCCAGACTGCGCCGCTCGATGGTTTCCCCATCGGCGCTGTAATGGCTCGGGGCATCGGCGTGGGCCCCGAGGTGTACGGTGCCGCGAAGCGTGGACAAGGTGATGTTGTCCCCGCGGTGCATGTCGAGGAGCACCTCGCGTGAAGGCGGCGTATCACCCGGCCAGACCTTGAGCGACTCGTCGATGGCGGGTGTGATGTCGTAGATCATTTCGCAACTCCCACGTCTTGCATTGTCGATTGTCGATTGTCGATTGTCGAATGGTGATGAAGACTGAAGACGGAACAGTGAAGACTGAAACGGGAAGACGGCAAAGCGGCAGCGGCACGGCTATCTGAGCCAGGATGGCGGCATCCGTTCATCTACCCAGATAACTTGGGGGGTGATCGGCGGTGGGCGCGTGATCGGGCGATCACGGGGAAACCGAGGGCCGAAGACTGAAGACTGAAGACTGAAAGCGGGGGGACGATGGGGGGTAGGCATTGAGGCATTATGGCATTTCGGGCGGGGGCGGGAGGGAATCGAGCTGTTCCTGCAACTCCTTGACCATGTGGGGGATGCCGATTTTCGCGTAGAGGTCGCGGGCGACGTTCTGGAGACTGGAAACGAGGGACTGGACACTGGATGGGACGAGCCACGAAGGGCGATGGCCGAACTTCATTCCGAGACCGGTGCCGATTTTTGGTCATGCGCGCCGGTCGCTCCATCGTTCGCGGCGTTGTGATCGGCAAGAAGCCAATCATCGAGTCCTTTCGCAATCACTCTTTTTGTAAGGCTTCGCAAGTCGAGTAGCGTGAGCCCACGTATCGTGCTCAACTGAAATAGTATGAGTCCGCCCACCCATACACTGCCCATTACGACGGACGTGAGACCACCACCTCCAAAAACGCGCGGCAATCCAAATACGAATACGTAGGTTGTAACAAGAATCGCCGCGACGAAGATGACCCACGCTGCGACGTTCGCAATTGCACGAACCCTGCCACCTATGCGAAGCTCAAGCGATCGCCTCTGTTCTACCTCGCTAATGGCACGACTATCGGCCTCCCGAACCATCTCTTCCGCCTTCGTACGATATGTCGCCTTCACGCGCTCGACGATCTCCGTGACGCTCTCCGAGTCAATTTCCTCCGCAGGAATGTCCGAGAGCAGCCGTTCCGTCATCGGAGCCGCGAGGATGGCGATGACCTCGTCGCTGGCTACACGTCCCGTTCGCTCCATGTCGTCCAAGTGCCGAAGGAAAGCGCGCCAAATCGCAGGCGGCGGTTTGAGGGCGACCGCGCAGAGGGCGACAAGTTCATGTAGTTTGAGCGCCGTTGCAGCGCTTGGATTCTTAAGCCAAGCGATACTTGACAGAGCGATCGTATGAACGATGGGCGGCAACCCCTTTTCCCTCTCGCAATCCTCGAACCAGCGGAGCACGTTCCGGACGACGAGTCCGGTCGGAGTTGCGAACACGGCGCGAGCGTCATCCCAGGAGTCAAACTGCTCGCCCTTTCGCAACGTGAGGATCGCCGCTACGCATTGTACGTCGTGTGCGATTCTTTCGGAGTATGCGTCGCCGTCGTTGTCCGAGCGAAGGCGCTGGTGAAGGTCATCCTCATTCGTAACTCTTCAGCCGTCTGCAATTCTCGGCCATCGAGAATGTTAAAATAGGGGATTTGCGCCATCGTTCGAAGCGCGGTATGTCAGCGGCGTGACACGGAGTTCGCTGGCCGATTCGATGGACCTGCTTCTGGCAGCG
>CAZYEX010000096.1:0-106900 GCA_964646605.1 uncultured Phycisphaera sp. | reverse complement strand
TGGTCACGTCGGCGAGTATTCCGAGTTCATCGAAGCCCTCGATCACGTCTGGCGACATTGTTGGCGTGCTCTCGTCCCTGGTGGTCGGTTGGTATGTGTCGTGGGGGACGTTTGTTTGTCCCGCCGACAGAACCATGGACGCCACACGGTCGTGCCGCTTCACGCGACGATCCAGGAGCGATGCAAGAGCATCGGGTTTGACAACTTGTCACCGATCATTTGGCATAAGATCGCCAATGCCAAGTACGAGGTCGAGGGAAGCGGTGGATTCCTGGGCAAGCCCTACGAGCCCAACGCGGTGATCAAGAACGACATCGAGTTTATCCTCATGCAACGCAAGCCCGGCGGGTATCGCCGTCCCTCCCTCCGGGACCGATTATTGAGCGTCGTACCCGCCCGGCTGCACGCGGTTTGGTTTCGGCAGATTTGGAATGACGTGGGAGGTGCGTCGACGCACAAACACCCCGCCCCGTTCTCCGTCACCCTTGCGGAAAGACTCATCCGCATGTTCAGCTTCGTCGGGGACACGGTGCTGGATCCCTTCATGGGGACGGCCACGACGAATTTTGCCGCGGCTCGCTGGGGGCGAAACAGCGTCGGGGTGGAAGTCGATCCGAAGTATTTCGAGATGGCCCGACGGAGGATGATGACCCACGGGAGCGATCTGTTTTTCCGAGCGGACATTCTGATCCGAGAGCAGGCGGATGTTTGACTTCGATGGGCGAATCCGCGGGGCAGTCAAGCACTTCTGGCGGACACGACGTCAACAAGCGTCTACGCAAGGTCGAACTTCCGGGGCGAGAGACACGGGCGCTCGTGCGGCGCTTACGGGCGGCGCGCAAATGGATGGGTTTGTCGAACTCGTCCGCGCCCTCGTACTCGAGAGCGGAGCGCCGTCCGACGGAATCCATCACAACCGGGAGCTCGAGCTACCAGGCTGGTACCGCGCCGAGAAATCCTGGGACTTGGTTCTCCTGGTCAATGGCGAGTTGATCGCGGCCATTGAATTCAAGTCACAGGTCGGGCCGTCGTTCGGGGACAACTTCAACAATCGCACCGAGGAGGCCTTGGGAAGTGCCACCGATATTTGGGCGGCCTTTCGCGAAGGCGCGTTCCGGCCGTCGTCACGACCTTGGCTCGGATACCTCATGATGCTCGAGGAATGCCCCCGATCGACTTCGCCTGTCGCCGTTCGGGAGCCGCATTTCGCGGTGTTTCCTGAGTTCAAAGACGCTTCGTACGAGCGGCGTTACTCTTTGCTCATCGAAAAACTTCTCCGTGACCGGGTGTACGACGGGGGATGTTTCTTGCTCTCCCAGGAATCCAGCGCGACGACGGGCGACTTCAAACAGCCGAACCCCGAATTGAGCTTCACTCGGTTCATCACTCCGTTGCTGGCGCGTATTCAGACGCAAGTGAAGCTCCGACGATAATCCTGTAGGCGCGTGGCATCGGCGAGCACTACACAGGCGTGGCCGAGCCCGCATGGGTGCGCCCGGTCGCCGCGGGGCGATGGGAGCGCGGGAGGGTCAGCCGGTGGACCGCGCCCTGGCCGTGGTTGGGGGTCCATCGTCGGTTCGCCGGTTTCTTTCAGACTTGTAACGGGCTGGACGAAAGCCCGATCGAGTGTAGGATCACGCGGATGCCCGCGTGGGGCGGGAGGAAAGGGACGGGATGCTGATTCGTTTTGATTGTCCGGCCTGTAAGCAGTCGCACTCCTTCGACATGCCCGAGACGACCATCCATATGACCTGCTCGCGCACGCACAAAGTCATTCAGGTCCGTGTCACCAAGGGCGGCGATGTGAAATCCAACGTCGTCAACGGCAGCGACAAGTCAGCGGTGGCGAAAGACGACGACGAATGACCCCCGAGCCTCGGCTTTCAAGCGGGGGGTTTCGCAGTCCCGATAAGCGCAGTGCGATGAGCGTTCACGTTGAACAGGTTCACAGTCCAACAGGCTTGCAAGCCCGGCGCAGCAAGTGGGGCATGCCCCTCGCGTTGGCGGCGGCGTTCACTCTCTATTTCTTCGTCAGCCGCCCGGTCGGCCATCCTGCGGGGTGGGGCGAGGACTTCGACGCTGCCTTGCAGCAAGCGGCGGCGGCGGACAAGAACATCGTGGTCGCCTTTCATTCCGACGGTTGCCCGCCCTGTGCGGCCATGGACCGAACCGTGTTGCCATCGGAAGCGGTCCAACGATCGCTCGGCGACTTCATTCCCGTCCGCGTCAACGTCGCGTACAACCTGGAACTCGCCCGCCGATACTTCGTGCAGGTGACCCCGACGTACGCCGTGCTCAGTCCGTCCGGCAAGCTCTTGGCCCGCACCGACGGCTATCACACGGAAGAGATGTTCATCGCCTTTTTGCAACAGGCGCACGACGTGACCCGTTCGTCGGGCCCGACGGGATGACCCCGCACTCGTCCTCATCCTTCGACATGGAGAGGATCATCCCCGATCTGCTCTCCGCGGATGTGCCCCTGGAGCGGGAGATGTTGGAACTGCACCTTGCGCGATACCGCTTCGCGGCCAAGTTCGTGGCCGGTCGGCGGGTGTTGGATATTGCGTGCGGGGTCGGATACGGAAGCGCCCTGCTGCACGTCGCGGGCGCTGCCTCGGTGCTCGGCGTGGACCTCTCTCCGGAGGCGATCGCCTATGCGATCGACCACTACCGCAGACCCGGGATCGAGTTCGTTCAGGCAGACGCGGTCACCTACCTACCGGGACAACCCTTTGACACCGCGGTGAGCTTGGAAACGATCGAGCACCTGCCCGACGCCGTGGGATTCGTGAGGCGCCTTTGCGGTTTCGTCGGTGCATGCGGCATGGTGATCGCTTCGGCGCCGATCACGCTTTCCAGCGACGTGAATCCCTACCACTTGCACGACTTCTCCGCCGCCGGATTCCGCGAATTGTTCCAAACGAGTGGTCTCACCATCGTGGACGAGTTGCCGCAGATTCAGCCTTTTTCTCCTTGGGGACTGTTGCGAGTCCGCCGCACGTCGCAACGGAACTACTCGTTCCGCAAAGGACTCCCGGCCTACTATGCCCGGCATCCGACGATGCTGTTTCGCCGCCTCGCCACGACGCTGGTCCACGGGTTTTGCAACAAATACCTGGTGTTGGCGGCACTTAAGGCGTGAATTCAGGTGCGTGCGGATCTGTCGTGTACTGAATGTCGACGTTCATTGCCGGTGCTACCCGCTTCGCACCTCGTCTCGGAAGGAGACGAGAACCTGCGCTCGCGGCTGTGCGCCACCCAAAAGGAGTGGCGCTACATTGGTTCCCTGACGGTCGCGGTTTTGATTCCGAGGTGGGACTCCGAGGTTGGAAACTCACGGTGTGGTCGAGCGTTCCGAAACTCTCGCGGTGCCTACGAGCCGGTTCGTGAGAAATCGCCCCGTATGACTGGCGGCAGATCCAGCCACGTCTTCCGGCGTGCCTTCTGCGACGACGTAGCCGCCGGCGTCGCCACCTTCGGGGCCTAGGTCGATGACCCAGTCGGCGACCTTGAGGACATCGAGGTTGTGCTCGATGACCACGACGGTGTGGCCGCGGTCCACGAGGCGATGGAGTAAGAGCAGCAGATTCCGCACGTCCGCGAAGTGCAAACCGGTGGTCGGTTCATCGAGGATGTAGAGGGTGTGGGTGTCGGGCGTGCGATGCAGTTCGGCGGCGAGCTTGACCCGCTGGGCCTCTCCGCCCGAGAGCGTGCTCGAGGCCTGCCCCAGCGTCATGTAACCCAACCCCACGTTGTTGAGGGCCTGCAAGCGGCGGGCGACGTTGCTGAAGTTTTCGAAGAACTTCACGGCGTCCTCGACGGGCATGGCCAGCACGTCGGCGATGTTTTTGCCGCGATAGCGCACCTCCAACGTCTCGCGGTTGAAGCGCGTCCCGCCGCACTCCCCGCAGGGGACGTACACGTCGGGCAGGAAGTGCAGCACGATGCGTTTGACGCCCTGCCCCTCGCACAGCTCGCAGCGGCCGCCGGCGATATTGAAGCTGAAGCGCGCCGACCCGTATCCGCGGATCTTGGCCTCTCGCGTTCGGGCGTAGAGATCGCGAATGAGGTTGAAAACGCCCACGTAGGTGGCCGGGTTGCTACGTGGAGTTCGCCCGATCGGCGATTGATCCACCTCGATCACCTTGTCCACCAGGGACGCCCCGACGAGCCGCTCGAACGCTCCCGGCCTGGGCCCGCTGCGATCCAGGGTGCGCCTCAGCGCGCGCAGCAAAACGTGCGTCACCAGCGTGCTCTTGCCGCTCCCTGACACGCCCGTCACCGCCACCAGGCAACCCAAGGGGAAACGCACGTTGATGTTCTTGAGATTGTTGGCTGAGGCGCCGCGGACTTCCACGCATCGCTCCCATTGAACCTTTCGACGTTCCTCCGGCACTTGGACGCTCGATTCGCCGGTCAGGAACTTGGCGGTCATGGAAGTCGGGCATTGCAGGACTTCCGCTACCGACCCTTGGGCAACGAGGAATCCGCCGCGGGCCCCCGCGCCTGGCCCGATGTCGATCATGTGCGCCGCGCCGCGGATTACTTCCTCGTCATGCTCCACGACGATGACCGTGTTCTCCATTTCGGCCAGGCGCTGCAGAATCGAGGTCAACTTGCGCGTGTCGCGGGGATGCAAACCGATGGTCGGCTCGTCGAGCACGTAGCAGATGCCGGAGAGGGCGCTGCCGATCTGCGTGGCCAGGCGAATCCGCTGGAACTCGCCGCCGGACAAGCTCGCCGTCGCCCGGTCCAGTCCCAGGTAATCGACGCCGACCTCGCAGAGGAAAGTCAGCCGCGAACGGATTTCGCGCAACAGGGGCTCCGCCGCCACGGCCGCCTCACCCGTGAAGCGAAGGTCGCGAAAGAACACCGCCGCCTGGGCGATGGTCATGCGGGAAATTTCCGCGACATTTCGATTTTGGACGCGCACGCTCAAGGCCCCCTGATGGAGCCGCGCCCCACGGCACGATTCGCATGGGGCCTCGCTTAGGAAGGCGTGCAGGCGCGCTTTCGCCCCCTCCGACTCCGTAGTCCCCCAGCGGCGGGCCAGATCGGGCAGAACCCCCTCGAAAGCGCCGCCATATTGCCGCGCTTCGTCCTCGGTCGAGCCGTGGAGCAGGATGTGCGATACCCTCTCGGGAATGTTTCGGAACGGGGCGTCGGGCAATACCGCGAATCGCTCCCAGAACTCCTGGAGCGTCTTGGCATACACCGCGTTCAGTCGTCGCCCCTGTCGCCGCCAGGCCGCAATCGCCCCCTCGCGCAGCGAAAGATTGGGATCGGGCACGACCAACTCGGGATCGAAGTCCAGTGATGTGCCAAGACCGTGACACGATGCACACGCCCCCTGCGGCGAGTTGAAGCTGAAGAGCTGCGGCGACAGCTCGTGCAGCCGCACGTCGGCATGGACGGGACAGGCCAACGCGGCGCTGTAGGGTTGATCGACCCAGCGATCGGACGCCGCTTCCGCGCTGATGATGACCCGTCCCCCCGAAAGCCGGGTGGCGAGCTCGATGCTGTCGGCCAGTCGCTGTGCGATTTCCGGTTTGACGGTGAGGCGATCGACGACCGCTTCGATGGTGTGCCGGCGGTTGGGGGCCAGCGTCGGCGCTTCTTCGATGGTGACGACTTCACCGTCGATCCGAGCGCGGACAAACCCTTCGCGGACCATCCGCTCCAGCACGGCCTTGTGTTGCCCGCGTTGTTCGACCACCAGCGGCGAAAGCACCAGCAGCCGTTGACCCGCCGGTCCGGCGAGAACCGCGTCCACCATCTGCGCCGTCGATTGCCGAACGATCGGCCTCTCGCACTTCCAACAGAACGGCTGTCCGGCGCGGGCAAACAACACGCGCAGAAAATCGTGAATCTCCGTCGAGGTCGAGACCGTGGAACGCGGACCGGCCGCCCCGCAGCGCTGCTCGATGGCGATGGTGGGCGACAACCCCTCGATCCGCTCCACGTCCGGTTTCTGCATCTGTTCGAGGAACTGACGGGCATAGGTGGAGAGCGATTCGACGTATCGCCGTTGCCCCTCGGCGTAAATGGTGTCAAAGGCCAGGGAGCTTTTTCCCGACCCCGAAAGCCCGGTGACCACCGTCACCACCCCGCGAGGAATCTCGACGTTGATGTTCTTGAGGTTGTGCTGCCGGGCGCCAAAGACGCGAATGCTCGAACGCGGGTTCATCGAATGTCGCAGCCACGTAACGAACCGGCGTTAAAGCAGGCGCGCAACGGGCTCATCTCCGTGATCCTCCGAAGCAACCGAACTGGTGAAGGTAGGCTGGAGAGGGTCGGAGTTCAAACCGACCGCCGAATGCCACACGGCCCCGCACAAGTTTTGCGGTATCGACGGGTTGTCCGAAAATGTCGCCGGACCCCGGAATCGGGGACCTCTCTGGGACACAGCTCACCGTTCCCGCCGTCACTGCCGAAAGTCCGTAGGTTTCCAACCGGCGTGGAGGGGCTTGGGGCCGGTTTGCCGGTCGAAAACCGTCGCCTCACGATGTACGGGTGGACCTATAGGAACCTGGTTCTTATACTGGATTGGACCGGAAGACGAGGTCGTCGGGTGGTCCTGGACATGCCTGCGCCTGCACACGGCGGGTTGAAGCATGCCTTAGCACCCGAAAACCAACGCATGACGGAATACTAGGAAGGCTTGGAAGGAGTGTTTATGGATCCCAAGTCGTTTGGTTGGCAGGGCTGGCGACGTTTCACCCGGTGGGCGTCGCTTTCGCTTTTCGTGGTCGCCCCGGTCTTCGCGGGCGATTCCCAAACCGCCGCCGCCGTCCAACCGGATGAGCTGTGGCGCAAGAGCCTGCAACAGATCGACAAGGGCGAGTTCCAATCCGCCGTCGACACGGTTCGGGAGATCCAGAGCGGCGGTCAGCTCATCGACCGCGTGCGAAACTGGTTGGACGAATACCAAACCAAGCTTGCCGCGCGCCGCGACGCCGACCGCCTGGAGTTCGAGAAATACGTCGGATATGCCAAGGCCCGCATCGAACGCAAGGAATACGCCCTGGCCCTCGACAAGTCGCTGCTGGCCTCCGACGTCGCCGCCGACCGCGCCGAGTTCTTGAAGAGCGACTGGTTGCAGCAATTGGTCAACGACGCCCTGTTGCACACCGAGGAGTTGAAAAAGAAGGGCGATTGGCGCGGCGCCTGGCACATCTACTCCGACCTGATGATCCTGTATGAAACTGAGCCGCGCTACCAGAAGTTGGAACGCGAGGCCCTCACGCACCTTCGCCTCGACACCATGTTCACCGAAGAGACGAATTGGCAGGAGCGCATCGAGAAGGTGGAATGGAAGGACGCCGAAGCGGCCCTGGAATGCATCGGGTTGTACTACGTCGAAGTGGCCGATTTCCGGGTGATTTGCGAAAGCGGACTCGAACAGCTTCTCCTTCTGGCCGACTCCGAGACGGCGCGGAAGACCTTTCCGGGTTTGCAGAACGAGGACAACGTCCGCGATTTCAAGACCCGTATCCAGGAGAATCTCGACCAGCTCCGAGCCGCCCCGGCCATCGACCGCCGCGCCTGCGTCGATCGCTTCCGCCGCGCCGTGCTCAAGATCAACAAGGAAACCATCAATCTCTCCGAGGAACTGGTGGTCAGCGAGCTGATGCGCGGGGCCCTCGAACCGCTCGACGATTTCACCAACGTCATCTGGCCCCAGGACATCGACGAGTTCGACAAGCACACCCGCGGCGATTTCGTGGGCGTGGGCATTTCCATTATCAAGAACAAGGCCGGGGACATTGAGGTGGTAACCCCGCTCGAAGACACCCCCGCCTTCCGCCACGGCATCCAGGCGGGCGACCTCATTGCCAAGGTGGACGGCGTTCCCTTGCGCGGGTATTCCGTCAACAAGGTGGTCAGCACCATCACCGGACTGAAGGGCACGCCCGTCACGTTGACCATCCGCCGCGGCGAGGACGAGATCGAGTTCCCCTTGGTCCGCGACCAAATCAAGATTCAATCGGTCAAGGGTTGGCAGCGAAAACCCGACAGCTCCTGGGATCACTGGATCGATCGGGACAACAAGATCGGCTACATCCGCCTGACCAATTTCCAAAAGAACACCGCCGAGGACTTGGCCAACGCCATGAGTGAACTCCAAGCCAAGGGTCTTCGGGCTTTGGTGCTGGACCTTCGCTGGAACCCCGGCGGGCTGCTCGACTCGGCGTGGCAGGTTTCGTCGCTCTTCCTCAACCGCGGCGAGAAGGTGGTCAGCACGAAAGGCCGTAATCAGGGCGAAGACCAGGCCCTGACCGTCACCAGCGACGGCCCCTATTCCGACATCCCGTTGACCGTCCTGGTCGACGAGGGCAGCGCCAGCGCCTCCGAGATCGTCTCCGGGGCCATCCGCGACAACCATCGCGGCACGGTCATCGGCGAGCGGACCTTCGGAAAGTTCAGCGTTCAGAACCTGATCCCGCTGAGCTCCTCGAATGCCAAGTTGAAACTGACAACGGCCAAGTATTACCTTCCCAGCGGCGTTTCCTTGCACCGCGAGCCGACCTCCCAAAACTGGGGCGTCGATCCGCAGATCGCGATTCGCCTGGCCCGCTGGGAGCGGATCAACGCCTGGCAGATGCGCCGCGACGCCGACCTTCTCGGTCCGCCCAAACCGGCGGTCAAGAAAGATGAAATCGTCGCCAAAGAGCCGACCGTCGATCCCTTGACGGGGGAAGAAATCGAAACCGAAAAGGTCGCGGGCGATGATGCCGCCGAGAAATCCGGCGAAAAAACCGCCGACGCCGCTGCACCCAAGGAGCCGGAGCTTCCTCCGCTCGAACAACTCGACGAGAACGTTCGACCCAAGGACGACCCGCAGGTGGACACGGCCTTGCTGTACCTGCGCGTCAAGCTCCTGGGCATCCGCCATCCGACCCTCGCCAACGCCGAGACGGAACTGCCCGCGAACAGCGGGAAACCGTAGCAACCGGTTGGAACACACGGACGGCTCTTTTCTTGATGTAGCGCCAATCCTTGCGGGTGGCTCACTCGTTTGAGGGCCGATTCGCGGCCGGTCAATCCGAGCGGGGTGCGAGCGCTGGGACACCGTTGTATCTGCAAGTTACCCCCGAGCCCCAGAATTCACTCCACGCGATTCCCGCCGCGTGGATCCCGTCGCGCCGGGATCCGCGCTTCACTCCGCCGCGGCGTGGTAGGCACGCTATGCGTTACTTGACGGACCCACGGAGCGCGCCCCGCCCCGAGAGGAAACCGTTGCAAATGACGGTCGAAGTGGTTAACTTGGGCCTGAGGAGGTCGGATTCAAGCGCGCCTGGGGATTCTCCTGGAGGGGCCTACGATGACCCAATGCATCGCTCGAATGTGGTCGCTTGCGTTCAGTACGGGTGGAACGCAGCGTTTGCGACGCCCGCGTGGCCGCATCGAACGTGTCTTCATGAAGGCTGCTTTATGGACGCTGTCTGTGTCCGCTGCGGCGAGTGCCGCTCCGAGTCCGATTTACGTTGACGCCGATGCGCCCGCTGGAGGGGACGGTACGAGTTGGGCCGCGGCATTCGCGCACCTGCAGGATGCCCTTGCGGTAGCTGCGCCGCGCGACGAGATTCGCGTGGCCGGGGGAACGTACAAGCCCGACCGAGGGGCCGGTCAATCCCTCGGCAACCGAGCCGCGACGTTCCAGCTCAAAAACGGCGTGGCGCTCTACGGCGGATTCGCCGGCCTCGGGGCACCGGATCCCAATCTGCGCGACATCGTGTTGAATAAGACGACCCTCAGCGGCGATCTCAACGGGAATGGAACGCTCGCAGCCTGCACGCAGGATTCGGAATGCAACGCCAATGGCGAACTATGCGCGGATGACGGTTTCTGCATCATCGCTGGCAACAACGCCGAGAACAGCTTTCACGTTCTCACCGGCAGCGGCACGGACGCCACGGCCATCCTCGACGGCTTCATGATCGACGGTGGAAATGCTGACGCGACCGAGGGTCTCGCACGTTCCGGAGGCGGAATGATAAATTTTTTTGGTAGCCCGACCGTGACCAACTGCACTTTCAGCGGAAACTCCGCCTCCAACTCCGGCGGCGGGATGGACAACCTGTTCAGCAGTCCGACGGTGACCAACTGCACTTTCAGCGGTAACTCCGCCTTCGGTGGCGGCGGGATGTACAACTTTAGCAGCAGCCCGACGGTGACCAACTGCACGTTCAGTGGCAATGCGGTGAAGAGTTACGGAGCCGGGCTGTACAACGTCCAGAGCACCCCGACGGTGAGCAACTGCATCTTTCGTGGGAATACAGCCGATTTCGGCGGCGGGATGTTCAACCAAGCCAGCAGTCCGACGGTGACCAACTGCACGTTCAGCGGGAACTCGGTCCCAGTCGGCAGTGGCGGCGGCGGCATGTATAACTGGCTCAGCAGCAATCCGGTACTGACCGAATGCACGTTCAGCGGCAACTCGGCCAGCGGCGGAGGAGGTTTGTACAACAACGGGAGCAGTCCGACGATAACGAATTGCACGTTCAGCGGGAATTCGGCTAACGTGGGCGGCGGGATTTACAACATCGACAGCAGACCCCCGATAACCAACTGCACCTTCAGCGGGAATTCGGGCAACGCCGGCGGCGGGATTTACAACATCAACAGCAGCCCCGCGGTAACCAACTGCACTTTCAGCGGCAACTCGGGCTTTAACGGCGGAGGGATGTACAACACTAACAACAGCAGCCCAGCAGTGACCGACTGTGCGTTCAGCGGCAACTCGGCCAGATCCGGCGGCGGCGCGATGATCAATTGGACTCAGAGCAACCCCATGATGAACAACTGCACCTTCAGTGCGAACAGTGCCCTGCAAGGCGGCGCGATGTTGACCGTTTCCGGCGGTAGCCCGACCGTGAACAACTCGGTCCTTTGGGGCAACAGGCCGGATGAGGTTTTCAACTTCGATCCCAGTGTCGACACCCCGACGGTGGGGTTCAGCGACGTGAAAGGCGGGCTTTCTGCAGGCACAATCGACGGCGGGGGCAACATCGACGCCGACCCACTCCTTGTCGATGCCCTCGGTCCTGACAACACCCCGGGAACGGAAGACGATGACTTGCGCCTGGGACCCGGCTCACCTTGCATCGACGCGGGTGACAACAGGGCGGTTCCTGCGGACGTGACCAGAGATCTTCGTGGCAACCGGCGCTTCTTCGACGACCCCGATTCGCCGGACACCGGCGTTGGCCCGCCACCGATCGTGGATATGGGCGCTTACGAGTTTGGTTCCGTGCCATGTAATCCGGCTGACTTTGACTGCGACGGTGACGTGGACCTGTACGATTTCGCCAGGTGGGTGGATTGTTTTCACGCTCCCGACGCAATTGGATGCAACCCCTTAGCGATACCCGACCTGAATGGTGACGGCCAAGTCGGGCTCGTTGATCATGCCCTCTTCGTCGCCAACCTGACCGGGCCCGGTTTCTGACCGCAACTGCGTCGGCAAAGGCGGTGGTCCCGTCGCCACGTCGGAACGCCATGGCGGAGGGTTGTACCGACGCCGCCTCTCGGATATACCTGGGTGGATGGAAAGGACTTTAATCATCCTCAAACCCGACGCCGTGCAACGCCGGCTGATCGGCCGGCTCGTGCAGCGTTTCGAGGACAAGGGACTCACCGTTGCGGGGATGAAATTGATGCGCATCCCGCGCGACCTGGCCGAGCGGCACTACGCCCCGCACAAGGGTAAGCCGTTTTACCCGCCGCTGATCGACTACATTACCTCCGGGCCCGTCGTGGTCATGGTGTTGCAGGGGGAGCGGTGCATCGAAATCGCCCGCGCGATGATGGGCAAGACGTTCGGATACGAGGCTGCTCCGGGCACCATCCGCGGCGACTTCGGAGCCAGCCGCTCCTTCAACCTCGTCCACGGCAGCGATGCGCCCGAAACTGCAAAGACCGAGATCGCCCTCTATTTCCAACCTGGGGAACTTCTGGACTACGCCCCGGCGGATCGAACCTGGGTTTACCCCGCAAGCGACGTCTGACGGCCCTCGACGGACACTTGCAACGGCGCGGCGGGTTCGTCCAGAATCGCATCCCAAGGTTGTCCGCTCGCCAAAGGAAACACGACCAGATCGGCGGATCTGCCAACGGTGAGGGAACCCGCGACGGCATCCAAAGCGAGCGCTCGCGCCCCGCGGAGCGTACTCATGGTCAGCCAATCATGGGGCGCCACGTCGGAGAACTTGCGCCGAAGGAAGTGAAGCTCGTCGAGAATGGAAAGGGAAGGATTCGAGGCCAGGCTGTCGGTGCCGATGCAGACGTTGATCCCGGCGTGGAGCATGTCGCGGAAGCGGTGGGGCGCGTGTCCGAACGCGGCGTGCGTGCGCGGGCAATAGGCGACGCTCGCTCCGCTTGCCGCGATTTTGGCAATATCGTCGTCGCTTACATAGTTCGCGTGGGCGAGGATCGTCCGGGGTCCGAGCACTCCCGTCATCCGACATAATTCGATCGGTGGGACCCCCGAGCACGGGATGGCGTCGTCCCAGACGCCGACCGCTTTCAAGAAATCGGCCAACGGGCCCGTACGGTTTTTCGTGAAGATCGCCTCTTCGAGGCTTTCCGCCGCGTGAATGCACAACGGCGTCCTCATCGCTTCCGCCCGATCCGCGCAGGCACGCAAGCCGTCGGGCTCGAGGGTGTAGGGCGCATGGGGCGAAATCCCCGCGACCATTCGTTCCATCCCAGGCGTTGCCGACGCCGCTTCCTCCAACCGCGCCGCGCAACGCCGGCGAAGTCGACCGACCGCGACGACCTCGCCGAAGCTGACGCCGCGCAGCCACGATCCGCCCAGCACAGGGCGCACCCAACCCGGACTCCGCGTAATATCGCCGACCATGGTAACACCCGCGGCCAGTGACAGTTCGATCCCCCGCCGAACCGATGCCTCGACCGTCTCTTGGGTCGGCGGGGCAGCAACCAGCATCCGCGTCAGCCGCCCGATCCAATCGACAAAATCCTCCGACGGCGGGACCTGACCTTCCAGATGGGTGAGTTCCAGATGCGTATGCGCGTTCACGAATCCTGGAAGGATCACGGCGTCGCCGTAGTCGGTCTGCAGTTGGGATGGGAACTCCATGGCGCGCCCGACGGCGGCGATCCGTCCCTCGCAGATCAGCACGGCGCCGTTTTCGATCGGCGGCTGGTCCACGGGTACGACGTATCGCGCGGTCAGCAGCATGATGAGACCGAGTGGCTTGGCGAAGGGATGCGATCGAACTCGACGATTTCGCCGGCCTCGACGAAGCCCGCCGTTTCCCATCGAGATCGCGCCGCGGCATCCTCACCATCGACCTGCACGAGCACGGTCCGCATGGTCAGCCGTTTGGCCAGCCCCAGCACCGTGCCCAGCAGCGCCGTCTCGACGTCGTGTCGCCGCGGACCTGCCGCAGCCGTAAGTTCCACTACCCGGCAAAGATCGCCGACCTGAAACAGCCCGCCTCGCCCGACGGGCCGCCCGTCGCAAAGGACCACGAACATGTCCAACTGCGGATCGTCCAGCCGCTCGAGAAAGGCCTCCGCCGACTGTTTCTCTCCCGCCGCCGCGAAGCTCGCCTCGAACGCCGCCCGCATGGCCCGCGCCGGCAGCACGCGGATTCCCTCCGCCGCCGGAAGCTCGACCCATGATGCCAACGACATGACACTCAGACCCCGCCTCCGAAAGCCGTTCCTGCAGAGAACCTCCGCCAGGGCGTCCGCCGACTGTCCCTCTGCGGGGGCCCATCGCAGGCATCGCAACGCGCGCTGGGCGAACCACGCCTCCGTCTCGGCAAAGGCCCGTGACACGTCCCGGCCTGGGGGAACGACGACTTCGCGGAATTGACAGGCCTCCGCCAAAGTCGAAAACCGGCGACTGGTGTATGCGATCCCGAAGTCGAGGGTTTCCTTCTCGCAGATTTGCAGACACCACGCCTGCGTTGATCGAAGAAGCGAGCCGACGATGGTTCGTTCCATACTCTTTCCGTCCCTGTGGTTCCGGCGCGGCCCGCCCGCTAGCAGTTCCCTTGTGGGCGGCGCTCACGCCCCTTGGGCACGCCGATTCTATC
The DNA here is from genome assembly GCA_964646605.1 of uncultured Phycisphaera sp. Classification (GTDB taxonomy): domain Bacteria; phylum Planctomycetota; class Phycisphaerae; order UBA1845; family UBA1845; genus SBAX01. Next base: position 92,828 of record CAZYEX010000096.1, on the reverse strand, counting down.
CTAGACCCGGCGGGCGGACAGAGTAACGAGCCAAGTGACCAGCAGTCGCGCTCGCCCAGCAGAACCGGGGACTGAAGGATCCGGAATGCAAAGCCTGGTAACCAGGGCTACAGGAACTACAATGCGGGACAATGCCGACCGGGAAGACCGGAAAACTGCCGGACCGCTACAGGCTCTACATCGACGAGTCGGGGGATCACACGTTCGCGAAAGCGGGCTCTCCGAACCAATATCTGGCCTTGCTCGGTGTCTGGTTCCGGCAGGTCGATGAATACATTGCGTTTTCGGATGCCCTCGCGAAGTTCAAACGTGATATCTTCGGCGCCAGTCCCGACGATCCCGTCTACCTCCACCGGAAAGACGTGATCCAGCGACGAGGGCCGTTCGGCGTCCTGAATGACGCGAAACTCCGGACCCGTTTCGACGACGGACTGGTTGATCTGATCCGCACCGCATCGTTTCGCGCAACTTGTGTCGTCATCGACAAGGCGGCGCATGAGCGGCGGGGCCTGGACCCCATCCATCCCTATCACCACTGTCTGGCGGCCCTGCTGGACCGCTACTGCGGCTGGCTCGCCTACAAGAATGCCGTCGGAGATGCGCTAGCCGAGTCTCGCGGCCGGACGGAGGACTGGCAACTCAAGGGAGCGTACGCCCGGGTATACGATGGTGGGACTTTGCTGTTACGAGCTGGATTTCACGCCCAAAGGCTTACCTCCAGAGACCTCAAAGTGAAACCCAAGAGCGCCAAGATTCCGGGACTTGAGCTGGCGGATTTGCTGGCCCACCCGGCCAAGACGCTCGTGCTCGTGCGGCACGGGATCGTCGAGCCTGTTCGGGGAGGCTTCATTGTGCGCCTTCAAGAGGTGATCGCAGACAAGCTTCGCCGCGACGACGAGACGGGGGGAATCCCCGGGTCTGGGACGCTCCTCCTATGAAAAAAAGGCCCACTCGCGTGGACCTTTTTTCGCTGGCCCTTACGGACCATCCACCTGCGGACTGCCGCATTACCTCATAGTATCGGGTACGCGCAGGGCAAAGTCAAGCGACGATCCGCCCGGATACGGGACCATCATCGAGGATGTAGAATTTCGTCCTGATCGCATCCGCCCCCGGTTCACAGAAGAGTAGGCGAACGGGAGTGCCAAGCGGTTCGCGTTTCGTGCTGATGGGCGACGGCCAGGAGGGTCTCTTCGCCAAAGGGCGGGCCCATGAGTTGCAGGCCGATCGGTAGTCCGCGGGAGTCGAAGCCGCAGGGGACGCTGACGGCGCACAGGCCGGCCAGGTTGGCGGCGATCGTATACACGTCGCTGAGATACATGGTCAGCGGATCGTCACACTTCTCGCCGACCGTAAACGCCGTCGTCGGTGTCACGGGCGAGGCGATCACGTCCACCTTCTCGAAGGCCGCGTCGAAATCCCGCTGGATGAGCGTCCGCACCTTGAGGGCCTTGAGGTAGTACGCATCGTAGTAACCGCTGGAGAGAGCGTATGTGCCGAGCATGAGACGACGCTTGACCTCCGCCCCGAACCCCTCCCCGCGCGAGGTCGAATACATTTCGTGAATATCGGCGGGCCGCTGGGCGCGATACCCATAGCGCACCCCGTCGAAGCGGGCGAGGTTGCTCGAGGCCTCCGCCGTCGCAATCAGGTAGTAACACGCGATGCCATACTTCATGTGCGGCAGATGAATGGGGATGACCTCGGCCCCTTCACGGGCGAGCAGATCGATCGCCGCCCGCACGCTCGATCGAACCTCGCCGTCCAGACCACCGCCGAAGTATTCCTCAGCGACGCCGACGCGCACGCCCTTCAGATCGCCATCCAGAGAGCGACCATAGTCCGGCACGGGGCGATCCACGCTGGTCGAGTCCCGCGCATCGTGCCCGGCAATGACACTCAGCAACAAAGCCACGTCGCCGACGGTCGCGGCGATCGGTCCGATCTGGTCGAGGCTGCTGCCGAAAGCCACCAGACCATAGCGGGAGACTCGTCCGTAGCTGGGTTTGAGCCCCACCACGCCGCAGAACGATGCGGGCTGGCGAATGGACCCGCCGGTGTCGCTTCCCAATGCCCCGGACACGACTCCCGCGGCCACCGCGGCGCACGATCCCCCGGACGATCCGCCCGCCACCCGCGTGGCGTCCCACGGATTTCGCGTCACGCCGAAGGCACTGTTCTCCGTGCTGCTGCCCATGGCGAATTCGTCGAGATTGGTCTTGGCGACGATCACGGCCCCGGCGGATTCCAGGCGGTCAACAACGTGGGCGTTGTAGAGGGAGCGAAAGTTTTCGAGGATCCGCGACCCGCAGGTCGTCGGTCCGAAGGCCGTGCAGAGGTTATCCTTGACGACGATCGGCACGCCCGCGAGCACCCCGAGCCTCTCACCGGTCGATCGCCGCCGGTCGATGTTGCGTGCCACGTCTATGGCACGTTCGGCGGCGCGGTGCAAAAACGCGTTCAGACGCGGCTGCGACGCCTCGATCCGTTCGAGCGCCGCCCGCGTGACCTCCTCGGCGGATCGATCTCCACCGCACACGGCCTGGGCGATTTCGGCGACGGTCTCCACGGGGCGGGCCACTTAGGCACCTTCCTGATCGAGAACTTTGGGAACCTGAAAATAGTCGCGATCGTGGCCCGGAGCGTTCCGCAGGGCGTCGCCGGGCGTCCATGAGGGCTGCACCTCGTCCTCGCGGAACACGTTGGACACGGGCAGCGGATGGGCCGTCGGCGGGACGTCGCTCGGATCCAGCTCGTTCAGTTGAGCCACGTAATCCAGAATCCTCGAAAGCTGCGTTGCATAGGCGGTCGCTTCGGCGTCGGTGATGTTCAACCGCGCCAGACCCGCGACGTGCCGCACCGCCGACTCATCCAACGCTCGTGCCCTGTCCTCGACGCCCTGTTCCATGCTTGGCTAACCTACCGCTTTCGGATTCTGCAACGCGCTCCAGGCCGTCATCAGCCAGCCGACGATGAGCAACAGCCCGCCGATCGGCGTCACCGGCCCCAACCATTTCCACACGCACAAACTCAGCCCGTATAGGCTCCCCGAAAACAGGACGATCCCGCCCAAAAAACAGGCGCCCGCCATTTGCAACCCAGACGAGGGTCGCAGGTGCATGAGGATCGCCACGGCCAGCAGGGCCAGGGCGTGGTAGAACTGATAGCGAACCGCGACTTCGAAAGTGCCCAGGTCGTCGGTCGACAAACGGGATTTCAGATAGTGCGCTCCGAACGCCCCCGCGGCCACCGCCACCAGGCCGTTCAGCGCCCCCGCGACCATCCACTTCGCATCCACCATCCGGCCGTCCCCCGTGCCGGCACAGCCGTTTCCACACTCGTGCAGGCAGTCTCACAGAGTAATCCGCGTGGTCGCCAACGTCCAGATAACTCAGGCAGCCGCCGTCGAGCGTGTCACCTCAATCACCCCATATCCGTGTCCGATAAGCATAGTCGGGCAAAGGGAGCGACTCTTTCCACGGGATGACCGCGCGCTGCAACGCACTATGTTGGGAACCAACACCAGACCTCCGCCAAACCCGTCGGCAACGGTTCGGTTCGCCGACCTCGCCTTGATCGTCGCGCTCATCGCCGCGACGGGACTGGTTCTCGGCAAGGACATTACCCTGGGAGCCTTGGCCGACGCCGACTCCGCGGCCCACCTCATGGACGGCGTGTTGATCCACGACTGGGTCATGGCCGGACCGTCCGCCTGGCTCGCGCCGATGCAGTTCGCCGAACAACAATATGGCCACTATCCGACGCTGGGCATCGGCCGGCACTACCCGCCCGGGTTCGCCGTGGTCGAAGCCGCCTTTTTCGCCGTGTTCGGCATCTCCGGCGTGTCCGCGCGTCTTTGTGTGATGTTCTTCGGGTGCGTGGCCGTCCTGGCGACATTCTGGTTCGTGCGCTGCGTCGCCGGGCGCCTCGCCGGCGCAATGGCCGGTGTCATGTTATTGACACTTCCATCCACGACGCTTTGGGGACGCCAGACCATGCTCGAGATCCCTACGGTGGCCATGCTGGTCTGTGCCGCGGTCTGCTTTCAAGGATACGTGGCTCAACCAAAAAAATCGCGCCTGGCATCGTTCATCGCCCTGGCCTTGCTCGCCGTCATGTTCAAGCAGACTGCGGTGTTTTTGCCCTGCGCCGCGGCGCTGACGCTACTGGTTCTGGCTTGGCGCCGCCTGGTTCCCTGGACTCACGCCGTTGCCCTGCTCCTCGGTGCAGGCGGTTTCCTGGCTCTGGTCATGCTCTCGCTCGACGAGGCGTGCGCGAAAACTCTATCCGGCTATCACACCTATCCCGATCCCTGGAGCCCCGGCGCCTTGACCTTCTACGTCCGCGCCCTGCCCTACCTAGTGGGATGGATGGTGGTTCTATTCGCCGCCGTAGGAGCGGTTCTGTCCGCCCGCCGCCAGCCGTTGCTCTGCCTGTTTCTTGCGAGTTGGTTCCTCGCCGCCTACGTCATGGTCACCACCGCCAGCCTGAAGGTCCCGCGCTTTTTCTATGTCGGCTTATTCCCACTCGCCGTATGGTCGGCGATCGCTCTCCAACAACTCCTCGAGTGTGCCCTATGGGCACGTGCTCGGACTGTCGCCGCGCTCGTCTGTACGGGTCTTCTTTGCAGTCATGCCTTTCTCCGCCCCGCCCGTCACGCGCCGGACTACACTTCCATCGTCTCGACCCATCGCGAGGATATTCGCGATCGCCCCGTCCTCTTCAGCGGTCTGCGCGACGGCGACTTCGTATTCGCGGTTCGTCAGAACGTTCCCTTTCGACGCGCCGTGGTTCTGCGCGGCAGCAAGCTTCTCTACACCTGCATCGCCGGCCCCGCTCTGGACTTGCAATCGTATGTTGACAATGAGCAGCAGGTAGCCGTCCTAATGCGCCGACTGGCGATCGAGTACATTTTCATCGAGCGCGAAAACGTGGTCGGCACAGTTGAGGACGAATGGCTGCGGCAATACCTTGTCGATGGCGGAGACTATCAACGCATTGCCTCTCACGATTTGACCGGCGAGGGGAAATCGGCTCGCTTGGCGGCCCATCTGGACGTCTATCGTTTGGTGCAACCTCTGACCCGCCAGGTGGATCACATTGACATTCCCATGCCTCGCACCGGTCGTCCCATTCGCGTCAGCCTCACTATCGACAGACGAGACCGCAATGAACCCCTCTGAATTACGCGACTCCTCGACGACCATTCGTCAACGGGCGGCCAAAGGCGGAACTGTGACCACACATACACGCCACGTCCATTCCCGGCTCCGATCATGCGTGTGTCGCCTGACTACTCTCATTGCGATTGTATTGGGTGTTTCTTCCGTGTTTGCCTATGTTGCCTACGAGCGGGACGGCCTTGAACTGCAGCAGGTGTGTGAGCGTGTCGTTGCCGATCATCCACGACCCACCGATCGAATCCTGGCTTTGCTGCACTTCGTTCATGCTTTGCGTCCGACGCGCGAGAACTTCGACGCCTTTCTCATTCCCCGACTGCGCGCCACCCCCATGCAAGTGCTTCGCGGCGGCGGCGACTGTGCGGACAAGTCACGACTCCTGAGCGCCTTGCTTACTCATGCCGGAGTGCAGGCCGGTCCCGTCATGTGTTTTGACCCCAAGACGCAACGTCCCACACACACCGTCGTTTGCGCCTACCTCCCCTCCGGAAAAACTATGGTCGTGGATCCTGCCTATGAGTTGTTTTTTCCCGATGTATCCACACAACGGTACTTCGGCCTGTCGGACCTGCGCCGCGATCCTTCCATCCTTACGTCCCGGCTGGAGGACATGCGAACGACCTTGCCCAGTTCCCACCCCGCCCATTACTACAATGCGGGCGCGAGTCCGTATACATTGGCGAGTTCCATCAATTGGAACAAGAACTCGATGACGCAGTTCGCCCAGGGTGTGCTCTACAGTCTGTTCGGTGAAACACTGTATGCCTGGCCAAGACCGCGTTTCATCGAGGAACCACAGCTTTTTGTATGTATGGCAGTCGGGACTGGGGCGGTGTGCATGGTCATGCTGCGGCTGTGCATCGGCCGCCGGCGGTACACGCACGTCGGTCGCGCGGCACCCCTTGGAATTGAATGCCAAAATGCGGGCGACATCGCTCATGATTTTGCAAAGGGTGCCACGGCTGGAATCTGACGATGTGGCCCCTACGAACCATCCTGTTTTTCGGCGTTTTCTGGACGGCGTGCTTTTTGGCGCTGGCCAACCCCATCTGGGGTATGTTGAGCTACCTCGTCGTCTATCAGACTGATCCTACTTCCACGTGGTGGGGTACTCCGCTCACCGACATTGGAATCCGTTTCTCCTTTCTGGCCGCCGGGTTCACGGCTCTGGGAATGATTACAGCTCGACGCAAGGTACCGGAGGTTCGTCCTGTTTTTTCCTGGTGGGAATGGGGCGTCGTGGGACTGTTTCTCATCGGATGTATGACCGCTCTGTTGGGTATCGGGTTCGGTCCCACGGCTCGGTGGGAGTTTGAGAAATTCTGGAAAGTCCTGCTGTTCACACTCATGCTCGCCCGTCTGGCAAGCACGCGTCGCAACCTGCATATGATTCTCTGGACGCTTGTGGTCGGATCGCTGTACCTGGGCTACGACGCATACACGGCGCCGACGTCCGCCTTCGTCCTGGGAAGACTAGAGCGAATCGGCGGTCCGGATTTCTCTACTACCTCCGGCGCTGCGGCACATTTGAGCGCCATGTTGCCCATCATCGGAGCCATGTTCCTCATCGTTCGGAAATGGAAATGGAAACTGCTGGCCGCCGTGTCCGGCGCATTTTCCGTCAATGCCATCATCATGTGCCGTACGCGCTCCGCGTTCATCGGTCTGGTGTGCGGTATTCTTACGGCGTTCATGCTGGCCCCCAGAGTGAAACGCTATCGCATCCATGCCTTGCTCATATCCGGATGCGCCCTCACCTTCGCGCTGACCGATGATAACTTTTGGCTGCGCATGGGCACCATGACCGATCAAGCGGCGCTGGACACCGACCTGGCGACCATCAGCCGAAAGGAAATCTGGGAGGCGTCTTGGCGAATCCTCGCCGATCATCCTCTGGGAATCGGCGTGGGCAACTTCACGCAAATCATCGGGGACTACGACCGGCGGCATTACCGGAGATCCACCCACAATTCACTGATCGTCTGTTTCGTAGAGCTCGGGGTGCAGGGCGGCATCGTGTTCCTGATGATCGTGGGCGGATCGGCGGTCATGCTCCATCGCGCCTCGAGACTGGCCCCGCTTTGCGAAAAACCGTTTGAGACGAAGATGCTCTCCTATGGATTGCTCATCTCCCTGGTCACGTATTGCGTCACCGCGTTGGGAACGCAGCGCTTCTACTGCGAGTCATTTTGGTGGGTGCTGGCTTTCCCCCTCTGTCTGTACCGCGGCGTGCGGCGCGAAGTCGAGGCTCGCACCACCGTACCGGCGAGTCTCGAAGAACAACCGGATTCCCCGGAAGCGGCGGAAACGCCAAGGCTCGCCTATGGACTCTGACGCTCGCCCTCTCATCCTCCATGTCGTCCACTCGCTTTCCGGCGGGGGCACGGAACGAACGCTGCTGGCGCTGCTTCGGACCTGGGACCGCTCGGAACTGCGACACGCGATCGTGACCTTACGCGATGCCGGACCGCTGGCCGCCGAACTGCCCGACGAGGTCGCCTGCTGGTCGCTCGGGGCGGTGAGCCGTTGCCGCGGGATGGCGTCTCAACTGCGGAAGGTCGTTCGCCATTGGCGGCCCGCCGTCGTCCACGCGCGAAATGCGGGGTGTTGGGCCGACACCGAGATCGCAACCGTCCTGGACCGTCGAGTTCGCACGGTTCTCGGTTTCCACGGACTGGACCGCGCCGGGCCCTTTCAACCCCGAGATCGCTGTATCGCGTGGGTCGCCCGCCGGACCGGCGCCGCCTTCACCAGCGTTTCGCACTCCGGGCAGATGCGACTCGAACGGGAACTCGGTGTTCCCCGCGAGCGCATTACGGTCCTTCCCAACGGCGTCGATCGAACGCGGTTCGCGCCGCGCGATGCCGAGCAGCGCTCCTCGACCCGGTCGACCCTCCATATTCCGGATCGCGCCATCGCCTTGGGCATCGTGGGCGCTCTGACACCGGTAAAGCGCCATGACCTGCTGTTCGCCGCGGCGCAATCGCTCGCCGCAAGAGTGCCCGACCTGCACGTCGTGGTCGTCGGCGACGGCCCCTTGCGAAACGAACTCACCCAAAAAGTCCGATCCCTCGGCCTGGAGGAGCGGGTCCATTGGGCGGGAGTGCGCGAGGACGTGGCGGACGTGCTCGCCGCACTCGACCTCTACGCCTGCACCAGCGACTCCGAAGAAATGAGCAACGCCCTGCTGGAAGCCATGGCCTCGGGATTGCCGGTCGTCACCACGAACGTCGGCGACCACGCCCGGATCGTCCGCGACGGAGTCGAAGGGCTCGTCGTCCCCACGGGCTGCGTCCGCACCCTCGCCCGCGCCGTGTTGCGCCTTTGCGAAACGCCCGCCCTTCGCCGTCAACTCGGCGCCGCAGTGAGAAGACGCTCCGCCGATTTCGATTTCCTCGCCGCCGCCCAGGCCTACGAGTCCTACTACCGCCGACTTCTCAAGACGGCAAAAGTATATTCGCATCAGAGCCGCGGGCGGCTCCCCTTTACGCGAAGCGTCAAGGGCAAGCCCGCGGACACGGTCGATGCCCCCGAGCCCGCCCTCTGCTGATCGCCGATGCGATGCAATGCCCACGGCATCCTCGCGGCGCGACCCTACGCAATCCACACCGAAAGCATGGTGATGTCGTCGCTTTGCTCCGCCGCTCCGACGAACGCCGCGACTTGTTTGCGAACGTGCTTGATGAGTGCCTGCGGATTCAGCTCACCCTTCGTACACAGGGCTTCCAGCAACCGTTCTCGACCGAAAACCTGCCCCGAACCGTCCAGAGCCTCGCTGATTCCGTCGGTGTAGCAGAACAGAGCCGCGTTGCCCGAACCCAATTCGTGCAGCGCCGACGAATACGCTTGATTCTCGACCACTCCCAGCGGGTACCCTGAGTCGACCGTTAATTCCAGCGCCGATCCTCCGTCTGCGCGAACCACGAACGGCGAGCAATGACCGGCGCTGGCCGCCTGAACCGTCCGAGCCTTGGCGTCCACCAACATCAACAAGCAGGTGATGAACCGCGAGCGCGTCGTATTGGCGCAGATGAACTGGTTCCACCGCGCCAGCAGTTGGCCGGGATCGTCGCTCTCCGTCACCGTGACCCGCGCAAATGCCTGAAAGTTGGCCATTTGCAGCGCCGCCGCGACGCCCTCGCCGGTCACGTCCGCCACCACGCACCACACCCGCCCGTCCGGGCGCTCCATCACGTCGTAGTAATCGCCGCTGACTTTCTGACCCGGATCGTTGAGCACCGCGACCCGTAGATCGGCACGGTTGGGAAGCGCCGCCGGAAACAGACCCGCCTGGATGTTGCGGGCCATGTCGATGTCGCGGTTTAACCGCTCCATCTGCCGCTGGTCGTCCATCAGGTTGCAATTGATCAATCCGATGCTCACCTGCCGGGCGATCGCCGCCAGAAAATCAATGTCCTCGTTGGTGTAGGTCGTGGAGGTGCTCACCCGGTCGCCGTAAATCACTCCCAGCGTCTGGTCGGCGTGGATCAGGGGCACGCACATGGCCGATCGAATGCCGTGTTGCACCATGCTCACCGTGGGATCCGCCCGCGAGGCGCCGTCATCCGTAAAAATCGCCCGCTCCCCGTGCTCCAACGCCCGCACCAGAAGCGACCGGCTGATGGTCAGCTCTCCCTCCGCCCCGCGCAGATTGCGCACCACCGGCCAATCCACCGCACGCTGGTTCCGCCGACGAATGCCCACCGCCCCGCGCTCGAATTGCAGGGTTTCGAAGCAGATGGACATCGCCGTTTCCAAGAGAGCCTCGCGGCTCTGCAGCGTCGTCAGCCGCTCGCTCAATTCGTAGATCATTTCCAGGCGACGTTGCGACAGCGCCAGACGCCGATCCTTGGCGACGTAGTGCGTGCTGTGGCTCTGCGTGAGGTCGTCGGCGACGACGATCGAGGTGGACAGATGGCCTTCCGATTCCCGAAAGACCGCCGAGGTCGCCCCCATGAGAATCTTGTCGCCGTCGTGGAGATGCACGGCTCCGGAGGACGGCTGGTCGTTGATCAGCGTCCCGTTCTTGCTGCCCAGGTCCTCGACCATGTATCCCGAACCGGCGGGGACAATGCGGGCGTGGCGGCGCGAGGTGCTGGGGTCGTCGGTGGGGATGTCGCAGGTCGCCTCGCGGCCGATGACCGCGGCGCGCGGACCCAGCCGGTGCCGCATCGTCCGCCCATCCGACAATGTAAGAACCAGTTCCGCCATTTTCCCAGCGCCCGGCGAGCCGCGGGCACTCGCCCTTCACGCGCAGCGTAAAGGGTCAGCCCGCGCGGCGCTCCCCCAACCGACCGTGAGCGCGAATGTCTACGGCTTCGAATCGCACGAACAAACCATCTCCCCACAACCCGGACACCCTCGTCCGTACTTTTCTGCAACCGCAGCGTCCAGGTTGACCCCGCAGACGTTGGCCAAGGTCACCAACCACGCCATCACATCCGCGAACTCCGAACATCTCTCCTCGTGACTACCTTCCCGAAGCGCCGCGGCCAGTTCCCCGATCTCCTCCGAAAACCACAAGAACGTCGCCTCCGCCCCGCGACGGCGGTCCTTGTCGCTGTACATCCGGTCGATGAGTGTTTGAAGATCGTCGAGGGTCATACCGGCCCGCCATGGAACCGGTCCATGATAGCACAAAGAACCCGCCGATGCACGAGCCGTCTGGGGTGCGTCGGATGCCAAATCGGAATGAAGGAACGGGTGTCCGCCCTAGTCCCCGGTTTCAGGGATGACGACGTTGTTGTATTCGAGGAGGGTACCTTTGGCCCGTTCCAGGTCGATGATGGCGACGTTGTAGTCCACGGTGGCCGCCAGCATCGCCCGGCGGGCGTTGGCCAGCGACTGACGGGCCCCGAGTTCGCTGGTCAGCGTGCTGTAATCCTTACGCTCCGCCCGCGCCACAGCAAGGCTCACCTCTCGCTCGCGGGCCACGGCCGCCTCGTAGCTGGGCTGAATCTGATCGTACGCCGTGGACATGGCCCGCGTCGCCAGGTTCACGTCCAGGATCACGTCCTCGAACACCTTCCGCAGACTCGCCACGGCCTGGGCGTGTTGCAATCGCGAGCGCTGGTGCGCCGCCCGCGGACCGCGGTTTCCGATGGGAAGCTCGAACTCCACCCCGATGAAATACTCGATAAACTTGCCGCGCGTGAGTTCGTCAAACGACCGATCGGCGTTGCCCGCCAGCCCGTCATACGTCTGGCGGAAGGTTAAATCGAAGCGCGGCAGTTCTCCGTTCTTCGCACGACCGACGGCGATCTGGGCGTTGGCCACACGCAACTCCTGCTCTTTGATCTCCGGCCGGTGATCCAACGCCGACTGCAACTCGGCCAGACGATCGACCACGATGCGGTGCATCTTCGGAAAGTCGTCGGGGATGATCTCCGAGTCGTCCGCCAGGTTGATGTCGTCCGCGTTCATCGCCCCCGTCAGACGATCCTCGGCGTCGAACACCGCCGCCCGCCGCCGCACAAAGTCAAACTTGGCTTGTTCCAGGTTGGCCTTGGTGGCTGCGATCTGCACCGGCGTAATGTCGAACTCCTTCCGCGCCGCCAGGTAATCGTAGATCGTCTCGTACTCCGCGAGCAACCGGGCGCTCACCACCACGTCCCGCCGGGCCTGCACCAACCGCCAGTAAAACTCCTCCGCCTGCCGCAACGTGTCCCGGACTTGCCGACGAAAAGCGTGGGCTCCGATACGCCGGTCATTCTGCGCCAGCACGATGAACGAGCGGTTGTGATCGATGCCGAAGCTCCGCAGCAGCGGTTGCCGCATTTCGAAGATGAAGTTGCTGATGTATTCCGGGTTGACCTGCTGAAACGAAATCGCCGACTTGGTGCGGGACAAATCGTAGCTGGCCCGAACCGACATCCCCGTGGGCAGCACCTTGCGAATCCCATAGCTGGAGCTGAAGAAGTCCAGATCCGTGGATTGAAGCTGGTTGCCCGAGGGACGGTCGACGTTGTTCTTGGTGATGTTGGTGAAAAATGCGGCGTCGAAGGCGGCTTCGGCCTCCACCACGCGGGTCATCTCGATCGCGGGGTTATAGCTGAGAATCCGGATCGCATAGTTGTTCTCGAGTGTTCGTCGCAAGGCGTCCTCGAGTGTCAGATGCACCTGATTCGGTCGCCGGATGAGGTCCGTGCGTCCGAACACCCGCGTGATCTGCCCGGCGGTGGTCTTGTCCCCATCCGCCTGCGCCTTGGCCTGCACATCCAACAGCGACTGCCGATCCAACTCCGGATCAGGCATGTGCCAGCGCACGCGGTCCGCCGGTACCACGTCGTCGGAACCCGCCGCGCTTCCCGACGGCTCGGGAGGACCCCAGTCCAGCCGAGGCAAGTCCAGCAGAGCAAGTCCATCCACCGCGACGGCTTTCCACGCTTCCGCCTCAACGCCCGGCGGATCGCCCGCGGCCATGCCCGTAAACGCAACGCACGCCGGAATCAACACAAGGCAGATGCGATTTCCACTCGACATACCACGCGGCTCCAGGCCGGCCCCACTGCTTGCAGGACATCGGCCCCTGCCAACCCAAATCCCTGTTCGTGCGTAACTCTCCGTCGCGTCACGAATCCCGCGCCGGATCGTGATCGCCACGGTTGTTGAAACGGCGGCATCCTACGCCTGGGCCGCGATACCCGTCAATCGCCCGCCGGCGAGAACTTCCCCCCTGACACTTTTCGACGCCCTCGACTCGCCGCAAACCCCATGCGATCGAGACGCAAAGGCAGCGCTGGCGATTAGACCCTCCCTTCGCTACCCTATTCGACGGAAGGCGGGCGATATTCAACGGCAACCCCGGCAGGCCGGCGCCCACCGGACGTGTTCCTTTGGGGCCGATCCTCGTGAACCCTGAACCGACCCGCGCACGGCGATTCCTCCGTCAGCCCTTCGACGACGTGATCGCCTGCCTCGAACCCATCGTCCTGGTTCGCAGTCCCGTCAAGGCCCTTGCCCCTCTGTTGGTCAGCCTCGTCGTCTGTTGGATCGTCTACGTCCCGATCCATGAGCTGTTGCACGCCTTCGGGTGTTGGACCACCGGCGGAGAGGTCACCCGCCTGGAAATCTCGCCGCGTTACGGCGGGACGCTCCTGGCCAAAGTATTCCCCTTTGTCGTCTCCGGCGGTGAATATGCCGGGCGACTGTCGGGCTTTGACACCCACGGCTCCGACTGGAGCTACCTCGCCACGGACTTCATGCCCTACGTGCTTACTGTCGTACTGGGCGTGCCGCTTCTCAAGATCGCCGGCCGCAAACGCCGCCCGATCACCTTCGGACTAGGCATCGTGACCGGCCTCGCCCCTTTCTACAGCCTGCCTGGCGACTACTTCGAAATGGGGTCCATCGTCGTCACCCGGTTCGTCACCCTCCTTCGCGGACAGTTCGGCCCCCCGGTCTACGAGAAGCTCCGCTCCGACGACATCTTCAAGTTGCTCGAAACCTACTTCACCAACCCCTCGGAGGCAGGACTCACGGGCGTCATGCCCATGATCGGCGGCGCGGGCGTGATCATTCTTTCCATGGCTACGGCTCTACTCTTGGCCCTGGCGACCTACGCCCTCGGGCATCACTTCTCGAAAATTTGCCTTGGCCCGCGACCCTTGCGGCCGTCGACGGTTGGCTGACCTCCGTCAAGGCGAGTCGGGCGGCACGCACGAGTTCACGGGTGGCACGCTTTGCCGACGAAGTCGGAAGGGCGTGGAGCGCCGGGACCCGTGCGGCCTAGATGCGCCAGACCGTGCCGCCGGCGCTTACCACGTGCGGTTTCGATTCGCCGGTGACGGAGCTCAATCCGCCTCGGTCACGATTGTGGACAAGGAGCCCGTTCTAAAGGCCCTGCGGACCGCGACATGAAGGATCCCGTAGCCCAACGAAAAAAGCCTGACTGAACTCGTGTCCGTCCGGTCGGGCGATCGGGCCCGCTGCGGTGGAGGTTGCGGAAGCCATCTGGTTCCACTAGACTACGGGGCTCAGCAGGCCGATGCGTGGTCGGTCTGCGTCACGACGCTGCACGTGTGGGAGCTGGACGGTTATGTCGAGAGTTTGTCATTTCACAGGCAAGAGGACTCGCTCCGGACGGCAGATCGCGCGTCGCGGGAAGGCCAAGTACCTGGGCGGCGTGGGCGTCAAGACCACGGGTTCCACCCTGCGTAAGTTCAAGCCCAACATTCAGCGTGTGCGAGCCGTCATTGACGGCACCGTGAGACGAATCCATCTCTCCGCCAAGGCCATCCGCATGGGATACCTGGAGAAACCCAAGGTGAGGGACTGGAAGGGCGGCACGGACCAGACCGCCGCCCACGCGCTCGCAGTGAATAACGCCGTCAGCACCTAATCGCCGTCCAGGCGGCGCGCGCAGATCCGTGAAGGGTCCGCATCACCGAGCGCCGCATCCCGCCGTCCGGTGGCACTCCTGACCAAGCTGAACGCCGAGGCGGATCGGAAGCATGTCCGCCCGTCGCTGGAAGTCGACAAAGTGCGCCGCCATCGGAATCGACGTCGCTGCGCTATTGCACCGCCCCGAAGAACCGCCGTCAAGACGGTAGGGTACCCGGTGCGGCGTGCGTCACGGAAACCGCTCCATCCGAGCCCCGAGCGGCTCCCCTTTACGCGAAGCGTCAAGGGCAAGTGAGCGGGCCAAGTCCCTAAGCGCCGTCGCCCGCGCGCTATCCGAGCCCCCTCGTTCACGAGGGGGGGTTCCCGGTCAGGGCGTGCAGCGCCCGCATCGATCGCGGCAGAAACCCGCCCCGCACGAACCGCCCGGGCAGTGGCTGTTGTTGATGCACGGCAAGCCGGCGTAAGTCCCGTCGATGCACGTCTTCACGCACGTCCCGTCGCCGCACGGCGTGGGGTTGGCGCAGGGCGTCAGATTGCAGGTCACCGTGGACGGGCAAACGCACGGCCCGCTGAACGAATACGCATAGCCCTTGAAGTTGTCGACCACGATGACAATGTCGATGGCGTCGATGTCCGAGTTCAACCCGGGAAGGTTGGGTTGCACCTGCACTTCCGCCTTCTTGGGCGCTCCGGGCAGGCTCTTGAACTTGGCCACGATCTGGCTCACGTCGATCCCGTCGGGCTGGGTGTTCGAGGACGGCGGGTTGTATGGGGCCGCAACGTCGCCGGCGCGACGCGTGTACATGGTCACCGCCGGGGACACGTTGGTGCAATCGGTTTCCGCACCCATGCACGACGCTCCATACGTTCGGACGCTGTATTCCGAGCTGGGAGCGATTTCCGCGCCGACTACGGTGATCAGCCCTTCCGGCGTCCAGTCCCTGTAGTACGGCGTACACTGTAGCCGCGCCCCGCGGAAGTCGCCCAGGGCCGCGTTGTCCTGCGATTCGAGGGCCGTGATCGGCGGTCCGACCCAGCGAGCGCATCCGCCCACGCCGTTCGCTGATGGCGGATTGGCCTCGCCCGCGGCCGTGCATGCCGTGAGGTTCGAACAAGTACCACTGTCGGCCGCATTGCCATCGAGGCAATCCGCGTTCGTGCAGCACGCGGACGGTGAAAGCAGCAGGCGGACGCGGCAGACGGTCGCATCTACGTCTGCGACGTTGACCCTTCCGTCGCAGTTGATATCGCAGGACGGAGTGCAGTGGCAGATGCCGGCGTTGACGCAGTTCACGACCGTCACCACGTCGTTTGCGTCGGGTTGGAAAGGCCCACCAACCGGCGGAGCGACATCCGCGATGCATTCGCAGAGGGACGGATAGAGCTTGCAGGGGTAGCCGTTATAATTCGGAGTGAGTAGGTGGCAGTCGGAATTCAGCGTGCAAGAGGCGTTGGTAAGGCTGCAGTGCCCGGCATCACACGTCTGCGGGGGATCCGCGCAGACACCGTTCATGCTGGTGTCGAACTTGGAAAAGTCGCCCGGAAGGTATACCCCGCCCCCGTCTACGTTCCTGGGGTTGGGGTGCATCAGTTCGACCAACTCCACCTTGATGGCGTCCTCAACCGAGCCGTTCGGCTTGCCCTCCACGCGGAACCTCAGGGACCGAGTGGTGCGATCCGCGCTCAGAGGATCGGCATTCCACACGATGTTGCCCCGCAGCGGGATTACCGCCGCGTAGTGCGTCGCGTCGTCCAGGTTGATCCACCCGACGTTCTCCCCCCAGGCGTAGCCGAGGAACCATCTGGGGGTGAAGTCAAAGCGGGCGGGGTTGGGCGGATTGGCTAGGGCCCCGCCTTCAAAGTTGATCCAACCGACGTTTTCTCCCCAGGCGAAGCCTTCGAGATCGCCGCCGGGCAGGATGTTCACGCCGAAGTTCGTGTCGTTGGTGTTGGCATAGGGTCCGCCGCCGTCGCCGACGTTCAACCAACCGGTGTTCTCCATCCAGATGTATCCGGATAAAAAGTCGGTGCCGACGAAGACGCCGTCGGCCCCACCGTTGGCGTCGAGCCAGTTCATCCAACCCGCGTTCTCGCTCCAGGAGACCTTATGCGCGGGATCGATGTTGGAGGGAACCAGGAACAGGCTTGCCCCCACGCCGGTCACGACCACCAGGGCCAGCATCGTCGTTGCCCAAAATGTCTTGCGCCTCATGGATCGTCCCTTTCCGCCTTCCGGCGATCGGTTCCTCTCAATACGTGAAATTGGCGTTGGGGTCGGTCGAGCCGGGGGCGACGCCGCCGCTGTTGCCGACAATCGCGGCAGCATTCGTGGCAGCGTTGACGACCAGGCACACGTTGCCGATGGCGACGTCCCAGTTGGTGAGGTTGCCCGAGCAGGTGTTGCGGGTGATGAAGTTGCTGGCGACGTCCACGTCGATGCCGCGGTCGTTGTCCGTGCAGTTGTTGCCCTCGATGCGATTGTCGGAGTTGGTGGCGTGGATGCCCGCGCCGGCGCCGCCATTGCCGTTAGCCCAGCAAGTGTTGCTGCGGACGGTGCAGCTGTCGCCGACGCTGATACCGTCGCCCGTGTTGAGCGCGGCCGAGCAGTTGGTGATCGTGCAGGCGGCGCTAGCGTAGATGCCGACGCCCGTGTTAAATTCGGCCGAACAGTTGGTGATCGTGACGCTGGAGGAGGCAATGATGCCGATGCCCGTGTTGTCGTTGGCCGAGCAGTTGGTGATCGTCCCGGAGGATACATGGATGCCGCCAACACCGTTGCCATTGGCGGCGCACCCGGTGACCACAGCGTTCACGCCTGTGATGATGCCTTTTGCGGTGTTCCCGCTGGCGCGCAGGTCGACCAGACGGGCGTTCGTGGTGTTAGACAGGTCCACGCCATCCTGCGCCCAGTTTCGCACCGAGCCGTTGAACACGGCGATGTCGGTCGCGGCGATGCTCACGCGGATGCCGTCGAGCGACCCGGCGACGCCCAGGAGGTCGAAGCCCATGAGGTCCAGCGTGACGCCGCTGGCGGCGATCTCGACACCGCTCTTGCCGACGACGCCCGTGATGTTGCCGGTGAGATAGTACGACCCGCGCAGGGTGATCTTGAACAGGCTGTCGGCGTCACCGGGCGTGGTGCTCGCGCCGATCGGCGTCCGCTGTGTCGGCGCGATCGGGCCTGGCGGCGGATTCAGGTCCCCGGCGCTGGCCGGACGAAGAAACCAAAGGACGGTCAACACGAGGGCGAAATCAGCAATTCGTTTCAGGGGATGGACAGAGTGCAAGTACCGAGGGTTCATGGTTCGTCACCTTTCGTCGAAAGAACTGGGCTTGATCGGAGTCCCGGCCCGCCGGGGGTTTCCCGCTCCGACACACTTCCGATAACGCCGCATTCTAACGAGTCCCCATCCACAACACAAGCCAAAAAGTGCCGCTTTGCGCGTGGGATGGAAGTGTACTGACCGTCTTGATCGGTCCCAACCCGCCCCACCGCCGATCACCCCGCAAGTTATTCTCTACGGTCCTAGGCTCTCCAAGGACCAATGGAGACGCATACCGGACCGTGAAAGGCCCAAAATGTGGACCGGATTCCAGGCCATTTGTAACTGCTCATGGGTAACTTGGTCATGGCTAATCGGCAATCCGCTCCCGCCTTGCCGCGTTTCTGCTTTCTGCGTTTCTGCTTTCTGTGTTTGCCTTCGTCCCTTCGGTTTCGTCGTTTCGGCTTTCCGCGTTTCGACGTTTCCTTCGTCCCTCTGTCCCTCCGTCCCTCCGTCCCTTCCGTTTCGTCGTTTCTACGTTCCTGCGTTTTCCTTTCGCGCCTTCGTGCCTCAAAGCGAAAAACGAATTCATCAAAACGAACCCAAAAACCCCGCTGGCGGGGTCAAAAACGCGGTTTCCCGCCCGCAAAATGGCTTCGTTTGTGTGCGATTTGGCCGCTTTTGCAACAATCGAACCCATCGCTCCGCCACGCTTGGGGTTCTGACTATGGCGAACACCTGCCGCAACGGTCGCGGCAGGAGCCGGATCCGCAAGTCCCGTTTGGACAATGCGTGTTGTTCACGCACGGCTGCGCGTCGTAGTCGCCGCCCGTACAGGTTTTCACGCAAGTCCCGCCGTCGCAGACCGAAGCGTTGGCGCAGGGAGTGACATTGCAAGGCACCGTCGAGGGACACGGGCACGGTCCGCTGTAGGGGTACGCGAAACCCTTGAATGCGTCGACGCAGACCAGGATGTCCAGGGCGCTCACGTCGGTGTTGGGATCGGGAGCGTTGGGTTGCAGTTGAGCGACGACCTTGGATGGCGAGCCGGGCGCATTCTTGAACTTGCTGACCATCGCGGTGACGTCCAGACCGTCCGGCTGGGTGCTGGCCGAGGGCGGATTGAACGGCGCAGCCACGTCGCCCCAGCGGTTGGTGGCCATGAGCACGGGGGAGGAAACGTCCCCACAAGCGGCCTCCGCGCCTTTGCAGGTCGCGGCGAAGGCTTGCACTTCGTAGATCGAGCTGGCGAGGATTTCGGCGCCGGCAACCATGACCTGGGCCTCGGCGGTCCAGTTGCAGTAGTAGGGCGTGCATTGAAGACGCGAGGCGCGGAAACTGCCCTGTCCGGGATTGTCGTTGGACTCCAAAAAGGTCTGCGGCGGGCCGACCCACCGAGCGCAGCCGTTCATTTCACCCACCGCGGTACACGTTTCCACCTCATAGGCGCCAAAGTCCGGCGGAGGGCAGCACGGGGCGTTGGGCGGATCGGGTTCCTGCAAGTCGAAGATCGTGACCCGGAGCGCGGACTGTCCTGCGGTTGCCGATGCGGTGGAAGCGAGATTAACCTCAAACGCCAATGCACGGTTGTGCTGCGCGAAACCGCCCGACAAAACAACCGGCGCTGGAACGGAACACTGGCAAACGCCCCCCCCGGGCGGATCGCAAATCGCGCCTGGAGTTTGTCCGCCGTTTTGGCATTCCCCATCCGACGTGCAGGCTTCCCCGTTGACATCGGTTCCGGCGCAGGTTCCGGCATTGTCGCAGGTCTCGCCGTAGGTACAGGGATTGGAGTCGTTGCAGGCCGATCCCAGCGGAATCGGAGTGTGTGCCGCCGATCCGCGACTGTTGGGGGACGTGCAAGTGTCCAAGGTGCAGAGGTCCCCGTCATCGAGTGGCTGCTGGACGCCGCTGACGGGGTTGCAGCATTCGGTGGCCGGGTCGAAGCCGGGGATCAAGGAACGCTGGCAAATGCACGCAAGGAAACAGACTTCGCGCGTGCATGCGTCGTTGTCGTCGCAGGCGATATCGTTGACGCAACCGCAGCATCCTGGGTCACAGATTCCTCCGGGGGTGAAAACTAACGGAGGGGGTTCGTCGTCGCCGCACTCGGCGCGGAGCACGTTATCCAGGCAGCCGGCATTGGGTGTGCCCAGGCCGAAACAACACGACCCGCGGTCGCATTCGTCAGGCGTGCCGTTGCCGTCGGCGTCGTGGAGGGTTCCGTTGGCAATGTCCTGCGCGTCGGGGATGCCGTTACCGTTACAGTCCGGGGCGAGCGTTCGGTTGGTCAGATAGACGAGATCCAAGGTCAAATCGCCGTCGAGATTGACGGCATTACCCGCGGCCCAGAACGTCGCCGGTTCGTTGAGACCCGGCAGGCTCGGCGGGGCTTGCCAGGCGAGCGTGAAGGTGGCGCAATTCCCAGACGCGGCCCAGTTCAGCGAGGAATTGAAAACGCCGTTGCCGGTGTGATTCGCCCAGCGCGTATCCAAGGGGTTGAGCTGCGTGTTGGTCGGATCCGTAATGGCCACGGCTCCCACGTTGGCGCCGGTTGCGTCTTCGACGCTGAGTTGAAACCCCGCGGCGACCTTGGTCGCATCGCACACCTGGATCACGACATTGTGGAGCGCGCCCGGCGTGTAGACGGCAGCTGGACCGGCGACGGCGCCGAGTTGACCGCTCAACACATCTGCCGCGGACGGAGTGACAAAGACGTTGACCGAACCAGCGCCCAGAGTGTTCCCGTGACAAACGTGACAAGTACTGCCGTTGCTCGCCGTACTGCCGTTGCGAGCCGGCGGGGGATTGTTGTGGTTGGCCAACACGGGAAAGCCGGAACCCACGACGGCCAAAATCGAAAGGACGCCTACTCGACTTGACGCACTTCGCAACATGTTCCACCTCCGCTTTCGATTGCCTCTGAGCCTTACGCACCAGGTGCCGCGGACCGCCGGATTTCTATACACCTCAGGTTGCCCCCGCGTCGATTCTACTCGTTGCAAGGGCGCAAATGCAACGGCATTCTTCGTAGATTGACGCCCAGCTCCGACAAGAAACGACGGCAGCTTGGGGCCGCGCCTCCGTCAGGGGGTGCAGCGTCCGCAACGGTCATGGCAGAAACCGGCGGGACCGCAAACCGGTCCCGTGGGACAGCTTCCCCCTGGGCAAAACAACGGATGGTTGCAGGGCAGACCGTCGTTGGCTCCTCCCTCGCAGTGACGACAGTTGCCGCTATGCAAACAGGTCTGTCCGTCGTTCAGACCGCCGCTGCACTTTCGCACGCAAAGCCCCGTGGGACAGTTCGAGGGTTGAGAACACGGCGTCGCGGTGCAAGCGACCTGCGAGGGACACGGACAGGGACCGGTGAAGGGATAGGCGAAGCCCTTAAAGTAGTCGACCACGGCAACGATGTCCAATGCGTTGATGTCAGCATTGAGCTCGGGAAGATTCGGTTGTAATTGGGCGCCTGCTTTTCTGGGAACGCCCGGTGTTATGCCGCCCAGCCCGCGAAAGGCGTTCAGCGCCGCCACCACGTCCAAGCCGTCGGGCTGCGTCCCGGGCGTCGGTGGATTGAACGCACCGACAAGGTCGCCGGCGCGGCGAGTGTACATGCGAACCGCGACCGAGCGGTTGACGCAAATGTCCTCGTCGCCTTGGCACGTGAAAGCAAAGTTCTCCAGGTCGTAGGCCGAGCTAGGCGTAACCTCGGCGCCGGTCACATGAACCAGACCCTCGGTGTCCCAGGGATGATAGTAGGGCGTGCATTGCAATCGCGCCCCACGGAAGGTGGCGCCGGCGGTTTGGTCTTGATGTTCGAGGAACGTCGCCGGTGAACCGACCCATCGAGCGCAGCCGGCCAGCTCGCCGGTCGCGGTACAAGTTGCGGACTCGTACGCCGAAAAATTCGGTGGCGGGCAACAGGAGGCATTGGGCGGTTGCGGATTCTGCAAGTCCACCATGGTGACACGAACGGCGGTCGGCCCGGCGGAGGGACCCGCGACGGTCGGCGGCGGCACCGAGAAGGAGAGGTAGCGGGTCTTTCCGCCATTGGGATCCGGCGCCGGGGCCGCCAATCCGCACTCAGCCAGGCACAGAGTCTCCGCCCACTCGGCGCACTGCGCGTCCCACACACCCGAGGCCGATCCACAGCATTCGGGATGCGCCGAACAGACCGTCTGACAGCAACCCGCGCTTGAGCATCCTGGCGCCGCATTTGCCGAACAGCAGTCGTTGCTATTTCCGGCTCCGCATAGATCGGTGCAGGCCTGACACGTGTCCGGCGTTTTGTCGCCGAAGCAATCGTTGCCGATGCGCACGGTGAATGTAGAAACGTCGGAGTGGGACGGAACATCGCCATCCGTCGCCCGCAAGGCAATGGAGTAAACGCCGGGCGTCGAATAGAAATGCTGGACGGTGATTCCTATTCCTCCGGTCGTAAAGCTCAGTCCGTCATAATCGAAGTCCCATTCGTAACTGACAATGTTGCCGCCCGGACTGCAGTGCGTGGTGCTTGCGGCGCTAAAGGTGATGGTTTCGCCGCAGGCGGCCTGAGCGCGGTCCAGCACGAAGCCCGCAATCGGTCGCTGGGGATCGTCGCACACGGTGAACAACCCTCGCTCAATGTCCGAGCCGATCACCACGCGGGTAGGAAAGTCGGCGTACAGACCCCACATTCCCAGAAAGTCCTGGTCGTTGTCCTCCGGGCGACTGTCGAAATAGGCGATCTCATTGGGATTCATGGGATCGCTAATATCCATGACGTGTATTCCGGCGCTGTATTGGGCCTGGTATACACGATTTCCGCGCACCATCAAATCATGGTCAATCCAACAACCGGTGGGATGAGTGAAGGTCGTGGCCAGGAATGGGGCGAGGAGATTCTGTACGTCGGCGACGTACACCGTCGTATGACTGACTTCCTGTCCTAGTTCCTCCAACTCGTCGTTGAAGTAGACGTAGTTTCGATCGAGGCTAAGCCAGCCTTGATGGTTATAGGCCAGTGTCGGATAGGTGAGCGTCGAGAGCAGAGTCATGTTGGACTTGTCGGTTACATCAAAGATGCGAAGTCCGCTCTGGCCGCTGTAGCAGAAGGCGATTTCATGCCCCGCGAACGGCCCGGCCGGGATCGTTGGATACGTCACGATCTGCGAATCGTGAACGTACACGCCGTCCGACACCTGCGCGACCAACTGGGGATTGGAGGGGTCGGCCAGGCTTAACACGGCCAGCTCGCCCGCTCCCAGATTAGAGCCGTTCAAGTACAGATACCCGCTCTCTGGATTCACGGATATGGTATGTGTGGTGTCCAATCCGCTGGTCGTCACTTCGCGGACCAACGTGACGGTCCGCATCGGCGGGTCAATCAAGGAAACGTCGATCACTTGAATTCCGCCGGAGCTTTCGTTCCCGTTGTAGACATAAGGCCAATAGACTTTCATGTCGCTCCAAAACGACGGGGAGTCCGGGATTTCCGCGACGATGACCGGGTTGCGCGGCTCGGTAATGTCTACGAAGGCGGTGCTTTCGGACAGTCCGACGACCGCATACTTGCGTCCGATCGGCGAGGTAAAACCCCAGCAATCGTTGGCGCTGCCCGGTTCGCTGGGAAACGCCGCGAGCGAGATTTGACTCAAGAGTTCCATATTCAGGGCGTCATAGACCGGGCCTGGCGGACGGCACTCGATCTCGCAACATCGAGTTTGGAGCTGCAGTTGCTGGTTGGGGCCGGAACAAGCCGAACTCACCACGTCGTCGACGCAGGTACAATCCGCCGTGTTCAAACACGCCCCGCGGCAGAGGCCCGTGGGGTCCGACACGTCACAGCTCAACGTGAGGTTGTATTCCGACCCGCAGCCGACGCCGGGCGGGACGTCGGGACGCACGCGGAGAAAATAGTGTCCGGCCTGCAGGCAGATGTCGAAGACTACGTCGGTGCAGGGCGTGGTCTCCAGGAAGATGGGAAACCCCAGAGCGCCGCACGTGCCGTCCGTGGCATAAAGCAAAATGCCGCCGGTGAATTCCGTTCGCCCTGCAATCCGCACCGCGGCGCGCCCGGCCAACGAGAAGTGATACCAATCGTTGTCGCGGAAGCTCCCCGCCGACCCGGTTGTCCCGCAGTAGGTCTGTCCGCAGGTCATGGAGGAAAAAATGGAGAAGGGATTGAAAGAGCAACCCCCGTTCACCTGGTCGGTGCCGTCACCGCCGTTGCTGGCGGCGCCGCAATCGGACTCGCCCTCGGATGTCGCCCCGGCGTCGCAAGTGATGTTGCAACCGGGCCCGGCCGTGGTCGTCCCGCTTGCGACCGCATCCACGCGGTCCTCGACGGGTTGAGACGGCAGAGCCCGGGAGAGTTGTCCGCCCGGCAAGGGCTGACCTGGCGGCGGCACCGCCCCCGAGGGGCGTGCGAACGTCCACGAAACAACGGCGACGCCGACCGAACAGGCGCATCGTTGCCACCAACCGCCACAATGCCGTGAACTCATCATGCCCCCTCCCCGCCGCCTGTGCGAAGGCGAGCCTGCGCGAATCGCGCGTTCGGCCTTCGATCGTTTTCCGCGTCGAACCCTGCCCCCGACCTCTCTGCCGAAAAGGCGCGCGGGCCCCTCGCAACCCCGGTCGAATTGTATCCGAAACCGCTTCCCGAAAAAAGGGGCTGAATCGAGCCTTCATTCGGCAAGGTTCGTCCGGAACGCACGAAACGCCGGGCGTGCTGCGTACCTCGGCCTGTGGACTCGAGTGCGACCGGCTTGCCGGGGTGGTACAATCTCCTCACCTCGCCCCGAACCCGGCAGGTGCGACGATGGATGAGTGGACACCGCCATGACCTTGAGCGACCGCGGCGATCGCAAGCTTCACCTGCACGTCACCAACGACGCCATGTACATGGAGAATGGATACACGCTTTACTTGCGTGACGGCGGCCTGTGTTGGATTGTGGACCCCGGTTTTCCACCGCAGGCGCAGCAGATCGTGCGTCACGTTCGCCAGCACTCGCTCACGCCCGCGGCCGTCGTGTTGACCCACGCTCATCCCGATCACATCGCAGGTGTCGATGAGGTGCGTGCGCAGTTGGGCGCGATGCCCGTGTACCTCGCCCGCGAGGAATGGTCGTCACTGGTGGACCCCTTCGCCAATCTGTCGGCCCTGATCGGACAGAACCTGGTCACCCGCGTTCACGATCCCATTGACTTGCCGCACGGCGGGGCCCTCGAACTCGACGAATCGAGGTGGGAGGTGTTCGACGTGTCCGGACACTCGCCCGGGGGTCGAGCTCTGTACTGTCGTGAGTTGGGAGTGGTGCTGGCGGGGGATGCGCTCTTCGCGGGCAGTGTCGGACGAGTGGACTTTCCCAACAGCGACGGGGCGCGGCTGATGCGCAACATCCGCGGGAACCTTATGACCCTACCGGATGAGACGCGGGTCTTGTCGGGACATGGTCCGCCGACGACGATCGGCCAGGAACGCCGGACCAATCCCTTTCTCCTTCATGGTCTGTAGCGTCGGGGAGGGTCTGCGGGGTTTGGGTCGAAGAACGCCGCGGATAAACCGCGACGCTACGGGGGGCATTCGCCGACGCGAAACGCCAAACAGAGGGTCGTGATGGGCGTCGCCGGCGGCACAGGTCCTCGAAGATTGCGGCCAGTTCCTCCGCCCGTTTGCGGCGGTCCCAGGGCATCAGAGTGAGACGAGCGTCCGTTGCATTCGGAGCCCGTGGATCCGCAAGCGACACGAGCGCGTCGGCGAGTGCGGTCGCGTCCTGTGGATCACAGACGATGGCAGGCGCGCCCGAGTGCTTCAGAATCTGTCGGCACGGGTTGTCCGCCGCGATGGCCGCTAATATCGGCTTCCTTGCGCCGAGGTACTCGAAAAGCTTATTGGGAACCTGAAGCTCCGCACCCCGGCCGGCGCCGCCGATGAGCACCAGTGCGTCGGCGCCCAGCATATGGGCGAGTGATTCGCGATGGCTGACCGCTCCCAGCACCCGCACGAACGTCCCCACGCCCATCTCCTCCGCCAAGCTCGCCAGTGACTTCCCCTCGTATTGCGGCGGACCGATCAGGTTCAGTTGCATGAGCGGAGCCCGTACTTGACGGCGGTCGTTCACGTCGCGCAAGGCCGACAATAGCGGTGCCGGACCTCGGGATCCGTAGAACTGCCCGCAATGGACCATGACGAAGTCAGTGGTTGCACCGTTCCGCTTGGGTTCGAGCCCGCGGAATGCGTCAAAGTCAATGCCGTTCGGGATGGTTCTACATTTTTGGGCAGTGGACGGCATGCGGTCTTGCAGTCGTTGCGCCTGCGTGGGCGTATTGCATACAATGCAGGCCGCGGATTGCAAGACGGTCCGCTCCAGAAAGGCATCCCACAAAGCCACACTGCCGTGCGGAATGCTGCGATAGGGATTCTCCACCCACGGGTCCCGAAAATCCGCGACCCACGGAATGCGCGTCAGCCGGTGCAATGCGAGAGCAATCAGGTGCGCGCTCATATAGGGCGACGTGGAATACAGTACATCGGGGCGCTTGCGCCGCATACATTCGAGACCGCGCCGAACCGCGGGTAGTATCCAACCGACCCGAGAATCAGGCGTCTTCAACAGATGAGACACCCAGCTTCGAAGGGCGAACGCACTTGTGTATGTGCAAGGACCGCCGAGATCCTTTCGCCCGCCTTGCGCTCGCAATCGGCGAAACGGACGGGACAACCGCTCAACGCGGCGGATCAAGTCCACCCACGGCACCCGGAACACGGTTGTGGTTGCAGCCACCTGCGTCAGCAAGTCGATATCCAGCGGCTCGCCGTTGGGGTCGGCGGTCAAGACTGTGGCGTCCCAGCCCAGGTCACTCAGATGGCGAACAAAGCCTAGAGTCCGATGGGTTCCGCTACGGTTGATGGGCGGAAAGGCGTAGGCGATGCAGAGCCAACTGCGGCGACCATCCTCGCTTGGCGTCATCATCGCAGTGGCTCACGCGGGTGAGAGGTAGGCGCGCATGCGATCTCGATAACACCGCGGGGTTTTCCAGCGCTGCACGGATCCAACCACATAGCCGGCAGTGTTGAAAATCAGGACGATCCACATCACGAGAATACAAAGTGGATATCCTTTCCAGGTGCCCGTCCGCCGGGCTATGCGACGTGCCTTGGCGTGGAACGTCCAGACATAGAAGTAGCCCAACATGGCTCCCAAGAGTACAATCCCCGCCGGTTCCATGATGCTCACGCAGGTCGTCAGCAGGACAATGCACAGATTGCGAAGGTTGTATGCAAAATCTTTCGCTCCAATTTGTGTGTGCCCTCTGCCGGTGCCGTAACCATAGAACTGTTTCGCCAGGCCGCGGAGGGTCGATCGCGGTCGCCAATGAACGATGGCGTCGGGAACAAACCGCCAAACGACGCCCAACCGGCGCAGTCGGTGATCGAACAAAGTGTCCTCGGAAAAGCGGATCCACTCCGGCCAGCCTCCCGCCCGCGACCACAGCATCTTCGTGTAGGCCATGGAGCGTCCCGACGGATTGAACGTCTTGTCGTCTACGGGATCAAGCGCTCCGCGCATCGTCGCCAGACCCACGACCTTCTCGAACAGCATCCGCGCCTCGACCTGATAAAACCCGGCGACGAAGTCCGTGGTCGGATCCGTCTCGAACGGTTGCACGAGTCGCTGCAACCAGGTTTCATCGGCGCGGCATCCTGCGTCCGTGGCAACAATGATTTCGCCCACGGCCGCTTGCGTCGCAATGTTGCGCCCCTGGGCGATGTTGCAACCGGGCGTGCGGAGAATGCGAAGGCACGGTTGCCTCCCCGCGAGTTCCCGAAGGAACTCCACGGTGCCATCGGTCGAGCCGCCGTCCACCACGACGATCTCATCCGCAAGCCGGGTTTGCCGAAGTAGTGAATCCAAGACCACTCGGGCCCCCTCGCGGTCGTTCTTCACCGTGAGGATCACCGAAACGGTACGCCTCGCGCCCGCGTTTCTGAAGTGGCCGTCCTTCATCGTCAACCCACGCTACTATCGGACGATGGCCGAACGAAATGAAGATCCGCCCGACCCGCAATCGGAGGACTACGGACGGCTACTTCCGCTTGCCGCGTTTTCCCCGCCCGTTCCGTTTGGCCCGGTTGACCGGCTCGATTCCAACTACGTGAAGCAGGTCGTACTGATGGAAACGATCCGGGACCTCGTCCTCACCGGACGAATGCGCGACGAGGACGCTTGTCCGCATCAGCCAGGCGAAATCGGGGTGTGTGATGACCTGGGATTGTCCGTTGGTAAGTTGGATGCGGAACGGTTGAAACGGTTGTCTGTGAAGAACGTCGTACACTTCCTGGTAGCGCATTGACCGACCTCCTGCTTATGAATTGTAAGCCTCCACTCGCCCAACCGCAAGCCCGGCCGCGCGTCGAGTTCACGCCGGTCCAACGGGATATTTCCGCCGTGGCGCAGTGATTCCCCATGCGCGAAGCGATACACCGATCGTCACCGCCCGGTGGGCAATCGTGATTGTTTGGGCTGAGAGGGTCGGCGGTCATGGTCCACGGCGACTTCGGCTTGCGATTCGGTCGCCCGGCCGGTCGTGTCGACGGCGCGATAGGTCACCGTGTACACGCGGCCTGTCCCCGATCCCTGGCGCTCGGCCCGCAGGAGGAAGCTCCGATCGTCGGTGAGCAAGGCAGCCCCTTGGATGTCCCCTTGCGTGTTACCATCGCCATGTCCGTCGTCGGGCTCGTTGCTGGTGATGGAGACGAGTTCGATGCTCTCGATGCCGCTGCAATCCCTGGCCTCGACCGTGGCCGTGATCTCGACGAGTTTGTGATTCGGCGGCCAGAGGTGATCCGGGGACAGGGTGATGACCAGTTCCGGCGCGCCATTGTCCGGCACGGTCACGACGGTGGTATCGACGTCGAAACGGCCCCGTCCGTCATCGACTCGCAGGCTGATTTCGTGGACGCCGATGGGCAAGTCCACCGTGGCCGTTTCTCCATGGACTGTTCCGAAGGTCCCGGTCCAGGTGAAGGCGAGTTCGTCGTCATCCGGGTCGGAAGACATCGACCCGTCGAGGGTCACCGATGTTTCCGCGCCTTCACAGTTGACTTCTTGATCCGGGCCGGCGTCGGCGTGCGGCGGCAGGTTCATCCCCGCGACCAAGGCGACCAGTCCCCGTGAAACGAGGCAGAGATCGGGGTTCACGGGTCGGTGCGACCAGTTGGCCGGGGCATCGACCATCTCTTCGAGAAGGCGCTTGCGGCCCGATGCATCGCCGCGGTCGGGCCACTGCTGCATTTGCACGCCGAGGGGTGGAGGGGGGACCGCAGCGCCCCGATAGCCGACGATTTCGCCATGTCCGTCGTCCGGGGCACAAAAGACGGACTCGTCGATGGGATCGCGCCCCACGGCGCAGGTGTCCACCGCCGCCTGACTGCTCGATCCGCCCGGCGGCGTGTTGCGACCGAAGCGTTCGTCCTGCCGGAAATCAAACGGAAACGCAGCCTCTTTCTGATAACGGTGGTAGAGGTTCACGACGTTGGCGTCGAATCGCCGCTTCGGTGGATTGTGTACGAACGGGCCCGGGCAGGCCACCGGCGCAGCGCTGTCGAGGTAGAGACCGATCACCGGCGGAACGTCGTGCCAATCGCCGACACCGATGCAGGTGCCCGGCTCGCCGCACGTGAAATCCAACTCGCAAGTACAGATGCCGAGGAAGTTCCGCTCGGCGCAATCGTGCGTCTTGTATCCCAGAAAGCCCTCGCGGGTGGCCCGCCAGCGCGTCCAGTTGTACTCGTGGGTTCCGGTTCGACCGATCGGCTTACTTCGGTTCTCCACCGGGTCGATGGGGGCGAGGATATCGAGCGTAACGTCCGTATGAGCGCCGAGTCTGGCGACGGAGCCGCCGCCCATGCTGTGTCCCGCCAGAATCAGGAGGGCGCTGGGATTGCGTGCGCGAATGGCCCGAAGCATGGCCTCGGCGTCGGCTTGAAACTGAACGTCCTCCTCAGGGTCGGCCTTCTCGGAAAACTGGCCGTCCAATCCGGGCACGGGAACAAACCCGCCGGCATCGGCCACCAAGTCACCCGGTTGCGAGCCGCTGTCGTGCAGGGGTCGGGCCATGTACGGGGCCAGCAGGTTGTTCCACCACGCGATGTGAACGTACGCCCCGCGCTCCATCAGAAACTTGGCGAAATTAAAGAAGTGAACCTCGTCGAACTCGTAGTTGCGGGCGTAGCCGCTGACGAGAATCGCGTAGATCGGACGATCGTCGGGGATGGTGATGCTGTCGCCCGGAGCGCCGCCGCGCCCGGGAAGGTTGATTGTGATCGTTCCTTCGTGACCCGACGCCATCGAAGGAAAAAACACTCCGCTTCCCATCATTCCGGTCGTGCAAGCCCCCGCGATACACGCGACGGTCAAGCTGCGTGTCCTGACTCGTACCATGACGCCCTCCTCCTCCGATTGGAACACCCGACTGCCAGAAAGCTGATGATACCGGAAACGCAGCTCCCATTCCAGCCGGAATCTGTTTCGAACCGGCGGTCGAGCGAGTCGAACCCGAAACGGCGATCCGGCGGGCTTCCGACGTGACCTGTGTTCGCGTATAAACCGGACGTGCCCAAGCGAGCGGACATTCAGAACATCCTGATTATCGGCTCGGGGCCGATCGTGATCGGGCAGGGGGGTAGGCGTTCGGAGACCGGCCCCGTTCCAGCGTGGGGTTGATCTGGTATGATTCCGCCATGCCTGAGATCAGCCGGTTCTTCGGGATCGTCGTGGCGATGTTCTACAGCGATCACGAACCGCCGCACTTTCATGTGCGCTACGGGTCGCAAAAGGCCAGTTTCGCGATCGAGGATTTACGAATGTTGCACGGCGAGTTGGGTCCTCGCGCCCGGGGTCTGGTCGTTGAATGGGCCACTTTGCATCAGCACGAGCTTCGCGCGGAGTGGGAAACCGCCCGACAGCGAAAGCCGTTGTTCCCAATCGCACCGCTGGAGTAGGTCATGAACAAAGACGTAACAGGCGTCGAATGCCTCGGCGGAACCCGGCTGCGGCTCACCTTCGAAGGCGACGAGCGCCGCGACGTGGACGTTGCCGAGCTTGTTCCCTTCGACGGGGTGTTTGAACCCTTGGACGATCCGTCGTTCTTTCGACAGGTGACGGTGAACCCGGACGTAGGGACAATCGTCTGGCCCAACGGGGCGGATTTTTGTCCCGATGTGCTTCACGACAGGAGCCGATTCGTCGAAACTGCGTTGTGAACGGGACGCAGGTCCGTTCGGGAGCGCCGGCATGGGCGACCAAACGTGCTTGTACAGGACGTCAAGTGCCAAGGAGCGGGATACGAGTGTGTGCGCCACAGGCGAGACTGGTGGGTGCCACGGGACGGTTCTGCATTTCAAGATGGCACGAGGCGGAGGCACAGAATGGGCGGAAGAAGTACGCCACCACGATGTCATTTTTGCGGATCGAAGAAGCTCTTGCTCGACGGGGTCCTGATCGGGATGGGAATGGGTGGCGATACCTATGCGTTCTGCGAGGACTGCCTGCGCTCGAACTCCGCCTACAAGTTTTGGTACAACTTCTTTGATACTATCGGGTACCAGTTTCCGGGGAACGACGAGGAGGTTACTGATGAGCCCGGGCCAAACGCCGAGTGACCACGGTGTACCGTTGACCTTAATCGCGAGTTCGGTTCTCGGATCCTACGATCCGAGATGGGGAGCCTCAGACGGAGCGCGCACGGGTAGGCTGCGCTTGCCCATGCCACCCGACAAGAATGCCCAAGCGGACTGACATCCAGAACATCCTCATCATCGGCGCCGGTCCGATCGTGATCGGGCAGGGGGCGGAGTTTGATTATTCGGGCACGCAGGCCTGCAAGGCCCTGCGCGAGGAGGGGTACAGCGTGGTGCTCATCAACTCCAACCCCGCGACGATCATGACCGATCCGGGCATGGCCGACCGAACGTACATTGAGCCGATCACCACCGAATTCATCGAGAAAATTCTCATCCGCGAACGGGCCGATGGTCGGCCGATCCATGCTTTGCTTCCCACCCTGGGGGGTCAGACGGGGCTGAACTGTGCCATGGAGTGCCATGAGCGCGGCATCCTCGACAAGTATGGCGTGGGGATGATCGGAGCGACGCCCGAGGCCATCCACAGAGCCGAGGACCGCACGGCCTTCAAGGAGACCATGATCGCCATCGGGTTGGACGTGCCGCGCTCCGGCGTCGCCCATTCGTGGGAGGAAGCCAAAACCATCCTCGACAAGATCAAACTGCCTTGCTGCATCCGACCCGCCTACACCCTCGGCGGCGAAGGCGGCGGGTTCGTACGCACCTCGGGCGAGTTCGAGACCATCGCCAAACGCGGGCTCGCGGCCTCGCGGGTCACCGAGATCCTCATCGAGGAAAGCCTCTACGGCTGGAAGGAGTTCGAGCTGGAGGTGATGCGCGACCGGGCCGACAACGTGGTCATCATCTGCACCATTGAAAACCTCGACCCCATGGGCGTTCACACCGGCGATTCCATCACCGTCGCCCCGGCGCAGACGCTGACCGACAAGGAATTCCAGACGATGCGGAACAGCGCCGTGTCCACCATGCGTGCCATCGGCGTGGACACGGGCGGGTGCAACATCCAATTCGCCGTCGAGCCGACCACGGGACGGCAGTGCGTCATCGAAATGAACCCGCGCGTCTCGCGTTCCTCGGCGCTGGCCAGCAAGGCGACCGGGTACCCCATCGCCCGAATCGCCGCCAAACTGGCCGTCGGATACACCCTGGACGAGCTTCCCAACGACATCACCAAGACGACCCCGGCGAGCTTCGAACCCACCCTCGACTACGTGGTGGTGAAGATTCCGCGCTGGACCTTCGAGAAGTTTCCGGACGGCGACGAAACGCTCACCACGCAGATGAAATCCGTCGGCGAGGCCATGGCCATCGGACGGACGTTCAAAGAGGCCTTTCAGAAGTGCATCCGTTCAATGGAAATCCAACGCTACGGTTTCGGCCTGGACGACAACGACGCATGGTTAAAGGCACGAAGGCACGAAGGCACGAAGGCACCAGGGCGAGAGAACACCTTCCGTTCGACTCAATCGACAATCGACAATCGACAATCGACAATTCCCGAGGCGCCGCTTGGCGGTACCACCGCAACCGAGGCTCCGCCGGACACCGAGGAAGAGAGTGCCAAGTCCTGGCCCATACCCCGCGAGATTCTGCGCGACAAGCTCGCCCGACCCTGCCAAGGCCGACCTTACTACATCCGCTATGCCTTCAAGATGGGCTGGTCCGTTGAACAGGTCCACGAACTGACCCGCATCGACCCCTGGTTCCTCGAACAGATGCGCGAACTTGTCGCCGAGGAGGACTCCCTACTGCCAACTGCGGGCGTAAGCCCGCGCCGTGCGTCGGACGATCGCAACGACAGGTTCGCCCGCAGCAAGCGACTCGGTTACAGTAACATCCAGATCGCTGCGGGGTCGAGCCGACCGACGTCAGCCATCGCCGAGTCCCTCAGGGCACGCGGCATAAGACCCGTCTACAAGCTCGTAGACACCTGTGCCGCAGAGTTCGAGGCCCAAACACCGTACTACTACTCCTCCCACGAAGTCCCGTTCCGCCGATTGGAAACGGATGCCAAGGGTGAATTGCCCATTGCAACTCTTCAATCGGCAATCGGCAATCGGCAATCGGCAATTCTCTTCCAGGACGAACTCCGCCTCACGTCCAAGCCCAAGGTCGTGATCCTCGGCGGCGGCCCCAACCGCATCGGCCAGGGCATCGAGTTCGACTACTGCTGCTGCCACGCCGCATTCGCCGCCAAGAAGGCGGGCTTCGAGTCGGTCATGGTCAACTCCAACCCGGAGACGGTGAGCACCGATTTCGATACCAGCGACCTACTCTTCTTCGAACCGCTGACACACGAAGACGTCCTCAACATCGTCGAGCGCCTGGATGGACGGAGGCACGAAGGCACGGAGGCACGGAGGCACGAAGAAACGGCGGGCATGGATTCGAACTTCCGCGAACCCGTTCTTGGCGACGGTCAAGGCCGGGTTCGCGGCGTGATCGTCCAATTCGGCGGTCAGACGCCGCTCAACCTCGCCCAGGGCCTCAAGGACGCCGGAGTGCCTATCCTTGGCACTCAACCGGAGATGATCCACCTCGCCGAGGACCGCGAACAGTTCCAGCAGGTTCTCCGCGAGCTGAGCCTCTTGCAGCCCCCCAGCGGGATCGCCCGCACCCGCGCCGACGCCCGCTCCGTCGCCCGCCGCCTGGGATATCCCATCCTGGTCCGCCCGAGCTACGTCCTAGGCGGACGAGGCATGAAGGTCTGCAACAACGACGCCGATCTCGACCAATACCTGGACGACGCTTTCGCGGCTTCCGACCGAATCGGCGGCGCGGTCGACAACCCCATCCTCATCGACAAGTTCCTCGAAGACGCCATCGAGGTCGACGTCGACGCCGTCGCCGACTATGGACAACCGTGTGTTCCGCCACCCTATGGACAACCGGGTGTAGCGCCACCCCTTGTGGGTGGCGAGAAGCGGTCGTCCGAAGCGCCCCCCACAAGGGGCGGCGCTACATCTGCGCCCATGTGCATGGTCGCGGGCATCATGGAACACATCGAGGAAGCTGGCATCCACAGCGGCGACAGCACCACCGTCCTCCCCCCGTTCTCGCTGGGCCGGATGGTCATCGAGGAGTTGTTCCGTTCCACCAAACGCTTGGCGCGGCGTCTCAACGTCTGCGGAGCGATGAACGTTCAATATGCCGTCCTCAATCGGACCGTGTACGTGCTGGAGGTGAACCCTCGTGCGTCACGAACCCTCCCCTTCGTCGCCAAGGCCACGGGCATCCCCTGGGCCGAGATCGCCACGCGGGCCCTGCTCGGGCAGCCTCTCGTCGAGGTCCTTGCGTCACACGGCGTCACCGAAACCCCTTGGCCCAAGCACACCGCCGTCAAGGCCCCCGTCTTCCCCTTCCACAAGTTCCCCGGCGTGGACGTGATCCTGGGCCCCGAAATGCGGAGCACCGGCGAGGTGATGGCCATCGCTCCCACTTTCGGTCAGGCCTTCGCCAAGTCGCAGATTGCCACAGGTCTGTCACTGCCTACCGCGGGCAACGTGCTGGTCAGTGTCCGTGATCCCGACAAGACCCGCATCGTCTCCATCGCACGAGACCTCTACGACCTGGGCTTCACCATCTACTCGACCATCGGAACGCGGAACGTGCTGGCCGAAGCCGGCATCCCCGCGACCCTCGTCTCCAAACACTCCGACTCGAGCGACGCCCCGTTCCTCAAGGACCTCATCGAGAACGGCACGCTGCAATTGCTCATCAACACGCCCATCCATACCGGTCCAGCCACCGCCGAGGGACGCTGGCGCGCCGCCGCGAATGCCCGCCGAATCCCCCTCATCACCACCCTAGCCGGGGCCCGCGCCGCCGTCTCCGCCATCCGCGCCCTAAGCCGAACCGAAGACGATCGCGAACCGACCCCCCTCACCGTCCAACCCCTCCAATCCTATTTCGGTTCCGCCGCGCCGGCGTAAGGGGACGAAGCGTCCGCCGCGCCGACTGTCGCAGCTTTGAGGACCGGGAATTACCAATGACGAATGACCAACGACCGCTGGTTTCCCGAGAAGGGAACGGCGTAATTGGTAATTCGTAATTGGTCATTTCCGATCCGTTGCCGTCGACCCTCGTAGGACCGTTTCACGCCGGCGCCGTTTCCCGCGCCGCCCACCCCTTGGGCGGCAGCTCAATGTGCGAGATCGCGTCCATCCGCACCATCACCGCGGTTTGTTGGCGCGGTTCGTTGGCGTCATGCAATGTGACATTGGTAAGAAGGACAAACCCGTCTTTGCAATCGCGGAGCGCGTCGGACGGACGAATCGCCGAACTCGTCGAGATGGGTACGTGGTACGTCCCCACCATCCGCACCCCTGTCACCAGATGCACGGTCAGTTCGCAACACTTCGTCGATTTGTCGATGCCCGGCGTCTTGAGCATAACCGGCATAGACATCGGCAGTCCGACAGCGCGAGTGAGGCCCGATAACGATCCCAGACCCTGGAGAGTTGCCGTTTCGTCCCTGACCCATCCGAAACCCCCTACGATTCGTGCTCCGTCGCGTCTTTCGTGCGGGCGAGGGGAAGAGTTTGCGATCCCAGTCCGAACGCCAGCAGACCCACGGACAGCACTACCCGTACGGCCCACCCCCAGCGCCCCTGGGCCCCGCGCACCGGATGATCAACCCGCTCGATCTCGCCTTTCTTGAACTCTCCGCGGGTCAGCGCCCAGCGCACATAGCCGGACACTCCGCCCGGCGGATAGCGATCGGCCAAGTGCCGCCGAACGGCATCCGCCACCAAAGTGCGATGCTCGGCCACCGTGCGCCCGCCCAACTCCCGCGCCCGCCGCGTCGCCTCCACCCCGATATCCTGCGGAAAATCGCGGCTCTCTTTCACCATCGAGGCGGACCAGCAAAACGCCACCATCAGCGTGGTTCCAAGAAGAACGCTCCACCGCCCGTACGGGCGACCCGGAGCGGCCACGCGATGGACCGCCGCGCCGATCATCAGTCCAAAGACCACGAAAAAGAAAAGACCCAGGTAGAAAGGCAGCGCCGCGGCGTACGACAACAGCCACGCCAAGGGAACCGATACCGCCACCCCTGTGGCACACGCCGACCACCAGCGTAGCGCGGATCCCGTGTTCACGCGCTCAATTCACTTCCCGTGTTTCGGTCGGTTTGGGCGGCGCGGGCTTGGCTCGAACCCCGCGCTTTGCGGGGGTTGAATCCGGCGGGGCTTGCACCACCTGAATCACCAGCGTCACATAGGGCTCCGAGGCGTCGAGCGCGTCACTCTCGTCCGCCTCCTTTTTCGCCTTGGAGTCGTCAGCCGATCGAGGCAGGTCGCGCAGGCGTCGTTCGACCAGTGACGTCGCGACTGGGGCTGCAGGCGGCGCCTCGCGTTCGCCCGACGGTCCCGCCTCTCGCGGAGCGGCTGCGACCGCCCCGGGTTCCGCGGCGCTCAAACTGGCATCCGCCTTTTCGCCCTCCGGAGTGCCACCGCTGTTCACCAGCTCCGGTTCGACCCCCACCGCGAGCAGCAACTCCTGCAACCAGCGGAAGCCGTCCGCGTCCTTGGCCGACGGCGCGACGGGCGACGGAGATGTCGGCGCCTCCGCGGGGGCGGGGCGAGCCGGCGCATCCGCGAGCGCCCCGATCACCGCCTGGCTCTTGTCCAGTCCCTTCACCTCCAGCGAACCCGCCGACATGGACACGGCCTCGTTCGCATACCCCCCCTCGGATAGCTCGTCCAGCACCCGGCTGATCTGTCGCGGCGTGGCACGAACCAGGACCTGCGACTCCTTGGCGGCCTCGAAGTTCACGCCGTTTTTCCCGCGAAGGTAGAACCCCTCGGTCGATCCGACCTGCTTCGACGACGGTGAACGGTCCGTTCCCAAGTCGGCCAACTGTTCTTGCGCTAACCGACTCACAATTCTCGACGAAGTCGCCTGAAGCTCACTCTCATCGGCGACCTGAAGCTGCAATCGAACCGACTCGACCTGAAACGGATGCAACTGCAACATGGCCGCATCAGCACCCGAGGCCAACTTCTCCGCCACCGTCGCAACCGGTTTCATCAACGCCCCGGACTCCGTTGCGGTCATGGCCGTAGAACTCGGACGCGAGCGCTCCCCACGGATGGCCGTACGAGATGCGACTCCCGATGCGTCCTCGCGCCTCTCCGCGGGAGCGCTCGATGCGACCGGCCCCGCGGCATCGTCAAACGTCTGTCGGCGATTCGATTCCAGCCCACGCTGCGGGCCGACCACGAACCACCCGGTCACCACGGCCAAACCCAGCACCGCCGCCATCGCTAACCCGGCCTTCCAACTTCGCCGCGCCCGTGGCATGGCCGCCGGCAACTCGCGCCCGTCTTCCAACAAGGCTGAACGCTCCAGCGCCCCCTGAATCTCGAAGGCAATTGACGCCGGGGCCGCATGACGCGGCAAGGACGCCACCGCGCCGACCGTGGCACGCAGCTCGGCCAGCAGTTGCCGCGCCGTCTCGTCTTCACCCAGCAACTGCTCGACGAGCCGCCTCTGCTCGGCGTTCAATTCGCCGTCCACATAGGCCGACAGCATTTCGCCCAGTTCGTCCTGTTCAATCCGCGCCATCGCTCGCCGCCAACTTGAATCGACCCCCGTCCAACCCGCTACCCGTTTGGATGGTCCACGCTCCGCACCGCATCGCCCAACAACGGTTCGATCGCCTGCCGCAACGCCAACCTTGCACGAAACAACCGCGATTTCACCGTGCCCGGCGGAATCTGCAAGATGACCCCGATCTGCTCGTACGAAAACTCCTCGATGTCCCGCAGAACCACCACCGCCCGCTGCTCGTCATCCAGCGATTGCAACGCCCGTCCGACCGCCGCGTGCCGCTCCGCCAGACTCGGTCCGTCGCTCGGATCGGCGCCGGCCTGTCCCTGAGCCCGCTCGGCAAGCGCCTCGGCCTGCGTACCCGCGGAGTCCGCAATCGCGTCGAACGAATACGTCTGCCGATGCCGCCCCCGACGCCGATGGGTCAGGGCCAGATTCACCGCCACCCGAAAAACCCAGGTGTAAAACCCGCTCTGCCCGCGAAACTCCGCCAACCCCTCGAAGGCCTTGAGAAACGCCTCCTGGGTCAAATCCCGGGCGTCTTCCAGGTGCCCGCAAATCCGCCAACAGGTATTGAAAATGCGGTCCTGGTATCGACGGACCAACTCCGCATACGCCTGCGTTTCGCCACCTTGCACTTTGGCGACCAACTCCGCGTCGGGCAACGTCGTTCGATGAGGCGACCGTCCGAAATCATCCGCCGCCCCAATCTTTGGACGCTCCACCACCGTGTGGGTTCCCGTTCCTTTGGAGTTACGACCTCGACCGCGATAACGTCCGATATCCTCGCCCCCCATCATCCCCTTCGCGGACGGCTGGGTCAAACGGAATCGCGCGAACGGTTGACCAATCCACCGGACTCCGGTTCATCCGCCCTCGGGAGGGAACCTGCGGCCGGTGATTGCAATCCGCCGCATGGCCTCCGACACACTGGCCTCAGAACGTTGCCCCATCCGCTCGCCTTACGGGACGACTCATGGTTTTGGCGTTTCGACGTTTTGACTTTTCGGCGTTTCATCCAGTCCCTTCGTGGCTCCGTGGCTTCGTGGCTTCATCTTCCAGCTTCGCCCGCCACTGGGCGGCCTTTTCAGCGTAGCCCTTGCCCGGCTCGGCGGCGTCCCAGGAGTCGTGGAGCTTGACGATGGTTTCGACAAGTTTGCGTTTGCGATGCGGTGGCACGTCCGTGCAGTCCTTCATTCCCTCATGGGCCGCAAGGAGCAGCGGCTCGGCATCTACCCATTTTCCTTGCCCGGCGCAGGTTCGAGTTTCGAACGGCTCGACTCTGGCACCAACCACATCCGCGTCAATGGTTCGGTCGCGTTCTTCAATCCGAGAAGCTGGTCTGAAACCCAGCCATGTCTTGCAAGTCAATCGCCCCGTCGCGGTTAGCGTCGAGGCAGGCACACTCCTTCCCGACGTACGGCGTGTGGGGACCGCTCAGGCAGGTCGGGAATTCTACGAAGTCGTCCAAGTCCACGTCGTGATCCGCGTTGCAGTCGCCTGGGGCGGTCGTCGCAATGACTTCCACGGTGACGGTGGTGGGGCCGTAGGTCACCTCGACGACCAGGCCTGGGGTCCATGATTCCACGGCGGCGAAGGTCCCGGTCCGGCTCCCTGCGGTTAGTACGATGAACTGTTCGCCGATGGTGGGCGAGAAGCCGCCGATAAGCCCGACCTGTAGCGTTCCTCCGAGCGAGGCGACGCCCGAGACGCTGAGCCGGTCGAAGTCGATCCCCGGTGTTGGGCCGCCGAGCTCGATCTCCATCGTCCCGCCAGCGGCCTGAGTGTAAGTGCCGGCGATGTTCAGTTGGCTCGCTGAAAGAAGCCCCGGCGCCACGATTCCTGCGGAGTTGAGGATCGCCCCGGTGATGGTCCCCGAACCCTGCAGCGTACCGCCGAGAAGCTGATAAACGCCGGGGGTTGTCACGTTGATGTTGCCGCCGTTGAGGATCGTGTGACCAGCCGTCTGGATGTGCGTGAGCGCGTAGCCTCCGTAGAACTCGAGGGTCCCGGATCTCACCTCGATTGTCCCGGTATTGCGAAAGTGCGTTTCAATGGAACTGACGCCGCTGCCAACGACCTTGAATAGTCGTCCGTCATTTTGGATGGTCGCCGAGGTACTCAAACTGAAAATCGGGCCGGTCGTCCGGACGTCGATGCGCCCAGTCTGCCGATTGTGATACGAGCCCGGTCCGGAAACGTTGAACCCGCCGAAGAAGGTCGCGTACCCGTCATTTTGGATCACCCGATTCAAATAGCGGGGGCTGCTGTTGTTTTGGATCGTCGTCAGCGCACTGGTGGTGATGGTCCCACCCGCGCGAATGGACGCACCGCCGGTCCCCCACACGAAGGAATCGTTGATGGTAATCGGATCGGTGCCGTGAACGTCACCCTTCACCAAGCTGAGCGAGTCAATGCTGACCGCCTGGCCGGTGTTGAAACGAACGTCCTTTCCACCCTCGGTGACCAGGTCGCCGATCGTGACGGTATCGAAGGCGACAAGGGGGCCGGTGGTAGGCGCCTCAAGGCGCATGGACCCACTGTTGACAATCAGGTCCCGACCATAGCTCTCGACTCGCGCCTCGTTCGTAATTGTACAGGTTCCGCCATTGTTGACGACGAGCCCGTTCGCGATGTTGACGACTCCGCGAATCGTGGAGGGCCCGTACCCAAAGGCCACATCGTGAGCCGCGAGCACGGAGCTGGGGAGCAGCGCGTGTGATGTGCCGTTGGCAGCGTACAACCGAATTACAGTTCCCGGGTCACCAAGGAGGAACCCGCTCTGGGTGCTGCCGTGAAAAAGCGTCAGATCGCCCGTGCGATTGTGGATCAACCCGGAGTTAAGCACGAACGAATGGATGGTCGCCGTGTTCGTGCCCGAGGCGCGGATTAGCTGCCCATGCACGTTCACGATCGTCGTCGGACCGCCGCCGAAGATATTGAAGTTTCCATCGTACGAATAAGTCACGGGAAGCCCGATCGAGAATGTGGACGTGTCGTACAGTTCGAGATACTCGTCGCCGTGGATGCCCACGTCGCCCTCGAGGATCGAAAGGTGGGCGTTGTTTCGAAGCTTCGGCAGCGCGACCGGCGAAGACAGATCGAACCCACCGTGGACGTTCACCGTGCCGGGCCCCAGGATCTCAAGACCCTGCCAGGTCAATTCGCCGCTGACGTCCAGGGAGTTCAGGACGCGGAGCGTCGAGGTCGTCTGAAGGGTCAGATCGCCGCTCACATACGACGGCTGGTCGATGCGCAGCTCAGGCGTCGATCCCTGGATCCGGAAATCGGTGTCGCAATTGAGCGTCGCCACGCGCCGAACGTCCTCGCTGAACTTGACTTCGGTGGTTGGAATTCCCGCCGGGATACAGGCATGATCGCCGTCCACCGGCGGCGTGTTCTCCAGCCAGTTGTCCGCCAATCCCCACTCATCGGACGCGGCACCGGAGAAGTGCTTGATGATCTCGGGCTGGGACTCGTCGGGAATGCCGTCGCGGTTGCAATCCTCACTCGCACCGCCGTCGATGTCGTATTCGTCGGGTATGCAGTTCCCCTTGCAGTCCGCCGATGCGCAGCCGTTCTTCAGTAGGCCTTGGTAGATGAAGGCGTTACTCAGCGGTGTCTGCGCACGCAGATCATGAACCGCAACCATGGCAGCCAAAAGGGCTGCCACGACCAAAACCGAGCGCCGAGAGGGCGTGAATACCCACAGCATGAGCTCTCTCCCTTTCAACCCGAACCAAGCTGAAGCGGCCATAGATTACGAAATCCGTGACCGACGTCGCTGATGGGGTCGCCATCACCCGATACAATGGCAAACACCCGCGGAGCGAACAGCGCCGCCGCAAACAACCCGAGAAGTACTGCTGATACACGGACCCGCACGGTTGATTCTCTTCCGACCTCCGATAGAACTGCCTATTGTACCAATTCGGAATTGTGAGCGCCAAGGCGGCTAAGCAGGGCAACTTGAGTCCGGTAACACGCGGCCTTGTTGCGGCGGGCGAAGAGGCGGAGTTGATAGACGATGCTCGCCCGGCGGGCGACGATGGCCTCGCCCGTAAGATAGCGGCGAATGTCGTGGCCTAAATCGGCGGCCGACTGGTAGCGGCGTTCGCGTTCTTTCTCCAACGCTTTCAACGCGATGGTCTCCACGTCGCCACGGAGGGTCTTATCAACAATGCCCAGCTTGGTGGGTTGTAGCTCGCGAATGGCGCGGGTGGCCTGGTGCATGGCCATGCGAGTCACGTCGTAGGGCAGCTTGCCGCAGAGCAGTTGGTAGAAGACCACGCCGAGGGCGTAGACGTCGCTGCGGGTGTCGATGTCGTGCGGGTCGCCCTCGCACTGTTCGGGACTCATGTATTGCAGGGTGCCGATGAGTTGGCCCACGTCGGTCTGTAACGTGGTGACGGCCAGATCGCTGTCGGTACATCTGGCCACGCCGAAGTCGATGATCTTCACCTGTCCCGTCGAGTCGACAAGGATGTTGCTGGGTTTGAGATCGCGGTGGATGATGCCCTTCTGGTGGCCGTGGTGGATGGCGTCGCAGACTTTGGCGAACAGCTCCATCCGCTGCCGCGTGCCGAGTTTCTTTTCCTCCGCGAACTTGGTGATGGACTTGGCGTTGGGGATGTACTCCATCGCGAAATACGGGACTGCGCCATGCCCGTCGTCGTGCGTTCCTGCTTCGTAGATTTGGGCGATGCCGGGGTGGCGCAGGCGACCGAGGATTTGCCCTTCGTACTCGAAGCGGCGCAGGGCCGATTTCGAGGCGATGCCCTGCTTCATCACCTTGACGGCTACGACTCGCCGCGGATTGTCCTGAGCCGCTTCGTAAACCGTTCCCATGCCTCCCGAGGCGATGACGCGTTTGATGTGATACCGCCCGATTCGGTCGGGAAGGAGGCCGTGCGGCGCCGGATTTGTGACCGTCTTCGTGGCGTCATCTCCATGTTCAGGGACGGTGCCGGGCGCGCCGCTG
The DNA here is from genome assembly GCA_964646605.1 of uncultured Phycisphaera sp. GTDB lineage: Bacteria > Planctomycetota > Phycisphaerae > UBA1845 > UBA1845 > SBAX01. The sequence goes on along the minus strand of CAZYEX010000096.1, from coordinate 49,875 downwards.
TCGTCCGAAGGGCCGCTCATAGAATCGCTCCGCTGATCCCAAGCCGGCGAAGAAGCCGAGGGCCGAGCTCGCGCTCGGCTACCAGCGTTCGGAGATGGACTTCGCCTGCATGAAAAGTTGCAAATAGTCCCGCCCGCCGGCTTTGGAGTCCGTGCCCGACATGTTGAACCCCCCAAAGGGCTGAACGTCCACCAGAGCACCCGTGCATTTGCGGTTTAGATAGAGGTTGCCGACGTGGAACTCGTGCCGGGCGCGCTCCAGGCGCATTCGATCGCGCGAGAAAAGCGCCCCGGTGAGCCCGTACTGCGTTCCGTTGGCGATCTCCAAGGCCTCGTCGAAATTCTTCGCTTTGATCACCGCGAGCACCGGCCCGAAGATTTCCTCCTGCGCGATTCGGGCACTGGGCGGCACATCGGCGATGATCGTCGGCGGGATGAAATAGCCTTTGGGTGGGACCTTGGTATCGGCGAGGACGGCCCGCCCTTCGCTCCGGCCGATCTTGACATATTCGGTGATTTTCTTGTGGGCGCTGTCGTCGATCACCGCGCCCATGAAGAGGTTTTCCGGCCCGACGGTGTCGCCGAGGGTCAACTCACGCGATCGAGAAACCACGCGGTCGAGGAGGTCCGAGTAGATGTCCTGGTGGGCGATGAGGCGGCTGCACGCCGAGCACTTTTGTCCCTGGAATCCGAACGCAGCGGCCACGACGCCCTCCGCCGCCGCGTCGATGTCCGCCGTCTCATCGACGACGATGCAGTCCTTTCCGCCCATTTCCAGGACGCTGCGCTTGAGCCAAACCTGCCCCGGTTGAACCTTGGCCACCTTCTCGAAGATGCCGATCCCCACCTCCCGCGATCCGGTGAACGACACGAAGCGTGTCATCGGGTGGCACACCATGGTATCGCCCACGCTCCCACCCGGGCCCGGAACGAAGTTCAGCACGTGCGGCGGCAGGCCGGCCTCGTGCAGGATTTCCACGAAGAGCGCCGCCATCACCGGCGAGGCGCTGGCCGGCTTGAGGCAGACTGTGTTCCCCGTCACCAACGCCGCCGAGGCCATCCCCGTGCAAATCGCCAGTGGAAAGTTCCACGGCGGGATCACCACCCCCACCCCCAGGGGCACGTAGCGGACTTCGTTTTCCTCGCCGGGATAAGGCGTGGTGGGATGGGACCCGCCCAGGCGCATCATCTCCCGTCCGTAGAACTCGAGGAAGTCGATCGCTTCGCACACGTCGGCATAGGCCTCGAGCCAACTCTTGCTGACTTCGTAACATTCCCAGGCGGAAAGTTCATAGAGCCGCCGCCGCATGACCGCCGCCGCCTTGATGAGCACTCGGGCCCGAACCTCCGGCTCGACCCGCCGCCACTCCGTGAAGTGATCCGCACAGCAGCGGACGGCCTTGTCCGCGATCTCCGCGTTAGCCTTCGAGAAGACGCCCACCACCCGTCCCGGATCGGCGGGCGAAATCGACGTGAACGTCTCCGAAGTCGTCACGGCCTTGCCGTGCAGCCACAGCGGAAACGACCGCCCCAACTGCCCACGAACCTTCTCCAGCGCCGCCAGCATGTTCGCCCGCGGACCCGGTTGACTGAAATCGACATACGGCTCGGGCGAATACGGTGGAAGCATACGCGGTTCCTTTGTTGCTCGTCGTGGGGCGCTGAATCCTACGAGGGGTAGAACCGCCCCAGGTGGCCGGCGCGACCCCGGCGAGCAGTCTGGGAGAAGTCTTTCAGCCTGTCAAATTCGGCTTGACTGCAACACGGCGTCGCAGACCACGAACACGGCACGGAGGCGCTCGTTCGCACCCTCGCGGGTACGAATCAAAACGCCCACGCCACACCTAGATTGGTGCCACGCGGTCGGGCTTGCGTCGCGCCACGGCTTGCCGGATGAGGCCGGCGCTACGGCCTACGGGGTACACCGTCCGCAGCGATCGCGGCAGAAGCCTTGCCCGCACGTTCCGCCGGGGCAATGGGCGACGACCACACACGGTAGCCCGGCCTGGGTTCCGCCCACGCAGGTGCGAACGCACGTTCCGTTGGGGCAACCGTTCGGGTTCGCGCAAGGCGTGACGCCGCATGTCACGGTCGAGGGGCAAACACACGGTCCGCTGAACGGATAGGCGAGTCCCTTGAATGCGTCGACACAGGCGAGGATGTCCAGCGCTCCGGTATCGGCGTTGAGTTCCGGCAGGTTCGGCTGGATCTGACAATGTGCTTTGTTGGGCGAACCGATCAGCCCCTTGAATTTGGCGACCACGGCGTTCACGTCCAGCGCGTCCGGTTGGACCGAAGGCGACGGCGGGTTAAAGGGTGTGACGACATCGCCGTGTCGCGCCGTGTTCACGCGAAGGGCTGCGGACATATCCGTGCATGTCGCTTCGTTGCCCGTGCAGAACGAATCGAGGTTCTCGATGTCGAACTTCGAGCTGGGGGCGATCTCCGCGCCGGTCACGTGAAACACGCCGACCGTGCTCCAATCGAAATAGACCGGCGTGCATTGCAGGCGGGCCCCCCAGAAGGTACCGGCCCCGGGACTATCCTGCGACTCTCGAAACAATGAGGGTTCTCCCACCCAACGAACGCAGCCGCCCGGGTCCGTGCAAGTGGGACCGGTCTCGAACGCCGAGAAGCTGGGCGGGAGGTTTCCGGGCGGATTGGGCGGGACCGGGTTCTGCAAGTCGACCAACCGGACGCGCAGGGCCGTCGGTTCGGGAATCGGCGGCGGACCGGACGTGACGTTCGGTGGCACGGAAAGCGACAGGTAACGCGTCGTGTCGTTGGGCGCGGCGTCCTGGGAGGGCATGGGCGGACCGGGAAGGCCCGGATCCACGTCCACCGAAACAGGATCGAACACGCTGGGGGCTTCGACGATCGTGGTGACTCCCCCGCCGGGGGACACGCGGCGGATGCGGCTGCTCAACCCCTCGGCCCAGTACACGGTTCCCACCCCGCAACCCGTGGCCACGGCTGTGACCACCGCGACCGCGACCGGATCGTTGGCGAAGACCGAATCGACCAGGGTCTCCACGGTCAATCCGTCGGGCGTCGCATGGCGAATGCGGTTGGCGGAGCGTTCCGCCCAATAGACATCGCCGCAGGATACGTCCACGGCGAGAGCCACCGGGTCGGACACGAAAAAGACATCCAGAAAAGTCTCCGCGTTGCTGCCGTCGAGGTTGGCGCGGCGGATGCGGTTGCCGGGGTTCTCCGCCCAATAGACCTTCCCCTCGGATGGCGAAACGGCGATGGCGACCACGTCGAACGATACCGGCGGCGCGACGATCGTCTCCACCCCGCTACCGTCGAAATTGGCGCGGAGAATCTTGTCGTCAAAACTCTGCGCCCAATACACTTTGGCGGGTAGGTTGAACGCATCCACGTCGAGGGCGATGGGGTCGATGATGGCGGGCGGCTGAACGACGGTTTGGATTCCCGTGCCGTCGAGGTTGGCGCGGCGAATGGTGTTCTCGAACACCTCGGCCCAATAGAGCTTCCCGCCGCTTACATCAAGACGGATCGCCACGGGGTCGAACGCCACCGGGGGCTCGATCAGCGTCTGGGCGTTGGTGCCGTTCAGGTTCGCACGACGGATGCGGTCCCCAAAAGTCTGCGCCCAATAGACCTGCTGGGCGTGTGCCGCCGTGGTGATGAGCAGGGCGAGTCCGCCCGCAACTGCCAACGTGATCCGTCGCCCGACCCCATGCGCTTCCATAGTCCCCCCATCGGCTTAGACCCTTCCGTGCTTTTCTTCACGGCGGTTATCCGGCCGTAACGGAGCACGGGAGGCGGGTCGAGCCGCAGTCGCCGTGAACCGCGTCTAATCGAAAAGGGGGCCGACGCGCTAGGCCGTCGGCCCCCTGGAACATCCATCATTCGCTCCGTGCTCGACTTACGGAGGCGGACAGTTGCCCATGCACTCCTGCAGCGCCGCCTCGGCTTGCGCCGCACACTCCGGAATCTCGCCGCCGCCGTTCAGGCATTGGCCGAAGACCCCCGCGGCGTGCGCCCGGCAGGCGTCCTCGCAGGTCGGCGGATTGCCGCAGTTCCCAAGACACGTCTGCAACGCCTCCGTCGCAGCGCCGGCGCAGGTCTCGATCGACCCGCCGTCCAGTAGGCAATCACGGAAAGCGTCCGCCGCCGCCATGCGGCACTGGTCGTCACAATCCGGCACATGATTGCACTTCTCGCGGAGGCAGTTCTCCAGGAAGGTACGGGCCTGGTGCCCACACTCCTCCTCGCCGCCACCGTTCTCGATGCACTTGTGGAACACTTCCTCGGCCGCCCGCCCGCAATGGTCCTCACAATCGGGCACATGCCCGCATCGCTCCGCGAGACAACCCTGCAGGAACGTCCGTGCCTCGAGAGCACACTCCTCCTCGGTTCCGCCGGCCTCGATGCAAGCCCGGAAACGCTGTTCGGCGTCGCGCTTGCACGTTTCCTCGCACGTCGGGTCGATGCTGCACTCGTTGTGCAGGCACTCGGCCAGAAGGTTTCGCGCTCCCGCGGCGCAGTGTTCGGGATCGCCGCCTTCCGCGATGCAATGTTCGTAGAAGCCCTTCGCCCGGTGCTTGCACATTTCCTCGCAATCCGGCGGCTCGGGCTGGCACTCCTTCCGCACGCAGTTTTCGAAGGCCTGATGGGCGAGGGCCCCGCACTCCTCCTCGGTCCCCCCGTTTTCACGGCACTGTAGGAAGACGCCGTGGGCTCGCTGCTCACACATACCCTCGCAGGTCGGGTCCGGCGGGACCTTGCAGTTTTCGCGGATACAGCTCTCGAAGGCGGTGCGGGCCGCGGCGCCGCACTCTTCCTCGTTCCCGCCCGCGTCCATGCAAGACTTGAACGTCTGACCGGCGACCATGTGGCACTGCTGCTCGCAGGTGGGAGGCTGCGGCGGATCGCCGCAGTTCGCAGCCAGACAATCTTCAAGGACCTTGTGCGCCTCGGCCGCGCAGGCATCCTCGCCGCCGCCGTTCTCGATGCAGGCGTGGAACGCAGCCTCGGCGTCCCGCTGGCATCCCTGGACGCAGTCGGGAACATCGTTGCAATGCTCGCGGACGCAAACCTCGAAGAACTCGTTGGCCCGAGCGGTGCAAAGCTCCTCATTGCCGTCGGGGAGCCCCATGCACTCCTTGAAAACTTGCTCGGCATTGGCCCGGCAATGCTCTTCGCACTCGCCGGTGTTCGCCGGGTCAGTGCCCGCGGTCAGTCCGTCGACCGTCGCCGCGTCCATGATCGCCGGTCGGACCATCGCCCGAGCGATTTTGTCGGTCGTCCTCTCCCGTGCGCCAACGGACGCCGGAACGAAGCACGCCACACTCGCCAACAGCAGCAGCCACCGATTCCATTTCATGTGCCAACTCCTCCTCAACGTGTGCAAAGTTCGTTGCGACCCCCACTGCTCATGCGTCGTTTCCCCCGACGCCAACACCCGCGAAGCGCGGACAAAAAAGCGATCTCCGTTCGCGCACCCCGCCCCGCGGAACGCGCCGAGATGCGAGTCGGTGCGTCCCATATCCCGCAATAGTACCAGCCTCGCCTCCAACGCTGCAAGGGAAAATCCGAAAGAAAAAGGTCCGGGGAACCCTGTTTTCCAAGGGATGATTGCAGCATAGCTGCAAGTCCATCGCCTTGGCCGCGACGGGACGCAGCTACGCAGCCTTTTCCGCGCCCCACAACTGCGCCAGTTCAATCAGGACCTTCACCGACGTTTCCATTTCCTCCAGACAGGCGAATTCGAGCGGGGAATGGAAGTTGTGCATGCCCACGGCCAAGTTGGGAGTAGGAAGACCCATTTCGCTGAGACGCGAGCCGTCGGTTCCCCCGCGGATGGACTGGAACTTCGGCTCCAGGCCCACGCGGCGAATAGCCGACGCCGCGAGTTCCACGGAGCGCGGGTCGTTGTCCAATACTTCCTTCATGTTGCGATATTGTTTTTTGACCTCCACGTCGATCTTGGCCCCGGGGTATTCGAGGGCGACGGCCGCGGCGATGTTGCGCAAGACCTGTGCCTGCTCGGCGAGTTCGGCGGTGACGAAACTGCGCAGCAGGATTCGGGTTTTCGTTTCGTGTACGCCGCCCTCGATGACGTAGGGGTGTAGGAAACCGTCGCGATCGGCGGTGGTCTCCGGGGCCAGTCGTCGCGCGGGCATTCGGGAGAGAAACGCGCCTGCCAGACGGATGGCATTGATCATTTTCCCGGTGGCGAGCCCCGGATGGATGTTGCGGCCGGTGATGGTCACCACCGCGAGGTCTGCGGAGAACGTCTCGGCGTCGAGTTCGCCGATGGATTCGCCGTCCAGCGTGTAACCGCAGACGGCCGCGACCTTCTTGAGATCGACCTTGTCCACTCCGCGTCCGACCTCCTCGTCGCAGGTGAAAACGACGCGGATGGGGCCGTGCCTGAGCCCGCGATTTCGCACCAGCTCCTCGGCCGCCGTCATGACGACCGCCACGCCCGCCTTGTCGTCGGCCCCGAGCAGGGTCGTTCCGTCGGAGGTGATGAGCGTCTTGCCCGCCAACGCCGCCAGGCTCTGCGTCTCGGCCACGCGAATCACCCGCGAGGAGTCGCCGGGCAGCACGATGTCCTTCCCGTCCCAGTTTCGATGCACAACGGGTTTGACGTTCTTGGCCGTGAATTCCGGCGAGGTGTCCACGTGGGCGAACCACGCGATGGTCGGTGCGCCTTGCACCGTCGCGGGGATGGTGGCCATGACGATGCCGTGCTCGTCCTGAGCGGCGTCGGGCAGTCCGATGCGGCGCAGTTCATCGGCCAACATACGCCCGAGTTCAAGCTGACCCGGCGAACTAGGATACTTGTCGGTCTGCTCGACGGCCGTCGTTTCGACCTTCACGTAGCGTAGAAAACGATCCAGCAGCGTGTCCATGCGGATTGACAGGATAGTCCGCTACTTGCCCCGTGGCAACGCCTTCCCCTCCCGCGCGGGCGCCTTGCCCCGGTCCGTGGTCACGTCGGCCTGCGCGGCGCAGCGCAGAATCCGCCCGCGTTCCGCGTCGCTCGCCCGCCGAACGTATCACAGTCGTCGTAAGCTCAATGACGAAAATCACCGCCACCCCAGCAACAACCCGACCGATTGGCTTGACAAGCGAGGGCAAGGTGGTGAGCTGCTTTGAACGGTTACCTGGAACGCATGTAGACAGTTAGAGAAGCACAAGCTCTTGTTCGCCGTCTGGACCGCTAACGATTAGCTTGCGCCCGTTCGTCTTCGCGCGCCAAAGAAAATCATACACGGCGAGTGACCGACGAACCACCTCGGCGAGAGTATCAGCTTGAGTCTGATCTCGGAGTTGCTCGAGCACGCGGCGCACGGGCTCGCTCATTTCGAGGTTCAGCCGTGTGCTCGGGGTTTTCTTGGGTATCCTTGGCATGACTCATCAAGGCGAGCGCGCCCAGACCGGCGATCGCGAGGATCGCCAAAGTGACCAAGGCCGCCACGCACCAAGCGCCGAGCTTCTCGGATACGCTCAGTACTTGGGTCGCGACATAACAGAGCGCCACGAGTACCGCGACGACGACCACTTCTGTCGTGCGTCTGTTGCGGAAGAAGTCGAGCACTTGCCCGACCCAACCGCGATCGCGCTCTTGAACTCCGGCGAAGAGTTCGTAGCTTGGGCGCGCAGGATCGGCCTTGGGTCTCTCGATCAGTTCATTGGTTCGTTCGGCTTCGTCCATGCTGAATCGGCTCCAAGAAATGGAGCCAACCGCATGAACGCAGCCTTCGTGTCACGACCATGGTCGTGGCTCCAAAGATGCGTTCTTGCTCGGTCGGTACCGTCGCGAATGCCGTCTATACAGACTGCGCATGTCAAACCGCCACAACGAGAAAGAACTGGTTTTTTCTCTAAACCAAACCACATCGCGCCGCATCCGCAGCGCGCACAACTATTCCGGGATACTTCGTGAAAAAAAGCCGCAGTGTCCTCACGACGGTGCGGAGACTAGCGCCTTCCGTGGTTGCAACCCTTTGTTGCCTCCACAAACACGAGACGTCGGACTCCCTCCAAGCGAGTGAGTTCACCCCCGGTTCGTCGATTATATTATGCGCATGTATTACACGGGTGTCAAGTGAAAAAAATCGACGGATCAGATTTTTTTCGAAAACGCGTAGGCGTCGTCGTTGTGCCCTATTCCGTGTGGGCGCACATCGAAAGACAGGCGGTCGGGGTTCGCGTTTGTGAGGCTCATCGGACAGACTCGAGTTGGCCCCGTGGAAGCCCGTTGAAACGGGCTGGGCTGATGGGAGGTTGTTCGTTCGGGACGCGGACCAAGCCTGGAAGGCTTGGCCTGAACGCCGCCTGCGGCGGCGCAAGGCCGCTGAAGCTGCCTGCTGAGGTCGCTCCGCGTGCGCGATTCCCACCGACGACAGTGTCGCGCAGGCGCACATGAAAACACAAGCGCCATGGCTTGTCCCCGCGGTCTGACTCGCGCTTCCTCGAGTTGCCGGATTCGTAAGCCCCTCCGCGCGTCGCCTCTCGGGACCGCCCATGGCGATCAACGCTATGGAGTTCAGGACCTGCCTACAGGGAACAAACATAGTCCTCTCCTTCGTCGTTGACGCAGGCTTTCCGGTTCATCCGGGATTTCCAGGGTGCTCGCATCGTCCTTTCAGCCTGAAGGGCTGACCGATCGTAGCCGTGGGCAACGCCCACGGTCGTCGGCGCCTGGAGGTCCCGACCCTGAAAGGGTCGTATCCTTGGCTCCATGCGACCCTTTCAGGGTCGAAACTCTCTTGCATCGTATACGGGGGCGGCGCTTCGCTTGCCCCCGCCTACTGTCTTTCCGCCTTTCAGGCGGGATTCCGGAGCGCTACCGGAATTCCTGCAAGAATCGGTCTTCCCGCCGCAAGCGACCTCCACATGGAGAACAACACCGGACCTGCGGAATCGGCGGAAGGAAAGTTGGATTTTTCGGATTGAAATCGCAGCCGATCGGGGTCTCATAGAAGGATTCTACGTCTGCCGCAAACGATCGGGCAACCGGATTCTTGAAAACGGGGCGGTTGGGTCCGTGACAGTTCCGGTGGACGATTCTTCGACCCCCACAGGGGGTCGAGGAATGTGGCCACGGGTGGAGTCCCGACGCACGTCGGGACGGAACCCGTGGAGATCGTGGGTTCGATCCGACCCGCCCCGACGGGCAACGCCGTGAACTGAACGTAGTTTTCCGACAACGAATTCTGCGAATTCCTCGGAAATTTGAGGTTTCCTTGGTCGAAACCACTTACGGCAAACGAACCTTTGCGTTTGGTACGAAAACACCGAGTTTTTGCTGAGTTTGGTGATACTCGGAACTCCTTCAGTTCACGGCGTTGCCCGACGGGGCGGAGGCGTGCTACGATCCCGAGTTTCCTCCGCCCCTGCCGGGGCGGATACAACTTCGTCACGGATATCCACGGGTTCCGTCCGTCTTCGGCGGACTCCACGCGTGGCTACAATCCTGCGCCTCTTCGAGGCGCTCAACCTTGTCGCCTAATCTGTCGGGCACCCACGCCGCATGGCGTTTTGATCCACCGCTGGCCGGGGACGGCGGCGGCGATACAATGGGCGGTTCGACTTTTTTGGGCGGCGTGGGGCGGTCGGCGAGGCGGGTGAGTTGATGGTCTTGCAGGCGATCTGGGACGGCGAGCGGCTGCACGTCTGCGGAATGCGCTTCGACGACGGCGGGGCGTGGGAATGCGCTGCGGCGGTCGATGTTCGCGGGACGTTGGGCAACCTCTGGGATACCTTGTTGGCGAGCGCGGCGGAGGACGCGACGCTGACACTGCGGTTGCCGAAAACAAGCGGCGATGCGCTCGCCACGCCTTCCGCGCCTGATCCCGTTCAAGTATCGACCTTGGCCTTCGATGCTGCTGACGCGATCGACCTGCTGACGACTCCGTCGAATCCGCCGCGTGAGGATGGCGTGGCGCGCGGCGACTCCTTTCGATATTGGGCGAAGGTCGCGGAGTTGGTTCGCGAGTTGCTGGCCAGGCAGCGTTTCCTTCCCGCCCTTCAGCACGTCGGCGGCGACGAGTATCGCGGGTATTGGCGAGCGGTCGTCGATGACGAGCCGAGTTCGGCGCGGGTGAAGGCGCTGATCGCGGCCATGCCGCCGGTTTGCCGGGCGCTGGGAGAGGACGAGCGCGGGGCGGATGCGACGGGCCTGATCGAGAGTTTTCTGTGGCGCTCGGTGGACGCACTGGTGCGTCGATGCCTGGACGGGGACGAGTTGGCCCACGCCTTGCACGAACGGGCCGACGCGGCGCAACCCGCATCGGTGCGTTGGTTGCGATCGTTGGTGGGTGCGGACTCGCGGCTGGGCGGAACGGCATCGGAACGCGCGGTCATCTATCAGACGGTGCGCGAATGGCTGGCCCCCATCGGACCGCCCAAGCCGGCGAGGACCTGCCGCACGTGTTTGCGACTGGACGCTCCCGTCGAAGGCCGCTTGGCGGGGGAGTCCGCGATGTGGCGTTTGAGCCTGCACCTTCAGGATTTGAACGATCCTCGTTTCGTGGTCGCGGCCTCCCAACTGACGGCGGCGTCGGGTACCTCGCCGCTCCTGCTGCGACGCCCGTTCGACGGCGGGCTCGAGCAACTTCGTAGCGACGTGGGGCGGGCGGCGCGTTGCTTCCCGCCGCTCGCGGCGTGCGCGGCGCCGGACGGGCCGCTGGAGTTGTCCTTGAACTTGTCGGAGGCGTACTCGTTCCTCCGCGACGCGGCTCCGCTGCTGGAGTCCGAGGACTTCGTGGTATGGCTTCCCGTTTGGTGGGCCGAGGAGCGTCCGCGGTTGCGCATGCGACTGGACGTTCGCCCGCGCGGCGTGGACCCCAACGAGGGTTTCGGGGTCATGCGCTTGGATGCCTTGGTGGACTATGACTGGCGGGTCGCGGTGGGCGGCGACGATCTGTCCCTTGACGAGATTACCCAACTGGCGGCGGCCAAGGAGCCGTTGGTCCGTTTGCGCGGACGGTGGACGGAGGTGCAGGCGTCCGAGGTGCAAGGCGCCCTTCGCTTCGTGCAAAAGAAGGGTCGCGGCGAGATGACCCTCATGGAGGCCCTGCGACAATGCTACGTCGCGGACGATCTGGATACAGGGTTGCCGGTCGAGGGACTCCGAGGGCAGGGGTGGATTGATACCCTGCTCTCGTCGCAGGATCACGGTGAGCGCATCGCCCGCCTGAAACCGCCGAAGGACTTTCACGGCGAGTTGAGGCCGTATCAGCAACGGGGCTTGGAGTGGTTGAGTTTCTTGTCGCGGTTGGGATTGGGGGCGTGCCTGGCGGATGACATGGGGCTGGGCAAGACGATCCAATTGATCGCTCTCTTGCTGCACGAGCGCGAGTCCGGGGCGATCCTGGGTCCGACGTTGCTCGTCGTGCCCATGTCCCTGGTAGGAAACTGGCGGCGGGAGTTGGAACGCTTCGCCCCCAAGGTGCGAGTCATGATCCATCATGGGACCGACCGGCGGACGGGGAAGGAGTTCGTGGACGAAGTGGCGAAAAACGACGTGGTGATCAGCACCTACGCCCTGACCTATCGTGATTTCGAACACCTCTCCGCCGTGTCGTGGCACCGCGTGGCGTTGGATGAAGCGCAAAACATCAAGAACCCGGCGGCGAAACAGTCGGCGGCGGTTCGCGGCCTGCGCGCCGTTCACCGCCTGGCACTGACCGGCACGCCGGTGGAAAACCGCCTGAGCGAATTGTGGTCCATCGTAGAGTTTCTCAATCCAGGGTATTTGGGCAGCGCCGCCGACTTCCGCCGCCGCTTTGCGGTGCCCATCGAGCGGCACCGCGATACGGATCGCGCCGCCCGCCTGCGGAATCTGATTCGCCCCTTCGTTCTCCGCCGGCTGAAGAGCGACCCCCGCGTCGAGGTCGATCTTCCCGAGAAGATGGAAATGGAGGTCTTCTGCAACCTGACCAAGGAACAGGCGGCGTTGTATGAGGGCGTGGTGCATGAGATGCTGGGGCAGATCGACCGCGCGGGGGGGATTCAACGCCGCGGTTTGATCCTGGCTACGCTGGTGAAGCTCAAACAGGTGTGCAACCATCCGGCGCTGTTCCTGGGCGACGGTTCGGAACTTCCCACCCGCAGCGGCAAGTGCGAGCGGCTTACGGAAATGCTCGAAGAAGTTTTGGCGGAGGGCGACCGCGCCTTGGTGTTCACCCAATATCGCGGGATGGGTGAGTTGTTGAAGAAGCTCGTGGAAAGCGCTTTCGGACGAGAGGTGCTGTTTCTGCACGGAGGTACGCCGCGGGTCCAGCGCGACGGGATGGTCGAACGTTTTCAGAAGGGCGACAGCGAGCCGCCGATCTTCTTGTTGTCGCTCAAGGCCGGCGGGTTCGGGCTCAACCTGACGGCGGCGAACCACGTGTTTCATTTCGATCGCTGGTGGAACCCGGCCGTCGAGGATCAGGCGACGGACCGCGCCCATCGCATCGGACAGTCGCGGCGCGTCCAGGTCCATAAGTTCGTCTGCGTGGGAACGTTGGAGGAGCGGATTCATGCCCTCCTGGAACACAAGCGGCAGCTTGCCGATCACGTGATCGGAGCGGGCGAGGAGTGGGTGACGGAGTTGTCGACCGAGGCGTTGCGTGATCTGTTCGCGTTGTCGCGCGAGGCTGTGGGGGAGGATTAAGGCATGTCGGAAACGCACGGGTACGGACCGATGGACCTCGCCTCGCAAGGGTTCTGGGAGGTCGGATCGGGGTTTGAGGAAGTGGAGATTGGCGTCGCCCCGCCCGATCGGCCGCTCGCGTTGTTAGAACAACTGGGCCCCTCGCCCTTCGAGCGCGGCGGGTTTCCGGTCATCGGATTTTTGGCCACGACCTACGACAAGGTCAGCCGTTTTTCGCTGGAAGGTCCCGGCGGGCGACGCGCTTGACGAGCCCGTGCGCGGGGCGTACAAGCCATGACCCTAGGCCGACGTAGCTCAATGGTAGAGCACGGCTTTCGTAAAGCCGGGGTTGAGGGTTCAAGTCCCTCCGTCGGCTGTGCCAACTGTTGGCACACAGCCGATCCTCCGCTTCGCCGAGTCTCGCCAATGACCGGCGGCAGACAACCGGGTTACGCGGGTTTGCGCCGGCGGGTGGTGATTTCCTTGAGTTCGTCGCGCAAGCGGGCGGCCTCCTCGAAGCGTTCCTGCTCGACGGCGGCGCGAAGGGCCTTCCGCGCCACGACCATCGAATCCGGCGGCACGCGACCGCTCATTTCCGTGGCCAGGTTGCGGAGGATCTTGATCTCTTCGCTGGTGTCGGCGGCTTCCGGGTGTCCGTGACGCTCGAAGTGGGCGCGGATCTCGATGACTCCGCGGTTGACGTGGGCCAAGGCGCTGGCCGGCTCCCCCTCTTCCATCGCATGATAGGCTTGGGCCCGCGCGTGCATCATCAACACATAGGGACGAAACTCCTCCAGCACCACGCGGTCCTCATTGTCCATGGCGTGCTCGTGGCAGAGGTCAAAAATGCTCAGACTGTGGCGGGTGTCGCGAAGCACGCTGTCGAACTCCTCAAGCACGAAATAGGCGATGTAACGGCGGTAATAGAGCGAAGCCTCGATGCGGATCGCGTGACACTCGGGGCGGGTCAGTCCGAACCCCAGGGTCGTGCCGTTTCGCTCCTGATGTTTGGCCAGTCTCTTTTGATGGTATTCCAGCAGCGATTCGCACCCGAAGGGGCGCACGCCGTCCGGGCGACCCTCGGCCTCCATCTGCAACATGCCGAGTTCCACGCGCATCTGAATGCGGACGGAGTCGTCGGTGCCGAGGATTTTGCGGACGGATATCTTGTCCGGCTCGTAAGGCCATTCGTGCAGGGTCTGGTGCAAATCAATATAAGACATATCCCCGGCCTCCTCGGCGACGGAACGCCTAACGATGCCCTCAACCATCGTAGGCCCCTGGGAGTTTACAATTCAATCCGTCCCAACGACCGGGATATACAGGGAGGTAACTTGTTGTCGGACGTTCCGACGGTTCGTCGGACGCGGTCAGCGAGATGAAAGAGGACGACGCTGAATTGCAGAGTGCGATAACCGGGGCTGGACTTCTCTGATTCGCGGAGCCTATAATTACGAGCGATCACCTGTCGCGCCGTACATTGCCCGCCGTGGTCGATCCGAGCCCCGAGCGGCTCCCCTTGACGCGCAGTGTCAAGGGCAAGCGAGCGTGTCAAGCCCTCTTCCGAGACAAGCCCGCTCCCCGCCGCGACAACCGTTCGAGTCAGACCCCCGCGCCAAGGAGCCCGCTTTCCTCTAGCGAGGCCCGTCGAGGGCTTTGTAAAACACCGCCAAGTCGTCCACGTCGACATCCGCATCGCCATCGAGGTCGGCGCGTTCGCAGCCTGGAATCTCGGGAAGTTTCTCGCCCGTGAACCGGTTCTGGAACACGGCGAAGTCGCGAAAGTCAATGTCCCCGTCTACTTCCAAATCCCCTGCCACCGGTGACATCAAGAACGCTCGATAGCGCCCCTCGAACACTCCGTACCCCACGATCTGTCCGCGATCACTGATCCCGAGGGTCTGCAGTTCGTACCACCGCGCCTCCGCGGGGATCATGCCTGAAAGGTCCTGGAGTCCCTGACCCGGCTGATAAAGCTGCCCACCGAGTACAAGCTCCCCGCAATTGTTAAGGGCGCTCGAGGCGGTGTTGACGAACGAGGCGTACAACGCCTCGAGCTCAACCATTTTTCCATCCGTCCACAAGAAGGGAAAGAACAGGCGATCACCCCCTGGAGCCCGCTCGGAGTTGCCGATCACCTCGCCCCGGTCGTTGATTCCCACAGCATAGCTGTAAAGCCCGCCAAGCGTACCGAGGTCCGATGTTTTTCCATTGCTCCATACCGCTGCATGAGGACCACCTTCACCCGCGACCGCGGTCGTCAGGTCTCCGAATGCGTTGATGTCGTGCACGTCGGTTACGCCAATCGACGTGTATAAGTCGGTCATCGTGCCGTCGTACCACAAGAACGAGTGTCCGATCTTCCCAGATATGGTGGCTCTGCCCACAATCTGACCGGCGTCATTGATTGCGTGGGCTTTCGCTGCGTGGCCACCGAGGTGCCCCAATTCGGTCTTTTGTCCTTTGGACCACAGGAACGCGTCCCAGCAATCATAACAGAAGCCAGAGTAGGCGGAGTTGCAAGCGACCTGCCCGTAGTTGTTGATATCCACGGCGAAACTGACGCGGTGACCCTCCAAGACGCCCAAGTCCGTCATGACACCATGGTCCCAGAGAAAGGCGTGGCGATAACCGGCGGACGTGTCGGCTTCGCCAACCACCTGACCGAGGTTGTTTACGGCCCTAGCGTGGGCCGACCACCCGCCAAGCGTGCCAAGGTCGGTGATCGAGTACCCTCGCGGGCCGGTGGGTTCGGGGGTCGGGATGCACCGTCCGGCGCACTCACAAAACGGTCCGCAGGTCCATTGCCCCGTCGGCTCGTAACAATAGCAATCCCAAGGGCCCACACACTCGGCGTGACAAATGTACCCGTCGGAACAATTCTCATCCGCAAAGCACGCTCCCTCGCACGGGCAAGGCTCGGAGCAAACGCCCCCGAGGTCGTCGCAGAGTCCAATGCCCCCGCCGCGAGCCGGAGGGACTGCGCAAACCCAGACGACCACTATTTCCAGGAGACGCGCGGTCCAAGAATGGGGGCGGGCTCTGTCCATGTTGACGCCACCGAGCTGTTTCGGCCACTGTTGCGAACGAACCGCGAGCATCCTGGGTGTACCTCGGTCAAGGGATCATGTCAAGCCTCGCTGTGCGCGGTTCCGGATTCCGAGATGCGGGCCGTCTGGCTGGCACGACGCCCGCCGCTATCGCCGTCGATGTCGCACGATCTCGCCCGTGCAGACGTAGACCACGTCCTCGGCGATGTTGGTGGCGTGGTCGGCGATGCGTTCGAGGTTCTTGGCGACGGAGAGGACGTCAAGGAACGAGGCCATTCGCTCCGGCGACTTGGACCCTTCGGCCACCACGCGGCGAATGATCTGACCATACATGGCGTCGACGGCTTCCTCTTCCAGAAAAACTTTCTGGGCGTCGTCCACGGTTTGTGCGGCATAGGCTTTGACCGCGTTGCCGAGCATGTGTTCGACAATGGGGCACATCTGCCGAAGGTCCTCGTAGGGCGACGACAGTGTGCGAACATCGACGTGCCGGGCGCGCTGGGCCACGTTGACCGCACAGTCCGCAATGCGTTCGAGGTCGTTGTTCACTTTCAGGACGGTACAAAGCAGCCGCAAATCCGACCCCACGGGCTGGTACAACGCCATCAGCCGAATCACTTCGGATTCGACCTCGACCTCCTCGGCATCGACGTCACTGTCGCGGTTGACCACGCGCTCGGCCATGGCGATGTCGGCGCGCAAGAATGATTCACACGCCTCTTGCACGACGTCTTCGACCAGACTGGCCATACGTAGCGAGCGACGCCGTAATTCGTCCAACAAATCCACGAAATGCGCTGTCATGGGATCATCCAAAGCGCCCGGTGATGTAGTCCTGTGTTTTTTTCTGTCCGGGCTTGGTGAAGATCGTGTTCGTGTCGTTCACCTCGATCAATTCACCCATATACATAAAGGCCGTCCGATCCGACACCCGCGCCGCCTGCTGCATGTTGTGCGTGACCAGGATGACCGTATAGCGGTTCTTGAGCTGGTCGATCAAATCCTCGATGCGCGCCGTGGCGATGGGGTCGAGCGCCGAGCAGGGTTCATCCATGAGCAGCACATCAGGTTGCAGGGCGATCGCTCGGGCAATGCACAGTCGCTGTTGCTGTCCGCCCGACAGGGCATAGGCGTTCTGGTACAGCTTGTCCTTGACCTCGTCCCACAGCGCGGCCTGTTGCAGGGCGTGCTCGACCAACTCGTCGATACTCCCTTGATACCCGTTGATCACCGCACCCCAGGCGACGTTTTTGAAAATGGACTTGGGAAACGGGTTCGGCTTTTGGAACACCATGCCGATCCGCCGCCGCAGTTCCACGGGATCGTACCCCGACGAGTAGACATCCTCCCCGCGATAGAGCAAAGCCCCCTCGACCCGCACTCCGGGGACGAAATCGTTCATGCGGTTCATGGCCCGTAGCAGCGTACTCTTGCCGCACCCCGACGGTCCGATGATCGCGGTCACACGGTGCGAAGGAAACTCCAGCGTCACTTCCCGCACCGCGCAAAACGAGCCGTAGTGAATGGACAGTCTTTCCGTTCGGATCACGCATTCGGAGGAGGGCGTGGGTCGATCGTCGGACATAGGGCGGCGCGGCACGGAAACGAAGGCCCGGGCCGATCCCTTCGCCGGCGACCGTGTTTCGTTTTCCAGGACGTCTACCATGTCTTCCGGCCTTGCTGCGCCGCTCGGACCACGACCGCCAGGGCGTTCATCGGCAGCAGGACCGCCAGGAGCACGATGATACCCGCCGCCGCCAGATGGTGAAACTCCGCCTGCGGTTGATCGCTCCAGGAGTAAATCTGAATGGGCATAGCCGTGAAAGCGTCAAAGGGGCCTTCAGGCACAAAGGCGACGTACGTGAGCGCCCCCAGCATGATGAGCGGGGCCGCCTCGCCGATCGCACGGGAGACGGCCAGAATGATCCCCGTCATGATCCCCGGCAAGGCCGACGGCAGCACATGCGACCGAACCGTCTGCCAGCGCGTCGCCCCCAGGGCATAGGCGGCCAGGCGGATCGACTGCGGTACGGCCAACAACGCTTCGCGGCTGGCAATGATGACGACCGGAAGCACCAGGAGGCTTAGGGTACATGCCCCAGCCAGGACGCTACGGTCAAAACGCATCCAGCGCACGAACACGGTCATTCCCAGGATGCCGTAGACGATCGAGGGAACGCCCGCGAGGTTGCTGATGTTCAGGTGAATGAAGCTCGTGAAGCGGTTTCGCGGTGCATACTCCTCCAGGTATACCGCCGACGCCACGCCGACGGGGACGGCCAGCAACGTCGTGATCCCCAGCAACCAAAGCGACCCCCACAGAGCGCTCTTGATCCCCGCGTTCTCGGGGAATAGGACCGATGGAAAGTTCGTCAGGAACGTGACCGAGACCCAACTCGCGCCTTCCCACAGCACGTGGGCCATCAGCACGCTCAGAAACACGGCGCCGACCAAGCTCAGCGCCGCGCAGGTGAACGCGAACAACCGCCCCAGTTTGCGCCGCCGCTCGATGCGCGGTACGAACATGGCCAAGCCGTCCGTCATTCATACACCTCGCGGAAGCGGCGCAACACGCGCAAGGCGACCAGGTTGACCGCCAATGTGATGAGAAACAGGGTCAATCCGACGGCAAAGATCGTCTGATACTCGATCGTCCCCGCCGGGGTATCGCCCAAACTGACCTGGACGATGTAGCCCGTAAGGGTCTGAACGCTGGTGAACGGATTGGCGGTCAGTTTGGGCGTCATGCCCGCGGCCAACGCGACGGCCATCGTTTCGCCGATCGCCCGCGACAACGCCAGGAGGACCGCAGCCACCACGCCCGACATCGCCGCGGGCACCACCACTCGCGTCGAGACCTCCAACCGGGTCGCAGCCATCGCATACGCTGCCTCACGCAGGCTTCGGGGCACGGCGCGAAACGCGTCGTCGCACAGCGAGGAGATCGTGGGAATAATCATCACCCCCACGACCAGGGCGGCGCTGGCCGCGTTGAAAACATCCGTTTCCGGAAACAGCGGCCGAAGCACGTAGGGCGTGATGAAGGTCAGGGCGAAGTATCCGTACACCACCGTGGGTACGCCGGCGAGGATTTCCAGGATCGGCTTGAGTAGCCGCCGTACGCGCGGAGAGGCGTATTCGCTCATGTACACCGCGGAAGCGAGTCCGATGGGAATGGCGACCAGCAACGCCCCTCCAGCCACCAGGAATGTGCCGCAAATCAGCGGCAAGACACCGTAGCTGCGCGGCTCGAGTAGCGGCGCCCAACGAGTCCCGAAGAAGAATTCGACCGGGGAGACCTTCGCAAAAAACTTTATCGGCTCTTCGACCAGGATCCAGACGATCCCCAGCGTGGTGGCCACCGAAACCAACGCGCATAGAAAAAGAGCGGCGTGAATCAACCGCTCTTTGGTGTGCAGAAGCGTTCGGGTCATGACCGCATCAAGCCCCGACTCGCCAGGGATTCAACGAAGTCGGACGGCTCTTACTTCTTGCGATACAGCTCGACGATATCCGTCACCCCGGACGGCGCCCCCTCCATGACCGACCCCGTCCGGCCCTCGGCGAGCCGCTTTTTTCCGAGTTCGTACATCTCGTCCTTGAAGGCCACGTAATTCACCCGCGGGTGTTCCACAATCTTCTTGGCGTTGCTCAGCACGAAATCCAGGAACGACCTCACTTCCGGCCGCTTGTACGACTCCGCGTTGACGTACACGAACATCGGTCGAGCGAGTGGATGATACTTGCCCGCGCGAATAATGTCCAGGTCCGGAACCACCGGCTTGCCGTCGCCGTGGTCGATCCCTACCAGCTTCAGCTTGCCCTTGTTCGCCTCGTAATACGAGAATCCGAAGTAGCCCAAGGCACCCTTGTCGCCGGCGACGCCCTGCACCAACGTGTTGTCGTTTTCGCTGGCGTTGTAGTCGCTCCGCGAGGACTTCTCCTTGCCCACGATCACTTCGGTGAAGTAGTCGAACGTGCCGCTGTCCGTGCCCGGACCGTACAGCTTGAGCGGCAGGTCGGGGAACCCCGCGCGAATGTCCTTCCAATTGTGGATGGTGCTGGCCGGTTCCCAAATCTTGCGCAGTTCATCGAGCGTCAGATGCCCGCAGAAAGTGTTCGTCGGGTTGACCATCACCGCCAGCCCGTCGATCGCGATGGGCACCTCGATGAACTTGAGGCCCAATTCGCCGGCCTTGGCGAGCTCCGGGGGCTTGATCGGACGCGAAGCATCGCTGATGTCCGTCCGCAGACCCGCGTCGGCGTCCAGGAACTTCTTGAACCCGCCCCCGGTGCCCGAGATCCCAACGGTCACTCGGACTTTCGGCTCCTTTTCCCGGTACATTTCCGCAGCCGCCATCATGATTGGGGCCACCGTACTCGAGCCGTCCACCTTCACCGTGCCCGAAAGTTGGGCATGGGCGGGAAGGCACCACCCACACCCGGCCATCGCCGCGACGAAAACCGAAAGGGCATTTCGCCGCCTGCCCGACGTGCTTGCTTCATGGATCCGTATCTCGGATTTCATCATGCGTATTCCCCTTGTTCTACGCCGCCGCGCCGTGCGACGGGTCGGCCCTCGGACCCTACTCGCCCGGCAAGAAATCCGCGACGGGGATGATCGCTTCCAGCACCGCCGCCGCCGAGTCTTCCACGAACCCCAAACCCCCGTCCACCGCGCTTTCGCGGATGTTTTCGACGCAGCTCGTCCCCAAGGCCATCGCCCCGGGCACGATCAGAACGGCCAAACGCCGGGCTACCGATCGAAACTGACTTCGCATTCCGTGTCTCCTTGTTAGAAGGTGATCCTTACACGCACACCGCCGACGATCGCGTCGCGGTCATCCTTGTCCCCGCCGGGATTGCTCACCACCTGAAAATGCGGCGAGACCACGCACCACGGCGTCGCCTGGTAAGCATAGTACAACTCATAGGCCGTTTCACGATCGGCACGGGGATGACGTTCGTCACCGTAGCGATCCGAGAGGATCGACTGCGACACCGCCAGTCCGGTGACATCATGGTCGCGCTCCGGAATCAGACCCTTGTAAGACGCCCCCGCCGACCAGTAGTCGGTGATGCGGTTGCGATCCCCTCGGGCGTGTCCGTACCGGGCGAAGACTCCCAGCCCCTGGCTGTCTTTTTCCTCCGCCGATTCCTTCCATGCCAATTGATCCATCCCGAAGTAATACCCCACGTCGCCGGACTGCACCTCCGCGGTCCCCGTGTCCTCAAACTTAGTCTTGGGCGTCGGGTCGTACCACACCCCCGCCCGTAGGTTGCCCGGCATGGGACCCTTGGCCGACTTCCACTTCGGCGTCACGCCCGTTTCCCAGTAGGCCATGAACCAAGGCTCGTCGTGAAACGCCGAGTTGAACCCCGTGGTCCGCGCCTGGAACTGCGCATCCAGAACGGCCACCTGAGCATAAAGCCACGCCACGGGCTGGGCCTTCAGGAAGAACCCGATGCCGTTGCGATGGGGGATCGTCGCGTTGCGGATCGAACCTCGGTTGATGAAGTCCTTGTCCTCGTGGTTGGCGTAGGGGCTTGCGTCGAAGAGGTCCTTGTTCGTTTGCAGCAAACCCAGCCGAAGTTCGACCTTGTCGTCCAGGAACTTTTTCCAGAACCACCACTTGTTCACAAAAATGGGATGATCGTCGCCCGCGTCCTGATTGACGTTGTTCAGCGCCCCGACCTTGTTGGGGTTGATCCCGTCCGACCAAGTTCCCTTTGCGGCCCGCAAAAAGAACCCGGAGTCGTCGAGGAAACCCATTTTCTCGAAATCCAGAAGCAGGTTGAGATCGTAGCTGCCCGACAGGCGGTGTCCGTTATGGGTATCGAGCCCGCCCTTGAAGTTTTGTTGGAACTGCTGGTTGTAATAAAGCTGGAGCGTGATTCCCTTGTCCTCAAGTTCCTTGCGAGCGCCTCCCCAGTCGCCGGTGAGGGTCTTTCGAGTCCAGAAGTCGGAGGGCTTGGCGTCCGTAGTTTCCTTGGCGGGTGCATCGCTCTTTGCCGGCTGGGTCGGCTCAGCGCCCCAAGCGGGTACCGCTAGGACCGACATGAGCGCGACCAGCCATCGCTCCCCACCGCGCCAACGAAAACCGCCGGACTTCTGCCAGACGAATCCCTGCATTACAAAGCCTCCGTACTTTCTGACCCGGATTGCATACCTGTCCAACCCGACCGCAAGACCAACCGACGCAGCCTACATCATCCTTCGGGCCAACCGCGACTCCGGCCTGTTGACCACAGGGTCGCGGCCGACGAAACCCGGAACCTTTGGGATTTGTAATGACCGAATGTTAAGCGCATGTGAAGGTTATGTTAAAAGCTCGTTCATAATGCTGCCATAGGTTGTTTTTTCGGTCCTGAGCGACAGGCCCGACCTTCCGAATTGGGGTTCGGTCGGTTAAGCTAGGTAGAGAAGCGATCCTGCAGTATGGGGAGCCGCCGGGCGGCGCTTTCCGGTTGGATCGCTTTAGAAGGGGAGGGAGGCCTGTGAAATCTAGCGTCTGTTTGACGATGTGCGTTGGGTGGGCTGCCGTGTTGGCGCCCGTAATCGCCGAGGCAACATTCCACGACATTCTCATCGATGAGGTCTACACAAACGCCGACGGCTCGGTGCAGTTCGTGGAACTGCGGGCGCTTTCCAACAACCAGACCAACCTCGATATCACCCGCGTCGTGGCCTTCAACACGGACGGCACGCAATCGACCATCGCTATTGATATCCTGGTCGATTTCCCGGCGCTGAACGCCAACGAGACGGTTCTCATCGCTACGCCGGGTTTCCAGGCCGTCGCCGGGTTCGCCCCCGACTTTGTCATGCCCGCCTCCTCCCTGGTTCCTTTCCCGTCCGGGCGGGTTCAATTCCAAAACGACGCCGGGAACTTCATTGTGGACATCCTCGCATACGGCGGCGCTGTGGGCGGGTTCGGTCAGCCGGCGGCCAATTTGCCGTCCGACGGACTCAACTCGCTCACCCGAATCGCCCAAGGTTCCCCCCGCAATAACTCGCTGGACTTCGCCGTCTGCGGGGCAACCCCAAAGCGAAATGACGGGACGAGAACAACGTTCGGCGCCTTGGACTGCAACGACAACGGGGAGCCCGACAGTTGCGAGATCGTCCGCAACCTCGTGCCCGACGTCAACGACAACGACATTCCCGATGCCTGCGAGGATCGCGGCGACTTCAACGGCGACGCCATCGTGGACTTGGCCGACTACGTTCCGGTTTTCGACTGCCTCGACGGTCCCAACGGCGGCATCCGCCCCGGTTGCGACGTGCAGGACCTCTCCGGCGACGAAACCGTGGACCTCATCGACCTCGCCGCCTTTTTCATCGCCGTCGGTACGCCGTTCCCTTGAGAACCGTCGCCCGCACCCTATCGAACTGCCGGAGGAGGGAATCGAACCCACACCCAGTTACCTGGACGGGTTTTTGAAACCCGCGCGTCTGCCAGTTCCGCCACTCCGGCCGGCGAATCGCCGCGGGGGATTGTACGCAAGCTCGCGCCGGCGTCCAACCCGGCGGCCTACGGCCCGGTGAAAGCCGACTGGAAGTCCGCGAAGTCGCTCAGGTCCACATCGCCATCGGCGTTCAGATCGACGCACTCGCATTCGGGGGGACCATAGGGAACGCCCGGTCCGCCCATGCAATTCGGGAACGGCGTGCAATCGTTCAGGTCGACGCGGCCGTCGATGTCGCAGTCGCCGGGAGTTGCAGACAGAAAGTTGGTGAGCACGATTTGCCTGGAATCGAACGCGCTGCCCGGTCCGTAATGGACCCGGAACGAGCCAAGGCCGTCGGTTGTTGTCAGCCGCTGGCCGTTGGCGACGTTGTCGAACGCGCCGAAGACATTGAGATCAGCCCTGAGAATTATTAACACGTCCACGGAGACGGGAACGAAGCCGTTCACCAGAGCGAGCTCCAGATTGCCTCCCAAGAAGGCGTTGCCCTGGACTATCACGTCGTCGTTCTGGGAGGCTGAGGGTCCGCCGATCTCGATCTGAAGCGTGGCGTCGGCCAACTGATTGTAGTTGCCATCAATAATGGTCGAGCCAACCGAATTGCCGGGGGCCAGGATGCCGGATTGGTTCACCAGATCGCCATCAAAAAATCCCACGTGGAGCGTGCCGGAGGTCCACTCGAAATTCGTGTCGGCGGTGCCGCCGTCCCTAAAATCAATCGCGGTCGTGCTGAGCGTTCCGCCTTCGAGACTTAAAAGATCGTTGAGAGACACAGAAGTGTTTTCGGTAACATTCACGGTCCCGCCGGGTTGAATGCGGAGGGTTCCCACCCCGCCGTCCCCGAACCCTTGATTGCCCCCAACTACCAGCCGCCCGCCGACGTACCAAGTCGAATTGGCGCCGGCCACGGTGACCGTACCGATCGGATTGGGAGACTGTCCGTTGTTCGACATGATCGCGTCGGTACAAGAGACTCGGCCGCCGCCAGTAATATTCAGCGTCGCGTTCCCCAAGTCGCCGACAAATAGTTTTTCGTCAATGGTCCACACGGAATTTTCGCCGTCCACCGTGACCATCCCCATGCTGCCGCCAAGGGTGGCGATGCTGCCGGTCGTACTTGCCACCGTGCCACCCGCGGTGATCTCCAGCGTCCCGAACCCCGAGTTGCCAACTCGAAGGTCGCCCAAGTTTTTCCAGACGGAACCGTCGCCGTCCACCGTGATATGGCCCGTGCCGCTGGAAGAGACGCCGGCACGGCCGCCAGGGCTTTGGACCGTGCCGCGGCCGGTGATGTTCAGCGTTCCGTCTCCTGCATCGCCGACAATCAGGTTGCCGAAATTCTCCCACAGGGAACCGATGCCGTCGACGGTGACCAGCCCCGTACTGCCAGCCTGAGAGCCGATAACGTCTTCGACGAAGCCGGCGCCGCTCAAAACGTGTCCGCCGCCGGTGATCTCTAGCGTTCCGTCTCCTGAATTGCCGACAGTCAGGCTGTTGGAGCTCTCCCAAAAGGAACCGCCGCCGTCGACGGTGACATGGCCCACGCCGCTCGATCCATTGCCGACAAAGCCTCGGATGTCTTGCACGAATCCGCCGGCGGTGATGCTCAGTGTCCCATCTCCAAGATAGCCGACGAAAAGATCATCGGACGTGTCCCAAACGGAACCAGTGCCGTCCACGGTGGCGGTGCCGGTGCCGCTCGACAAAACACCCACATACCCGTAACCGCTTTGTACTGTTCCGGCGCCGGTGATATCTAGCGTGCCCGTCCCAGCGTACCCCACTAACAGTTCGTCATTGCGCCACCGGGAGCCGGCGCCGCTGACATTGACCGTTCCGTTGCTGGTAGACAAGCCCGCGGAACCGATGACCCCGGTAGTGTTTTCCACGACGCCTTGGTTGGTGATGTTCAGCGTGCCGAAGCCCAACTCGCCGATAGTGACCGTGCCCGAACTGTCCCACCGCGAAGACATGCCATCGACGTGTACTTCCCCGCCGCCATTGACTGAACTGCCGACGATGCTATCGGCGCCGTTCACCGTGCCGCCGAGGGTGATATTCACTTCGCCGAAACCGCCGTCGCCCACTTCGAGCAGCCCCAGACTGTTCCAAGTGGAACCGGCGTTCATGACGTTGACGATTCCGGTCCCGACGCCGGTAAAGAGGTTGCCCGTGCCGAGCCTGGCGCCGCCGCTGTTCTGCAAGAGGCCGCCGAGTTGGACGTTGATCGTTCCGTTTCCCACACTCCCCACGTTGAGCGCGCCCGTGACCAGGGTCGAGCCTTCGCCGAAAACCGTGGCGGTGGCCGTGATGTCCCTGCCGACGCCGATCGTGGTTGAGCCGGTCGTCGAGATGTCACCGCCCGAATCGACGGTGAGTGTGCCGGTAACCAGCTTCCCGATGTTGAGGTTGGGCGAGCCGCTGACGAGGCCATTGGTGCTGACGATGAGCGTACCGCCGCCCGAACTGGCGGCGGCGCCCACGTCGAAGTTGCTGCCCGTTGTGCTCGTGATGGTGCCACCGTTGACCGTCAACCGGGCGGCAAAACCGCCCGTTCCAATCAACATGCCGGTGGCGGTCGTCAGCGTGTACGTGCGGCTGTTGAGGTTGAAAGTGACGAGGTCGTCTTCAATGTGGAGGGCCTGGTTGGTCGCGTTATTGTTAAAGCTGACGCTGTAAGTCTGCCGGAAGAATGGGGGCGGCGGGCTGAGGCCAAATTGGGCGACGTCCAACAGGCCCGGCACGACTCCGCCTGTCCAATTCCCGGAAGTGCCGAAGAGTGTATTTCCTCCTTGCCCGCTCCAGCGCCTGTTTTCGGCGTGGGATTCGGCGGCAAACGCGAAGAACACAACGGCCGCCGTGAGGCAGCACCGGGCCCGACCCGATGGCCGCCTGGTTCCGAGTAAATGCGTTGGGCGTTTCATAGGTCACTCTCTCCCTTCCGGACTGAATGAGGCCGCGGTTGAACACGGCCGAGAATCACGATGCATCGCGGGCGTGGCGGAGGCCCAATCCGAACCCCTCCCCAGCGGGAGCGCTCCCGCGATCGCCATTTTACTCGCAGCGACAGGCGAATACAAGGAAATTTCGGCTCCTGGGCAGAATTGGGACGGGTGGGATATGCATCGTCAACTTGACGATGGGGTCGGTGGCTGGGAGAGTAGCTACAGATTCAGGGAGGAATGGCGGGTATGCACTTTCTTCGGGCGCTGATCGCGGGGGGCGTTCGCAATCCGGTCTTGGCCAACCTCCTGATGGTCTGTCTTCTGGCGGGCGGGGTGTACTCGTCGCGTCGGATGGTGCGGGAGGCCTTCCCCGAACTCACTCTCGGTCACGTGTCCGTGGAAGTCATCTATCCCGGAGCGAGCCCGGAGGATGTCGAGCAGCGGGTCTGCGCGCCGTTGGAGGAGGCCTTGCGCGGGATCCCCGGCGTGCGGCGACTTTGGTCGGCGGCCAACGAAAACTTCGGCACGATCGGACTGGGACTGCACAGCAACGTCTCCGACGTGCAGCGGGTCATCGACAAAGTCAAGGAGCGCGTCGATCAGGTCAAGACCCTGCCGCCGGAGGCTGAAAAGCCCATCGTCGTGGAGTCGGTGATCCGCACCGAGGTGATCAACATCGCTGTACACGGAGATGCACCGGAACGGACGCTCAAACATATCGCACGAGAAATCAAGAACGATTTGGAGTCGCTTCCGGGCATTTCGCAGGTGTCGCTGTCGGGGGTACGGGACGAGGAAATCCTCATCGAGGTCTCCGAGGAGGCGCTGCTGGCCTACAACCTGTCGTTGGCCCAGGTGATGGCGGTGGTGCGAAAGAGCAGTCTCGATTTGCCCGCGGGAGTCATTCGCACCTCGGAGGAGGAGCTGACACTGCGGGTGGTGGGACAGCGCTTTACGGCCGCGGAATACGAAGACCTGGTCGTCCTGGAAAAGGGGAATGCCGCGGTTCGTCTTGGCGACATCGCCAACGTCCGTGAGGGGTTCGAGGACGCGGCTCTGTGGGGGCGGTTCAATGGTGAACCGGCCGTGGTGGTGGGCGTCTACAAGACGGGGGACGAAGACTCGACGCGGATCGCCCGTGCCGTTCATGAGTATTACGACCAACGTCAAGCGAGCATGTCGGAACGTGTGCGGCTCTCCGTGTGGGGGGACAGTTCCGTCGAGGTGCAATCACGGATTTCGATGCTGGTCTCCAACGGCTTGCAGGGACTGGTCGTGCTTTTTCTGACCATGTGGTTGTTTCTGGAATTCCGTCTGGCCTTCTGGGTGGCGGCGGGCATTCCCATCTCGTTCGCCGGCGGACTTCTGCTCATGGACTACTCGGGCCAGACGATCAATGTGATCAGTCTGTTCGCGTTGTTGATGGTGTCGGGGATCATCGTCGACGACTCCATTGTCATCGCCGAAAGCGTCCATTCGCGGCGACGGGCGGGTGATCCACCTGAGCTTGCGGCGATCGAGGGGACGTATCGAGTGGCCCTTCCCGTGTTGGGGTCCACCATGACCACGATGGTGGCGTTCGTGCCGCTGTTGTATGTGGTCGGGGTGATGGGCAAGTTTGTCTATGTACTCCCCATCGTGGTGATTGCGGCCATGTTGGCCTCGACCGTGGAAGGTTTTCTGATACAACCGGCGCATTTGTGTGCCGGACAACACTCCGGCGTCGGGTTCGTGGAAAAGCCGCCGAATCGAATCCGCAAGGCCGTGGAGCGGGGGTTCGACTACGTTGTGCGGCACTGGTATCGGCCGGTCTTCCGCTTGGCGCTGGCCTATCGTCCCGTGACCATTGCGCTCTGCGTGGCGCTGCTGCTGGCGGCGCTGGGGGTATGGCATGGCGGCCGGCTGCCGTTCGTGCTTCTGCCCAAGGAAGACGGCAGTGTTCTTCGGGCGCGGGTACGTTTCCCGGACGGAATGCCGGCGTCGGTCACGGAGCGAGCGATCGCGCAGATCGAGGCCGCGGCGCGGAAACTCAATGACGACCCGCAACTTCGGCCCGCCACGCCCGGACCGCTCGTGCGGCAAATCTATTCCATCGCCGGAGAATTCGCCGACTTTCTTCCCGTGCGGGGGAGCAATCTGTGCGAGGTGCGGATCGAATTGATGCCCTCCGCGCAACGGCGTCTGGGCGACGATCCCATCATGGAGCGTTGGCGGCATCATATCGGACCGGTATACGACGCCATCGAATATACCATTGTTCGGCAACAAATCGGACCGACGGATCGCCCGATCGAAATTCGGCTTTTGGGAAATGATTTCAACGATTTGGCGGCGGCCTCGGCGCGGATACAGGAAAAACTGCGAGAGTTCGACGGGGTGACCGACGTTCACCAGGACCTAATTCCCGGCAAGCGGCAATTGCGGATGAAACTCCGGCCTGCGGCACGGGCGCTGGGGTTGACCCTGGACGACGTGGCCCTGCAACTGCGGCACGGGTTTTTCGGCGGCGAGGCCATTCGACTGCAGCGCGGCGCCGAGGAAGTCATTGTGCGAGTGCGCTACCCGGAAAGTGAACGGGAGTCGTTGGCCGACTTGGAGAACGAACGCATTCAGACCCCGGGCGGTGATGTCGTCCCGTTCCATGAAGTCGTGGAGGTGGAATGGGCGCGGGGGTATGCGACCATCATCCACCAGAACGGCAAGCGGCGGGTAGGCATTCTTGCCGATCTCGACGAACGCCGCGCCAACGCCGAGCAGATTGTTCAATCCCTTCAAGCCGGATTTTTGGACGAAGTAGTCGCGGACTACAACGACCTTAGTTACCACTTCGGCGGCGACCGCGAGCGGATGAACGAGTCATTGCAGAGTTTGGCCGACGGGTTTTCACTGGCCATGTTGGTGAATTATGCACTGTTGGCGGCGGTGCTTCATTCGTACATTAAGCCGTTGGTGGTGATGATGGCCGTGCCTTTTGGCCTGATTGGAGTGGTCGTCGGACATCTCATCATGGGTTATGACCTGACCATGATGAGTATATTCGGAATTGTGGGTGTGTCGGGTCTGGTCGTGAATGAAGCGTTGGTGCTGGTGGATAGTATCCACTGGTCAATCCGCGAAGGGAAAAGTGTACAGGACGCGGTGCTCGAAGCCGGGGAATCACGGTTCCGGCCCATCGTCTTGACCTCGATCACGGACTTTGCCGGTCTGTTGCCGCTGTTGATCAACACCAGTGGGCAAGCGCAGGCGGTGCAACCGATGGCCGTGTCCCTTTCTTTTGGACTCATCGGGGCGGCGCTGCTGAATCTGTTGGTCGTGCCGGGTCTGTACCTGGTGGCGAACGACGCGCGGCGGTTCCTGCACTGGGTCCGGCATGGCGGTGTGTATCCCCTGCGTGAGGCGGTCGAGGTGCGTGTGCGTCAGTCCGCAGTGGTCGCGGCGTAGTGGCGCATGCGGACAACGTGGTCATGGCGAAAATGTCAATAGGACAGGCGTTACGTCCAATGGGGTTTCGACGTGGGCCAAGCCCGGTGCGGCTCTTGTGCAGAGCCTCGCAACCCTATGGAACCGTTCCCGCCATCGGATTCCTCGTCGCCTTTGCTCTTGGCGTTGTCTCGGGCGTCGGTTGTCGAGCGCCGATGGATAATCTGCAAGTTGTATTGGAGCGCCACGCCCAGGCAGTCACGAAGTTACCTGAAGAGGAGCGGAGTGAACTTCTGCCCTATGGCGAAGCGATCCTCACTGCGGAGGCGGAGACTCTGCTGCCCAAGGACGTGTTGACGTTGGAGGCGGCGCGGAGGGTCGCGGTGCGGGCCAATCCCGATGTTCATGCCGCACAGGCTCGCCTACAGACCGCCGCGGCGCGGGTGGCCGAGGCGCGGGCGCGGTTCTTCCCCTTGGTCGTCGTCACGCACGACACGGCGCGGACTTTCCAGACCCCCGCCAGTCGAAACCGGTTGAGTTCCCTTCTGCAACCGACGCCTGCCCTGCCCACGGATGTGAACAGTGCGAACCCTGGGGTCACGGCGCTACTCAATGCCCTTCGTCGGCCTTTGTTCGGCGGCGGAAATGCGGAGGGGAATTCCGAGCCCTTCAGTGAGCACTCCACGGCCTTTACTTTGTCGTGGACGGTCTTCGACGGGTTTGTGCGTGAGGCGAACTTGCTGGCGACCAAACACATACATCAGGCGTCGAAGGAGTCACTGGTGGATGTTCAGCGTCTGATCTTGCGGGCCGTGGACTCGGCCTACTATCAAGTACAATTGGCGCAAGAGCAACTCCGGATCGCGCGGGCGGACGAGGCCTTTGGTGAGGAGCAATTTCGAGAAACACAGAAGCTCCGCGCCGTGGGTCGGGCGACGTCCGCCGACGTGGATAATTTCCGCGTGCGTGTGTTGGCGGCCCAGGCGCGGGTGACGGCGGCGGACGGTTTGCGAGAGGGCGGACGGGTGGCGCTCGGCGAATTGATGGGACTGCCGGAGTCCACTCTGCCTACGGGTTTGCTTCTATCCTCTCTGGCGGAGGAGACGGAACAGGAACTGGCTCGCGTGGAAGCATCCGGCTGGGTGGAGCATGCGCTTTCCCGTCGCCCCGATATTCGGCAGATTCAAAGCCTCGTGCAGAGCGAGGCCGAGACCGTTCGCGCCGCGCGAGGGTTATACAGTCCATCGGTTGTAGCGAGTAGCTCTTGGGGATTTGACCATAGCTCTACATTGGAATACGGCAAAGACGACCAGTCGTCCGCTGCGGCCTTCGAGTTTCGATGGGAGTTGTGTACCGGCGGCGCGCGGGCGGCGAGGGTCCGCGCCGCCGAGAGCAATCGCGCGGAGACGGCGGCGCGACTAAACCGTATTCGGCTCGCCGTTCAGTCACAGGTTCGCCGGGCGGTCATTGACGTGACCAATGCACAAGATCAGATTCGCCTGCATCGTGAGACGGTCGCTACGGCCCTGGAGAACCGGCGGGTTGTTCAAGCCGGATATTTGGCGGGTAAGGAAACTCTCAATCGTCTCAATGAGGCGCAAAGGGATTACATCACTGCGGACGCCGACCTGACATTGGCTCGGATTCGCTTGCGGCAGGCGTGGACGGATTTGCACGCCGCGGCGGCGACGGATACCGACGTGCCGCCGTCCGGGGCCGGCGATGTCGCCGCGCCGCCGGTGGATCACGCCGCGCCTCCCCGTTCGGACCCTTGATCGGCGAAACGCAGTGTACACACGACCACAGGCTCACTGTCGATGACGCGCGGCCTCAAGTATCCTATCGCGCTCGCCGCCGGGTTCACTCGATTCGATCAGATCGTTCCGTGGAAGTGGTTGAATCGCACGGGCGATGATTCCTTTCACTACTTCAAGCGGATTCGCAGCACTCTGACCGGCGCTGGATTCCGCACCTTTCATACCACGGTCAGTTGGGGTGCGCCCCTTGCCGTGCGCGGCGAGGAGTTGGCGCATGAAATCGACTCGATACTGACGCTTTGCGGCGCGCAGAAGGTACATGTCATTGCTCATAGCATGGGCGGTCTCGACGCACGATACGCCATTGGACAGATGGGATATGGAAGGAAGATATGTAGCCTGACCACCATCGCCACACCCCATCATGGAACGCCGTTAGCGTCTGCCGTCGTCGCGCGGAGTCGAAATGGTGGGCAATGGGTCGCCTACTTGCATCGAACCGGGGTCGACTTGCGAGGACTGCACGACCTGACGCCCACGGCCTGCGCGGAACGCAATGCGCGCTGGGCTGGCGTGGAGCGCGACTGCGGCGTTGCTTTTCGCACCTGGGCGGGCCACACGCGCTTCGCAGTTGCTTTCGCCCCCTTGAAAATCGGATACCTTGTTCTCAAATACGGCTTTGGCTTGCCGGAAAACGACGGCCTGGTGCCGCTGCCTTCCGCAAAGTGGAACGACGCGTATTTCCAAGGCGCCGTTCCGTGGGATCACATCAACCAACTCGGATGGTGGACTGCGGACCGATTTGCGGCGGGTGACACCTCGGCCGCGATTTTCGAGGCGTCGGTGCGCCGGTTCTATTCGAGGATTGCGGCCGGACTCACGGTGCTGGAGCCCTGACCCCTCGTCCGGGAGCACAGTCCGACGAGATAGGTCCAAATCGTCCCCAGGATGATCCACCACGGCCACGCGATGTACACAGTGTCGGTCCGGCTCTGCAGGAAACTGATTCCCACAAGCAGGCCGGTCGACGACACCATAGCCAGGACGTTGATGACGTCGTGCCCTCGGCTCTTGGTGGTCACACCCAGCAAGAACACTCCGAGCATTCCGCCGAAAATGAGCCCCGCCCATTTGAACACTGCCCAGAGCAGACTGCCCTCGGCGTCGCGGAACGCGAGCGCCACGACGACCAGAAGTGCGCCGAAAAACGCCGTGGCGATCCGCGCAACGACGAGGAAATGACCTTCGGAGCGCGAGACTCGAACAAGCGGACGGTAGATGTCGGTAACGGCCGTGGACGCCAGAGCTCCGATGGCCGACGACAGACTACCCATCGCCGCCGCAAAAATCGCCGCGACCAAGAGCCCCTGCAACCCGCAATTGGCCGGCAGCCGATTAGCGATAAAGTACGGCAAAATCAACTCCCGTCGAGCCATCACGTGATCCGGCACCCAGTCGTCAGGTCGATTGTCGAAGTAGACGTACAGAAGCGAGCCAACCATAAGGAATGTACAGACAATAGGAAGCCCGACAACGGCATTGAAGATCAAAGAGCGCTGACTCTGACGCAAGTTGGAACAGGTCAACATTCGTTGCGTGAGGTCCTGATCCGTGCCCATCGCGGCCATCGCCATGAAGACACTGTGAAGCGTGAGTAGCCAGAAGGATTTGTCGTTGTTTAGATCGAGAGTCCACGTGAACGTGTGGAACTTGCCGCCGTAATAGGCGTCCCCGAAGTTCTGCGTCCAGTGACCGGGTGTAAGCAGGAACAAGGTGACGATCAGCGTGACCGCCGCGCCGACATACACCAAGGCCTGAAATGCGTCCGTCCAGAGAATCGCTTTGATGCCGCCGTAGGTCGCGTAAACCATCGCGACGCCCGTCGCTGCGATGAGAACCCACTCTAGGCGCCATTGAAAGATTTCGGAAATCGCAAGACACGCCACAAGCTGACGCAGTCCACTGCCCAGAATCCGCGAGGCAAAGAAGAACAGAGATGCCGTCGTACGGGTCGCCGGTCCAAACCGCTGGCCGAGATACTCGTAGACTGTCGTGACGCCGCCGCCATAGAACGCAGGAAGAAGCATATACACAATGAGCATTCGCCCAATGAACGAGCCGGCATACATTTGCAAGTAGGACCAGTCGGTCACGTACGCGTCGCCGGGGACGGCAATGACGGTCAGTGCGCTGATTTCGGTGGCAACGATGGAGATTCCCGCGAGTAGCCAGTGTTGCTTTCGGCCGCCGAGAAAAAAGTCGTGCGTCGTTCGTTCGTGGCGTCCGAACCACAGGCCAATGCCGATCGTGGCCACGAAGTAGCCGCCCAGCACGGCGAGATCGACGGGGCCGAGTGTCAATCCATCGGCTCCTCTGCGACTCGATGAAGCGCCGCTATGATGTCATCAATCCCCGACGGCTTGTTGCGCGCAAGCCAAGTCTCTCTGTATGCCTCCGCCGCGTCGAAAACGGACTCTCGCCAGTCTGCCATTGGCTTTTTCCCGTGTGGTTTGTGTCGCCGCAGAGCGATCCGATCACAAAGCAGCTCAGTGAAGCGACACGCTAAAGCGAGTTCCCGTGTGTCTGGGCCCCGATTGTTCACTAGGCCACCCAGGCAGGAGCCGGCCGAACGTGCGGACTGCCCCGCGAACTGCAGATCGTCTTCGGCCGGCATCGTCGAATCCTCGGCGATCTGAGTCCAGGGCATCCACAGTAGTCGCCACGTTTCAGAATGCGCAGCCAGGTGCGAGGCATCGCGCAGAAGTCGAATCACGGTGGCGTCCGGCAGTCCCAGACTCGTCCTGGCGAACATCTCATCAAACGCCGCTCCGCATGGATGGATTTGACTCCATGCCATTGCCGCCCCCAGGGCGATGGCGTGCCACGAGCATGCAAGTGCATTGAAGTGTCCGTGATCGCCCCAATCCGTATTGAGGAGTCCGATCGCACCGTGCTTGACCCCGGCGGCGGCGAAGGCAGTGATGTTCGACTCGGCCAGTTGCATGGCGTTGATAATCCGCTTCCATCCACTAGTGCCCGGGCAGACAATGGTCTCCATGCCGGCTTCGACGAAAGCGCGCGTGCCGTCATAGTCTGACTTGTCATCATATCCCCAGTGCAGGACGGTCAAGTCCGGCGGCAGCTCCGCAAACAGTTCCGGATGATTGCGAACGACGTCACTCCACACTTGCGTCCGACGACCTCGCACCGAACAGATATCATGGGTGCGCCGAAGGTGGTCAAGGTAGGCGCGTCCTGTGCCATCCGCGGAAAATCGTGCGCTGTTCTTGCCCTTGCCCAAGTCCCACGGTTCGTCACCGCACATGTTCACCACGGGCGAGGAGAAGGCGTCCAGAATATCATTCCAAATGCACTCGACCAGGCGATGCGACTGCGGATTGGCAATGTCGAGCGTAAGCCCGCGAGCCCGCTGAGGCCAGGACATTTCCTCCCACGACTGGGTCGGCTCAATCTCCGCGAGGTGTCGATACCTCGGCAGTGAGAGGATCCGTCCCATGTGACCAAGTGTCGCCACTGCGGGCACCAGGTCGATGAAACGGTCCTTGCAGTAGGCATCAAGTTCGCGCACTTCATCCGGCGTCAGACCGTGCTGGGCATCGCATATCTCGGGGTCAAACGCGAAGGTGAAGGCATGTTCGATGTATAGTTGCAGTTGGTTCACCTTCCACGCCGCAAGGCGATCCACGAGGACCTTAAGCGTATCCAGTTTAGGAACTTTGCCGCGCGTCACATCGTGCAAGAGTCCACGTGTGGCGAAACTCGGTCGGTCTTCGACCCGGCAACAGGGCACGGTTCCATTCGTGAAATCCGTCAATTGGGTCAATGTTTGCAGGGCGTAAAAGCAGCCCGCGGGACAGCCGCCCACAATCTCAATCGTCGTCGGCTCAACCTCGAGACGATATCCCTGTGTGTGTTCGATCCTGGCGCGATCGACCGCAATGCAAACTTCACCGCATCGCCCCACACTCACGCCCGTTGGTAGTTGTTTCCGCCATGCGAGCGCCCGGCGCAAAACTCTCCCATCCGAAAGATCCACGCGAAGTTGGGTCGCCTGATGCAGCGCGCAGGCGCCGGATCGCCGCAACACGAAATGCGGGCGCGGAAGCAGGTAGGCGAGCGCTTCGCCGTCTCCAATCTCGGGCCGGCCCATGACGGCATCATGACCGATCGCGTTGGACATGGAAACCGTTTCCCTATTGGTTCCACGGGCGCGGACTACAGCGCGGGGCTCGGGATTTCCACGCCGAGTCGTGCCGCGGCGGCGGAGACGGCGTGATCGAGGAGCAAGGCAATGGTCATGGGTCCCACCCCGCCGGGCACGGGGGTGATCAAGGAAGCCCGCTCGAGCGCGGACTCGAAGTGCACGTCGCCCACGTTTCCTTCGCTGTACCCGGCGTCGATGACCACGGCTCCGGGCTTGATCCAATCCCCTTGCACGAACCGCGGCCGGCCGATCGCGACGATGACCACGTCTCCGCGGCGGATGACGCCCGGAAGATCGCGGGTTCG
Source organism: uncultured Phycisphaera sp. (assembly GCA_964646605.1). GTDB lineage: Bacteria > Planctomycetota > Phycisphaerae > UBA1845 > UBA1845 > SBAX01. Next base: position 14,079 of record CAZYEX010000096.1, on the reverse strand, counting down.
GGAGTGACAGAGGGTGACGGTGGCATGAGCATTGATGAGCATCGAGGCCATGGGTCGGCCCAGGATCGGGCTACGGCCGACGACCACGGCATCAGTGCCGTCGAGTGGCACACTGTACTCGGCGAGAAGGCGCATGATCCCGGCGGGCGTGCAGGAGGAGAACGCGGGCATCCCGAGGATCACCCGGCCCAGCGACATCGAGCTGACGCCATCGACGTCCTTGGCGAGGGGGATGGCCTCGAAGGCCGCCCGTTTGTCGATCGGCGCGGGCACAGGGTGCTGCACGAGAATCGCATGAACCGCGGGATCGTCCGCAAGCCCACGAACCACGCCGACCAGTTGTTCCGTGGTCGCCTCGCGGGGCAGTTCCACGCGCCGCGAAACAATCCCTACCTCGGCGCAGCGTTTCTCCTTCATCCGCACGTACGCCGCGGAGGCGGGATCGCGCCCCACCAGGACAGTGGCCAGGGACGGGGCGACGCCGCTCGCGTGCCGAATCACCTCCGCGCGGCGGCGCACGTCCTCACGCAGGCGTCGCGCCAATCCCGAGCCATCCATGAGCCGTGATGCCCCATCGGCGAACATCTCCGGCACCATATCCAGCCTCAGAACCCTTGTCACTCTGCCGAAGTCGCCCTGGGGCAACGACGCCTATTGTCGGCGAAAGGGGCTTCGAGTATTCTCCCCACCGATTCACCGGCGGAGACGGAGCCGCCGGGTTTGCGTTACGGAAAAGGAGTGTACGCATGTCGGCTCGAACGAAGCTGTGGATGGGTGCGGTTTTCCTCGGCGCCCTGGCGATCATCAGTTGCTCGGTGTCGGTCAACACGGGGGGCGACGGCACCGATCCCTCGGTGACGTTCCAGGTTGCCAATCTGACCTTCACGTTGACCTTGGGGGCGGCGGGCTCCTTCCCGGTCGAGCCCGACGTGCGGGTCAGCAACGTCGTGGACGTGCGCCAACAGCTCTTCGAGCGGGCGCCGACGGACACGCCGGGCAGCGGGTCGATTCGTCTGCGCAGCTCGACCGTGCAAATCATCGAACCGACCAACGAGAAAACCGCCGTCGCCCAACAGTCCATCGAAGGGACAGCAGGTGTCACTCTGTTGATCGACGACGGCGGCGCCGCCGACCCTTGCGCCACGGGCGTTACCATCGGCTCCTTCAACCTCACCGTCTCCGGCGGGGTCGTGACCTCCCTGGACCAGTCGCTTTCGCTTTCCCCGACGGCGCTGACCCTGGTGCTAAGCAACGACTTTAGCCTGTGCCTGCAGATGGAGGCGAACTTCACCGCAACGATCAATCTCGGAGGGATCGACTTCGTCTTCGGTCCGGCCATCGACGACAACACCAACGAGAACGGCAACGACAACGTCGATGGCAATACCAACGACAACACGGTCGACAACACCAACGATAACGTGGACGATAATGTCAACACCAACGACAACGTCGATGACAACGCCAACGCAAACGACAACGGGAATACCAACGACAACGTCAGCCCGCTGGAGGGCTTTACACCCGCCACGATCCGGCACCGCGGCAGCGAGCAGATCGTCGCAGGTCCCAACGTCGATCCCGCGCAAAGCGCTCAAACGCAGGCGGGATACGCGCCGACCGATATCGCCTTGAGCGGCGACGGACAGAAAGTCTGGTTCGTTCTGTACGACGAGTTTCCCAACGTCGCGGGTGATCCGTACATTCGGCTCTGGGCGGTCAACACCGACGGCACGGGCGGCACGGAATCGGCCCTGAGCGCCAGCGACCTGCGAGGGATACCGGTCGTGGCCACCAATCGCGACGGGTCCGTGGCCATCATCGAAAGCGGGTTTAGCAGCAGTGCGGTGCTTCGGGCCTCGCCGGGTTCCGCGGCCACGCTCCTCGTCGACACGGCGCTGCTCGGAAGCGGTGGATGCGCGCGGGCCAGCGCTCGCCTCACCGACGATGGCGGGGCCTTCTTTTACCGCGATTATTGCGGACAGCAGTTCTTCCGCGTGGCCGTCGCCTCTCCCACTCCGACCTTGATCGTCCGCGCCGATCAAATCGTCAATGCCGCCGGAATCGCGGCCCGCGGAATCAACGAGTTCGACATCACCGCGGACGGCGGGCAATGGTGGTTGGAACCGGAGTTCCTCGACTCCGCCGCGGGCAACATCTTGTACTACAACGTTGTGTCGGGCGCGAGCGTCGGCCCGTCGGTCGCCTTCGAGACGCTCCCATTCGACACGCGCCTCATCCGCAACGTGCAGGTCCGCGACGACGGCAACACGATCGCCTATTGCATCGGCGGGGCGGCCCTGGGCGACGTCGGCAACTGCTACGTGCAGACCGCGGGCACGACCTCGCTCACCGCCATCACCGACGACCGATCGGCCTTGGGCGACATGGCCTTCGCCGACGACGGGTCGCGGGTTTACGTGCGGACGTACTATCAATTCTCCGGCGGATGCTCCTACATCCAAGAGGTCGCCACCGGCGAGCGCATCGCCGCCGGATCGCAGCGCTTCGCGGACGGCGCCTGCCCTGCGTTTGGAAGCGCCCAGTTCAGCGACGATGGCGACGTCCTGGCCTCGGCCACCACGCGCGGAGTGTACGTGCTTCACGACGGCGTCGATGGTCTGCCCGGATTCCCCACCATCGCCAATCTGTCCTATCGCTATGACGGCGACGAGTTCCTCGTGGTTCGCGCCACCGTCACCGCCCCGACCGGCGTGGAACGAATCTTCGTTCTGCCCTTCTACAGCACCGGTCTGGACCCCACGGAGCGAATCCCGGAGGACGAGAACCCGTTCTTCAATGAGCGCAGCGGCGGCGGCGTCAACTGGTCAACGACCTTCGCGGAAGTCGCGGGTTCGCCGGGGATTTGGGAGCGGACCCTAGACCTGTGCAACAGCGCCGCCCTGTGCAAACGCAACTTCATCACCAGCGAATACCGCTTGCGCATCATCGTCGTCGACGCCACCGGCACGCGCACGACGTTCCAGGATTTTACGCCCATACCGTAGCACCGCGCGGAATCGTCGCCCACGTTCAGGTCGGCGATGCGGTTGGGGTAGCCGACGCAGTCGTGGCCGCCGCCTTTTGCCGGACGGCGCGGGAATGGGCGTCGTGCGTCGACTTGAGGATTTGCTCGCGGCGGACGTCGTCCACGGAGGAATCGTCGATGATTTTTCCATCGCGCATGTGGATGATGCGATTGGCCTGCGCGGCGACGTCCATCTCGTGCGTCACCAGGATCATGGTGATCCCTTCCCCGTGCAGGTCGTGAAAAATCTGCATGATCTGTTCGCCGGTGCGGGTGTCGAGGTTCCCCGTGGGTTCGTCGGCGAGCAGCAAACGCGGTTTGTTGACGATGGCCCGGGCGATGGCCACCCGCTGGCACTCACCTCCGGACATCTCGCTGGGGCGGTGCTTGGCCCGCTGCGACAACCCCACGCGCTCCAGGGCCTCCCGTGCCGGCTTCTTGGAAGTCGGCTTCCGCGTATACACCAGCGGCACCATCACGTTGTCCAACGCCGAGGTCCGCTGGATGAGGTTGAAGGTCTGGAATACAAAGCCGATGTGCTGATTGCGCGTTCGGGCGAGCTGTTTGTCGTTCAGCGCTTTGACTTCCTGCCCGCAAAACCGTAGGGTTCCCGAAGTGGGACGATCCAGAAACCCCAGGATGTGCATGAGCGTGCTTTTCCCGCTGCCCGAGGCCCCGATGATGCTCACGAACTCCCCGGCCTCGATCTGCAGGTTGACCCCGTCCAGCGCGTGGACCACCGAGTCGCCCATCTGGTAATCCTTGCGCAGGTCGATTGCGTCGATCATTCACTCGCCCCCGCCAACGGGCTGGCCCGCGGCGATCATCCGGGATTCCCTCTCGAATGTAAAACCGAATCGGACTTCCTCCGCACGTGAACGCGGGGGCGGCGCGCTATCCGCGTTTCGTGCCCTTCCCGCGGTCCTTTTCCTCGCGTTTGGCGGGCAGTTTGGTGTAGACCAGGGCGCCGTCGGAAAGCCCTTCGCGCACTTCGGAAAAGTTGCCGTTGTCCAACCCGAACTTGCAGGGGACGAACTCCGTGTCCCGCTCCGTCGAAGGGACCCCGGGCTTGGGAATGTAGACCCCGAACTTGCCATTGGGGCCCTCACGAATGGCTTCGTTGGGGCAGAGCAGGACGTTCTCCACGTGTTCCGAGGTAAAGCGCACCTCGGCCCGCATCCCGGGCAACAAGAGCGTGCGGTTCTCGCCGGTAACGACCACGTCGACCAGGTACGTCACCACGCCGCTGAGGGTCTTGGGTTCGGGATAGATGCGTTCGATCAACCCCACAAACTGTTGGTCGCGGAACGACTCCACGCTGATCTTCGGTAGGTGTTGAAGCGATGCGACCGCCGTCTCCGGATCGGCGGGCATTTGCACGGACCCGTCGTGACCGGGGGTCGCCCACGGCGGGGCAATGTCCAGCACCCTGCCGATGTCGGACTCATCGACCTCGGCGCGGACGATGATTTTGGTGTCGTCGAGAACCACGGCCAGCACCGTCCCGCCGGTCAGCGTGGTCTTGCCCCCTTGGATGACCTCGCCGATCTGCGTACGGATGTCCGCGACGGTTCCACCGATGGGGGCCACGATGTCGGTTTTTTGAAGCCGTTTCTGGGCGTCCCCCATCGTCGCCTTGGCCGCCTCATACGACGCCTGATATTGCTGATACTCGAACTCGGCGCGCGGGATGTTCAGCTTCGCCTTTTCCAAACCCGCCTTGGCCCCTTCGAGCTGGGCGAGTTGACGTAGATACTCCGTCTCGCGCTGTACGACTTCCTCGTCGTTCTTCTCCGAATCGTCGAGCCGTTCGAGCTTCTCCTTGCGGAACTTGGCGTAGGTCACCATCGGTTCGAGCTGCGCCACCTGCGCCGCAGCGGTGGCGAGCTCCGCGCCCTTGGCCAGTTCCACGGCGATCTTGGCGGCGTTCATCCGCGCCTCGGCGATTTGCAACTCCTGCGTGGCCCGTTCTACGCTTCGCAGCTCGTCGTCCTTTTGCAGGCGAATGAGAAAATCGCCCTTCCGCACGCGGTCCCCCGCGAACTTGGCGATTTCGATGACCTCCCCGCTGGCTTCCGATTTGACCTCCACGCGCAACCCCGGTTTGACCTCCCCGGTGGCATTGATGGGCAGGGTCAGGTCGGCGCGGAGAATCTTCTCCGTCTTTCCCTCCAACCCCTCCATGGGCAAGCGCAACGTCGTGGCCGCGTAGTAGCCCACCACGAGGGTGGTCAGTAGCAGAATGGCGATGACGGCGTTTTTCATTTCGTGGTCCGTGGATCTCGTGGGCCGGGGGCTTCGGCTGCTTCTTTCAACCTACCCTGCCGCCGTCGGGGCCAGTTCGAATCCAAAGGTCTCCGCCACCGGTTGGTTGGTAACCTTCCCGCGTTCGATGTTGATCCCGGCGGCCAGACCGTTGTTCCGCTGACAGGCCCCGCGATAACCCAGGTCGGCGAGCTTCAGTGCGTAAGGAAGCGTGGCATTGGTCAATGCAAAAGTCGAGGTCCGACCCACGGCCCCGGGCATGTTCGTCACCCCGTAATGTACGATGTGATCCACGATGTACGTCGGCTCCTCGTGGGTGGTCGGATGGATGGTCTCACAGCATCCGCCCTGGTCCACGCCCACATCGACGATCACCGCGCCGGGCTGCATCATCGAAAGCATTTCTCGACTCACCAACACCGGGCATCGCGCTCCGGGAATCAGAACCGCCCCGATCACCAGGTCCGCACTCGCCAGGTATCGACGCAGGGCCAGACGATCGCTGAACACGGTGGAGACGTTGGCGGGCATCACGTCGTCGAGGTAGCGAAGGCGATCGACGTTCACGTCCATGATGGTGACCTTGGCGCCGAGCCCGGCGGCGACCTTGGCCGCGTTGGTCCCCACCACCCCCCCGCCGATAATGAGCACTTGCGCCGGCTCCACACCCGGCACGCCGCCCAACAGAATCCCCCGCCCCATCATGGGTCGTTCGAGGTACTTCGCCCCTTCTTGAATGCTCATCTTCCCCGCCACTTCGCTCATCGGCGTCAGCAGCGGCAGGCGTCCTTGAGAGTCAACGATGGTTTCATAGGCAATGGCGACCGCCCCGGTCTTGAGCACCCCCTCGGTCAGTTGGCGGTCGGCGGCGAAGTGAAAGTACGTGAACATCACCTGCCCCTCGCGCATCATCTTGCGTTCCGGTTCGAGGGGCTCCTTGACTTTAACGATCAAGTCGGCCTGGGCGAAGATTTCCTTGGGCGAATCGACGATCTTGGCCCCCACCGCGGCGTACTCGTCGTCGGTGATCCCCGAACCCGACCCGGCGTTGGTCTCCACCAGCACCTTGTGCTTGCGGCGAACCAGCTCGTCCACGCCCACCGGTGTCATGCTCACGCGGTATTCGTGAGTCTTGATCTCTTTGGGGATGCCGACGATCATCCAATTCCACTCCGACCGCAGGTCCGCAATCCGAACCCCAAGCGCCAGCGCGGGGTCTTGACCCGTCGCTCGCGCTCCGGGTTCGGACCCGCTAACGGGCCTACCCGTTCGCTGACTTGGAACTCTATCCTGGACCCCGGGAGGACGCAATCCGAACGCCGTTGCGGTCCAGCGTTACCTCGACCGCCCCCACGTCGGCAGTATTGAACAATGCTGCACTCCCGACCAGGCGTTCGATGCCATGGTACGCCTCGTCCATTCGTTCATGGCTGGAACGGATGACCGCCGAGGGCCGTACGGAATCGAGAAACGCGGCCGTCGTGGATTCCACGCCGCCGTGGTGCGGAAGGATCAGCACGTCGGCGCGCAGATCACCGCGTTGCAACAGCGCCCGCTGGGCGTCCGCCTCGATGTCCCCGGTCAAGAGAAGGGAACGTCCTTGATACGAAATCCGAAGTACCGTCGAGGAGTCATTCGAGGACCAGTCGGCGTCGCAAGACCCCAGTGGCCAAAGAAGCTCAAAGTCCGCGCCACCAAGCTGCCAGCGAGTCTGCGAGCCGTCAAGAATCTCGACCGCTTGACCGCGCTCCGAGAGAAGTTCGAGCAGATGCCGGCTCGGTGAACGCTGACTCGACTTGGCCTCGAAGCAAGCGTTGAACACCACCGGCCCCGAGTCGATCTCATCCAACACCGTCGGCACGCCGCTGAAGTGATCCAAGTTCGGGTGGCTGATGTAGATTCGATCCAACTTGTGGATGCCGCGCTGCGCAAGGAAGGGGACGATCACGTTGCGCCCTGCGTCCGACGGATACGAAGTGCCCGCGTCGTAAAGAATCGTGCTGCCGTCGGGTAGCTCGATCACCGTCGCCGAGCCGCGTCCGACGGACAATATGGTCGCCACCAACTGGTCTCGATTCCCTTCCGGCCAGACCCAGACCGCGACGGCGATCCCGAATGCGAGACCGCTCGCCCACAGGAGCCGAAGTGACCAGGCGTGACCAGGTAGGGTGGGTCCGCTGACCCACCCCGCCTGCGGTTGCTTAGACGGGCTGGACAGCCTGTCCCACAGTACAAGCGCAATGAAGAATGCGTAATAGGTAACGGTCAGCCAGAGGGTCGGCGGCGCCATCTTCGCAGCGGCCCCTGGAAGCCTCGACAGCGCCTCCACGATCGCAAGCAACAGGGCATCAATGGGACCCAACAGCGCGCCGATCAAGGAACTCAGCGTAGGCGACAACAACCCGAACAGGACCTTCAGCAGTCCCAACACCATGACCACGGACATCAACGAAAAAACGACCAGCGTATTCAGCGGCGACCACGGTTGAAGCTGATAGAAATAGCTTGTGACGATGGGGACCGTGGCGAGCCATGCGGCCACGCTGACGGCCAGCGCCGCCGTGAGTCCTCGAACCGCCCATCGGCGCATCCTTCGAACCGCCGTCGGAAGTCCGGGTTGCTGATCAGCCGCCCATTGGGCAAGCCTACGGTCCGCCGACCCAAAGGGCCGCCCCAGCACACCTTCGTTGAACCAATCCCATCCCCGCGGAACGGTGCGCGCCAGTGCGGGCCCGAGATACGCAACCGCCAGCACCGCCGCGAACGATAGTTGAAAGCCCACGTCGAAGACCGTCTGCGGATCGATAACCACCAACAACGCCGCGGCTGCCGACATCCAATTCAGGTGCGACGTCGGTCGATTCAGGAGAAGCGCCGCGCAGTAGAGCAGGCCCATGATCGTCGCCCGCAGGATCGGAGGCCGCGGGTCCGCAACGCACGCATAGGTGAGAATCGACACCACCATCAGCGCCGTACACTGCCGCTTCGTGCGGCGGAACATTCGCCCGACGAGCCAGACCACGGTCATCAGAATCGCCACGTTCGTGCCGCTCACGGCGATGAAATGGATCACCCCGGCACGCACGAAAACATCGTTGAGCCGCCGATCGAACCGCGAGCGATGCCCAAGCACCATGGCCTCGAGCAGACTCGCCTCCTCAGGCGCTCCGCTGAGCAAGTCCTCGATCAAGAGATGTCGGGCGCGGGTGCGGAGGCGCAAGATCAATCCCGGATCTTTCCTCTCTCGGGGATCGGAGATCGACTGGACGTTCTCGCGCCCATCGCAGACCATCCGCGCCACGACCCCCTGTCGGCGATAGAAGGACTCCCAGTCGAAACCTCCGGGGTTCTGCGGCGGCGAAAGGGCATACAGCCAACCGAAAAGCTCCACACGTTCTTCGGCGCGCAGGTCGAGGACGGCCTGTCCGACCGTGACCCGAATCCGACCGCTGACCGCCACGGGGGTTTCCTTCCCCTCGATGGAATCTATTTCCAGAAGGAACCCGGTCCGCTCGGATGCAAACGTCCACGGTTGGAACGGGTGCGGCGCCGCCGTCAGCCGTTGCGGTTCGCCCAAGACCCGGCCGGTCACACGCACAATGCTGCCGTTCCGCAGCGCAAAACGATCGATCCGATTGGGGGGAACCCGTCGGGCTACCACGCCGTGCAAGGCCGCTCCGACCGCCAGCGCCGCGACGAACACCAGGCAGAAACCGAGCCGCCTTCGCACGTGGGCAAGCAGGGCAAGAATAGTCACAACCCCGAAAGCCGCCACACTCGAACCGACCGTCGGAGCCAGATTCCGGTCGAGAACAACGCCCAGGACCAACCCGGCCGCGACCGGGAAAAGCGGCGCACGTGGAAACCAGTTATCCGCTTTCATGATCGCCTCGCGGGTGACAAGGTCACGTTGGCCTGCCAGCTTGTCGGTTTGACGATCTACGTCAACTCCGGATACCGTTTCCCGCACTCCGCTTGCCGGAAGGGCCTGCGGTCAGCGAAGGACTTGCAGTCGGCGAAGCCGTATGTCCGCACTCTTCTGGTCTTGGGTCGTCCTAGGCGCCCTGGTGGCATTGGTTTGGCTGGTGCGCCTGGTGGCCCTGGGTCCGGTGCTGCGCCGACGCCGCGTCTTACGCGGACCTGCGGTCGGCGAAACCGCTGGGGCGGCGGACGAAAGCGGACGGCCGTTCCCCAGACTCTCCGTCATCCTCGCCGCCAAGGACGAGGACGCGCACATCGAGGCTTGTGTCACCTCGCTGCTGGCTCAAGATTATCCGGATTTCGAGTTGATCGTGGTCGACGACCGCAGCAGCGACCGCACACCCGGCATCCTCGCCCGCCTCGCGCGTGAGCACCCCGGACGTCTACGCGTCGAGACCGTCCGCGCTTTGCCGGACGGATGGTTCGGAAAGTGCAACGCCATGCGGGAGGGGGTTGCGCTCAGCGACGGAGAGTGGCTGGTCTTCACCGACGCCGACTGTCGTTTCGCCTCCCCCCATATGCTCTCCTTGGGTGTGCGCGAAGCGCTCGACGCCCAGGTCGACTTCCTGACCGTCATCCCCAACTTGGAGGCGCCCACGGCGTGGGAGAAAATCCTGCAACCGGCATGCTCCTTAGTGCTCATCTTCTGGTTCCAACCCGAGCGCGTGAACAACCCGGCCACCACGACCGCTTACGCCAACGGGGCCTTCATGCTCATGAAGCGCCGTTGCTACGACGCCCTCGGCGGTCACGCCGCGGTGAAGAACCAACTCAACGAGGACATCCAACTGGCCCGCTTGGCCAAGGCCGCGGGGTGGCGGCTGCGAGTGGTCGAAAACGAGGGGTTGTACAGCACGCGGATGTACGCGACCTTGCCGCAGGCCCTTCGAGGATGGAGCCGTATTTTCTGCGGATCGCTCATCCGCCCGTTGCGCGTCGCCACGGCGGCGATACTGGTGGCCGTCTGCGCCGTCGCCCCTTGGGCAAGCGCGCCCGCCGCCATCGCCGGATTCGCCAATGCGTCACCCGATGCGCGGGGCGCTTGGTCCATCGCCCTCGCCGTATGGGGTTCGGCCATCGTCTTGGAACAGCTCGTCCTGCCCCGTTTGTATGCGACCGTGGGCCTGCGTCGCCGATGGTCCCTGCTGTATGTTTTCGGCGCGTTGACCGTCGTCGGAATTCTCGTCAACGCCTGGTTGAAAACCCTCGGGGCCACGACCACCACCTGGCGTGCCACCACCTATCGCGCCGGTCGCACCGTCCCGCCCAAGGAACCCCCCATCGAGCCCCAACCGGCCCAACTACCGTAGACTGCGAACAGCGGAAAGCCGCTGTCGATCGGAGCCCGAAACGGAAGCGACGGGACGATCCAAACCGCGACCGTGAGGAAGCGGACAGCCCGTCCCGCGACCGCCCGCGCTTTACACGCAGTGTCAAGGGTCAAGGAACGGCACGCGCAACCGTCCATCCACGTAGCGTCGGGGCTTGTCCCCGGCGCGCCAGCTGCCCTGACCCTGAAGGGGTCCACGAACATAGCCGGGGGTTGCGTCCCCACCCACCCCGTCGCTACCTCCGGAAAACGCTTGCCCGGGCGGTTAGGCGGGGATGGCAACACCACTTTGCACGGCGCGGCGCCGCAAATCCTCAATGGCTCTTACGGACTCAGGGCCGGGCCGCAGCGCTCCGCGCTCCCAACGCGACACCGTCATCTTGTCCACGCCGATCCGCGCGCCGAACTCGGCCTGGGTCGTGCCCAACGCTTCCCGCAGCGACGTAATAAAGCCGGGGCTGGGCGGGCGGTCCAACCGCTGCGCTAGCGCTTGGATGCGATCGAGGAATCGAACTGCGCCGGGTAGCAATGCCGGGGAACCGTCGCGGTCCTCGGTCACCCATCGACCCGGCACCTCGACGTACAGCACCCGCCCGTCGGGCAGCTTCATCGTGAAAGGCAGGTCGGGTTTCGAGAGCTGAGCGGCCGGAGGGCGGCCCCGCCGCTGTTTCGTCATCTTCGTCGTCATTGCCATCACCCGTCTAATAGATCGTGATAAAGACCGTGAACCGCCCGCGATCGTCCGTGTCAATCACGCAAACCAGTTCGATCGGCAGACCATAATCCGCCTTCCCGCCGATGATCCACTTGGGGCGGTCGAATTCGTCACGACCGTCGAACCGCACGTCCGCCGGGTTGTCGATCACCGCCAACACGTCCGCCCAGAAAAACCCGCGTTCCGCCAATCGCTGTCGGAAGTGCGGGAGCAAACGAAAACGCTCCCCGTCGATGCACTTGCGTATCACTTCCAGCGCCCGCCGGGCTTTGGCGTCCATGCACGTGAAAGTATACCTCATAATAGGCGCATGGTCAAGCTCCCGTCCAGCCCGCTTTCTTTGCTTCCGCCTCGGGGCCCCCATCGCCTTCTGCGCCGGACGGGACGGGGGCGTGGTCGGAACCCGTCCGCCCCGGCGAAACAGGCCAAGGCGCCGCAGCAGCCGCATCACGACCCAGACCCATCCGACCGCTTCGCCGGCCCATTGCACCCAGCCCGGAGACGCCGCGGGCACGCCGTTAACTGTGAGTAGCTCCATCGTACGTCACTCCATGGGCACCATTGGCCATAGGTGATTTACAAGGCAGGTGGACGGACAGAATTGCTTTGCAGGGTTGTTGTCCGCCGAAAGTGCTGCGAACACGCGCGAACCAACATGTTTCAAGTCGAAGGCTGGCGCGTGGAATCGGCGGACAGAAACAGAGTCCGCGTGAAAGGGCTAATTCTTGTACGCGGCCCGGAGCTGTTCCTCACGCTCAACGCGCTTGCGAAGACCGCCGGGGGTCATTCCGTTGGGCAGTTGTTCCTTGTACCGAGGTAACAACTCGGACTTCCACTTCCGCCCGTACCGTTCAACGTCGCCGGAGTCGATCATGCTTCGGATTACGCGATCGAACCTGTCGGGCTTCGCCTTCGTCGGTCGTCCAGGTTTGCCCTTGGGCGTCCTGCCCGCCCCCTCGCCGCCGTCGAGAAGTTGGAACGCGGGCGGCAGGAGGGAATAACACACTTGCTTCACGGAGACGCGCCAGGCGTAGAGCACGCGCCCGCAATCGCCGCCGCCGAATCCGTCAAGCGATGTCCGCGAGAGCGAATCAAACTGCCGGTGTCGGTACGGGGAGGTAGCGCTTGCGCCGACAAGAAACACCCAGTCTCCGAGAACGCGGATGACCGCAGAATCGCCGGTAGAGAGCCGGAACGTGAATCCACAAGGTCTGCCATGATGACAGGGTATCGGAAAGCGCAGCAGTTCCCGCTCGTCCAGTTTCACAAGCCCACGCTGGATCAGCTCGTTGGTGAAGCCAAGGTTGAGGCAGCTCTGGGCTGAATCGCCGACTCTTGCGAACAGTTCGGGAACGAGATACAGCTCGGCAACAGACCCACCCGTGATTCTGCTAGGATGGCGATAATTCCCCTCCGCTTTCGGGTCGGTCGTTCGTACCTCGACAATCTGAATGCCGGATCCGACCGTGAAGTAGTGGACCGCTCGAAGGAAATGGAGTCGTAAGGTCGCCTCGTCCAGATTGCACCATGCCTAGCGCTGGCCGACGCCCTACGCCGCGCCCGGATGGTGCCTCAGACGCGACGTAGGGGGTCGTTCGGCGGGGATCAGCCGCCGCCCGCCGCAAGTTTACCGCGCCACGGCAGGCATTCAACGTCCCAACCCGCCGCCGTGGCACGGAATCCCCTGGTTTCGCAGGGCGTTGCATGGGCCCGCGTTTCCCCATAGAATACGGTCTGTAGGTTGCACATTTCGACGCTTTTTTGGAGGGTTTGGAAAATGCTTCTCACCGGACTGTTGACGTTACAAACGATGTTCGTCGGAACTGGTCCCGTTGGCGGAATTATCCACGTCCCCGCGGACAGCCCGACGATTCAGATTGCGATCGTAAAGGCCCAGCCGTTCGACACTATCATCGTCGCGCCGGGAACGTACTCTGAGGCGATCAGCTTCGGCGGGAAAGTTATCACGGTGCAAAGCACCAACCCGAACGATCCGAGCGTCGTCGCGGCCACGATCATTAACGCGGGTGGGCTGGGGTCGGTTGTGACGTTCTCAGGCGGCGAGGATCAGGTCAACACGATCCTCGACGGATTCACCATCACCGGCGGGACCATCGGGATCGACGCCCACAGCTCGCGCGCCGTCATTCGACGCTGCGTGGTCCGCGACAACAGTTCGTACGGAATCTATCAGGCAGACGGAACCGTCGAAGATTCTCAAGTGCTCAATAACAACTGGTATGGGCTGAGCGACTGCGACGGGACGATCCGGCGCTGCGTAATCCGAAACAACTACAGCGCCGGGCTTTGGGAATGTGACGGCACCCTCATCGACAGCAGGGTCGAATCGACTCGGCAAGGCAACGGGGTGTCTGGCGGAAGCGTCGATATCCTTCGCTGCGTTATTGCGTCGAACGGTAACTACGGCGTCGTCACCCACAACGGAGACATTGAACAATCCTACATTGTCGCCAACGCGTCCTACGGAATCTACGGCGCTGACGCCGGACTCGTTCGCAATTGCGTGATCGCCGGAAACCGTGAAAGTGGGTTGCAAAGTTCCCGCAAGCACGTGCTGAACACCACCGTTACTGGAAACCGCCAGTATGGTTTCCTGAATCGTAACTCTTCAGCCGTCTGCAATTCTCGGCCATCGAGAATGTTAAAATAGGGGATTTGCGCCATCGTTCGAAGCGCGGTATGTCAGCGGCGTGACACGGAGTTCGCTGGCCGATTCGATGGACCTGCTTCTGGCAGCGG
>CAZYEX010000095.1:0-8013 GCA_964646605.1 uncultured Phycisphaera sp. | reverse complement strand
AGTGACTCTAAGTGACACCCAGAAAAGAGGTTAATGCTGGTTCATCGGAAGGATCATGCCATTCGTGACTGTCCCTCACGCGTCCCTCACGCCCTCACGCCCTCACGTTCCCCTCACGCTCCCAAATAGGTGACTGTCGCTCACGCTTCCTCACGCTTCCGGCGGGCGTTTAAGGGGCGTTCCTTGGTTCCCCCGGCGGGGTTTTGCACCGAGCGACGTTCTTCTTCGCCGCCGGATAGCAATATGAAATATCCACCAGAGAAACGCTCCTTTGAGCACGGCGGACAGGATTGATTCCCAGTTGTCGATCACGTCAGCCCTTCCGCCTGAACTACGCCCGATTCTTCCACACCTGCTCGCAACTAGCAATTCCTTCCGGGTGCCGGGCGGGTAGCCAACCCAATTTGAGCGGTCATCATTTTCGCTGGCGCGTCCTCTCCCTACGTCAGTAGATCGGTGAAGGGTCATACGGCTGACCACCACCAATGAAAGGTCCCTTCGGCATGGGAGGAAACGGACTCTCGAAAGGAGGAGGATTCGGTGAGGGCCCTATGTTGTTCAACCCACTCTTCGCCCCCCTACACAGCATTGACCAAGGGATGAACTCCGCCCCTACGTTCAACAGAGATTCGTCCCTTTGTTCGCGACGCCTACGTTCAAAATCGGCACTCGTATCATCGGGCGATGGCGCTTCAGCCGGTTCCGCAAGCGCGTCAATGAATAGTATCACGCCGACTACGATCGGAAACCATAGAAATTGACCGTTCGGATCGACGGCGCGCGTCGCGGAACTTTGAACGTACTCGTGGACATTCAGCCCGCCCGATATCCCAATCGGATCACGCTGCAAGAACCTGCCCGTCGCGGTATCGTAGTAGCGCGCGCCGACATGGAGGAAGGGCAATCCCGGCTCCTCGGGATGCGACTGGTAGCCAAACGCTCCGACGTACCCGAAGCGGTCGGCGGCGCCGCCAATGCGCTCACCGAAGGCCGTGAAGACACGCGCTGTGCCCGGATCAGCGCCCAGGTCGGAAGTGTTCCGCAGCGTGCCCAGGCGGTCGGAGTGAAGGTACGCTGAGACACCGCCCAGGTTCCGCCACAGGCCCGGTTGGTGGGCGTCGGTGGGCGTCGGCACACCACCGGACACGGTGTAGTCACGGTACGTCTCGTCGCCGTCATAGTCCGTCCACGCGGTCGGCTTGGTAAGGCTCGGGGCCAGCGTCGTGGGATTGAGCGGGCGGTTCATGTAACGCGCTCGCGCACCATCGTAGCGGAATTCCCGCGCCCAGGTGCGAGTGTAGTTCGTCGGACAGGCCTGCGCACCATCCCAGCACCATTCTTCGTCATGGGCGTACGTCACGGTGCGTCCGTTGACCGCGTATCCTAACCGAATGGCCGTGTAACGCTTCCCCGTTCCGCAACCGCCTCCGCCGCCGGGGCCGAGCATGGATTCGCCGCCGCCGTCCTCGATCGGGGAGGACGAAGCTGCGCTTTGTCCGTCGCCTTCCGTGGACAAAGTGGAACTTTGTCCCTCCCCCATCGCCGACTCTTCTTGACCCGACGCCGCGGGATACTCGGTGATGATCCGCGCGGGGTTGCCGTCGGTGCGGCCCGTCCGCGCGTCGTCCGTCGAATCATACTCGTACACGTAGTACGTCGTCGAGAGGAGCTGCGGGGGAGTGAAGTTCGTGTTCCACGTCTCGAACCACATCAAACGGTTGGCCCGGCTGCCGTAGATCGCCGGCGAGGCCCCCGGTTCCACGTCGTAATGATACTCCACCTGTTGGTGGCTGAGGTCGTCGAGCTTGAGGGTGCGGTTGCCTCCCACGTCGTATTGATAGAGAAGGTCGTACGGATTTTCCCCGGTCCGCTCTTCGCTGACCGAGCGCCCGCAAAACAAGCGAAACGGCGAGCGAATCAGGCATGGGAGGCGGACCCGTTCCGTTGTCACAAATAGACGACTGTCCCTCACGCGCGTGGCACCTTGGCCTTCTCCTGTATCATCCGTTGGATTGCCTTTCCAACTTGCCTTGTCAGGAGTAGAGACGCCAGCACAATCGTTGCAATTTGCCGACCGTGAGTGTCGTACAAGCAGACGTTCCCCGTGAATGCGTTCCAATGCACCGTCGCGAGGCGAGTTAACTCAAAGGACTGAATTATTCGGCGTTCTTGAATTACTTGAACACTGTCTGTCGCCACCACAACGGCTGCTTTGCGAACCCGGCGAAGCTGAAGGATCGCCCCACAAAGCAGTATTCCGAATGGAAGGCTCCAACCGTACAAGACCAGCGGATGTCCGCGCCACACGCAAACTGCGAGAACTACGGCAATCATAGTACCGCTCGCAGCAACCAGCGCACCCCAAGGTCGGGGGGAGGCTCGGAAAACTACAGCGTCCGCGTCAAAGGGAAACCCGCACTCCGGGCAGTTGTGCCTGGGCGGCAGCCCAGTGAGCGAGTAGCGACATATGACGCATTTCTGCAACATGATGGATGTAGACGCTCCGGTTCTCAAAACAGCGAAGCAATTGCGGCGATTGAATCCGCGATGACCGCTACACACCCCGAAACCAATCCAGCGCCAGCGCCGGCGGCAACGCCGGGGATTCCCGGTATGATGCCTATCACACCAATCGTGACACCCACGACTACCTGCAGGACTTGTTCGTCCCGCAAGTCATCCTGCATATCCTCGATGCTTTCAAGCGGCGGCGGACCCTTAGGAGGATCAGGGATGATTGGCGGATGGGCGACGCCATCGCGCCCGCCATGTAAACCATCGATCAGGCCAGACGGATCCAGCGCCCGGGTCGGACGCGATCGCACATACGCGAAAACGTTCGAATCCCCGCGTATCCCGATTGGGTCCCGTTGCAAGAACCTCCCCGTCGACGGATCGTAGTACCTCGCACCCACGTGCAAGAATGGGAACGTTGGTTCTTCGGGATGCGACTGATAACCCCAGGCACCCACGTACCCGTGGCGATCAGTGGAGCCCGTGATCGGTTCGCCGAAGGCCGTGAACACACGCGCTGTGCCCGGATCAGCGCCCAGGTCGGAGGTGTTCCGCAAAGTGCCGAGATGATCGTTATGGAGGTACGCCGAGACGCCGCCCAAATTCCGCCACAACCCCGGTTGAAAGGCGTCGCCAAGCACTACCGCGCCCGCGGACACCGTGTAGTCGCGATACGTCTCAGCCCCGTCATAGTCGGTCCACACCGTCGGCTTGGTCAGGTGCGGCGCCAGCGTGGTCGGATTCAGCGGACGGTTCATGTAACGCGCTCTCGCCCCGTCATAGCGGAACTCCCGCGCCCAGGTTGTTTTGTAGCTCCCTTGCACTTCGCAAGCCGCGGAACCGTCCCAGCACCATTCTTCGTCATGGGCGTAAGTGACCGTCCGCCCGTTGATCGCGTAGCCCAAGCGGACGGCTGTGTATCGCCTCCCCGTTCCGCAACCGCCTCCGCCGGGGCCGCCGCCGCCGGGACCCATGAGCGACTCGCCGCCGCCTTCGACGGGGAAAGGGCAGAGCCGTTGCGTTGTCACAAATAGGTGACTGTCCCGCACGCCCCTTCACGCCCTCACGGTCATTCACGACCGTACCGCATCGTTCCCCTCGTGGGACCGCGACCCGGTGACCGAGGCGATTCGAGATCGCAGTTCGCTGGTCAGTCGTCTTGTAGTGCGAGCGGAACCGAGGAAGCGCCGACTGATCGTTCCGAGTATCCGCCCCGCGGAATCCTCGATTTCGACATCGCCGTACACAACACTCCATCGCACATTTTCTATCCTTGCCAGCGGGATCGCGACGGCATCGCCATAACCTCGAACCAACGTAAGTTCCGTATCCGAGACGACTACAGCGTGCCGCGGGCTGCGCAAATGCCATGTCCATCCCGCCCCCATCAACGCGCACGTTACAACGGCCCACAGATTCCACTCGTGCCCCTTTCCAAGGAGCCAGATCACAGCAAATGCGGCTACGACCAACCAGTTTACGACCGTCAAGACTAGCCACGTGATCCGGGGCTCACCGAAGACACTCGGGTTCGCGCCGTACTCCACTCCGCATTCTGGACAACGATGCCGGACAGGGAGTCCGGTCAGGGGATGCCCGCAGGATGCGCATCGCCAGTTAGCTGTTTGTCTCGAATGCACTGTTGCAAAGACCTTACGTCCGCCAAAGGACGAATACACCTACGATCGCATCACTTGCGCAGGGCTGGGCATACAGAACCGCGCACACAACGTTCCGATCCGTGCCCTGGAAACTGGCCACTCTGCTTATTCCGAAGCCAAGTTCTTCGCAGCATTTGCGGTACACAACGCGTAACCAATGATGGATTTCGTTGCCCACGCGGCCCAACCCCCGACTGCCGTAAGTCCCCAGTTTACGGTGTTTTGCAATAGCCGTTCGTTTTCAAGTTGTTGCTCCATATCCTCAATCGAGTCAATCCCTCGCCGACTCCGCTCGGCCCTCTCTACGATCTCTCGGACCATCCTGTCAATCTCCCTCTGCCTCTCTGGCGTCGGGGGTGGGACTCCGCCTCGTGATCCACCGTAGTCAGGCGCGGTCCCGTTGGGATCGATTCCCCAAGTAGGCGTATTTCGGACATACGCATAGACATTTAATCCTCCCCGGATGCCGATTGGATCGCGTTGAAGGAAGCGGCCGGAGGACGGATCGTAGTTCCGCGCGCCGACGTGTAGGAAGGGCAATTCCGGTTCCTCGGGGTGCGATTGGTAGCCGTGAGCACCGACGTACCCGTGTCGATCGGTCGGACCGCCTACACGCTCGCCGAAGGCCGTGAAAACGCGCGGGAGCCCGGGATCCGCGCCGATGTCCGAAGTGTTCCGCAGCGTTCCGAGGTGATCGTTGTGCAGGTATGCTGACACTCCAGTCACGTTCCGCCACAAACCTGGTTGAATGGCGTCGCCAAGCACTACCGCGCCCGCGGACACCGTGTAGTCGCGATACGTCTCAGCCCCGTCATAGTCGGTCCACACCGTCGGCTTGGTCAGGTGCGGGGCCAGCGTCGTGGGATTGAGCGGGCGGTTCATGTAACGCGCTCGCGCACCATCGTAGCGGAACTCCAGCGCCCAAGTCTTGGCGTAGTTCGTTGGGCACGCTTGAACCCCATCCCAACACCAGGACTCGTCGTGGGCGTAGGTGACCGTTCGTCCGTTGACCGCGTATCCCAACCGAATGGCCGTGTAGCGCTTCCCCGTTCCGCAACCGCCTCCGCCGCCGGGGCCCATGAGGGACTCGCCGCCGTCGTCCATCGGGGAGGACGAAGCTGCGCTTTGTCCGTCGCTGTCAGTAGACAAAGTGGAACTTTGTCCCTCCCCTGTCGACGAACCGGAGCTTTGTCCGTCCCCTGTCGACAAAGTGGAACTTTGTCCCTCCCCCATCGCCGATTCTTCCTGGCCGAACCCCACGGGGTACTCGCTGATGATCCGCGTGGGGTTGCCGTCGGAGCGGTTCACGCGAGCGTCCGTGGAATCATACGTGTAGACGTAGTACGTCGTCGAGACGAGCTGCGGGAACGTGGGGATCGTCGTGTTCCAGGTCTCGTACCACATCAAACGGTTGGCCCGACTGCCGTAGATCGCCGGCGAGGCCCCCGGTTCCACGTCGTAATGATACTCCACCTGTTGGTGGCTGAGGTCGTCGAGCTTGAGCGTCCGGTTTCCTCCCGCGTCGTATTGGTACAGGAGGTCGTACGGACTCTCCCCGGTCCGCACTTCGGTTGCCGAGCGCCCGCAAAACAAGCGAAACGGCGGGCGAGGCATGTACGGGAGGCGGAGCGGGTCCGTTGTCACAAATGGATGACTGTCCCTCACGCCCCTATTGATCGCGTTTGTCGTCGACGTTCGGTACGTTTGGCGAAAGGAGTGCGCGGACGTAGAGCGGGATCACCCATCCGCATTCGGGACATCTTCCAGTCGTGTTACCAACCAGGAGGTACCCGCATTCGGGGCATTCTCGCGCCGAGAGGTCGGATCGCCTGGGTTTCCACATAAGAACCCCCCAAATATATCCGCCCAACATCCAAAGAGGCAATGCCGGGAGCAGTCGAACTGCCCGGGGAAGAACGTCTGCGTCGGTACCCCCGGACCAAGCCATCAAAACGCAGAACAAGATTCCCGACGAGATCCCCCATCCAAAGACGCCATGAACCCACACGAAGCGACTGCGCGATGATTTTTGCAGGATCGAACTCCCGAGCAATTCAGCAATGGTTGCGCCAGAACCCACGTGGGCCAACAGGCGACCATCCTTCAAGGAAACATAAACCCTGTACAGAGCCCTAAGAAAAGCCCCTCAAGGTACCCGACGATTCCACCCCCGATGGCGCCAGCTACTGCACCTGGTCCAGCGCCGACTCCACCCACGAGCGCTCCGACCCCAGCCCCCCCAACGCCTCCTTTAACGGCCCCAATCAGCGCACCCGACACCGCCCCGATGGTCCCGTCCTTCGCAGCCCCTACTACACGATCACGCAACGTAGGTTCATCGGATGGCTCGTCGGGCGCCGGTGGGTCCGGGACCTGATTCACCCGATTCGGCGGCAGCGGTGGATGGGGCGGTTCCCAGTTCTGATCGACGAGCCCGGAAGGATCGGTCCGAGCCGACGGGGCGGAACCAACGTAGGCATGCACATTCGTTCCGCCCATGATGCCAATCGGATCGCGCTGGAGGAACCGGCCCGTCGCCGGATCGTAGTAGCGTGCGCCGACGTGGAGGAAGGGCAGCCCCGGTTCCTCGGGATGCGACTGGTAGCCGAAGGCGCCCACGTAGCCGTGACGATCGGTCGGACCGGCGATGCGTTCGCCGAAGGCCGTGAAGACACGCGGGGAACCGGGATCGGCCCCGATGTCCGAAGTGTTCCGTAGCGTGCCCAGGTGGTCGGAATGAAGGTACGCCGAGACCCCGCCCATGTTCCGCCAGAGGCCCGGTTGGAAGGCGTCGCCCGGAACTGCTGCGCCCGCGGTGACCGCATAGTCGCGGTAGGGCTCGTCCCCGTCATAGTCCGTCCAGACCACCGGCTTGGTCAGGCTCGGGGCCAGCGTCGTGGGATTGAGCGGACGGTTCATGTAACGCGCTCTCGCACCGTCGTAGCGGAACTCCCGCGCCCAGGTGCGACTGTAGTTCGTCGGGCAGGCGGCCACGCCATCCCAACACCATTCTTCGTCATGGGCGTACGTCACGGTACGTCCGTTGATCGCGTATCCTAACCGAATGGCTGTATAGGGCTTGCCGGTTCCGCAACCGCCGCCGCCGCCGGGGCCGAGCAGCGCGGCAGCCTCACCCTCCCCCAGGAGCACTGCCGATACGGCAGCGCCACTGTCCACAGAAGGGGCGGCTGTGCTACTCTCCACTGTTGTTCCCACAGTGCCACTCTGCGCCGCCGAGGCTTGTTGCCCCGACGCCGCAGGATACTCGGTAATGATCCGCGTGGGGTTGCCGTCGGAGCGCCCCGTCCGCGCGTCGTCCGTCGAATCATACTCGTAGACGTAGTACGTCGTCGAGAGGAGCTGCGGGAACGTGGGGATCGTCGTGTTCCAGGTTTCGTACCACATCAGCCGATTGGCCTTGCTCCCGTACAACCCCGGACTCTCCAGGTCGTAATGATACTCGAGCTCGCGGTGATTCAGAGCGTCGATCTTCAGCGTGCGGTTGCCTCCCGCGTCGTATTGATAGAGGAGATCGTACGGGCTCTCCCCCGTCCGCTGCTCGCGGACCGATCACCCGAAATGGAGCCGAAACGGCGAGCGAATCAAGCACGGCGGGCGGAGCAGTTGCGTCGTCACAAATAGGTGACTGTCCCTCACGCTACCTCACGCTAACGTCCGTCTTCATAAATAGGTGACTGTCCCGAATGGCATGAAGCTATCGGGCATGCTGGTCTCCATGTTGGCGGTAGTAAGATCGGGGCTGTTGGAGGAGGCTGAATTCTTTGGGTCTTCGTTTTCGTCGTCTCGGTTCGACGCGGTCGGGACGGTAGGGAACGAG
>CAZYEX010000094.1:0-48084 GCA_964646605.1 uncultured Phycisphaera sp. | reverse complement strand
GGAAGAAGGTCCGCTGACGTCGGTTGCCGCGCTGCGTAACGTGATGCGCAATCCCCGGAACCACTACCCTCGCCAATCGAGCCATGTCCAACCCCTACCACGACTCGGCCCGATTCGCAAGAAATAGGTATGGTGTCCCCTATGGTGTCCCCTGATTTCGGTAGACCACCAAGGGGTAGATAACGGGGAAGCTAGCTGCTAATCGCGGGTGGTCAAGTGCGAAAAATTGGCTGGCGTTGAGTTCCAAGCCGTGAACCCAACGTAACGCCCTGCCCCACAAAGACTTACGGCTGTAGAAAAAGCTCGGGATAGAGGCTAGAATGGTTGCAATGGAAGACGCGAAGGTACGCAACTCAGTTCTACTTGTAGCGATGATCGGCATCGTCGCGACCGGCGACGATCTCGTCTACCAATACGAAGGAAACTCCCTTCCCAATGATCCATGCGCTGGGTGGCGTGTCTTTGACGCCTGTACGGAACAGTGCCAACCGTCGGTAGCAGGTGGGCACTTCATTCTGCGTTGGCACGAAGGAACCGACTTCGTAAACTACACTTACATCATCGCCCAGTCACCGGACCTACCACCGGAAGCGCCATTTTGGGTCGAATGGAGATTCTCTTCGGATCATCCGTTCAATGGCATTTCGACGGGATGCGATGGAACATTTTTTGTCAAGTACAGCGAAGTCTCCGATCTCGTTGACATGTTCGGTGACGCCGCAGTCTCGTTCAGCGGCGACGACGTTCGCTACTTCCCGACCCTAGCCGACTTTCGGACGTATCGCTTCGAGACCCCAGACGGGATCGAATATGAAATTTCTATCGATGGTCTGGTCTTCACAAGCGGAGTTGGCTTTTTTGCCAGTGGGAACCATTACCTACAATTCTACGGCCACGGCGGGTGCGACCTCGATCTCTTGCCGACAGTAAACCGCTGGGATTACATCCGCTACGGGACGATCGCGGACGGGGAGGAGATCGTTTCATCGGACCCGCCGGCGGGATTCGTGGACGCACGGTCGCACCCGGCCCTGGACCGCTTCACCGTCACCTACGACCAGCCCAACTACGTGTACGTGGATGAAATCACCGCCGCGGTGGCAGCGGCCACAAACGCCGAAACGCAAAAACGCAGAAACGCAGAAACGACCCCCCTTTCGTCCCCCCTTCATAAGGGGGGAGTTGAGGGGGGTCCATTCGACATTCGCGGTTCGCAACTCGACATTGGCACTGTCCCCGCGCTGGCGCTTGGGGCTCTGAATGTACCGGCCGTAATTGCGACCCGCCGGTTGGACAACGGCCCGCCGGAGACGGTGGAGATCGTCCTCGACCGACCCATCCCCTACAACGCCACCACGCGCTTCACCTTCAACGACGGCGCGATCGAACAGTCGATCGAATTCACCTACGCCCCCGGCGACATCGACGGCGACGGCGACGCGGACCTGTACGACTTCTCGGCCCTGCAAAACTGCTTCGGCCTCCCGGACCTTCCGCCGTGGTGCCAAGCTCTCGACGCCGATGCGAACGGCTCGATCGACCTCTCCGACTTCGCCGCGTTTCATTCCCAGTTCTTGGTTTCGTAGTGCTCCTCCGCAGAACGGGCAGCGTCGCGGCTTGTCCGCGGCGCTCGGCGGGCGTTGCCTTCGCCGTCACCTACAAGGGGTGACGCTATATTGGAAACGGCGCGGCGCACGATCGAATCGCGCCCGAGGCGCGGAGGAAATACCGCTTGACTGCTCGGCGCTGGGGGCCTAGCGTGGCGAAGGTCAGATGACTTCCGATGAGTCGGCGCCGGAGTGATAGGAGTGATCTTGGATGGCTAGCCAGTTATGGGCGCGCAAGCCCCTTTCGTTGTTGCTCGAGGAGTTGCATGGCGAGAACCGCCTCCGCCGCGTGCTCGGCCCGGTGCAACTCACCGCCCTGGGCGTGGGCTGCATCATCGGCACGGGCATTTTTGTGCTCGTGGGTAAGGCGGCGCACGACACCACGGGTCCGGCGTTGATGCTCTCGTTCGTTGCGGCCGGCACGGCTTGCATCTTCGCCGCCCTCTGCTACGCGGAATTCGCCTCCATGGTCCCCGTAGCCGGATCGGCCTACACCTATGCCTACGCCACGCTGGGTGAACTTTTCGCCTGGATCATCGGTTGGGATCTGATTCTGGAGTACTCGGTCGCCGCCGCCACCGTGGCCCATGGCTGGTCGCACTACTTCCAGGATTTCATCGGTATCTTCGGTTGGAAGATTCCGCTCGTCCTCGCCAACGCTCCCTTTGATTACAACCCGACCCTGGGCAAGCTCGTCGCCACGGGGAGCGGGGTGGACCTCCCCGCGATCGCGATCTCCGCCATTGTCACCTGGATCCTGGTGATCGGAATCCGGGAAAGCGCCGGCTTCAACACGGCCATGGTCATCGTCAAAGTCGCCATCGTCTTTTTTGTGATCGCGGTCGGCGCGTTCTACGTGGATCCCAAGAACTGGACGCCCTTCGCCCCCTACGGTCTGACGGGGATCAGTTTTTTCGGGCACACCCTGTCCGGACAAGCGGGAGCGGGGGGCGAACCGCTGGGCATGCTCGCCGGGGCGGGGATCATCTTCTTCGCGTACATCGGTTTTGATTCCGTCTCCACCCACGCGGAGGAAGCTCGCAATCCACAGCGCGATGTCCCCATCGGGATCATCGTCTCTCTGGTCTTATGCACCATCCTCTACATCGCGGTGGCCGCGATCCTTACGGGAATGGTCCCCTACGACAAGATCAACATCGACGCCCCGGTCTCGGACGCGTTTCGGCAGGTCGGCTTGCCTTGGGCGCAGTTTCTCGTTTCGCTGGGCGCGGTGGCCGGCATCACTTCCGTGCTGCTCGTGCTCATGCTGAGTCAGCCGCGGGTCATGCTGGCCATGGCGCGCGACGGGCTCGTACCGCGGGACTTTTTCGGCGCCGTGCATGAACGTTTTCGAACGCCGTGGAAATCGACGATCCTGACAGGCGTCTTTGTGGCGATCTTGTCCGGGTTCCTGCCCCTGCGAATCCTGGCCGAACTGACCAACATCGGAACGCTGCTGGCCTTTGTCATGGTTTGCTCCGCGGTTCTCATCATGCGCCGCACGCACCCCCACGCCGAACGTCCCTTCCGTTGCCCGCTGTCGCCACTGATCCCGATTCTCGGTATCGCCACCTGCCTGCTGCTCATGTTCGCCTTACCCGCCGAAAACTGGTTGCGCTTGGGGGTTTGGTTCGGAATTGGGTTTGCCATTTATTTCGCCTATGGCCGGTACCATAGCGTCATGGCCCGCATGAGGGTTGGGGACCGGACCTAACGTCAGAGCCCTGCGGCCCTCGTTCGTGCGAACATTCCCGACCCGGTCTGCCTTGATTTGAATACGGGCGACCCGTAGGATCTGCCGATTGAAGATACATGTTTGTGGAATGCCCATCTCGCATGCACATGAGCCATAACCTTATGTCCGTCAAGACGATACGGACGGGGGGGTGGCAAACGACATGTTGGAAGCTCGCCGTGTCGTGTCTCGCGGCCTTGAGCCTTCCGTCAACCTTGCAGGCCCAAGTTCAACAGCCCGAAGACGACTTGGTCTATCGCCTCGACGCCTACGGTAACGCCCAGGCCGTCGATTTGCAGTGGCGACCCGTCGGAAGTTTTCAGAACCGAGTCCAACGGGAAGCCCTCCAGGGTTATCAGACCTCGACCCGCCGCCTCGGACAGCGGAGTGGGCTGGAGCCTTTCGCGCTGCCCAACGATGTGTGGTCGGTTTCGCGGTTGGCGGCGACGGGAACATCGGAAGCGCCCGCGGTCCGTCCCAGTCTGTCGGCGGCCCGCAAACGCGCCTTCCAACGATACGGCGGGTTCACGCCACGTAACGATCGCACCGGCGGCGAGCCGCGGAGCGATCTGTTCACCCGCAAGCATGGGCTCTTCGCCGCCACGGCCCTCAACGCCCCCGTCTACCGCGCGATGACACGCGATGACACTCTGGTCGATTTGCGATCCGCCGTCGTACGCACCCCGTTCCTGGTCAGCGATCTCCAGGAGCCGCCCGGCGGCGACGCGCCCACGCTCGACCAGCATCTGGACTACAGCGCCGGCCTGGAACATCAGCGCGTGCGCGGCGAAGCGTGGACTCTCTTCCGCGAGGGGCAGTATCGCCAGGCGATCCGCGCTTTCGAGAGCGCGGTCACCCTGCAGCCTGCCGACTTCGAATCGCGAATCGGCGAAATCTTCGCCTATCTTTCGGTCGGAGCCCGACGGACCGCGATCGCCCTCTTCGGGGAGTTGATCCGTCGTGACGACGACGCCGTCCTGCATGATCTGAACCTCGCCCAGCGCTTCGGGAACCTCGCGGATGCCCAAGCCTTGCAAATTCAGGCGCGGCTCGCCGTCGAGGAGGCCGAACAGAGGCCCGACGTCCGCGCCTTGTACGTTCTGGTTCTTTGGTATCTGGGTCAACACGACGATGCGATCCGCGCCGCGGCGCCGCTGGCGCAGCAAGCGCCGACCAAGCCCTATGCGGCTTGGGACGAGATGATGAAATCCGTCCGACGCGCCGCGCCGCCCGCGTCGAAACCCTAACGTCCCACGCGGGCCGGTCCCGCGCCCAAGGAGAAGCTCGCGGAGCGCGACGTGACCGACCACAGCGAACAGCCAAACCTCCCCTGGTCGGACACGATCATCCGCTTCCGTACCCTCTTGGTGGTGTCGGCGCACGCGGGCCTCTTCTCGCTCGCCCTGCTGGCCGCATTTCTGCTGGCCTTCAACTTCCATTGGGTCGTCCGATCCGCCGACGAAAGCTACCTCTGGTTCAAGGAGCTGTATCTTCCCCTGTTGGCCATCGCCCTGCCCCTCAAACTCTGGGTGTTTCATTGGACCAAGCAATACCACGGCTCGTGGCGCTATGTGGGCTTGCGCGACCTTTTTGGTGTCACAAGCTCGGCACTGACCGGCACGTTTCTTTTCTTGACCGCGTATTTCGTCTTGGAGAACGTCTGGAAGGAAGTGACCGGTCGCACCTTGATCGACACCTGGCCGGTGCCGCGCTTGCCGCAGTCGTCCGTGTTCTCGCTGGACCTGGCCGCTACCATCGCTCTGGTCGCCGCGGCGCGGATTCTCGTCCGTTTCTATTATGAGGACATCCAACCGCAACGGACCGTCAACCCTCGCCGCGTACTCATCTGCGGCGCCGGCGACGCGGGCGAGGCCGTCCTCCGCGAACTTCTCCGCATGCGCCGTGATCGCTACCACTGCGTCGGCATTCTCGACGACGACGCGGAACTCCACGGACGCATCCACGATGTCGAGATCATCGGCCGCACCCCTGATATCCGCGAACTTTGCGGGCAGCACGACATCGAAGAAGTGCTCATCGCCCTTCCCAAGGCCACGCCCAAGACCATCCGCTCCTTGGTGGAACGCTGCGAGGGCATGGGCGTTCACTTCCGAACCATGCCCGCGGTCACGGACGTGATCGAGGGGCGAATCCAGGTCAGCCGCATCCGCGACGTGGACATCGAGGACCTCTTGGGCCGTGAGCCCGTGCAGCTCGACGTGGAGGAGATCGGGCGGCAGTTGCGCCGACGACGAATCCTGGTGACGGGCGCGGGCGGAAGCATCGGCTCGGAAATGTGCCGGCAGATCGCCGGGTTCGAGCCCCAGCGGCTGATCCTCGTCGAACAGGCCGAGAACAACCTCTTCGAGATCGATCGCGAGCTCCGCGCCGCCCATCCCGAACTGGAGATCATCCCCTTGGTGGCGGACATCACCGACCGGGCGCGCATCGAGAGCATTTTCCGCGCCCAAAGGCCCTCCGCGGTTTTTCACGCCGCCGCCCACAAGCACGTCCCCATGATGGAGATCAACCCCGGCGAGGCGGTCAAGAACAACATCCTGGGCACTTCGGTGGTGGCCGACGCTTGCCTTGCGGTCGGGGTGGAAACCATGGTGATGATTTCCACCGACAAGGCCATCAACCCCACCAGCATCATGGGCTGCACCAAACGCCTGGCCGAAATGTACGTCCAGACGCTCACCGGAACTGGAGTGACACATTTCGTCACTGTTCGTTTCGGCAACGTTCTGGGCAGCAGCGGAAGCGTGGTGCCCATCTTCAAGGAACAGATCGCCCGCGGCGGACCGGTCACCGTAACCCACCCCGACATGACCCGCTATTTCATGACCATTCCCGAGGCCGCGCAGCTCGTCCTTCAAGCGGGGGCCATGGGCAAGGGCGGGGAAATCTACGTCCTACACATGGGCGAACCGGTGCGCATCGTGGACCTCGCCCGCGACATGATCACCCTCAGCGGCCTGCGACCCGACGCGGACATCGAGATCGCCTTCACCGGAATTCGACCGGGCGAGAAACTTTTCGAGGAAATCCTCAGCGTCGGCGAGGACGTCGGCGACACCTCGCATCCCAAGATCATGATCTGGAAGCACCGTCCCGCCGACCGCGAGACCGTGCGCCGCGGCGTCGAACGACTCATCGCCTTGGCCGACGACGCGAGCTACGAGCAGCTCCAAGCCGAGCTGAAGTCCTTCGTACCCGAGTACGCCCCGGAGCCCGAAACCCGCACGGTGGCGGTCGTGCCGTCCGTCCACGTTCCCGCCTGACCCCTTGGCGCACGGCCACCCGATCCCTTGCGCCGGTCCGCTTGTCTACGGGAAGCACCGTCCGCACCGATCGCGGCAGAAGCTCGTCGGGCCGCAGACGCCGTCCACGGAACAAGTGCCGCCGCCGGGACAGGGATCGCCCGTGCCGGCCGGGCACGGAAACCCGTCGCGGGTCCCGCCGGCGCAGTAGTTACAGTCCTCGTTCGCGCCGCAGGGTAGTCCATCGTTGGCGCCGCCGTTGCATTTTCGCATGCACAGGGCGCCCGTCCCGTAGATCAGCCGGCACGCGGCGTCGTCCACGCACATGGTGCCATCGCACGGCACCGATGAGGGACAGGCGCAGGGGCCGCTTTGGGCGTACGCAAAGCCCACGAAGGCATTGACGCAGGCGAGGATATCCAAGGCGTCCACGTCGATGTCGAGGCGGAGGACGTTGGGGCTGAGTTTCGCGGCCGCGTTCTCGATTTCGTACTGTTTTTTGAACTTGAGCAACAAAACGCCGACGTCCAGCGCGTCCGGCTGGGTGGTCAGCGCCGGCGGGGCATATTGCGGAGTCACGTCCCCGGATCGCGCCGTGAACAACAGAACCGGGGCGGACACGTCGGCGCAGACGTTTTCGATCCCCACGCAAGTCGAGGCCAGCGATTCGACCTCATAGAACGAACTGGGAACGATCTCGGGGGCGGTCACGTGAAAGCGGGGTTCGCTCGCCCAATCGCGGTAATACGGCGTACACTGCAATCGTGCGCAGCGGAACCCACCCAGATCCGGAAGGTCTTGGGCCTCGAGGAACGTAGCCGGCGGACCGACCCAACGCGAACAGCTTTCCAACTCTCCCACGGCCGTACACATGGCCGACTCGAACGCGCTGAAGTCCGGAGGCGGGTACAGCGGAGAGTTGGGCGGGTCGGGATTTTGCAAGTCGATCATGCGCACGCGGATCGCCGTCGGACCGCCGGCGCTCACCACCACGGGCGGCGGGTTGCTGATGGTCAGAAAACGGTTCTTCCCTACCACGGTGATGACCGCCGGCCGGAACGTCATGATGGGAATCGGTCCGCGCGGCGCGTTGCCGTTGAACAGAAACGTGTTGAGCAGACTTTGGTCAAACCCAATCGTGAACCGACCTCGCGCTTCGTCGGGAATGTCCAGCACCAACGTCGCCGCGTAGACGTCGGTCCCGGGGTCGATGACGCCCTGCGTGTCCGAGGCCCCGTCGGCGACCCCGATGCGGAAACCGGGCACGCTCAGATCGAACGCCGCCTGCGCACCTGACGGAAACCCGGCGGGGTGTTGATCGTCACGAAAACCTGGCGCGCAGCGCCCGGCTGTGGGAGTGTTGCAGCTGGAGTCCGGTCCGAGGGCGGCGGTGCAGTCCGCTGTGGCGGCACAGGCCTGGAAGGCGGGGGCGAGCACGCCCGCGTCGCCGCTCGTGTACCCGTCGGCGTCGATCGCAATCTGCCAAGTCCGCAAGCGCGGCGACCCGTCGAGGTCCACATCCCAGTCGGAAAGTCTTAGTTCCATCCAAACCCGCAACCCGCCCTGTTGAAGGAAAATGTCGTTGCCGAGGATCACCGTCCCCGGGGGATAGGGCTCAGCGCCGGTCCCATACGGCAAAATCGGCACCAGGGAGACGACCGCGGTGCGGGTCTCGGCCCGACAGACGCTGTTGCACCCGTCGCCGTTCGTGGCGTTGCCGTCGTCGCACTCCTCGCCGCGATCCACGACTCCATCCGGACAGCTCGGCGGATACGGGCAGGCGATCGGACCGCGCAGGGAGTACGACAACAGCTTGAACGCGTCCACGCCAAGCACGATGTCCATCATGTCGATACGCTTCACTGGGTCGGGAACATTGGGATTGAGCTGCAACTGCCATTTTCCGGGCGGACCGGCTAGTCCGCGCCACTTGCTAACGATGTTGGCGAGGTCAATGGCGTCCGGCTGGGGAGGGGTGAACGAGGCCACGACGTCGCCCCACCGAGCCGTGCCGGCCACCAGCACCGGCGAGTAGTCAACCTCCATGCCTTCGTCGCACCCCGACTCGAGATGTTGCACATCGTAGGTCGAACTTGGGACAGTTTCGGATCCGTAGACGCGAAGCAATCCCACCCCGGCCCAATCCTGGTAATGGGGCGTGCATTGCAAACGTGCGCTGTTGAACGTGGTTCCAACCGGAGGCTCGTCAGGGGAGACAGTCGGCGGACCGACCCAGCGCACGCAGCCACCGGGGTCGGTACACGACGCCCCAAACTCGAAGGCTGAGAAGTTGCGCGGCGCGGGCGGCGGGGTGAAGTTTTGCAAGTCCACGAGCTTGACGCGAATCGCGGTCGTCATTCCGCCGTTGGTGGGGGTGAACGAGATGTATCGGTTTTGTCTGATCCCGGAGGGATCGGCCGTCGGCGCCACGGTGGGGTCGCAGACCCCCGCCCGCGCCTCCACGGCCGCGAGGCACAGGCACGTCAGGAACACCCCCCGGGCGACCCCTTCGACGCTCTTGAAACCGCAAACCAAACTGGGCGTGGCAATCCTAGTGGTCAACATGGTTCCTCTCCCTTTCAAAGGACGCTGGATGCGCTTGCACCGCTCGCGTGGGATGGGAGACGAACGCGCGACCCGACAGCAGCCGAACTGATCCGCCCTGTCAGGGCTTCAAGCCGCGCGTCAACCGCCAAGCCCGCGCAACGGTGTTTCCGATAAGAACAAAGCCTATCCGACCGGGCGGGGGCGGGTCAAGCCAAAAAGAAGGCCCCGGCGAAGATTCGGTTGCGTCGTCGGGCCGAGGATTTCGCGGGGTGCGGCGGGCGTTCGCCATCGGGGGATTGCGGGGAGGGCAAGAGGGTCGATCGCCCGGTCGTCACCGGCGAACGGCAATGATTTCCACGACCCCGGGGGTGAACATGTGGGTGTGAGGGGTCCGTTCGCAGGCGTCGAAAGCCTCCGCGATGGTCTTGGCCCGATCCGCGTTGATCCGTCCCAGGTCGATCAGCCGTCGCAGACCGACGCGGACAAAGGCGCTGGGCCATTGCCAAACGTAGTTCGACGGCGGCACGACGTCCACGATGGGGCGAAGCGATTGGATTTCGAATCCAAGCTCCGTGAGCCAGAGAGGCAACTCCAATCCGATGTCCGGTTCGCCTCCCTCGGCGCGCCAGCTTTCCATCACCGCCCGCACGAACTCTTCCAGCTCCGCGCAGCGCGGGGCCATGCGCCAGGTGGCGTAATCGAAGTACTCGTGGACGACGAAAACCCCGCCCGGTTTGAGAGCCTTGGCGACGCGCGAAAGAACAACGCGCGGGCTCTTCACGAAGGCGAAGACCCAGCGGGCCCACGCGCCGTCGGCGGCAATGAGCGGCAGGTCCGATTCGTCGAGATCGAGTTCATGCGCGTCGACGTGTTCGATTCCGCGCCTGTGGCGCTCGGCCTCGAGGGCATCGAGGAAGCGCCTGGAGCGGTCGATGGCCACGACCCGCCCGGACGGGCCTGTAATGTCCGCTAGGTCGAGGGCGGCGTAGCCAGGCCCACAGCCGATGTCCACGAGCGTCTGTCCGCGTGTAAACCCCGCCCGTCGCCAGGCGTCCAGCGCTCGCGGCCTCCATACGCTGTGCTGCAAGCCCAGACGCGCCAGTTCTTCGTCGTGCGTTCCCAAGACGTAGTCGTTTTCTTTGCTCATCGCCTTCGTCCACTTTCAACCATGGCGCATGGTACGACTTCCCGTTGTTGCCTGTCCACCGATTTTCGAGCGCGGAATTCAGAAAACGCAGTCGCCCAAGGGAATCAGGCCGGTTCGATGCAGGCGGGGTCGTCGCGGGTCGGGCTGTTCACGCGGGTGCTGACCGCGAAGGTCGTCATTTTGTTTGCGGGGTAGGCTCGCAAAAGCGGTTCGAGTTTCTCCGGTTTGTTCATGGACGGGTCCAACCAAAGGTCGAAGTCGCTCGGTCGCAGAATCACCGGCATTCGGTCGTGGACTTCGCCGACCAGTTCGTTGGGTTGGGTGGTGAGCAATGCGCACGAGTCGATCGCCTCGCCTTCCGCGCTCTCCCAATGTTCCCAGAGGCCCGCGAAGGCGAAGGGCGAGCCGTCGCACATGCGGATGACATAGGGTTGCTTTCGCGTGCCCGTTTTCTTCCATTCGTAGAATCCGTCGGCGACGACCAGACATCGACGGTTTCGGAAGGCGTTGCGGAAGGCGGGTTTGGCGGTCACGGTCTCGGAGCGGGCGTTGATCATGCGGTTGCCGATGGAGGGATCCTTGGCCCAACCGGGAATCAGCCCCCAGTGCAGGTGGTCGAATTCGCGCGAGGTCCCGCCGGGCCGGATTCGCACTACCGGTGCAGGCTGGGTCGGAGCGATGTTGTAACGCGGTTTCAGCGGGGGGGGATCGGTGAGCTCGAAGAACTCGGCCACGATTTCCGGCGCCGTCGCCAAAGTGAAACGTCCGCACATACCAAGATTCTATGCCCTCCGCGGGGGCGGCGGAACCGGTGGTTGTCCGGTCGCGGATCGGTTACTATCCCATTGACCCGCGCCGTCCTGCGACGGGGTTGCGGTAGGGAATGGGAGGGTCTTCAAGTTGCGCCAAGTATTGCGGTGCGCGGTGGTCCTGTCGGGCGTGTTCGCGGCGACGGTGCGTGGGCAGGACGTCCCGCACGCCTTCACGGGTGCCAAGATCATTCCCATCGTCGGAGCGCCGATCGAAAACGGAACGCTGGTCGTCCACAACGGCAAGATCACGGCCGTCGGGGCGGCGACGACGGTGACTGTGCCGGCGGATGCTCAGCGGATCGACGCGACGGGCAAGGTCATCATGCCCGGGCTCATCTGCACCCACAGCCACATCGGCGGCATCGGCGGGGCCGACTCCAGCGCTCCCATTCAACCCGACGTGCGCATCTTTGATTCGCTCAACGTCCGCGACTCCGGATTCAAGCGGGCGCTGGCCGGCGGACTGACCACCCTCAACATCATGCCGGGCTCCGGGCACCTGCTCAGCGGGCAGACGATCTACGCCAAGCTGCGCAAGGCCGAGACCGTCGACGACCTGTTCATCCGCGACGCCGACGGCAAGATGATGGGGGGCATCAAAATGGCCAACGGCACGAACTCCATGAGCGAAAAGCCCTTCCCGGAGACGCGGAGCAAGTCGGCGGCGCTGGTCCGTGAACAGTACATCAAGGCGAAGGAGTACCGCGAGAAGATCGAGCGAGCCGCAGGCGATGCGACCAAACTTCCGGCGCGGGACCTGGCCTTGGAGGCGCTCGGCGAGGTTCTGGAAGGCAAGCGGGTGGTGCATCACCACACCCATCGCCATGATGATATCGTCACGGTCCTGCGACTGGCGAAAGAGTTCAACTTCCGCGTGGTGCTCCATCACGTCAGCGAAGGATGGAAAGTGGCTGACGAAATCGCCGCGGCCAAGGTGCCATGCTCGGTCATCGTGGTCGATTCCCCGGGAGGGAAACTGGAGGCCGCGGAGATGACCTTCCGTACCGGGGCCGTGTTGGAGAAAGCGGGCGTGGAGGTCGCCTTCCACACCGACGATTGGATCACCGACTCGCGGGTTTTCCTGCGTAGCGCCGCCTTGGCGGTCCGCGCCGGCATGTCGCGCGAGGGGGCGTTGAAAGCCGTGACCCTGGCCGGGGCGAAGATGCTCGATCTGGGGGATCGCATCGGCTCGCTCGAGGTCGGAAAAGATGCGGATTTCATCCTTCTCGACGGCGATCCGTTGAGCGTCTACGCCAAGGTGCAGCAGACCTGGGTCGAGGGCCAAAAACGCTTCGACCGCAGCGACCCCCAGGACCGTCTGTACGCCGTCGGCGGGTTCGGGGCGGGGCGAGATCAGTCGCCGTATCTGTGCTGTTTTGAGCATTCGGAGGGACAACAGTGATGACTCGTTCAGAGCTGCGGGCGCGAACCCGCGGACTAACGCTTCTAGCCGGACTCACCCTTGCGTTCTGCGCTACTGCATCCGCCCAACTCGCCGTCATCGGCAAGAAAGTTCACACCATGACCGGTCCGCCGATTGAGAATGGCGTGGTGGTGATCCGTGACGGGAAGGTCGCGGCCGTGGGACGCGCCGACGCCGTGCGCGTGCCCGAGGGATTTCGGACCATCCATGCCGAGGTGGTGACACCCGGACTCATCGACGCCCACAGCACCGTGGGATTGAGCGGCATTTTCAACCATCCTCACGATCAGGACCAGCTCGAACACTCCGCCCCGATCCAACCCGAGCTTCGCGCCGTCGATGCCTACAACGCCCGCGAACAACTCGTCGAATGGGTCCGCGAATTCGGTGTCACTACGGTGCATACCGGGCACGCACCGGGCGAACTCATTTCCGGACAGACCACGATCGTGAAGACCACGGGCGGCACGATCGAGGAGGCCGTGGTGGTCGAGACCGCGGCGGTCGCCGCTACGCTCAGTCCCCTCGCGCAAAAAAGCGACAAAGGGAAATCGCCGGGCACGCGCGGCAAAATGATGGCCATGCTGCGCGGCGAACTGGTCAAGGCCCAGGACTACCAACGGAAGTTGGACACCGCCGAGGCGGACAAGAAACCCGATCGCAACCTGAGTCTCGACGTGCTGGTCCGCGTGCTGAAGCGCGAACTGCCATTGTTGGTGACCTGCAACCGCGCTCAGGACATCGCCAGCGCCCTTCGCCTGGCCAAGGAGTTCAACCTTCGGTTGATCCTGGACAGCGCCGCGGAAAGCTATTTGCTGCTCGACGAAATCAAGGCCGCCGGCGTCCCCGTGATCCTGCATCCCAGCATGTTCCGTGCCTTCGGCGAAATGGAGAACATGAGCTTCGAGACCGCGTCGAAGCTGCGTCAAGCGGGGATTCCCTTCGCCCTGCAGAGCAGCTATGAGAGCTACGTGCCCAAGACGCGGGTGGTGCTGTTCGAAGCCGCCATCGCCGCGGCCAACGGGCTGACCCTCGACCAAGCCCTGGCCGCCATCACCATCGACGCCGCCAAAATCCTGGGCATCGACAACCGCGTCGGCTCCCTCGACGTGGGCAAGGACGCCGACCTCGCCCTCTTCGACGGCGACCCGTTCGAATACACGACGCACTGCACGGGCGTCATCATCGACGGCCAAGTGGTCAGCGAAACACCGCGATGAGTCCGTGCGTCGGGGACGCCAGCCGAGGCACCGGAAATTGGCGTTCGAGCCAATGTCCGCGCGGGCTGAAGCCCGCGGCTCGCCTCGGGTCTGCCTCGAAACGCGTTAGGACTGCGGATCGATGGTGCGTCGTCGCCGAACGCGTCGGTCACACGGTTCGGCATCCACGTTGCCCAGCCATGCGTCCCAGGCACCGTGATCCGCTGAATCCACGCCCTCTTGCGTCGCCTTTCGGTGGAGAAAGTTCTGCAGTTCGATGAGGAAGTGGGTGTCCATGAGCTCGACGTGTTTGGACAGATGGCGATGGAGGATGCGATAGACGAGCTTGAGCTCGGCCAAGTCGTGGGCCCCGATGACCGTTTCCCCGCGTTGTTCGAAACTCATCTTGCTCGACCTCGTTATTCGTTGCGCACGTCGCTGATGACGTACCCGTCGCGGAGGGTGACGGTGCGTACGCAGCGCTTGGCCACGTTGGGATCGTGCGTCACGATCAAAATCGTCTTGCCATGCCGACGAAGGTCGTCAAAGAGGGCGAGGATCGCCTCGCCGGTGGCGGAGTCCAGATTCCCCGTGGGCTCATCGGCCAAGAGGATGAGCGGGTCGTTGATCAGCGAGCGGGCGATCGCGGCACGCTGTTGCTGACCGCCGGATAATTCCGCGGGGCGATGAGTCGCCCGATCCCCCAACCCCACGGTTTCGGCCAGTTTCTCGGCCTTTTCCCGTCGCAATCGGGCGGGCATGCCTTGGTAGAAGAGGGGCACCTCGAGGTTTTCCAGCACCGAAAGCTGGGCGATCAGGTTGAAGCTTTGGAAAACGAACCCGATGCACCGCCCACGAATGTCGGAGAGGGCGTCGTCATCGAGCTGCGAAACGTCGGAATCTCCGAGGAGATATCGGCCGCCGGTGGGGCGATCGAGACATCCCAGCAAGTTCATCAGGGTGCTCTTGCCCGATCCGCTTTGACCGCAGATGGCCACCGATTCGCCTTCCTTGAACTCGATGGTCACGCCGCGAAGGGCATGCACGGCCACGTCGCTGCCCGGTTTGGTGTAGGTCTTGGTGAGGTCGTGAACGGATGCAATGACCACGGGATGTCAACGACTACGGCTTGCGCCCCCGCGTGGGTTGTCCCGAACCACGGCGACCCTGTCGCTCCTGGGAGGGTTGGGCCGCGGCAGGCGTTACCGTCGGAGCGCCCGGCGCGCCCGCCACCCCGGCCTGTTGCACGGGTGGACCGCCCATTCGCGGACCGTTGGGTCCCGCGTCGGGGATGCCCCGCTTATCGTCGTCATTGAAAGCCAGACGGATGCGGTCGCCCGCGGACAGACCGGAGCGGATCTCCACCCACTCGGTTCCGATAGCGCCCAACTCGACGGGCGTGAAGGAAGCGGCGTCCGATCCGTCGCCGCGAAACACGTAGCGCTGCCCGTTCTTGGTAAAGATGGACTGCACCGGGACGGCGACCTTGTCTTCCACTCTCTCGACCAGGATCTCCGCGTGGGCCGTCACGCCCGGTTTGAGGAGGGCGTCGGTGGCGTCCAGGGTGATCTCGGTTTCGTATTCCTTCAGATCGGGGTTAAGCCATCCGCTTTGGCTATCGGCGAGGACCGCGATCTTGCTCACCTTGCCGGCGAACTGTTGCCCAGGGAGTCCCTCGACGGTGAGGGTCGCGGTCTGCCCCAATCGGAGCTTGTCCGTCTTGGCCTCGTGAACGCGGACGTTGGCCGTCATGGTGGAGGTGTCGGGAAGCTGCATGATGATCTGCCGCTCGATGACCTGCGCGCCTTCCTTGATCTGTGAATCCTGCGACATCATCCAACGCCCGCCGCCCTCGGTGTAATAGACCACGAATCCCTGGGTGGGGGCGTAGATGCGGCACTTTTCCTTCTGCCCGCGCAGCTTGGTGAGTTGGTCCTGGGTCAGGGCCAGCTCTTTCTGCTTTCCGTCGACGTTGCGAACCTTCTTGATCTTCTCGGCCTCCGCGTTCTTCTCGACGCGGTCGTATTCCTTCGTGGCTTCCTCGAGATCGGATTCGCGCTGCCGGAGTTCGGCGACGTGGGTATAGACCATGAGAACTTCGAGCGCCTTATTGGCCTTGTCCAGTTCCCACTGGGCCTTGGTGAAGTTGAACTCGGCTTCCTGGAACTCCGTCTGGGTGATGTACTTTCGTTCGATGAGCTGCTTGGAGTCCTCGAAGTCCTCGCGGCGGCGTTCGAGGATGATCTTGGCCTGCTCGATGGCGATTTGGGCATCCTTGCTCTTCTGGGTCCAATCACCTTGTTCGTAGCGTTTGAGTTCGAGGTCCTTGAGTTCGATCAGCAGCTTGGCCTTGCGGATGCTGCTGGCGTTCTGGTCGAGTTGGATGTCGAGTTCCGCCTTCGCGGCCTCATAGGCGGTGATGGCGTTGGCCTCTTTCAATTCTTCCTGGCGGATGCGTTCGTCGATTTCATTGCTGGCCAGCTCGACGAGGAGGTCGCCTTCCTTCACCGGGGTGCCTTCCTCGATGATGCTGATGATGGTAGACCTGCCTTCGACTTCGCATTTGATGTCCGTGGACTTGGCAGCCTTGAGTTCGCCCTTCTCGCGGAGGACGACGCTGAAGGACTGCGGGGCGACGACGAACTTGTCGGCGTCGGCGGGTCCGTTCGTGCCCCGTGCCCAACCGGACACCGTCCACAGGAGCACGGCCGTGAGGAGCACGGCGGCGCCGGCAGCGATCAAGGGAGTCGAGAGCCGTTTGGTCTTCGCTCCGCCCCGCCGTTGACCGCCGACCGCCGGACCTGCGGGTACCAGGCGGGTGCTCGGTGCGGATGTCAGTAAAGTAGTCATACCCGGGTCACCCCAAGGTCAGGCACGAGGCGTCCCCATTCGCCAATCGGCATTCTATCAGCAATTGTAGGGCGTCACAAAGCGCGTTTGTATCGAAAGTTGTCGGTAACGCAGGGGTAACGCGGCGTTCAGGGCCTCAGGGGCCCACCGCTGGTGCGGCGGGCTCCGGTACGTCGGAAGGCGACTCCCATCCACCCTCATCGTCAACCCGGAGGGATTCCGTGTCCCGTCGGAGGACGAGAATGGCGTTGCGATAGGCGGCGACCGCCCGGGCGTGGTTGTTTCGCGCCGCGAGGAGGTCGTTTTCGGCCTCCACCACGTCGCGGTTGGTGGTCTTTCCGAGGTTGTATTGGGCGCGGGCGGCTTCGACGCGGAGTTGATTCTCCTCGACGCTCATGGCCTGAATCTTCCGCACGTTTTCCTGCTGCGCGATGCGGCGCAGGGCGGCACGGACGTCGGCCCGAACGGAATCGACGCTGCGCTCGTAGTCTCGTTCCGACTTTCGCAAGTTCACCAAGGCCCCTCGATAGGCGTTTCGCTCCGTTTTGCGGTCGTCCAGGCGAAGTTCGACGCCCCCGCGCCAGGTCGATCGTTCGGTGTTGTAACTGGCTGAGTTGAGACGTGTCGGATCGGTGTCCAAGGTCACGCTGCCGGAGGCGTCGAGGTCCGGGAGGATTCTGTTCTTGGCGACGACCACGCCGCGGCGGGCGTCATCCACGCGATCCGCTCGATTCAGAAGGTCGAGGCGGGTTCGCACGGCGAGGTCGACCGCCGTGCCCATGTCCATTGATGGCAGCAGACGATCCAACGCTTTCGCGTCCTCGTCCCGGTCCTGATCGAGCACGTCGAGCAGGTCCTCCACGCGCATGCCGATGAGAATCTTGAATCGATCCAGGGCCGAGGCGTATTGCTCCTTGGCGCTGACCAGCGACGACTCCGCCTGGCGGAAGATGGACTGCACGCGCGGGGCTTCGAAAACGTCCTTGTTCTGCCCCAGGCGGTTCTTGAAATCGGCCTTGTCCCAGTCGGCACGGCGGCTCTCAAAGCTGGTGTAGGTGTTGGTGATGGCCATCTTGAGCTGCTGCAGTTCGAAATAGTCGGCGGCCACGTCCACCAGGAAGGAGCGGCGGAAACGCTCAAAATCTCGCACCGCGTAGATCAGTTCGCGCTCCGCGGCGTAGCGCGATTCGTAGGCCACGCGCCCCGCGCCGCGGAGCAGGGGCACGTTGGCTTCGAGGATGAAGTTCCCGGGTTCGCCGGAGGTGGTATGCACCCCCAGGTCGCGCATAAGGGAGTTGATGACTCTGGCTGTCACTTCGCCGCCGTAGGGCAGGCGCTG
This sequence comes from uncultured Phycisphaera sp., assembly GCA_964646605.1. Taxonomy (GTDB): domain Bacteria; phylum Planctomycetota; class Phycisphaerae; order UBA1845; family UBA1845; genus SBAX01. The sequence continues at coordinate 30,162 of CAZYEX010000094.1, read as the reverse complement.
GGTCACGGCGGCGTTGCTGACCGCGGTCATGGCCCGATCGAAATCGCGGACCTGCCCGTAGTCCGCAAACTCCGCCTGCACCGACGCCAGGAACTGCGGCGTCCACAAGTGCCGCTCCAAGGTCAGATCCAAGGCCGCGAGGTACAACGCCTCCTTGGCATCCTGGTATTCGCGGGAATGGCGCATGGAGTAGGCAAGGACGCCTCGTAGTCCCGTTTCCGACACTCGACCCCGCTCCTCGTCGGTGAAGATACTCTCCGTCGTCGGGGCGCGGGTTTCGGAATGAGTTTCGGATTCGCCGCCGGGATTGTCCGTAGCCGGACGGTCGATGTCCACAATTCGGGGTTTCTTGAACGCCTCGGGGACTTCCGGCGTCGAGGGGCGGGGCGCGAAGCTGTACATCTCGTCGGACCGACGGACCTCCCCCGTCTCCTCGCCGATGTTCGCGTCCGAGGTCGTGCCCAGGGCCGCCCTCTGGCGATCCTCGATGAGGCGATAGACACTGCGATCGGTGCGGTCGATGAGATGCGCCTTGCATCCCCCGCTCGCAAGCACCAAGGCGAGTAGAACGCAGGCCGTCAACGAGAGCCGGCGGCTGATTGTTGCGTTCCCGAGCACGATCACACTCGTGGGTTGGTCCTGCCCGTTCCTTTACAAACTGCCTCGTGGATGGCCGTGTCCACCCTGGCCGCGACAAGAGATACTCGTTACCGATGGCGTCGGCAATACGCCGACGGCCCCGAGGAGCGACTTCCGACAGGAATCGACGCAACGACCGGGCGGCGGGAGAAACCCCGTGTCGCTGGTCGGGATGCCCGCGTCAGGTAGAATGACGTTCGATTCGCCAGTGTGCGGGACCAGGGTTCGGCTCAACGTCTAGGCGGGATCGTAAACACGATGTCGGCTGCTGTGACCACCTCCCGAAACGCCACAACGGTCGTCGCCGCGGCGGACTCCGTCGAGTCCCGATCCGTTCATGACGGCGCGGCGTGGTGGGTACGACGCGGCCACGGTTCTTTGGTTGTCGGGCGGGAAGCCCCGAACTGGTTCGCCCTCGCTGACGATCCGCGTGCCGTCTGCGTGAAAGCCGGCGAGCAACGTAGCGCCTATCGCATCGAGGTCGCGGGCGAGCCTGTTTTCGCCAAGTCCTTTGACGATCCCCGAAGCGCGCTGCTCGGAAGCATCCGGCGGCGGCTGCGGATCACGCCCGCGGAACGCGAATGGCGAAACACCCGCCGTGCCGAGGCGCTTGGCGTTCCCGCGACGACCTGCTTGGCGCTGGGAGTGGACCGCCCCACGGGTCGATCCGCGCTCGTGTTTCAAGCCCTCGTCGGGGCGACGACTTTGGCAGAGGTCTGTCGCGCCCACGCCGAGAACGTCGCGTCGACGGGTTCCCATCCAACGTTGCGAGAGCTCGGCGACGTGGTCGCTGTTTTGCTCGCTGAATCCCACGAACGGGGCTTCGTTCACCGCGACGGACATCCCCACAACTTTTTGATCGTCCCGAAGACGTCGGGGGAGGTCCAGGCCGTCTTCGCGGACCTACACGGGGCCAGGTTCTTCCCCGGTCCCGCACCTTTGCGGCCCACCGCGCGATCCCTCGCCCAACTGGACCACGCCCTTCGACGCTCCGTGACGCGCGCTCAGCGCCTTCGCTTCTTGCGGACCTATCGGGCACACCGCCCCACCCTCTCGGTCGCGGAAAAGGGTCTCCTTTCGTCCATGACCGAGGCGGAGCGGAGCTTGAGCCGCTCCCTGGCACGACAACGTGATCGACGGATTCTCCGAGACGGCAAGTACTTCGGCTCCATGATCCTTGACAAGGGTTGGCGGGCGACGGTGGTACTTCAGTTGGCGCGGCGGCACGCCTTTCCCGAACGTGGAGTTCCAGACCGTAGCCTCCACCAATGGCGGGCGATCCTTGATCGCAATGGGGCGCAACCGCCAGGCCTGCGACTTGAGCGAATGGCAGCGGTGGGGGTGTCGTCGAAGCTGGCTTGGACGATCTTCGGGTCGCCGGCGCGAAAGGAGTTTGTCCGTACCCACCGTTTGCGTCATCGGGACGCCGCGGCGGAGCTTCTGCTGGGGTTCTGCGAGCATCGCAATGAATACGGCCTGGTCGATGAGGCGATCGTGATTCGGTCCGAGGCTTTGGTGTAGGAAAGTGTTTCAGAAGGGTGCCACTGGCAGCTCGCTGCCGGTGCTTGATTCCGAAAAACACCGGCGGACAAGCCGCCCGTGGCACCCGAGCACCGTTGGATCGTCGGTGAATTCACGGGAATGCGAAGTCGAATTGAAATCGTTCAGGGGGACATCACCGAGCAAGCGGTCGATGCCATCGTGAACGCGGCCAACTCCTCGCTCTTGGGCGGCGGCGGAGTGGACGGGGCCATCCAGCGCGCCGCGGGTCCGCAACTTCTAGAGGAATGTCGCAGGCTGGGCGGCTGTCCGACGGGTGAGGCCAGGATCACCCGAGCGTATCGCTTGTCGGCCAGGTACGTCATCCACACCGTCGGTCCGGTTTGGCACGGGGGAAGCTCCGGCGAGCAGGAACTCCTCGCCTCGTGCTACCGCTCCTCGCTGGCCCTGGCGCGACAAAACGGCTGCAACAGCGTTGCCTTCCCCGCCATCAGTTGCGGGGTCTATCGCTACCCACTCGATGAGGCCGCACGGGTCTCCCTGACCGCGGTGCGGAACGAGCTGAGCGCCCATGACGAGCCCGAGCTGGTCCGCTGGGTCATGTTCGATGACGCCGCGTATCGCGCCTGGACGAGCTGCCTCGAGGCCATGTCCTCTCGATAGGGGTGCGGACCCCCTTCCTAAGCGCTGGGCGCGGGCGCCCGTCTGCCGATAATGAGGTGCGGCGACCACGGGTCGCCAACCGTCAGCTTTGAGGAAACGGGTATGAAACAACCGACGATGGGCATTTTGGTAGGCGGCGGACCGGCCCCGGGGATCAACGGCGTGATCGGGGCCGCCGGGATCGAGGCTGCCAACAACAGTCTGAGAGTCGTCGGGTTGTACGACGGATTCAGTCATCTGGCGGGCGACGACTGGGACCCCAAGATTCACACCAAGGAATTACAGATCCGCGATTTGAGCCGCGTCCATTTCGACGGCGGATCCATGCTGCGGACCGCGCGGACGAGCCTGCTGAACCAAGCCAAGCTCAAGGTCTCGATGATCGTCGAGCCCGACGCGGGAAAAACCGAACGGGTGCATGAACGATTGCGGAGCATTGGCGTGACGCATCTCCTTACGATTGGGGGCGATGACACGGCCCTGAGCGCACGCTTCGTCGCCGAACGGTCGGATGGTCGCATCCGGGTGGTTCATGTGCCGAAGACCATTGACAATGATCTTCCCCTACCCGGCGACATTCCGACCTTCGGATTCACCACCGCACGGCACGTGGGCGCGGGGATCGTGGCCAACCTCATGGAGGACTCGAGGACGACGCGGCGCTGGTACATCGTGGTGACGATGGGGCGCAACGCAGGATTCCTGGCCCTGGGGATCGGTAAGGCGGCCGGGGCGACGCTCACCCTCATCCCCGAGGAGTTTTCGGATTCGACGACCATCCACGGCATCGCGGATGTCGTCGAGGGCTCGATGCTCAAACGGCGGACCATGGGTCGTCACGACGGCGTTGCCATCCTCGCCGAGGGGCTGGCCTACAAACTCGGCGATCGGGAGGAGCTCTCGCGATTGCTCAACAGGGACGTGCCCGTGGACGCCGCGGGCCATCCGCGCCTGTCGGAGGTCCCGCTCGGGCAGCTTCTCAAAGAAGAACTCCAACGACGCTTCAGCGCCCGTGGCGAGTCCGTCACCATCATTGCGCACTTGTTGGGGTATGAACTCCGTTGCGCCCCGCCCTCGACGTTCGATCTGGTGTACACGCGCGACTTGGGCCATGGGGGGGTCAAACTCCTGCTGGACTCCACGTCGAACTTCCCCGCGGGGGTGATGGTCACCATGCAAAACGGGAACCTGGTGGCCGTTCCTTTCGAGGATATGGTCGATCCCAACACAAAGCGAACGCGCATCCGCACCGTCGACTTGAACAGTTATTCCTACAGCGTCGCCCGGGCATACATGATTCGTCTGGAAAAATCGGACTTTGATTCACCGTTGTCGGTGGCCGCCCTCGCCGCCGAGGCGCACATGTCGCCCCATGAGTTCCGCGAGCGTTATGAGCCGTCGGTCGTGAACTCAGGCGATGATCTCGCCCGCCGCCCCACGTGCCCCGTCGTGTTGTCGCAGTAAACCGCGAACCGTGTCCTATTTCACGATGCCCATCGTGTCGAGCATGAACGCGTAGTGGAAGGCGACCTCTTTGAGATAATCATAGCGGCCCGAGGCGCCGGCGTGGCCGGCGTCGAGATTGACCTTGAGAAGCAGTCGATTGTCATCGGTCTTCATGGTCCGGAGTTTCGCCGTCCACTTGGCCGGCTCCCAGAAGGCGACGCGCGGATCGTTGAGTCCGGCGGTCACGAGCATGTTCGGATATTTCTTTCGCTCCACATTGTCAAACGGAGAGTAACTTAACATATACTCATATTCGTCCTTTCGATTGGGATTGCCCCACTCCTCATACTCGATCACCGTGAGAGGAATGCTTGGATCCAGCATGGTGTTCATCACGTCGACGAAAGGCACGTGGGCCAGGACGACACGGAACAAGTCGGGGCGCATGTTGGTTACCGCGCCCATGAGCAGTCCACCGGCGCTGCCGCCTTGAATGGCGAGAAACTCGGGCGAGGTGTAGTCCTCCGCGATCAAATGCTCTGCACAAGCGATGAAGTCGGTGAAAGTGTTCTTCTTGCGACCGAGTCTTCCATCCTCATACCAGGATCGACCCATTTCTCCGCCGCCGCGGATATGACCCATCGCGAAGACGAACCCGCGGTCCAGCAAACTGAGACGGTTGGAATTGAATCGCGGCTCGGAACTGGCTCCGTAGGAACCGTAACCATACAGAAGAGTGGGGTTCGTACCGTCGCGCACCATTCCTTTTTTGTACATCAGGGAGATGGGGATGGAGGTGCCATCGGGCGCCCGCGCATGCAAGCGCTCGCACTGGTATTGGGACGGATCATATCCACCCAGGACTTCCTCTTGCTTTTTCAGTTCCCGGGTGCGATTGTTCATGCCATAGTCAAAGACCGACGGCGGGGTCACCAACGAGGTATAGGTAAAGCGGATGTGGGGCGTATTGAATTCCTCATTGTCATTCGCAGAGAAAGTATAGACCGGCTCAGGGAATTCGACATGATGTTCGTTCCCGCCGCGCAACTCTCGAATGCGCATTCGCCGCAAACCGGCTTGGCGTTCATAGATTACCAGATGGTCGGCAAAGGCATCCACGTCGTCGATCTTCACGTCGGGCCGGTGGGCGATGACTTCGACCCAGTTCTCCCGGCCGGGTTTGGCGATGGGCGCGGCCATCAGTCGGAAGTTCCTGGCCTGGTCATTGGTCACAATGTAAAAAGTGTCGCCGTGATGTTCGACTTGGTATTCCACTCCTTGTGTCCGGGGTTGAACGATCCGGAAGTCACCGCTGGGGCGATCGGCATCCAGAACTCTCGCCTCGTGCGTGGTCATGCTATGCAAGGAGATGACAATGAAACGTCGGCTGCGGGTCTTGGATAGATCGACATGGAAGGATTCGTCCATTTCATGGTATACCAGTTTGTCGGTCGCGGGGTCGGTTGCGAGAGTGTGACGAAATACCTTGTAGGGGCGTTTGGCGTCGTCCAGCACTGTGTAGAACAGTGTGCGATCATCATTGGCCCAGACGACCGAATAGTAGGTGTTGGGCAGTTGGTCGGCGAGGTCCTTTCCGGTCTCCAAGTCTCTCACCCGCAAAGTGAAAGACTCCGCCCCGGAGTTATCCGTCGAGTATGCAAGTAGGCGATGACTGGGGCTCACGCGGAAGACGCCCAGGCGGTGGAAGTCGTGTCCTTCGGCCAGTGCATTCTCGTCGAGCAGGATTTCCTCTGTGGAATCCACACTGCCGCGCTTGCGGGCGTATACACGGTATTGTTTTCCCTCGAACGTGCGCGTGTAGTAGAAGTAGTCGTCCACACGATAGGGCACGGTCAGGTCGGTCTCCTTGATCCGCCCTTTCATTTCCTCGTACAAAGTCCGTTGCAGTGGTTCGGTATGTTGAAGGACTTGTTGTGTGTATTGATTCTCGGCTTGTAGGTATGCAAGCACTTTGGGATCATTGCGGTCCCGCAGCCAGGAATAGTCGTCCTGCCGCGTGTGGCCATGGACGGTCTGCGGGTGCGGAATGCGCGGAGCCAAGGGCGGTTTTAACTTGTTGGTTGTGCAGGACGGCGCGACCGATAAGACTGTGGCGGCGATAAAGAAACGACACAGCCGATTTCGCCAAGAACTTCTGTTGGTGTGCATTGGGAATGTCTCCTGTGGATTCCTCTCGTTGTGCTCGACGGTTTATCCGGTACGCAACTCATAACCGCAGCCGCGCATATGGTGCTCGAACGCGGCGCGGAAAGCACCCGAGTTCTCGTCGGTGAGCGTTCGCGAATCGTCGCCCAACGTCGCCCGGACCGTCAAACTGCGTCGATCGCGGGGGAGTGGATCGCCCTCGAAGCTGGTGACGAAACGAATGTTGCGTAGCAGAGGGTGAGCGAACCGGCCCAGCTCGGCGACGACGTCCTCGAATGGGGTGCTCTTGGCGACCACGAGGGAGAAATCCACGTCCACCCAGGGGAAGGCGGGGATGGGTTCGAGCGGTTCGGTGCGCGGGGCAACGTCCGCCAGCGCGGAAAGCCAGACCTCGGCCCAGACGATGGACCACGAGCCCAGGTGCTCGTCCATGCGCCGACGGAGCGCCACATCGACGGCACTCATCCGCCCCACATGCGCCGCGTCCACGGCGATCGCCGCAGTGCGGTGCGGATGCTCCCAAGGGCGACCGGGATCGGGCGTGGCGGCTTCGAAACGCACATCGCGGGCCAGCCTTCGCCATCCCCACGCAGCCAAAGAGTCCTTGAGCTTGCGATATAGTTCATCCTCCGATCGCTGGCCGCGACGAGCAAGGACCAACCCCAGATGACGAAATTCGTGGTCCTGCGGTCCGCCCTTGGCAAACACGCTCCCCACCTCCATGAGCGCCAGCGACGGAAAATGGAAGCGGTTGGCGGCTACGGCGGCGAGCAAACCGGGCAGCAAGGTTCCACGCAGACGGTGACATCCCTGGGCCGCGGGGTTGAGCACCTCCACGCCGGCCGGCGGTTCAAAGCCGATCTGTTTCAACCACGCGCCATCGTACCACACGTATCCCTGCACCTCGTGGAATCCTTGGGCGGTCGACAAATCCTGAAGCGTCCGCTGTTCGAGTTCATGAAGGGCATGGGGAGCGAAGTGGCGAACGGCAACTTGGGGCATGGCCGGTCCGATCGAGTCGTAACCGATCCGCCGAGCGAGTTCCTCGATGATGTCGGCCTCGATGGAGCAGTCGCCGGTCGCGCGGTAGGAAGGAACCTGGACACCCCACTTCGTGCCACGTTCAGTCACTTTGAAGCCCAAGGGATGAAGCAACTCCACCGCCTCCACGTGGGCCACCTCTCGACCGACGATCCGAGCGGCGTGACGGGGATCCACGGTCACCGTTACGGGCGCGGGCGGCGATGGGAAACAGTCGGAAAGCCGCGAGGTCAAGCGCAGCCCCGGGTACACGGGTCGGGCGAGCTGCACGAACCGCTGGATGGCCAGAACGGTCAGCGCGGAATCGAGTGATTTCTCGAAGCGGCTGCTGGCTTCGGACCGCAAGCCCAGGCGTTTGGCCGTCTTGCGGATCGTCGATGGATCAAAGTTCGCCGACTCCAACAGGAGCGAGGTCGTCGCCGGGCCGACCTCCGTTTCGAGCCCCCCCATCACGCCCGCGAGAGCGACGGAGCGACCGCGACACTGAATCATGAGGTCTTCGCGTGTGAGGGTCCGTTCGACGCCGTCCAGGGTCGTGAACTTCTCATCGACCTTGGCCCACTCGACCTCGATGCGATCGACCTTGGCGGCGTCGAAGGCGTGCATGGGCTGCCCGAGGTCCATCATGATGTAGTTGGTGAGATCGACCAGGCCGCCAATGGGTCGCTGCCCGACATGGCCGAGGCGAAGCTGCAACCAGAGCGGCGCCGGTTGCGCGGGTACGCCCTCGACGACAAGACCGCTGTAACGACGGCACGCCTTCGAATCGGCGATGCTGATCGCCACCTGCGGCAGTGTCGAACTGCAAAGTTCCTCGAGCGCCGTCACCGGGTACGGTTTGAGCGGACGACGGAGGATCGCGGCGATCTCGCGGGCGATTCCATAGTGACCCCAAAGGTCCGGACGGTTGGTGATGGATTTGTTGTCGATCTCGATGACCACGTCGTCGAAAAGTCCGGACGGCAGTTCGTCGCCGGGTTGGAATTCGTCGGAGAGGGAAACCGCCTCCTGCACCGCTTTTTCGATTCCCACGGCCTCGCCGGGGAGGATCATGCCGGAACTGGTCCGGCCCGCGATTTTGGCCTCGACAATCTTCCCGAACGCAGCGACCGACGCCCCGACTGGCGCGAACACCACACTGCATCCGACGCCTAAGGAGGCCGCGTTGCTGACGGTTTCGACGGTCCGACCCTGGCCGACATCCAGCGTGACGAGGTGCGTTCTTCCGCCAGGGACAAGCCCCGACGCAACGGGAAATGTAGCGTCGCCCCTTGTGGGCGGCGCTTTCTCGCCCCCGGCAACCGGCGCCGACCTCACGATTTTGGCGGCGATCAGTCCCCGCGCCGCGACCTCGATGGACCGCACCTCATCGACCTCGGCCGTAGTGCGCGTGAAGCGCTCCGCCAACGCCCGCGCATCGAGGTCGGCGGGCAGGTCCACGAAATCTCGGATCCAGTTTACGGAAATCAGCATTGTCCACCCACGCCGTCACGCCTCGGCGGGGCGGATTCTAACCGAAGGATGGAGCAGGGCGAAACCCGTGAACGGACAATCGTGAGCACATGGACCAGGCCGCAATATGCGCGGTCAACTCTTGGGCGACGAGCCGTTCTCCTACGAGGACCTCGAAGGCCATACTCCGATCATGGCGAGCCGCCCAGGCTCAGACAGCGGCGCATGCGGTTCACAGCCCGCGATTGGCCCAGAAGTTCGAGCGTGTCGTGAATGGACGGACTGATGGTCGAGCCGGTGACGGCCACACGCAGCGGTTGAGCGACCTGACCGAGACCGAGACCCCTCTCGCCCGCGAATGCGGCGACCCGTTTTTCCAACTCTGACCCGGTCCAGTCGGTGACGGTCTGCAAGACGGGCAGCAAGTCCCGCAACACCGTATAGCCCTCGCCGTTGTTCTTGGCGAGGACCTTCTGCACCGCCTTGGGATCGTACTCGATCGCCTCGTCCTCGACGAACAGGAACGCCACCTTCTCCTCGACTTGGCGGAAGGTGCGGAAGCCCGCGCATACGCCGAGCAACTTGCGTAAACGACCGTCGTCCACGGAGCGCATTCGAGAGCCGGTCACGGTGATGTAGTCCTTGAACGCGGCCAGAAGCCGGTCGAGAGACACGCGCGTGGCCCAGGTTGTATTGAAGGAAAGCAGTTTCTCGCGGTCGAACTTGGCGTTGGTCTTGCCGATGCGCTCGATGGTGAACTTCGCGGTTAATTCCTCGATGTCGTAGAACTCCCGTTCCTCGCCCGGCGACCAACCGAGTAGGGCGATGAAGTTGATCACCGCCTCGGGCAGATACCCGGCAGTGCGGAAGTCGTGTACGTCGACCTCCGGCGGGCGGCGGCCCTCGGCGAGCGCCTTTTCCTTGTCGCGCTTGCTCATCTTGGAGCCATCCATGTTGAAGATGACCGGAAGATGGGCATAGCACGGAGTGCGGAAGCCAAGCGCCCGCTGCAAGGCGATGTGCTTGGGGGTGTTCATGAGGTGCTCCTGCCCGCGGAGCACGTGGGTGATCTTCATCCGTTCGTCATCGACGACGCACGCGAAGTGATAGGTCGGATACCCATCGCCCTTTTGCAAAACGAAGTCTTCGCTTTGAGACGCGGGCAGCGTGACCGTCCCGAGGATTTCGTCGGTTACGGTGATGTCGGCGTTAGCCATTTTGAGCCGAACCACGACCGGTTGTCCGGCAGCGCGGGCGGCCTCGCCCTCGGCGACCGAGGACACGGGGTCGGGGCGCCCGTAAGTGACGGCGCGTTTTTCGCGCTTGGCCGACTCGCGCAGGACCGCGAGCTGCTCCGGCGTCTCCATCGCGTAGTACGCCTCGCCGGACTTCAAGAGCTGTTGCAGGTAGCGGTCATAGATGTCGAGTCGCTGACTCTGAAAGTACGGCCCGTAGTCGCCTCCCGCCTCCGGTCCCTCGTCCCAGGTAAGCCCCAACCAACGAAGGTCCTCGAGAATCTTTTGCACGGAATCCTCCACGTGCCGCGACTGATCGGTGTCCTCGATGCGAAGAATGAACGTCCCGCCGTGCTTGCGAGCGAGCAGCCAGTTGAAAAGCACCGTCCTGGCCCCGCCGATGTGCAAATACCCCGTCGGCGAGGGAGCGAACCGCACGCGCATGGTCTCCGTGGCGTCCGCGTTCATGCGCGCAGTCGTTCCTGCGGACGCGCGCCGGTATCAGCCGCCGGCGGGGAGGATCGGAAGCGCTCGCGCATTCGACGGGTCACCCAGTAGAGGGGTCCGCTCAGGCCGTACCACAGGGCGACAACGAGGAAGGTCTCGGCCTTGAACGCCAGGAAGACGGCCACCACCAGCATCACGACGAGGAACTGTCCAAACGGCTGGCGACCCATCAGATAGGCGCGGCCGAAGCGGCGATACGGAACCCGGCTGACCATGAGGAAGGCGATGGTGAGGGCGGTGAGGGGCGTGGCGTACTTGAGGACTCCCCGCGCCGCATCCGCGGTGACGTGGTCCTGACACAGCACCAACCCCACGAGGATCGCGGCGGCCGCCGGGCTGGGCAGTCCGCGAAAGACACGATGGTCGAATTCGGCCTTGGCGTGCTCGACGTTGAAGCGCGCCAGGCGCACCGCAGCCATGGCCACGTACAGCGCCGCACAAACCCAGGTAAACCGCCCCAGGGCGTGCTCGCTGATCGGCGAGGGGACGATGGAGTCGCCGGCCAGCTCTTTGGTCATAAACGCTACCATGAGCGTCGCCGGGGCTACGCCGAAGGTCACCACGTCGGCCAGCGAATCCAACTGCCCGCCGAAGTTCGTCGTGCTGGTGGTCACTCGGGCGATCAACCCGTCAAAACAATCCAGGATCATCCCCAAAACGACCAGACTCGCGCCCACGGAAAGGAACGAGGGCAGCAAGCGCTCGATGACGGGCCGGTGCAGGGTGACGATCTGTTCCGGCGTGATCCCCGCGCCGAGATCGTACATGGCCCGCAAGCCGAAGTGGATGGCTGCGAACCCGCACAGCAGGTTGGCGAGGGTCAGCAGGGTCGGAACGAACGCAAGCGACTTCAGCCGCCGCCGATGAGGCCGCGGGTGCTCGTCGCCGCCGGGAATCTTCGCCAGGATCGTCATGTTGAGGCACCCACGAGGGATGTGGGACGGGCTGTCGAGCCGGTCTCCACCTCGACCTCCCCGACCGGTTGTCGAGCCATGATCGTCAAACCGCCTCGAACCGAATCGCCGACTTTCACCAGAATTTCGGTCCGAGGGCCTTTGGGAATGACCAACTCCGTCCGCGAGCCGAACTTGATGATCCCGAGCCGCGCCCCCATCGACAAATGATCGGCAGCCTTGGCGTGGCAGATGATTCTGCGGGCCACGAGACCGGCCACCTGCCGCACCTCGATGGGTCCGGGAAGCGGTCCATCAGGGTCGATGAGTAGGGTATTGGACTCGTTTCGCGTTCCCGACTCCGGGTGGCGAGCGTCGAGGAACTGACCCGCGCGATAGGTAACGTTCCGCACCGTGCCGGGACAAGGCGATCGGTTCACATGCACGTTGAACAGGCTCAGAAACACCCCGATTCGCACCGCCGGACCGCCCAGCGGCGGGTAGTGCTCAAGTTCGGAAATCTCCGTAACGGTTCCATCGGCCGCGGAGCAAAGCTGACCGGGTGCAAAGCTTCGCACCCGCGGCGGGTCACGAAAAAAACTGAGCACCCAAATCCACACGACTGCAAACGGAATCGCCAGCGGCCACCAGACCCAACCCGCCCCCACGCCCAACGCGCCGAGCAGCAACGTCGCCAAGGTGATCTCCCGCCAACCTTCCTTCGCAATGGGCATAACCGATCCGCGCTCCAACCCGTAGCCGTTCCCGCGCCGAGCGACATGTTACCCGTTTCCTCATGAAACGCACAGGCTGGATTTTGGACGTGAGAGGGCCCCTCGGAGGCGGGGCTCGCCATCGAGGACGCCACCGTTGTCGGACCCTCTGCTTCCGCCTACGGCGGACAGGCGGTGGGGCCGGAAAAGGGATAGGCGAATCCCTTGAAGGCATCCACGCACGCCACGATGTCCAAGGCGTTGATGTCGCTGCCCGGCAGAACCACACTCGGCTGCAACATCAACTGTGTCTTGGTCAAGGAGTTGGGCAGACCCTTGAACTTGGCGAGGAGCGACACGATGTCGAAGCTGTCCGGCTGGTCGGTCTGCGCCGGCGGATTGAACGGTTCGCTGGCGTCCCCCCAACGAGCCGTAAGCACCGGAAGCGGCGCGTGGAAATGCGTCGTGTCGCCGTCCTCGACGCATTTCTGCTCCCCGGCCTGAACGTGATACAAGGAGCTGGGCATGATCTCCGGACCGTAAATGTGCAGCGGGCCCACGGCCCCCCAGTCGATGAGATAGGGCGTACACTGCAATCGCGCGGCCTTGAACGGCGGCAGCGAACCGGACCCCTCCGAAAACGTCGCCGGCGGACCCACCCAGCGATACGTGCCCTGGAAGGCCGAAAAGTCCTGCGGGGTACGGCCGGGCGGATTCGGCGGAACGGGGTCTTGGAGTGTCATCATCGTGACCCGTAGGGCCGTGATCGTTCCCGCATTCGTCGGAACGATGGTGATGAAGCGGTTCTTCGGGATGATCAAAGCCTCGGGGAGAGGGGCGTTCACCACCTCGCAGCATTCGTCGGGGATTTCATCTCCGTTGGCGTCCGGCGAATCGCCGAAGAAAATGTCGCATTCGTCGGGCACGCCGTTGCCCTGGCAATCCAGACTGCCGGCGTCGGCAATGTCGCAGTCGTCCGGCAAGCCGCTGGCGTTGCAATCGGACTCGCACTCGTCGGGGATGCCGTTGGTGTTGCAGTCCGCGCTGGTTGCGTTGAGGATATCCAGACCGTCGTCCACGCCGTTGCAATTGCAATCCACGGAGGTCGGAACGGTCAGGGCAAAGGACATATCCGACATCCGCCCGCCGTTGATGCTGCTCCAGGGCTGGAACGTAGGAACGCCACCGCTGGGGGTGCGGATGTAGGACTCGCCGCCGAAGAAAAGCAGGGTGTTCGGTTTGGTATGGCTCGTCACCCAATAGGCGCGACCCGTGCCCCCCGGATTGGCCGCGGTCGCCAAACCGATCCACCAATGACCGGCGGCCAATGAGATGTTGAGGCCTGATACGTCGTACCGATAGCGGTGGAAGAACTGTCCCGGGCCCAGGTCCGTCCGTATGACCGCCCCGCCGCTATCCGGGACCCACTTGGCCACATGCGGCCCGCCGCCGCCGGCTGGCGCCAAGAGACCATTGTCGGGGTAAATCTCGATGCGAACCCGTCCCGACCAGGTGAAATTCGGTTCCTCCTCGTTGAACCAATTCAGGTCCGTGATCGTCGCCCCGGTGGGGAAGTCCACGTCGTCCACGGTCATCCAATCGGACAGCTCGCCGCCGTACTGGGTGATGAGCGCGTCGCCGTTGTTGGGTTGTCCGTTGTCCCACAGGGTGCGATCCCCGGAGACACCGGACCGGGTGGTGACCAGTTCGAATGCCACGTTGGGCGTGGAACAGCCAGGGACCAGCGTAGCCCAAGGCCCGTAGACCCAATCATTGACCACCATGCTCAGCGGAGCCGTAACGGTCGCGTCGATCCCATGTTCGAACGACGTCGTGTGCCATCCCCAGAAATCTCCGCTCGCGGTGGTCGCTGTCGGGGTTTCGATGCATCCGCCGTTCTGCAGATCCTTGTCGAAGCGCACACCCACCACGGCCTGAATGTCGACTTCGTAATCGAGACATTGCTCCTCGTAGAAGGCTCCCGGTGCGCCTGGTGTCGTACTCGTGCGCGAATCGGCGTAGGCATGAACGAGGCAGCAATCGTAGAGTCGCGCCGAGTAGCCGATGACCTGGTGCGAATCGCATGCCGGAATCGGCGTCGGGTCCGGCACGACCACTTCCGTCGGGCAGAAATAGACGGCCAAAGGCGTCCCCGCCGGCGATCCGCCGGTCAAAGGCTCGTGAAATCCGATGTTCCACCCGTCGGGTTGAACGCCGCCGTCCAGGACGCTGCCCCACCATCGCACCGTGTGAATGGGCCGGCCGTCGGAGGTGAAATCGTCCGCCACGGTGACGTTGGGCAGCTGGTCCGACCAGTCGATGTTCGACGCGGCATCCTCCGCACCCGCGGTGGGAAGCTGGCTGAACTTGATCTGGGGTCGCTCGCAGGCGTCGTCCAGTCCATCGGCGTTGGAGTCGCTGTCGCAGCGCGTTCCCGGCCCGGAGTAGTCGCCCGCGAGTTGGGCGCAATCGTCTTCCTGCAGGTCCATGCACGACGCGGGCGGCGGCATACAACAAGCGCCGAAACAGGAGCAGTCCAACCGCAGCGTGTACAACCCACGATCCGCCGCCGACTTCGACGCCGCCTGAACGTAGTACGTCTCGCCGATGTTCAATCCCGTCAGGCATACGCTCGCCAAACCCGGCGACCCGTCGCAGGCATTGTCCTCGCTACAGGCAATCGGAATCAGCGCCCCACAAATGCCGGAATAGACGGCCAGCGTTGAGTCCTGCATCGAGCTGCCGCACGTGGAGACCCCCGCCGAGGTCGAGGTGGCCACGAAGCTGAACCACACCGCCCCTGCGTGCGCTCCGCCCACTCCGCAAGAAAACGCGGGATCCGGCGCCGATCCGGCCGCCGTGTTGTCGAACGGGCGGATGCTGTTGCACTTCAGCGGAAGGGCCTCATCGCAACCCGAATTCGTCGCCGGGTAATCCCAGCCGATGGCGTCGAACATGTCCACGTCGCCCGACCGGAGAAAGTTCGGATAGAAAGTCTCCCCCGAGCCGAAGGCGGGATCCATGACGTATATGCCCGGCGTTTGATCTCGAAAGTGCGACGCCTGATTGGGCGATCCGTCCGCCATCCGATAATCGACCGTAATCAGATCGGAGTTCACGTCATCGTCGGTGCCCGGCGCGTTCTGATCCACCATCCGCGCCGTGGTCCCAAATTCCGCGAGGTCATCGGGGTTGTGATCGCTGCCGCCGCTCTCGGTGCGTTGGAACCGGTAGATGTCCAAGGCCTCGATGTCGTTGACACGAAAGTCGGCGCCGGAGACAAAACCCAACGCGTGCCCGACCTCGTGCGTAATAACCGACTGAAAGCAGTAGGTCCCCGGCGAGATGTCCGGCGGCGTGTAATCCCAGGCGAAGTTGGAGCTGAAAGTCATTCCGGCCGCGGTGCCCGTGACGGTGCCGACCGTGGCCCGGTAGTTGGCGCGGGTAAAGAACACAGTGCCTTCGTTCGTGGCGATTGAGGAGTTCCCGTTGTAGCGCACCGGAATCGTCGAACCGGACGGTAGGAAGCTCTGGATGGTATCCGTGGCGTCCATTCCGGCTTGCAGCCCAACCCGTGCATTGGCCCACGTTGTACTCACGTACGCGCTTCCGGTGGCTCCGAGGACGCCAGGAGACAACGGGGCGAATTGGAAGTCGATGACCACGGTCACCGGGTCGCTGAATTGAGCCTCGACGTAACGCTCGACCTCTCCAAGCGCCGTCACGGCTTCCGCCGGAAGGGCCGAAGTAATGTTGAAGATGACGTTGAGTCCGCCGGACCCCGTGGCCACTCCCCCAAGCCCCTCCAGGGGGGCGGGATGGGCCGCGGCCGCGGCGCGGGCGGATTGTGCGATTCTGGAAAGCTCCGCGACGCTCAGCGCCGACGGGTCACTTCCGCAAACGGGTCGCCACACCCACTCCGTCGCCACCTCGACCTCGCGCCCATCAGCGTACAGGACGCTGCGTTCGACGGGACCGGGTTCCATGAGGACCGGCGCGACACGCTTGGTCGCCGCCGGACGCTGTGCGATGGCCGTGCGATCCGCAAAAACCGTAACCGCCACCGCGGCGACAAGACCGGCGCGCAAACATCTTGGTCGAAGCACGGGATTGGGCTCCTCTCGGTTTCGCCTCAGTCGATGGTTGGGCGGGTGGACGGTTCCGTCCCGTCGCGGCGCGGCAGGGTTTACGCGCCATCCCCCGGCCGGACACAGTCCGTCAGCCCCCTCCACAGCGCTCCCCCCGGACCGCGGCGGCGATGGTCGAATCGACGGCCGTCTCGCGACCCCTCCTCGACAGACATTATAAGCCTAGCGACTCGTCCCGGACAATACAAGCGCCATATCCAGGCCCTCGCAATTATGGGTCAATTCGCCCCAACCGAGCCCCCAATGAGGGCTGGGAGCGGAAGCGACCGATCTTGGGGCACAGGCGACAGGCGTTGGACCTGCAAGGGACGATATGGGAAAAACGGGCCTGCGACACCGATGGATTCGCCCAGGAACACCACTCCGCGGTGTAAGCTGCGACGCAACAGCGTGCCAGGCATAAGGAGCTTGTGTGGACAGACGCTCGATGAACCGGATCGCATTGGCCAATTCGGACGCGGACTTGCGGCGCTGCTTTCCCGTGATGCACGAGCTACGCACTCATCTCGACCTCGAATCCTACCTCGCCCAAGTGAAGCGACAGGCCGACACCGATCGCTACCAGACGGCCTACCTTGAGGAGGACGGGCAGGTTTGTGCCGTCGCGGGCTTTCGACTCATGGAAACCCTTGCTTGGGGAAAAATCGTCTACGTCGACGACCTCGTCACCCTGGCCACGGATCGCTCCAAGGGTTATGGCGACCGCCTGCTCGATTGGTTGGTCGAGTTTGCCCGGACGCACGGCTGCGCCCAATTCCACCTCGACAGCGGCGTCCAACGCCACGGCGCCCACCGCTTCTACCTCCGCAAGCGGATGGACATCACGGCGTACCACTTTGCGATGAAGCTCGGCGAGTCCGGCACGTAGCGTCGGGGCTTGTCCCCGGCGCTCCGTGCAGGATTGGGGATGGTCCGCTCTCGAAGCGGGCGATATATTCAGCGAGCGGTCGTGGCGGAGTAGGCGGCGCCAACTGCCAAGGAACGAAATGGCTGGGAAACGACGAGGAACGGGGCGGAGCGCGACCGTCAACCTTCTTCTCACTTGCATCGGTCGGCGGGTGGAATTGGTCCGTGCGTTTCGGCAGGCGGCCAAGGCGCTGAAGGTCCATCTCGTCGTTCACGGGGCCGACGCAAGTTGGCTCTCTCCGGCCTTGCACTTGGTGGACCGCCCGCACCTTGTGCCCAGCATCGAAAGCGGCGACTACCTCAACGCACTCCTGCACCTTGTCCGCCGTGAAGGCATCGACTTGCTCATCCCCTTGATTGATTCGGAGTTGCCGCTCATCGCCGCGTGCATCGACCGATTCGCCGAGATCGGCTGCCGGGCGTTGATCTCCTCGCCGGCCGTCGTCGAAATCTGCCACGACAAACTCCTGACCTCGCGCGCCTTGACCGCCGCGGGGATCGACACTCCCAGAACCCGTACCTGGACGGAGGCGATGAAGTTGCGCCGACACCGCTTCCCCTATTACCTCAAACCTCGCTCCGGCAGCGCCGCGATGGGCAACTACGTCATCCGCGACCGCGACGAATTGGCCGTCTTCGGCCGGCGGGTGACCGACGCCGTCGTGCAGGAGTTCGTCCCCGGCGACGAATATACCCTCGATGTGTACGCGGGGCTCGACGGACGCCCGCGCTGCGTCGTGCCCCGCAAGAGAATCGAGGTCCGTAGCGGAGAGGTCAGCAAGGGGATGGTCGTGAAGAACCGAGCGGTGATGGCCGTCGGGCGTAAGGTCGTTGCTGCGCTTCGCGAGTGTCGCGGGGTCATCACCGTGCAGTGCATCGTCACCCCCCAAGGCCGCATTCGCGTCATCGAGATCAACCCCCGCTTCGGCGGCGGCGCACCCCTTTCGATTCATGCGGGGGCCGACTTCCCGGGCTGGATTCTGCAGGAACATCTGGGCCGGCGCCCGCGCATCGACCCCGCCGGTTTCCACGACGCAGTGACCATGCTGCGATATGATGAGTCCGTCTTCGTGCATGACGCGGCGCGCTTGACAGAGGCGAACGGGAAATGAGTGACCAGTGACCGAATTACAAATGACCAATGACCAATTACGCATGGAACCGGCTATGAGTGGCGAAGTGCGGCGTCGGAGAGGCGTTCACCCCGCCTGATTCCGCATTCCGCATTCACCATTCCGAATTCGTGTATCATGTTCCCCATCCAGGCCGTCGTCTTCGACCTCGATGACACGCTCTATGCGGAGCGTGAATTCGCCTTCAGCGGGTTCGACGCCGTCGCCAAGGCATTTTCGAATCCGCTCGGCGCCCCCGACCACGCCGCGTCCCGAATGCGTCAGTTGTTTGATACTCCCGACCGCGGCCGGGTATTCCATGCTTTGCTGACGGAACGACAGATCGACGATCAAGAACTAGCCATGAGAATGGTCGAGACGTTCCGCTCGCATACTCCGACCCTCCGACTTTTCGCGGACGCCGACGCCGCCCTGGGGAACCTGCATGCATCCTATGAACTCGGCATCCTCACCGACGGTCGGCCGACCACCCAACGGGCCAAGATCGACGCCCTCGGACTGCGCAACCGTGTCGACGAGATCATCGTCACCGCGGAACTGGCCCCGAACTTCTCCAAGCCCCACCCCCGCCCCTTCGACCACATGTCCACGCGGCTGCAAACCCTCTCCACTCGAATGGTGTATGTAGCCGACAACGTAGCCAAGGACTTCGTCGCCCCGAACGCTCTCGGTTGGAAAACCGTACACATCCGCCGCCCCCACGGAATCTACGCCGACGCCATCGCCCCCCGGCACGGATCCCCGCAGTTCGCCCTCGACTCCCTCGCACAACTGCAACTCTTGCTCGAATCACTCTGAGACCGCGTGTGGCAACCACCGCTCACCCCGATGTAGCGCCATCCCTCGTGGGTGGCGCGGTCCGAGCGTGGAGCCCAAGCGACACGACCCGTCCGCCCCTCCCAATCCCGTCATGCCTTTGTGCCTTCGTGCCTTGTCCAATGCCTACCGCGCCGCCTCGCTGTGCCGCACTCGTCCGAACCGAATCTTCGCCCCGGTCAGCAGCAGAAGAGACAGAATGGCCAGCCCCCAAGTGCTCACCGTCGGGATTGAGTCATGCGGGCAGGCCACGTCATCACACAGGGCATCGTCGGTCCATTCACATAGCTCGCAGCTACATTCCGCGCGCGTCAAGCCGTCCGTGCAGCCGCTAAAAGGGTCCTGGTCGCAACATGCCCCGACGGGCGAGACACAGGCCCGATCAAGGTCTGCACATGGAGTGTTGGCAGTCCAAGTTAGTCGAAACCCCGTACATCGGGTCACGGGAGTGTCGTCTGTGCATACGCCGGTACTGGCGTCGCAACAGGCACCGGGGTCGCACTCGTCGGGGATGCCGTTGGCGTCGTCGTCGTGACTGATGCCTGCGGAGAGATCGCACTCGTCCGGGACGACGTTGCGGTTGCAATCCGGACTGTGGTCGGTGGCGATGTCGCAATCGTCGGGCTGACGATTCTTATTGCAGTCGTCTTGCAGGACTTCTTGGTAGTCGTCGACTTGGTTATTGTTGCAGTCGTGAACTATGGCGATGCCTTGCGCAAACGACAACGTCTCTGAAGAACGGGGGATAACGATCTCTCGATTCGAGCCATTCAGGTCGGCCCGGACCACGCCATCGAGGTAGTGGACCCAGTATAGTTTGCGTTCCAGCCGATCGAGGCCCAGGAAGTAGGCAGAGTCGAGTATGACGGGCTCGACGTTTGTTCCATCCAACTTGGCCCGCCAGATACCCCCGGGAGGGTCCGTCAGAGTCCAGTAGACGTTTCCGTTTTCAAAGTCAAGCTCAAGGTCCCCCGGATTATTCAAGCCCGTGATCAGATCCTGTACGCCGCCGCCGTTCAGTGTGGCGCGCCGCAACTTTCCGGTGCCGCCATCCACCCAATACATGAACCCAGCGGCAAGATCCAGATCGATGCCCCTCGGGATGCTCATGTCACTGGTCACCAGCGTGACCGTTGTATGCGTGCTCAGGTCGGTGCGGGCGATCTTATCGACCAGGAAGTCGGTCCAGTACAGCCGCTGGTTCACGGGGTCGACGGCAATGCCGCCGGGATCTTCAATGAAAGAGAACGGCCCCGAGACCACCGTTTCCACCGAGGAACCGTCAAGGTTAGCACGCTGGATTCGCTGTAGGTTGACATCGGCCCAATAGATCTTGTGCGTGGTTATTTCGATGAAGATCGCCCATGCTCCGCTCAAACCTTCCGTGACAATGGGGGTCACGTTGGAACCGTCGAAATCAGCTCGCCAGATTGTACCGACGCCTTGCGGCGTAGACGCCACGATGTTGGACCAGTAGATCCCCGATGGCGGCGAGCCGGCGTAGACGGAACCTGCGCGAGACACGACAAGCACGAAAAGTGCAAGCAAGAGACGGTGTTGCCTCATATTCCCTCCGTGGTCATCAGTGTATCGGTTTGTACGACACGATTCAACCGTCGATCCAGGATCAGGGGAACCGCACGCGTCCGGGTTTGGCGGGGCGGATCGTCCGCTCCTTTTCCCGTGATGCTTCAAACGGGAGACGTCGTCGGCTCGGATGAATCGGCAATCGAAAATCGAAAATCGACAATCAAACGACCATCGCCAAGCTCTCATCGAACAGCTTGAGACCCACGTCGAGTTGCGTTTCGTTGATGCACAGCGGCGGGCAGAAGCGGATGGCGCTCTCTCCACAGGGCAGGAGCACCAGGCCGCGCTCGAAGGAACTGCGGATGATTTTTTCGCGGAGCTTGGGGTCGGGCTTTCCGGTCTTGCGGTTGATGACATCGACTCCGCACATCAATCCCAGGCCGCGAACGCCGCTCAGAATCTTGCGGCGCTCGGCGATCTCGCCCAGTGCGGCGAGGAGCTTTTTCCCGAGCGTCCGGGCGCTCTCCATGTAGTGCTGCTCGATGAGTTCGAGCGTGGCCAGCGCCGCGGCGCAGCACACCGGGTTGCCGCCGAACGTGCTGCCCTGAGCCCCGGGAGGCCAGTTCATGATGTCCGCGCGGGCGATCACCGCGCCCAACGGCATTCCGCTGGCCAGCCCCTTCGCCATCAAGATCAGATCCGGAATGATGTCGAAGTGCTCGAAACCGAACCACTTGCCCGTGCGCCCCGATCCGCACTGGATTTCGTCGCACACCAGCAGAATCCCATGCCGGTCGCAAAGCGTGCGCAAGTCGGGCAGGAAGTTCGGCGGCGGGACGATGTACCCGCCCTCGCCTTGTATGGCCTCGACAAAAATGGCGGCCACTTCGTGCGGCGACATCTGTCTCTTGAACAGTTCGTTCTCGATCGCCTCCGTGCTTCCGTAGGGCACGTGAGCCACCATAGGCACCAGCGGCCCGAAGCGTTCCTTCTGCCGCACCTTGGAACTGGTGAGCGACAAAGCCCCCATCGACCGGCCGTGAAAAGCGCCGTGGAAGGCGATGACCCATTTTCGGTTGGTGTGGTGCCGGGCGAGCTTGAAGGCGGCCTCGACGGCCTCGGTCCCGCTGTTGGTCAGCAGAACCCGTTTGGGGTGCGGCCCGGGGGCGATCGTTGCCAGCTTCTCCAACAAGTCCACCATCGGCGGATAGTAGAAATCGCTGCCGCAGATGTGGATCAGGTTCCGCGCCTGGGCCTCGATCGCGGCCACGACCTTGGGGTGACAATGCCCTGTCGCACAGACGGCGATGCCCGCGGCGAAGTCGAGGAAACGATTGCCGTCCACGTCCTCGATGACCGATCCGAATCCCCGTTTCACCACCAACGGTACGTCGCGGGTATAGGACGGCGAGCTGTATTGTTCGTCGCGTTCGATGAAGGCCTTGGCGTTGGGACCGGGTAGCTGCGTCTCGATCCACGGCGCCGGACCGATCCAACCCTCGCCATCCCGCGCCACTTCCAGCTCTCCCTTGATGCCCAGCATCCGAAGTCAACCTCCCCGCACGGCGGAAACGAGTTTTGCGCTCAGTTTCATGAACATTGCCACGGGCCGATCCGTTCGCGGCATTCTCACCATACGGTCGGCAAGCCGACCGCCCGTCACGGATTGTAACCGATCGCGCGGTGGAGAGACAGCCGGTGCAACGCCTTATGGGACCGGGGGCGATGCCCGGTCATGCACCGCTTAGACTTTGCGAAAGGCCGTACGAGCGGCGCGGGTCCCGTCGGGCAAGGAGACGAGTTCGTAATCGCCGAAGAGATGCGGCGCCTCGCGTTGCAGGATTTCGAGGATCATCGCGGCCACTTCGCGGATTTCGGTTTCGGCATGTTCGTTGCAGCGCAGTTCGATGAAATGCCGCCAGGCGCGGGCGTTGGCGGTGACGAAAATCTTGGTCTCCGTGGCGTTGGGCAACACCGATCGAGCCGCCTGCCGGGCGAGCTTGCGCCGAAGGGTCTTGTCCTCGACGGAGGCGAACTTCGCTTGAAGTCCTTCGACGAGTTGGACGTAGGCCCGCTGGGCGCTCTCGACGGCGGCGAGCCACAGGCGGTGCAAGTCGGGGTCATCGGCGATGCAACCGGGCTCGACGAAATCGGCGACGGATTCGTCCACGTAGCGTTGGGAAAGCTGGGAGTATCCGAACCCGGCCCGGTGTCGGACCAGCTCGTGGGTGAAGGAGCGAGATACGCCGGTAATGATGAAGTTCCACACGGAGTGTTCCAAGACGCTGCCGTGCCCGACCTCTTTGATGTGCCCGAGGTACGCCTCGTTCCCGCCCGGCCGCGGTTTGGCGAAGCTCATGTAACACAGCCGGCCTGCGACTTCGGGGAGGACTTCTGCGGCGCGGGCCGAATCCGTGCCCCAGCCGACGACCTCATGGTCGGCGAGGAAACGCTTCAACTCGCTCTCGTCGAGCGCCTGGCGACCGACGAGGTACACGGATGGTCGGCGGATGATCTTCATTACAAGCCTTCCCGATGGGGATATACCGCTCGGTACCGATTGTTGCAAACGCACGGCCCGGGCGGAGTCGGTCGTCCCCCCCGCACTCCTCGGGAAATCGCCGACCGTTGGGCATCCGCCGGTAATATGCGGGTTGGATCATGACCGCAGTTACGTTCACACGAGGCCCCGAGCGCGGAAAAAGGAGGCGAAAAATGACCATAAAGTGCTTGCATGGAGCCCCCTACTGAGGTAGACTGGTCCCCGCCGGGGGAGTACTTTCGATCGTGCGTTGGGAAGGAGCATAGTCCATGTCGAGAACACAGTCGTGGAAACGTCCGTCCAGTTCCGTGGTCTTGGGCAGCGCTATCGCTACCCTGGTACTCACGTGGTCCGCTCCCGCCGTACGCGGACAGTCCGACCAGGATCAGACCATCCCGACCGGATGGTGGTGGCTCTACAACGTCACCGCGGCACAAGTCGACGAACGCATCAACGCGGGGTTCCGCATCACGGACCTGGAGATCGCCAATCCCGATCCGCTGCGCTTCAACGCCGTTTTCGGGGAGAATTCGGGCGCCTATGCCAAGGGCTGGTGGTGGTATTACGGCGTGGACGCAGCTTTCGTGAGCAACGCCATCAATGCCCTCGGCGCTCGACTCATCGACCTCGAATCCTACGAAGTGGGCGGAATCCAACGGTTCGCCGTGGTCATGATCCACAACTCGGGCGAGGACGCCGCCGGCTGGTGGTGGTACTACAACGTGTCCACGGCATTTCTCGACGCTTTCATCGCGGCCAATAACGCCCGCATCATCGACTTGGACACCTACGTTCTGGGCGGCACAAGATACTACAACGCCGTGATGGTCCAGAACGTCGGGGCCCAGGCCCAGGGGTGGTGGTGGTATTTCAACGTCTCTGCCGACTTCATCAACACCAAGCTCGGCGAGAACAACGCCCGATTGACCGACCTGGAGCCGCATATCATCGACGCCACCCCGACCTACGATTGCATCATGGTGAGCAGCCAAGGGGAGCACTGGTGGTGGTACTATGGCGCGAACGACACCTTCGTGGGCGAGGCCATCAATCAGAACGGCGCCCGGTTGATTGACCTCGAGCGTTATTCTACCCCTACGGGCACGCGTTTCGCGGTGGTCATGGTCAACAACTCGAACGCCCTCACCACGCGCATCGGCGACATTCTCCGCGACGGGACGGACGGGTTCTCCGGTTGCTATCTGAAGCAGGTGGACGGCCCGGTGCTCGCCTATTTGAATGCCGACACCGTCTTCGAGCCCGCCAGCATGATCAAGGTCCTGCACCATACGCACGCCATGACCCAGGTCCGCGACGACGAAATCGAGCTGACGGATCTGATTCCCACCTTTGGGGGTGTCTCGACCTCCTGCCCCGTTGACACCGGTCAGTTCATGATCGAGCTCCAAGATTGCCTGCAACAGATGATGGAGCAATCGCACAATCCCCGGACCCAGGCGATCCGCACGTACTTCGGAGAGGACAACATCAACGCCACTGCGCAGAGCCTGGGAATGACCAACACGCTCCTCCAACACCGGATCGGCTGCGCCACCGGTGCCGACGGGGCCCACGAACAGCCGAACCAGCTTACCCTCGTCGACGCCGGCAAGCTCTACGAAGCCGTCGCCGACGGACTGTTGAGCTTTGATCTCTTCGGTATCCACTTCGATCTAAGGGACACCTTCTACGAATTGATGAGCGACGGCCTGTTCGGCGGGGTCAGCGACATCATCACCCAGGAGGCAAACCGCCTGGGCATCGACGCCGCCCCGCGCGAGGCGTTCCGCGCTCTCGTTTATCAGGCGGGCAAAGGCGGCAGTTACGGCCTGTGCTTCCCGGATTGCATCTACCACCAGACCCGCGGTGGTTGGATCCGCATGCCCTTCAAGTCCGGCTGCGGCGAGCTGTTCATGGAAGAGTACGTCCACGGGACATTCGTGAACAACGCGACCGACAACGACATGGCCTCGAACGCCGCGAGCACGGCCATGGACGAAATCCTCCGCGATGAGATTCGCGCCGCCCTGGACTCCTGGACGAATTGCAACTTCGATGACCTGCACGACGGCGACGTCGATCACGTGGATCACCGCGCGTTCCTAAGTTGCATGACCGACCCGGATGCCCCGCTTCGGCGCGACTGCGAGAACTTCGACTCCGATCGAGATGAGGACGTCGATTTCCGGGATTGGCGGGCGTTCCAGAACGCTTTCAGTTTTCCTAGGCGGTAGTGGCGAATCGGGAACCGGATCGGCGACCCAGTTCACGCGATCAACATCGCATCGCCGTAGCTGTAGAAGCGATAGTGCCGTTCGATCGCGTGGGCATACGCGCGTCGCGTCCGTTCCATCCCCGCGAAAGCCATGACCAGCGCTAACAACGTACTCCGCGAGAGATGGAAGTTGGTGAGCAGGGCATCGACGACGCGGAACTCAAAGGGAGGGTAGACCAACAATCGGGTTTCGCCGCGCATGGGCGTCAGGCCAACGCCGTGGCCTTCGGCCTGGCTCGCGGGCGCGGGAGTCGATGGGCATGCCGCCGCGACGGTCTCCAAGACGCGGACCGTCGTGGTCCCGACCGCCACGACGAGTCCCCCCCGTCGGCGGCATGCGTTCACGGCGTCCGCGGTTTCGCCGGGAAAATTGAACCACTCCGAGTGCATGACGTGTCGCGAAAGATCGTCCACACTGACCGGCCTGAAAGTGCCCGGGCCTACGTGCAACGTGACAAACGCCGTCTCCACGCCCGACTCCCGTAACGATTCCAGAAGGCGAGGAGTAAAGTGCAACCCCGCCGTCGGCGCCGCAACGGCGCCGGAACTGCGAGCGTAGACCGTCTGGTACCGTTCCCGGTCCACTTCGTCCGTCGAGCGTTCGGCCGCACGACGCTTGATGTACGGCGGCAACGGTGTCTGTCCGAGACCCTCCAACACCTCCGCGGCCGTGCCCTCCGCATCCACACGAACCCGCCAACGGCCCTCCTCCATGCGGGAGAGTAGGTGGATCGGAATCGTGCCTGCGGCGCCGCTCGCCCCAAGCGTCTCACCTGTACGAAGCCGGCCCGATTTTTCGAACAGAACGATCCAGACACCACGTTGTTCCTCCTCGAGGAACAACCCGCCGACCATGCCGCCCGTTTTGCGACGAACCGTGAACCGGGCCGGAAGCACCTTGGTGTCGTTGAGCACCAACAGATCGCCGCCTCGCAGAAGACCCGGCAGGTCCACGATGCCGCGATCGCTCAGTCCGTCCGTCGAGCGGTCGACCACCAAGAGCCTGGCGTCCTCACGTCGGTCCGGCGGCGACTGCGCGATCAACCGCTCCGGCAAGTCGTACTCCAGCTCGCTTACTGGAAAAGAAGCCGAACTGCGGTCAAAGGACGGCGAAGTCATCATCGCTGGTATGTCGCCCGCCGACCGCCCGGTCAAGCCCGCTGCCCGGCAATTGGCAATTGGCAGTTGGCAATCGACAATACGCGCGTTCGAGGCATCGATGATGAGCAAGAAGAACCAGAGTTCGTTTTCCAAAGGCGGCGGGCCTATCCCCTGGCTTTCGTACGTCGCTGTTCGCGCGGCGTTCGCGGTGATGCAGGTTTTCCCGCTGGATTGGAACCTTCGCACGGCCCGCATTCTGGCGAAAGTGTGGTCGATCGTTCTGCCGCGACACCGGCAGCGTGCCCTGGCTCATCTGTGCATGGCGTTCGAGGGCGTGCATCCCCCGAGCCGCCTGTCGCGTCTGGCCGACGAGTGCCTGCAAAGCGTGACCATGTTCGCGGTCGAGGCGATCTGCCTGCCGCGGCTCGTCAACCGCTTTACCTGGCGCCGTTACATCCGCCTCCGCAACTTCGACCAAGCCCTCGGCCTGTTCCTCGAAGGTCGTGGGGTGATCCTCGTCACCGGGCATTTCGGGTCATTCGAGCTGATCGGGCACTTGCTCGCCTGTCTGGGTTTTTGCATGGCGGCCGTGATGAGACCGTTGGACAACGTCTACCTCAACCGCTTCATCGTCGAGAGTCGGCGGACGCACGGCCTCACCCTTCTGGACAAGAAAGGTGCGACGCAGCAAGCGGAGGAGTTGCTTCGCGGCGGTGCTTTGCTCGGTTTCATCGGCGACCAGGACGCGGGACGCAAGGGTCTGTTCGTGGACTTCTTCGGTCAACCGGCTTCGACGTACAAATCCATCGGTCTGCTCGCCATGGCCACGGGGGCGCCTATCGTCGTCGGATACGCGCGGCGCCGCGGATCTGGGGCCCAGTACGAGATCGGCGTGCAGCGCATCATCCATCCGAGCGAATGGGAGCCGCAGGAAGACCCGCTGACTTGGATCACGCAAGCGTACACCTCGGCCATCGAGTCCTTCGTCCGCGAAACGCCCGAGCAGTACCTCTGGATCCACCGTCGGTGGAAATCGCAGCCGGGATCATCGCGTTCCGCCCGAAGTCCGTCGTCCGTGACTCACGCCGGCGGCGGCTCCTCGGCTTGACCGGGCGGTTGATCCGTGAGACCGCGGCGGCGCCGTACGGCCTCGCGCAGGACGTACTCGATCTGGGCGTTGAGACTGCGCAGATCGTCCTTGGCCCAACGGGCGAGTTCGTCGAGCAGGTCCACGGGGACCCGCAGAAGATATGGCTTTCGCTCGGCCATGGCCCCCCCGCCACGCCTAGGTGTAGAGCGTGCCCGCGTTGATCACCGGATGGACCGCCTTGTCGCCGCACAGCACCACGAGCAGATTGTTCACCATCGTGGCCTTCCGCTCGTCATCGAGCTTGATCGTCTGGTGCTTTTCGAGTTTCTCGAGTGCCATTTCGACGATGCCGACGGCGCCGTCCACGATCCGCGTGCGGGCGGCGATGATGGCTTCGGCCTGCTGGCGTTGAAGCATGGCCCCGGCGATCTCCGGAGCATAGGCCAGGTGGCTGAGGCGCGCCTCATCGACCGTCACCCCGGCCTTCGACACCCGGTCACCCAGCTCGCGGAGCAGGGCCTGCGACACCTCGTCCATGCTGCCACGCAGGGACAGCTCGCCGTCGTCCATCGGGTCATACGCATAAGCGCTCGCCAAATGGCGCAGCGCCGACTCGCTCTGCACCGAGACAAAGCCCGCGAAATCCTCGACGTCGAAGGCGGCTTGCGCGGTGTTGGTCACCCGCCAGACCACCACGGCCGCGATCTCCACGGGGTTGCCGCGTCGATCGTTTACCTTGATCGTCTCGCCGTTGAGGTTGTGGGCCCGCAAGGAGACCTTCTTCTTGGTCAGCAGCGGATTGGCCCAATGAAACCCGCTATGCTTGACGGTACCCGTGTATTTGCCGAACAGGATCAGCACAGCGGCTACGTTGGGTTGCAGCGTGAAGTAGCCGCACGCCAAGAACCCCCAGAGCAGCGACGCGAGCGTCGCCCCGACAACGTGCCCCGCGCTAGGCTGGGAGTGGGGCATCATGACCCACCACAGCGCCACTCCCGCCCCGCCGAGTAGCAAGAGTCCCACAGCCGCCCACCCGTTTAGCGCCCTCCCTTCAGTCTCATCTGTTTGCATACCAGAATGCCTCCTTTGCCTGAACGTTTCCTAAATGATACCACCGTGATAGCACAAACGCAAGTGCAATAACTTGTAAATGTATGTAAACTGTTAATTAAATTACATTCATTTAGCTTCAATACATGCGGACGCCAGGGAAAGCCGCTCGCTAGCGAATGAGGGTCAATAGTCGCTCCCGAGCGAGCGAAAGGTCGGCGGAGGGTCGCTGTGAGTCGCAGCGGCGGACGATCATCGGACCGGTGTAATCGGCGGACTTCAGGGCGGCAAACAGCGCGGCCCAGTCGGTGTCGCCTTCGCCGAGGGGCGTCTCGTGCCCCGGTTGTTCCTCCCGCCCTGCGGTCGCGTCGCGGACGTGCATGATGGCGAGTTCCGCTGTGAGCGCGTCCACGATGGACGTCGCACTCACCCCGCACATCACCAGGGCCGCTGGGTCCACGCCGAGGCGCAGCGAGGGGCAGCGTAATTCCTGGAACACCCGCTGGAGTCGATCGAGACCGTCGGACGACGGTCGCAGCGCATACACGACGCCACGAGAATCCGCGTATTCGCCGATGCGCCGCAGAGCGTCCATCGCCGCTCCCGATGGTTCTCCCGTCTCGGCGTGGGTCAAAGCGCCGACGGACGCGGTGACGATTGACACGCCCACGTCCTTGGCGAGGTCCATGGCCTCACATGTTCGCGCCACGCGCTCATCGACGGTCCGAGGATCGGTGAGCCGCAAGCCCGAATAGTCCGCCGTAACCGCCGCGAGTCGCAAGCCGAGGTTCTCGGCGAAGCGCCGGAAATGTCGCCTGCCGCTTGCGGACAGGGTTCTAGGCGTTAGCTCCTCGTGTGAGGTCGGAACCTCGATCGTCGAAAACTGGAGCTCGGCGGCGCGGCGCAGGGCGTCCTTGGCGGGCAAACGCAGGTCGTCGATGTCCAGTCCGATGCGCGGCGGTTGCAATCCCAGGCTCCCCGCGCCCGCGGCAGAACCACCGGCGCCGCGGCGATGGTACCGTGCCCGCGGCAATCTCCGCCAGGCGCCCGGGCGTTGCCAGGGCCTTCCCATTGTTGGGCTTCCGAGCGTTGGTCGGCGGTCTTGCACTCGTGAACGAGCCGCCAGGGGCACCCGATGCATCGCTCTTCGGAGAATCGACAGGCCCTGTCACTTTCCCGATGACGGTTGCCCTGCCCGCCATCCCGACGCATAATTCCTGCGAGGCTGGAACCAATTCCCAGCCGACGGAGACGATCCCATGACTGAGTCTCGTCCCAACGATGATTCCCCGCGTTCACCCCCTGCGGAAACCGCC
>CAZYEX010000093.1:0-3806 GCA_964646605.1 uncultured Phycisphaera sp. | reverse complement strand
GCTCGCAGCATTGAATCGTCAGGTAAGGCCGCAACCGCTTGCCCGGCGCTAGCGCCGCATACCCAACCGCCTCAAAGAGTCCGTCAGGAATCCCCGCCCGCGGAGAAAGGAACGATGCCAACCGGCGGTCAAACTCCGCCGCGAAAGCTGCCAGTTGCTCGACGATCGCGTGCTGCGTCGAACTCACCGGTTTCTCGATTTCGCCGACTTCCCCGAGACCCACAGACTCGCGACGCCTCACCCTACCGGCGTGCGTTCCCGATTCAGCACCAGCACGTCCGAGTTGGGGAGCGTGGCCACGCAACGGGTCCGCCCGCCGTGATCAAGAAACTCCACCTCGACGCCATCGGGAGGCAGGACCTCGACCACCGTCCCTACATCGCCAACCTCGACTGCGAAGGCCGAGGGCGGACTGAGAACGACCACGAGGTCGAGCAGCTTCGGAAGGCGACCGCAGGAGAGACTCTTGTTCGCGTCCATCGCTAGAGTATATAGCAAGTGACCAACCGCGGACCAGCTTCCTGGCTCAAGATGATCCAAACGGACCGAACCAGCGCGACCCCTTGCGGTCCGGTAAAGTTGAAATCCACGAGATACCGTTGTCCGTATTTGTCCAAGCGCCCCAGCTCGACTTCGCCGTTCTCGGCCGCGTCACGCAGCGCGACCAACAGGCTTTCTATCTCGTTGTCGGTTACCCCGACCAGGTCGCGAAAGAGCGTCGCCTTGTGCCTGCCGTCCTCGTGTTTCAAGCTCAGGGCGTAATCCGTCAGCTTTCTGGGGTCGATGAACGCATCCTGGGCGTTGGGTAATCTCATTTCCTCTCCGACGATCGGCCGTTCCTCCGCTTACTCCGCCTTCGCTTGGGCGGCGGTACCCAGCAGCTTGGCCAGTTCGTCGTGGAGCGCTTGCCCGGTCAGGTCCTTGGCGACCACCTTGCCGTCCGGACCGATCAGGAACGTCGCCGGTACGCCGGAGACGTTGTAGGACTTGGCGATCGGATTGCTCTCCGTCCCGCCGAGTGAAATCTGCGTCCAGGGAACGTCCTTCTCCTTGAGGAAGCTCCGCAGCCGGTCCGCGTCGTCGTCCACGCTGATGCCGATGATGACCAACTTCCCGTCGGCGAGGTAGCGATCGTAAGCGCGCTTTAGGTTGGGCAACTCGCCCACACACGGCGCACACCACGTCGCCCAAAAGTCCAGCAGCACCACCTTCCCACGAAGGTCAGCCAGGCGGATTTCCTTGCCCTCCAACGACTTACCGGCCAGCTCCGGCGCCGGGTCGCCGACGTTCAGCGGAAGGAATTTCTCAATCTTGATCGCCGCCACGCTGGGGTCCCCGACCGGGACCTGGAACTCTCGCGTGAAGGAGAGTTCCATGGGGCCCGGACCTCACCCAAACCCCGTGCGCGGCAGCCAGCGCTTGGCGTCCAGCCGATACGCACCGTCCGTCAATCCGCCGATGACGTACCGACCCTCCGCATCCGTAATCGCCCCGTGGATCCGCCGCAGCGCCTCGTCCGATTCCGTCGTCGAAATACTGACCGCTACGTCAGCGAGCGCTTCGTCCGAGGGGCCGAGGACGCGACCGGTCAT
This sequence comes from uncultured Phycisphaera sp., assembly GCA_964646605.1. Taxonomy (GTDB): domain Bacteria; phylum Planctomycetota; class Phycisphaerae; order UBA1845; family UBA1845; genus SBAX01. The sequence continues at coordinate 2,214 of CAZYEX010000093.1, read as the reverse complement.
CCGCGAACCGGCGCCGAGGTCTACGTCCAATCGGTTCGCGACCCCGGCAGTCAGTGTCACGGGTCGTTTGAGCAATGGCGCTGAAAACTTTCGCGACGGAACCATCTGTTGAATCTCGAGCGTCCACTGCCCGCCCGAGGGAATCGGACCGACGCGGAACGTACCGTCGGCCGACGGTTCGAAGCGCGGCTGGTTTACGATGACCGTGGGCCGCCCGTCGCCGGAGGAGATCGCGATCTTCTCCTCCTCGCTACGCTGCAGCGACCCCATCACGACCGATCCCGCGGAACTCAGCCCCGCGACTTTCCCTTCAAGGAACGTGGGCGGATCGAGGACTAGGTCCATTCCGTCGCCGGTGGTGGGTTGCTCGACATCGCGAAGCAGCGTCATCCCGCGCTCTCCATGCACCGCCAGAACGTGGTACTTGCCGGGCTTGAGCCCGTCGATGGCGAAACGACCCTCGGAATCGGCGAGGACCGACCCCGAGCGACTGGCATTGGGCTTGGCGAAGAATAAGAAGACTTTTTCTTCGCCGGGCACGAAGGCCATGACCTCGGACGGTCCACTGTAGATGAGGAACCCTCCTTCGGCGGCGACCGCGGTGACGTAGGCCTGGGCAGCCGGAGTTTTTTTCTCGGGCGTCCACACCCGCCCCGCCAGCCTGTTCATGCCCGCCGAAGTCGACGGCGGCTCTTGCGCACGTCCGATCGGCGCAATTGCGACCGCGGCCAAGAAGGACCACAACGGCAACCGTTCGACGCGCAGTTGGAATTGGAATCGGCGCATGTTCGTACTCCGTGGGGCTGTTCAATGCACGCCCGTCGGTCATTCTACGACCCCGCGCTGCCCCCCGCAACGGCGAGGATGTCGAAGCACACGGTTCCTCATCACGGGGCGGATTGACTTGAGGACGACCTTCGGATAGACTTGACGGGCGATCGCGGGGTGACGCTTCCCGCAGCCCCGTCGCGGAGGACAGGTCATGGGGCGGTTCAAGGTAGCCCCTTTGCTCGTCGTGTTGCTGATCGCGGAGACCCTCCACGCCCAGAAGATTTACTTCACCGACGGGACGCCGCACACCATCCGCCGCGCCGACCCCGACGGGTCCAACATTGAGGACGTGGTCGATACCTCGCCAAATGAACCCTACGCATTCGCGATCGATCCGGCACGCAACCACATCTATTGGACCGTCTTCGGCGGGAACATCTACCGCGCGGGTCTGGACGGAACGGGGGTCCAGCTGGTCATCACCACCGGTTGGCCGTGGGGCGTGGCCATTGACGCGCCCAACGCGAAACTCTACTGGACGTTCGGGTTTGATTTCACCGTCGGAATTCGGCGGGCCAATGTAGACGGTTCCCAGATTGAGACCCTCTACGAGGCTGGGAACAACATCGCGCCGGAGCGAATTACGATTCAGTCTGAGCGGAACGCGATGTACTGGACCGAACCGTTCTCTTACGGCTTGTTCCGCGGGTCGTTGGACGCGACCGGAATCGGGCAGATCCTGGACGCAACTCCTCCGCTGAAGCCCTTCGGGGTCGGCGTTGATCCCATAGGCCGCAAAGTCTACTGGACACTCAACCAGGTGAACGGATTCGACGCTAGTGGCAAGGTCCAGCGGGCCAACCTTGATGGGTCGCAGGTAGAGGACTTGGCGGTCGTCGCGCCCGGTTATTCAGAAATAGCCGTCGATCCCTACCGCGCAAAGATTTACTGGACGGATCAGTACGTGATACGACGGGCCAATTTGGACGGAACCAACTCCGAGGAGATCATCCCAACGAGCCTCGACCGCGCGGGCCCAATTGCGATAGACCCGCGACCTCAAATTCCCACAGTTTCGTTTCCCGGAGCCGTGCTCCTATCCCTTGCGATCCTAGGTGCGGGGGCATGGATGCTACGCCGTAGAACCGCGGCTGGCGGCAAGGGAGCCGGTCTGCTCTATCTCCCACTCACTATTACAATTTTCATGGAAACCGCGAGCAAAGCGTGGGATTGTAGCCCGGACGTACCGTGCTTCGTCGCCCCCTGTAGCGTCGACTCCGGAATTGTATCGGTTGGGGGACAGTCCCGAATGGCATGAAGCTATCGGGCATGCTGGTCTCCATGTTGGCGGTAGTAAGATCGGGGCTGTTGGAGGAGGCTGAATTCTTTGGGTCTTCGTTTTCGTCGTCTCGGTTCGACGCGGTCGGGACGGTAGGGAACGAG
>CAZYEX010000092.1:0-1588 GCA_964646605.1 uncultured Phycisphaera sp. | reverse complement strand
CCCGTGGCCACCACCGGAATCAAGGCACTGACATAGCCCTGTTGAATGGTGACCGCGACCCAGGAACGCTGACCGTTGAAGAGCACGAGCCGAGGCGCGGTAAGCACGGAGGTACGCGAGTCGGCCTCGGTCGCGCGAATCAGGAAGTCCACCTGAATGTTGTCGAGGAAGCTGCCGAACAGACTGAACGCGGGGGGAAGCGTTTGACCGGCGAAGCTGCCGGGGATGTCGCTACCCAGGGTCGAGGGGTCGGTGAAACCCGAGATCCGATTCAAAATGGGGACGGGTGTAAGCTGGCTGCTACTGCCGCCTTGACGCTGGGGAACCAGTCCGACTTGACCGAAGGGTTGGGCCAAGTTGGTGGGCGTCTGAGTCAAGCCCGTACCGACCGCGGGTATGGCGGGCGTAATGCCGGTGCGTGAAAACGTGCGGGGCAAGAGCAATGGCTGGCCGGTGACGGCGTCCGTCAGCGGGCCCGCTCCGGTGGGAACGTAGTCGAAACCGGCATTGCCGGAGTTCAAGACCACGTCGATATCGATGCCCAGCTCTTCCAGATAATGACTGGATACGGTGATGAACCGGGCCTCTACCGCGATCTGCACAGCCCGCTGTTCGCGCAGTTTACCCAGCAAATTGCCGATTTGTCTTTGGGAAGACGTATTCTGTGTGATGACGAGCTGACCATTGATCTCCTTGATGCTTCCGATCGTGCCACCGCGATCCACCCAACTATCCGGCGCCACGGTTTCCTCGATGAGGTCTATGATTTTTTGCACTCGCGATTGACGCTCGGGGTTGTCCTCCTGCACGTCGTCATCGTCATCACCGAAACGCCAAGGGGTTTCGTTTTGCTCCAAGGCGGGGTTTTTCACCTGGCGCCGGTATGTTTGGGCCAAGTCGGTCATGGGCGAGTCCCGGAAGTTGGGAATCTCCATGAGCAGGTCTTGAATGTCGTAGACCGCGGTATACTTTTCCTGGTCCAAGGTCGATTGCGTAGCGACTTTGATCGTCCCATCGGCAACGTTGAAGCCCAATGGCGCGGCCCCGCCACCCGCCTGCTCCAGAATCTCGGTCAACGCTTTCTGCAAGGTGATTTCATTGGGCAGCGAAAGATTAATGGGTATCGTGCGCTCGACGCCGGCACGTTTGAGATCGTGCCAATTGACGATGATGTTCAAGCGATGAGTGTCGGCCAGACGCTCAATCACCTGTTCAAATGGCAATCCTTTGAAGTCCACGGGCACGGGCCGTTCCAGCGCTCCGTAGAGCCGGCGGTCCACGCCTCGGGCCGACGATTTCGACCGTTCGGGGCGAGCGACCAATTCGGGCCAATTCTCGGGGTATCTAAGCTCTTGGTGCCAAGGGATTTTGGCCTCCTCGACATCCTGTAAGGCTTTTTGAGATTGGTCATAAAAGATATCGCGATCGTCGCGGGCCTTGCGGTACTGCCGGGCATCTTCCAACTCATCCAGCATCCACCGCGCGGAGCGGTCCTTCGGATCGATTACGGTAATCTGTTTCAGTACGACAATCGCCTCATCCAGTTCGCCGTCCTTACGGTGTTGCATGGCTTGGCGCATGAGCGCAT
>CAZYEX010000091.1:0-15547 GCA_964646605.1 uncultured Phycisphaera sp. | reverse complement strand
TCATGAGCGTCTATCGCACCCTCCGTCTCCGCGGACTCGATCCCACCAAGACCATCACCGCCGCCCTGCGAACCTGCTTCCAAACCGGAAACCTGCCCCCGTTACCCCACCAACCCCCTGCAGACGGCTGAAGAGTTACGTCGTAGGCAACGCCCACGTTCGGGTAATTCTCGACCTGAAACACTTCATCAATGCGGGCGAACGGACTCGAACCGTGAACGTTCAGCTTGGAAGGTTGCAACCACCCCTCGTAAGTAGCGAAGACACAACGACTTACGACGGTTCCTCCGCGACCCCCAGCATTTTCCCCAGCACTCGAATCGAAAACGCCGCGCCGTGGCACTCGGCCGCACCGACGGTGCCACCAAACTCATCCTCGACAAGACCACGCAGCGCCTGCTGGGCATCGGCCTCTGCGGCCCGCACGCCGGAGAAATGATCTCCGACGGAGTCCTCGCCTTGGAAATGGGCGCCGTCGCCTACGACCTCGCCACCATGATCCATCCCCACCCCACGCTCTCCGAAACCATCGGCGAAGCCGCCGGAGTGTCGCATGAGTAAGGTGCGGCGCGGCTATGGAATGAGATGGAGTTGCGGCTGCGTGACTTTGACCAGATTCAGGTCGCCGTCGTAGGCTACGGTCACCGCCTCGCAACCCGGATGGTCGGCACCGAAGGCGGTGGGACGAAGACCGAACGAGACCCTGTGAACATCCTCCTCGCCGTTTACCCTTTGATTGCCCGTCGCCAGTCGGGTCATCCTCCCGCTGAATTGGACATCGCGCTCGCTCTCGTAGTCATCGTTGTTGTGTTGATTGCGGCGATTGTCAACCATTGGAGGATGTCACGGCCACTCGAGCCGAGTCAGGTCGAGCGTCTCGCGGCAAAGCGTCGCTCGCGGTTGATTCAGGAGCATTACAATTTCCGGCACGTTCCCTTAGCCTTGGATACGACGTTCAAGAAATCAATGCGCGCCGATGGCTCATTTCACTCCGTGGATTATCCGCTCCATGCGGCGCTTTCCATAACTGCGTCGCACCTGAAGTACAAGAAGCATGAGTGGGTGGTGTTTCTCTTCTGTGCCGAGCATCGGGTGCTCGGCCTGTGGTGCAACAAGGGACCAGATTCAACGACGGTCGCCCCGTCACTGGACACGGTTGCTCTTTGCAAAATCGCGTCGTCAACGTATGCGGATCTAGTGGTTTGTGTGCATAATCACCCGAATCCCCACTCAACGTATGTGTCGTTGCTTGGACCCAGCGAGCAGGATCTCCGGTCGTCTCGTCATTTTGCCGAGGCGTTCAACGCATGCGGAATCAACTTCCTCGATGTCGTTTGTGAGCGTGGGGAGTGGCTCGTGTACGGTGAAGGCTGCCTCCCATCGTTCTTCCCGTTTGACAGGGTTCGATCCGAAGTAGTCGCGTTGAACGGGAGAAGTGGGGCAGACAATCGACGACTCCAGCGAGAACTCAGGGACGGTTCCTCAAGAGTTGGGGCGGGGTGGCACTGACGGTTCCGATGGGTGCCACCGCTCTTGAGCAGTGGTCCTTCGTCATCAGGAGTCACACGGCGCGCGAGGGCGGACATGCTGATTCCTCGAACAGGTCCTTGACGAAGAGGCGGTGTTGGTGCGCGCCACGCTCTATTGTCGGCGTTACGCTGTCCGGTCGCTGAGGCTCGCGGCTCGGACGGGTCCCATCTCTGACGCTCGCGGCTCGGGCTCTCACTCCCAGACGACGCCCGGAAGGTCGCGGTGGCCGCTCAGAATGTGGATGATGTCGATCGCATCGGGCGGGAACGGGCGCTGGCGTACTTGTTGGCGTTGTGGACCGGCCTACGCCGATCGGAACTGCGTGCGCTGCAATGGCAGGACGTACGGCTCGACACGCTGCCCGCCCGTTTCGAGCTGCGGGCGAAAACGACCAAGGCCAAACGGGCGGACTCGATCGCATTGCATCCGCGGGCCGTCGAGGCCCTACGGACCCATCGACCTGCCGGCGCGAAGCCGACCGATCCGGTCCTGTCGGGTGTACCGGGAGTGAAGGCGCTCCGGGCGGACCTGCGGCTTGCCGGAATTGCCGAGAAACCCGAATCGGGTTGCGTAGACCTGCACGCGATGCGGAAGTCATTGGCGACGTACCTGTCGGCCAACGCGATCCCGCTCCGATTCGCCCAGGCCCACCTGCGGCACACCGATCCGCGCTTGACGGCCAACGTCTACACCGATGACCGTGTGCTGCCCATCGCAGCGGCTATCTCGGCGCTCCCCTGGCTGCCGACTGAACCCGTACAAGAACCGGACGCGATCCGAATGACGGGTACATGCGAGGATGGAAGCACGCAGCGCGCACGACACACAAACGAGCATTCCGGTGCGCGAACGCGCAGTGACAATGAATCCTGGGGTCGAGGTGGTGCGTCGTCGCAACCTATTGAATTTGCAAGGAGTTGGGCTGCGATTCAGGACAATCCAACAAAGCGGGTGAAGGGACTTGAACCCTCGACTTTCACGTTGGCAACGTGACGCTCTACCACTGAGCTACACCCGCAAGCGCCTCTGAGCGTACGGTAGCCCGACGGGAGCGAGGTGTCAAGAAACCCTGGCCAAATCGCGTTCCCAACCGTTCCGGCGGGGCTGGCAAAGCGTCACAACGGCCGGATTTCGCGGGCGAGGGCGCGACGAACGAGACGCCGGCCAACGGTCTTCGTCCGTTCGACCGACCGTTCGTTTCGACAGCAAGTGACGAGAGCGGACCGCGACGGACGCGCGTACGTGCAAGGTTTAGTGCAAGGTGAACGGAGGCCCGGGTGGCGAGGGACTTCGCTCCGGGGTACGAAGGTTACCCTGCGAGGCGAGCTCGACCGTGGCTCTCGGCGTCTCGGTGCGTGGCGTGGCCGCTCGGCGCGTAGGCGGTATCATCGGCCCTAACGAGCCGACCTGGACAACGACGATTTGTGAGCCAGCGTGTTTTGTCCCGGAGACGTTCTTTGGCCACAGCGATACGCCGCCAGCGCGAATGCCTGCTCCTCGCCGCCGTCCTGGTTGCGGCGTTTCACGCGATTCCCAGATGGGTTTTCGGCTACCTTCCCGGTCGAGCCATCTACGACCGACTTGGTGAGCATGGGTATGCAACCCTCTACGACGCAACGACGGGCGTGATGCCCTTGCTGCTCTGCATCGGGTCGCCGTTGCGTAGTGGTCTTAGGTTCGGCCGGTGGCAAGCGTGCGCCCTGAAAGTCGGCGGCATCTGCGTGTTGCCCATCCTTCTGACGGCCATCCTCTATCCGCTGACGTCCCGGCCGTTTAGCGGTGGTCGAATCGGCCTTTGGCTCGTTTCACCACTTGCTCAGGACCTTCTGCTTGCCGGCTACCTGTACGGATTGCTCGATGATGCCTTCCCGGACCACGTACACCCGAGATGCCGTGTCAGCTGGGCAGTCCTTGTGACAGCAGCGTTCTTTGCCCTCTGGCACGTTCCAAACTTCTGGGATATGCCGCCATCGTACGTGGCGTTTCCACTGTTCTACACGGCGATGGGCGGTGCTTGGATGCTTCCGGCCCGACAGCTCACCGGGAGCATACTTCCCGGAGTCGTGACCCACATGGCCTGCAACTTCATTTCATGGTTGTGACCCTAAGCCGACGGCGGGAATCGGGCAGAGACGCCGAGACTTTCGGTCCGAACGGGCGGGCGTTTGCGGAAGGCCGTTTCACGGCCAGCGTCGCGATAGATCGGGAGGGACACGGCGAAACTGCGGAACGCGCGTAACCCTTTACAGCGTGGGGCGTTAAAGCGCGAACGTCGGCGCGTCTCCGCACCGGTGTCGATCGTTAGCCGCTGGGTCGGCGGATTTCGCAACGACCCGTCAACTAGCGGGGGTAGGATTCGAACCTACGACCTCGGATTCACAACCAATTGTCCCACAAGCACTTACGGCAACGCCACCCCCCGATCGGACCAAATACGGGACCAAAACTCCCGTGCAAGCGCCTTCGGTGTCGGAGCTTGCCGTCATTGTAGACGCCTGGCCGGAACTCCCGGAAGCCGTCCGCGCGCGGATCCTCGGGCTAGTCGAGGGCGCGACGGCGGCAGGGTCAGGAAGCTGACCGATGGATTGGCAAAAGCCCGACATCCCGGAGAAGTTCAAGAAGCTCCACGAACAGGCGAGCGCCGGTAAGGCGAAGGCGGCGATCCGGCTGCATTGCCTGATGTGCGTGGGCTGGGAAGCGACGGAAGTCGAACAATGCACGGCGACGGGTTTTCCGCTCTATCCCCTTCGGAATCTAGGCGCCCAAAGTCAGACCGAAGCGGCCGATCGGGCTAAACGACGCCAGAGGGCACTTGCAAGCGGGCGACGACCGCCCAAGCGACCATCGGTGGACGGGCGTGGTGACCAGCCACAAGCACCGGATTCGAACGATACGGGATCGTCCCCACCGTCCCCGTGCGTCCAACCGCCTGCGACGCCGGAAGCCCACACTGGATCGGAGGCCGGAGGTGGGTGAGTCCAAGGCAGGGTTGCCGGATGGATCGACTTCGGGGGATGAAACGGCCAAGCAGTAGCCTACATTCGTCAAGCGCATGTCCCCTCACGCGCGCGCTTATAGATGCATGGTGTCGCGGAACGTGGGATCGAGTGGAGCCTCAGCCGGCGAAGCTCGCGGTGGTCCGGGGTAGCGACTGGCGCAATCGTGCGGCCGTGGGGACGGGCTGACTGTCGTGAAGTAGGCGATGAATGGCTCTGCCGGGTGTCGGAGCACCATCCAGACCTCTCGCGTGCAAGGGCGCGTGCCGAAGGGCTTCCGGGCAGCGGTCCGGCGACGAAGTCCGGGGCCAGGATTATCGGCTCTGAGCAAAGACCCAGCCGCCCGAATCGTACTGGCGGCACGGTGACATGGTGACAGAACTGCGGGTTGCGGTCGGAAGGATAGTCAGACTATTGCTCGAAAAACCGGACCTGGTCCCCACGCATTAAAAGCAACTACGGGAATGACGCGAGGTCGGGACCAATATCCGGTCAGTAGGTCGATGCGAAGCTGAAGAATGGCATATATTTTCGTATCTCGACTGACAGTTTCGGAGGCGGGCGAAGATAGCTTTCCGGGGCCGCAGACACACGAAATTGGCAACGTCGTTCAGACCTGTTTCCAACTTAGGGGGGAAGATGCCGGGTACGCGGTGCGCTGCCACACGTCGCGTTGCGGCGTCAATCGTCGCATTGCCGGAGCGTCTTTTGCCGTGCGCGAGCGGTCGTCGTACGCACGCGCGTGTGCGTGGAAGAGAAATCAACCGTTCTTCATCCAACGACTTCTCGTGCGGTCGGCCCGGCGCAGCTCACGATCGAACGTATGTTCGTTGCAGTTTCCGTGAGACGACCGAAATGGCGTTTTGGCCGGTGAGGCTAGCTTGTCGGGTCCGCGGACACGCCGCGCAGAAAATCTGGGGGTGCAATCAGAGTCGGTTCGCACTCGATGCGCGTCGATGCCGCCGCGTGCGACGTGGAGCATCGTCGTGCGGTTAGATTCGCTGGTGAATCCACTTTGCAAAGCTATGCGCGCAACTAGGCGCGATCTATTCTTCGGCGGCCTGTTTCCTAGCATCCCTTCCGTGATAGACTCAGGCCAGTGTCCGACACACTCTCACCTGATTTCGGTCATTGTGCTTGCGGCGAACCATTGCCGAGCCGCGGAGCGACGCGCTGTCCTCAATGTCGCGCCGCTCATGCCCGCGCTCACGTGGGACGGCGTGCCGCGATACTGAAGGAATTGCCCCGGATCGCCGCGCCGCGCCGCGAGGCTTCGTGGATTGCCTGCAATCTTGAACGCCGGCGCGTGGACTGGGACGCGGCACCGAGCCTGCGGGCGGTGAACGGACTATCTGCCTTGAAGAAGGACGAGAAGCTGCGACGGGCCTTCTGGCTGGCGTTATACAAGCCGAGCACGAGGCGGGCCGGCAGTTCTCGTCGCCGCTACGAGTAGGGTAGGCCCAGCGACCTCGGCAAGCGAGCGATGTAGATAGTGTGATAGCGAACGCCGAACTTTCGCTCGATCGGTTCGACGATCCCCTCTGCGGTTCCCGCGTAGCTGGCATTCTTGGCGACCGAACAGTTGTAACGTCTTCCGTGGCAAGGAATTACGATCTGTGGTCGTGGAGCGCCGATTTTTCGCATTGTCGCCGGTCCTCCGTTCAGCTACAGTCAGCCCCCGGTCCGAGGCTGACCGCTGGGCCGGCGCGTGGTCTCGTTCGTAGTTAGAGACGCATTCGGGTCAAGGAGGGGGAGACTGTCGGTGCGGTTCGCGCCGGCGAGGTTTGTGATCGCCGAAACGCGGAACCGCAGCAACGTACTCATCTCCGCATCGCACCTAACCTGAGGCGCAGCAGCGGGTGCGAACCGCGTCGGAATCGACGCGCAAGGGAACAGCAAACGTTCGGTTGCACGAAGCGAGCCATCGGTTTCACGGTCGCCTCCTCTGCGGGAGCGGTGACGGGTCGTAGATCGCACAGGGTCGTCGTCGGACTGGAAAGGTTGAGGCCGCGCGAAAAATGATCCTACGTAGCATCGTACCACGAACGAGACGCGCGCTGCCGATTCTGCGCGCGTCTCTCCTGCTCGCCGGTTTCTGGTTGCAAGTCCTATTGTTGAACTGCACTCCGGTTGCCATAGCGCCCTCCGGATCGTCCATCGATAGCACGCAGGAGGACACCGCCGCGGACGGCGACGGATTCCCCGGGCGCCCGCAAGTCGTGTTCCTCGGAACATGTTGCTTCGGCGCGGATTGTGAGGAGGACAATCCCGCGTGCTGTCGAAGTCTCGATATTGACCGCTGTGTTGCCGAGGGCGGCGTTTTCGTTGATTCCCTGACGGGCTGCGGGGCCGGTGTATGCGAAGTCCTTGGTCTGATCGCCCGAGACACCGACGGCGACGGCCGACCGAACTCCGAGGATCGCGACGTCGACGGGGACGGCGTCGAGAACGCCGACGATCACGACGTGGACGGCGATGGCATCGAAAACCCCGAGGACGACGACATCGACGATGACGGTGAGTCCAATGACGAAGACGAGGACGACGACGGCGACGGCGTCGACGACGATCACGATGATGACGACGACGCGGACGACGAACCCGACGAGGACGAGGACGACGACGATGATTGTGAATGCGGCGACGATGAGAATGCGCCCGACTCCGACGGTGACGGGCTCGAGGACGGCGAAGATCCCGATCCCGACGGCAACGGCGACAAGGACGACGACGACGACGGGGCTGGCGACAAGGAGGAGAAGTGCGAAGGTACGGATCCAGAGGACGCCGACACCGATGACGACGGTCTGTCCGACGGAGATGAGGACAAGGTAGGGAGCGATCCTCTCGACCCGGACAGCGACGACGACGGCCTGGAGGACGGGGAGGAGTGCCACGGCGATCTTTCCCAACTGCCGAATGACGCCGGGTCCGGAGACGACGGACCCGATGACGGGGCCGACGATGCCGGGTCCGGGGACGACGGACCCGATGACGGGGCCGACGATGCAGGGTCCGGCGACGACGACGGAAGCGGCGGGGCGGACATTTCCGGGGAGGGGGCGAAACTCGCCAAGGCTGAATCCGATGAATGCGATTCGGATGAAGACGACGAGGACGGCGACGACAGCGACGAACCGGACGAGGGAGCGGACAAGGACGAGGACGACGTTCCTTCGGGCTGCGCCTCGAATCCGACCGATCCGGATTCGGACAACGACGGCTCCGCAGACGGCGACGAAGCGGGCAGCGGCACCGATCCGCTGGATTCGGATTCCGACGACGACGGCCTGTCCGATGGGGACGAAGCCACCCTAGGCACCCGCCCGAATGACGCCGACTCGGATGACGACGGCCTGTCCGACGGCAAGGAAGTGGAGATCGGCACAAAGCCGGACGACGCCGACTCGGACGATGATGGGCTGTCCGACGGAAAGGAGGCGGCGCTGGGTACCAGCCCGGACGATGCCGACTCCGACGACGACGGACTTTCCGACGGCAAGGAAGTGGAGATCGGAACGAAGCCGGATGACGCCGACTCCGATGACGACGGGACCGACGATGGCGACGAGGTTTCTTCCGGTTCCAACCCCACCCAGAGCGGAAGCGGGAACTGAACCGGCGGTGAGGGCCTGTGCGTCAGGGACGAGAATTCGTTGGGAATACATGAAGATCGAAACGCGATCCTTGTCCGCGAAGGGCGGGTGAGCGATCGTATCGGGCGAGTGGAAACGACGGAAATGAGCGACCCGTCCGGGAATTCCGGACGCAGGAGGAGTTAGATCGATGAAGCGAAGTCTTTATGGTCTTCTGGGGTTGGCGGCGAGCGTATGTATTCTGTTGAACTGCCGTAACGAGGTCGGCGGCAAGGCAGTGTATCCCAGTCTGAAGAGCGCCCGGGCCCTGAGCACGCACTACGTGCTGGTGGAGTACAACGAGCCGGCGAGCGCCGTGGCCGAGGACCCCGCGAATTACATGATCGTGGGTCCGGAGAAGGAACAACTGGCCGTCAGCGCCGTGACGTTGTCCGCCGATCGCACTGAGGCCACGCTGGCCACTGCGGAGCAAGCGGAGCTGCAATACCAGATCGCCATGGGGAGCACCGAAGAGTTCCTCTCCCTCGGGCGTACCCTTCCCGTCGGCACGTTGGGGTTCTTCGGAACCTCGCAACGGGAGCCATTCCTGGAAAGCGCCGTGTCGTTGAGCAGCACTGAGATCCTGCTCACCTTCAGCCAGCAAATGGACCGCGAGACCGCCGAGACCGCCGCCTTCTACGAGATCGCCGACCCGGACGGCAACACGGACATCGACATCCGCGTCAGCGCCGCGGCCCTGCAACCCGACTACATCACGGTTATCCTCACCACCACGCCGCAGAGCAACATCGAATACGTCGTTCGCGTCACCAACGTGAAGCGGCGTTTCACCTGCGAGGATGAAGGGCGGGTGTTCCTCGACAATGCGTCGCAGGGGACCACGTGTGCCGGCAACTATCGGCCTAAGGATTCGCAGGACAGCCTGACCAGTTTCGTCCTCACCAGCCGGACGCAGATCGACCGCAACTTCCCGCTTGATCCCAACGCCACCGGTCTGGGCGCGTCCGTGGGCCTGGAGGCCAATGGGGCCGGGGTTCGCCGCCCCTTGTGCAACGGCGGGACCACCGGCATCGACGGGGCCAACGGCTCGGACCCGGACGAGGAATTGATCTTCACCGCCGACCGGCCGGAGCTGGCCGACAACATCGTCCTGGGCATGCGCTTTCTGGACTTCCTGGTGGACATGCCCGTGCTGTTCGTATCCAGCGAGGCGTCTCCGAACTTCGACATCGTGATCAACACGCCGGAAATTCGCGCCGCGTTCAACGCCGGGGTCAGTAACGGCGATATCGTATTTGCCAACATGCCCTCGCTGGCGGACGGCCTACGGATCGACGCTTTTAAGCTCCGCGAAACCAACGGCGAAACGTGGGTACACTCCGTGTGCGGCTTGGCCACCAATCGACGGCTTATCGATCCGACACGCAACACGGCTGGATTCTTCGGCATCCCGCCGATCGATACGGATGGTCCGCGGGTGGTCCGGGTTCAGTCCACCAGCGACACCGAACTGGTCGTGTACTTCAGCGAGCCCCTCAACAGCGACGCGGCCAACCCGGCTAACTTCACCATCACACCGGATCTCACCGTGATCGACGCCCGTCTTGGCGCCTTCGACACCCAGGTCATCCTGACGACGTCCCCGCAGCACGTGGACGTGGAGTACATGGTGACGGTGATGAACGTGCAGGATAAAGCCGGGAACCTCATCCAGTCCAGCGCCAATTCCTCGACTTTCACTTACGGCGGCGGCCCGGCGGGCCTTGGCGCGGACGCTCTGCCGCGAGTGGCAGGGGCGGCCTCGACAGGCAACACAGGCGTGCTGGTGACGTTCACCAAGCCGATGGGGCCCAGCGCCGAGGTTGCTGGGAACTACGTCATCGTGCAGCAGAACGTCAATCCCGAGGTCGGCGCTCTGGTCGTCCTCAGCGCCGCGTTCCTCACCCCGCAGCAGGACGCCGTGCAACTCACCACGATCTCCCAAAACGAAGTCACGTATTTGCTGCGGGCGGTAAACGTCCGCGATCTCTCCGGCAACCAGATCGCTCCGCCGCAGTTGCTCGTCGATCCGGCGACGGCGTTGTTCCCCGGCACGCCGTTCTCCTGCGGGACGCACGTCTGTGACGGCGGATTCAACGCCGGGAGCGCTTGCGATCCGGACCAGTCCGACCCCGACGCCGATTGCAAGGACGGCGCGGACGACGGCACGTGCAGCCGACCACCCTGCGAGCCGCCCGATCAGGACGGCGACGGCCTTTCGGACCATGTCGAACTGCGCGGGCACATCGTCTTCGTCGAGCTCACCAACGGGCAAGTGATCGAGCGCGAAGTGACCAGCGACATCCGCAATCCGGATACCGACGACGACGGACTCACCGACGCGGAGGAAAAGCGCATCGGGTGCGACCCGCGGAAGGCCGACACCGACGACGATCAGCTCACCGACTGGGAGGAATACAACTTCGTCTACAGCAATCAGAACGATCAGGACAGCGACGACGACGGGATCGACGACCTGTTGGAAGTCGATTTCTTCAAGACCAACGCCCTGCTAGCCGACTCCGACGGCGACGGGTTCGACGACGATCAGGAGCTGTACGTAATGAATCGTGATCCGCGCATTGCGGACCTGCCCTCGCCGCGACTGTCGATCGGCTCGGTGAAGCTCCAATTGCAGGAGGAGTTCAGCTTCACCGATGAGAACGGCCGCTCGCAGAACGAGAACTCGAGCAGCACCAGCACGCTCAGCGCCAGCACCGCGACCACCACCACCAACAAGGTCGGCTTTACTTTCGGGGTGAACGGAAAAGTCGGAATCGAAGGCGGTTACGAGTCGGGCGGCGCCTTCATCAAGGCGTCGGGCGAAGTCGGCGCCAACCTCGGTTTTTCGTTCGAGCACACCGCGGAATCCGCCCGAACGGCGATGCAGACGTTCGAATCTTCGCTGAGCAAGGGCGTCTCGGTGACCGGTTCGTCTTCGTCCACCCGTCAAGTAACCGGCGGACGGATCGATGCTATGGTGACTCTCGGCAACCTGAGCAACGTCGCCTTCTCGCTCACCAACCTGGAGATTACGGTTTCTGCTCCTGATCCCGTGGACCGCACCACCTTGGTTCCCATTGCGACGTTGATTCCCAATAGCTCGCTGGTCACCGGGAAGCCGGTCACCTACAACATTGGCGTGCTCGACGGCTCCGGGCGAGGCCCAGTGCTCTTTACCAGTCGAGATGTTTTCCCGGCGCTGGTCGAGGATCTGATGCGTGACCCGCGCGGTCTGGTTTTCGAATTCGCCAACTACGATCTCTCCGATGAGTTCGGCCGCAACTTCGCCTTCGCGTCCCAAACGGCACGAGACCGGACCGTGGGGCTCGTTGTCGATTCCGGCGACGGCGATCTGAAGCGCTACTTCGTCGCCTATGCTCCGGTGCGCTTTGCAGGTGCCACCTGTGACCCTGCCGCGTCGCCCGGTTGTGACATCGTCGGCGGACTCGCCGGATTCGCGGACGCCGGGGTGCCTCCGTTCGGCGGTCTTGGCGTGGTGCCGGGTCTGCCTCTGGAATACATCCTCGAAGAAGTCCTTCAGCTACGTCGCAGCAGGCCGGTCGTGACCCCGGTTTGGATGTCTCAACCCGCTTTCCTCCCTCCTGAGATCGTCGAGACCGGTGTTTGTGCCGGCGGGACCAACGACGGCGGCGAGTGCGATCCCAGCTTGGGCAACGCCGACTGTGACGGTGGGATCTGCAATAACATCGTCGCGCCGGACGGAATTCTCGTTGGGCACAACGGGACGGCGGACAGCATCGCCGTTGGAGACGATGTGCAACTCATTCCAGCCGGAATCGACGGCCTGCCGGAGGACGCGACGGTCATTAGCGCCGGCGAGGACGGCGTACTACAGACACCCGTGCGATCGGACGACACGGCGGCAGTCATCACCGGCTATGCGACGACTCGCACGTGCAACGGAGACACGCCCAGCTCCATCCAACCCGGACCCAATGGCGACATGGAAACGCTGCGAGATCCATTCAGCGATGACCTGCAAAACGTGCCCTCAGCGGTCATTTTGCCCGGAGCGAACGGTTTTATCGACACCGCGCCGGCGGGCGACGATGTTTTCGTCGGACCGGGCATTCCTTGCGATGACAACGGGGATTGTTTTGCCGCACCGGGAGCCTGTGATGGTCAAGAATCGCTCTTTCGCTTCCACCGTCGAGCTCGTGGCCAGTTCGGTCGCGCCTGGGCCGTGCTCGTTCCCGACGACAACCTGATCGGCCTAGACTTCCGCAAGGTCGTCCTCCGCCCGGGTGAAGTGCTGAACCTCGGCTTCGTCCAAGACCTCGACCGCGACGGATTGATCTCCGACGTCGAGGCCATGTTCGGCAGTTCGGACACTCGCCAAGATTCCGACGGCGACCGTCTGGATGACTACAGCGAGGTTCGCGTGGGATGGGAAGTCGGCGTCGACGGACAAAGCATCCGCCGCGTCTTCCCCGATCCGCGCTTCGCCGATACCGACGGCGACGGCTTGGCTGACCGTGAAGAACAGGACTTCCGTCGCGTGCAATGCGCCTGCAACGGAGGCGCCAACGACGGCAAGACTTGCACCTTGGCGTCAGCGGACTGCGCCGGTTCCCCATGCGTCAACGTCGCGGACAACGATCTACTCGGCACGCCGTGCGGATCCAATGCCAGCGCCAGCCGGACGGATCCGCGTCTCATCGACACCGATAGCGATCTCGTGACGGATGCCGAGGAGGTTCTCGGATGGCTCACGCAAATGGCGGTCATTGACCCCAGCAACTTGATCATTGCCGGCGTCAATCGGATGGCGAATGCGACGGCGTGCCCGCAAGACGTTTGCGCCGGGGGAAGCATGCATGGCCGGCCCTGTCACTTCGATCGCGACTGCGGAACGCTCCGAGTGTGTACGCAAGGCGTGAACGACGGGATTCCGTGCGTCAACGATATCGAATGCCAAGGACCGACACCTGGACTGTCGGGGCTTTGCGATCCCGCGGATGACCCGAACAATCTTCCCGCCGATCCCTTGACGCCCACACCCTACGAGGGCGTCTGCCAGCGCACCGGATGCGACGACGTTCAGGTTGTCCCGGTCGGAACGTCGGGGTTGGATCCACGAGGCGTTGTCGTGGCGCCCGGAAAGGATGGCGTTCTCCACGCGGACACCCTCGCGGCGGTCGCCGGCGATCTGCTCGTCGCCGCCGGTAACTTGAGAGCCGCGACTACCGCGGTCGGAGATGATCAGCAGATCGCACCCGTCGACCCCGCCCGGGTGCTCGACGGCACGCCTCTCGGCCGACTCATCGTCCGTCCGGGCATCAACGGGGTGCTCGACACGCTCCAACCCTCGGGCGACGACGTCGTAGCCGCCGGGCAGTTCATCCAAACCACGAACCCGCTCAAGCGGGACACGGATCAGGACCAGATCAGCGATGGGTTTGAACGAGTCCTTGGTTCCGATCCGCGCCTGGCCGCGGACGGCGGACTCCTGGCCGACCGCGACGGCGACGGGCTTACCGATCAGCAAGAACGGCTCACCGGATGGGCGATTTCGGTCGACGACGACGGAGTAGCTCCCTTGGACGTCCGCACCGTTTTCTCCAATCCGAACGTGCCCGACAGCGACTCGGACGGGCTGCCGGACTTGGCGGAGTTCAGGCTTCGAACGGACCCCAAGAACCAGGACACCGACGGCGACGGGCTCTCCGACTCCGATGAGCTCACCAACGATCAGTTGGCCGAGTTGAACGGACTGAACGGTCTCTTCCCCGGCTTTGTGTTTGATCCGGACGCCTCCAAGGCCTACGGCACCAGCCCACTGGCCTGCGACAGCGATCACGACCTGCTCACGGATTCGTTTGAGATCCTGGAGGGGTTCAACGTGACGCTTCGATCGGATGACGGTATTGTCGTCTTCCACGTTCATACAGATCCGGCTAACGCCGATACCGATTTTGACGGCCTCAGTGACGGCGCCGAGTACAAGCACCGGGTGCAGTGCTCCACACAGGCGGATTGCGCGGCGGCGGGTTCTACATCGGGATGCATCAGCGGGGTTTGCGCCGCCTTCCTGCCGACCGATCCCACGTCGTTTGACAGCGACCGTGACGGGCGCAAGGACGGGGATGAGTGCGACGTCGAATTGCCTCCACCGTCCGGCTGTGCGCCCCTGACCCAGCCGGTCGCCCACTGTGGAACCAACCCGTTGGTGCCCGACAAGCGGGTAACCATTCGCTTCGTCGAGCTGATCCTGGATCGTGACCAAGGCGGCGATACAAACGACCTGAGCTGGCAGTTTGGCGCCCAGAAGTCGAATGAGACGTTCCCTGGCACGCTCTGGGCCCCGCCGCTTACGACCACACGGGACGACTGCGAGCCGCCGGGCGTGTTTGAGAGTGAATGCGGCGGCCACATCACACAGGAGTGCATTCTCAGGGAAGGCGACCATGTCGTGTTTGGTTCCGATGCCCTGGGGTTCTGCGCGGACGACAGCGGCTGCGCGAACCTCCTCTTGGACACAGATGCCGACGGCGTGAGAGAGGTCATTCCCGGACAATGCACCAACGGCTTCTGCAACGCCTGCTTTAGCTACTCCTTCCTTCCCCCGCCGTTTGACCAATTGGTGTTCTGTCTCCCGACCGGCGACGGAAAACTTGACAACGAACGGACGTTTGCGCTCCGCCCGGGTCAGGGCATCCTGATTTACGGAAAGGTCTTGGAGTTCGACGATTGCCCGGCCGAGGGACCGCTTTGCGCGGGAGGACCCAATGACGGCGCCTCCTGCGGGACGGGTCCGGCGGATTGCTGCAGAGTCGAAACCGGCGTCTGCTTCGGCACGGTGTGCAGCGGCGGCCCGAACAACGGGGCGACCTGCGTCACCGACGACGACTGCCGGGGAACGGTCTGCGGCGAGTGTCAGTTCCAGAACCTGATCGGGCACCACATGGACTACTTCAAGACGCTCTCGTTCGAGAGCCTTACCCAAGGCTTTACCGTGGATACCTACGCTATGCGGGATCCGGACCAGGCTGGGGACCAATTCCAGATGACCATCGTGGTGGAGATCATCGTCGAGTAAACGACTCTTGACGGCTGAAACCTCAGCGCCGCTCGTGCGATATCGGTGTCGCGCGAGCGGCGCTCTTTTTTAACTGCTCGGCGCGGCGGGTTTGGCTTTCGAGATCGACCTTAGCGCGAGCGTCCGCGCATGGCGCGTTCCGCCTCGCGCTGATGTTCCCCCTTCTTGATTGTCTCGCGCTTGGAGCATGTCCCGTTCGTAGTTGAAGGTTGAAAAAGATGGTGGCGGCTCGATCCTATCCGTTGTGTAGGCGGGTAGGGTTGTGAATTCTTTAAGGAGCCACCACCATGAAGCAAGGATACCAAGTCGCGGATCGTCGGGAC
>CAZYEX010000090.1:0-16012 GCA_964646605.1 uncultured Phycisphaera sp. | reverse complement strand
CCGTCCCGACCGCGTCGAACCGAGACGACGAAAACGAAGACCCAAAGAATTCAGCCTCCTCCAACAGCCCCGATCTTACTACCGCCAACATGGAGACCAGCATGCCCGATAGCTTCATGCCATTCGGGACTGTCACCTATTATTTGTAGGATTCGCGCGGGCGGGGTAGGATGGCGGCATGCCCAGGGTCGCGCGGATCGTGATGCCGGAAGTGCCGCATCATGTCACCCAGCGGGGGAACAACCGCCAGGCCGTGTTCTTCGACGATGAGGATCGACGGCGCTATCTGGAGTTCCTCGGCGAGCACGCGAAGCGGTTCGGGTTGACGATCTGGGCCTACTGCTTGATGCCCAATCACGTGCACCTCGTGGGCGTGCCCGCGGGCGAGGACTCGCTCGCTCAGGCCGTGGGACGAACCAACTTCCGATACACGCAACACGTCAACCGCCGCCACGGCCGCAGCGGACATCTGTGGCAAAATCGTTTCTATTCCTGCGCCCTCGATGAGGTTCACGTGTGGCGCGCGATCTGCTACGTGGAGCGAAATCCGGTGCGAGCAAAGATGGTGCGAGTGCCATGGCGTTACGCTTGGTCGAGCGCCGCGGCCCACGTCGGCGAGTCGGACGGGGGCCGGCTCCTGGACCTCGCGGCCTGGCGGGCGGAGTGGACATCGCAGCGCTGGCGCGACGAACTCCGTGAACTCGCCGACGAGGACGCGGATCGCATCCGCCTCCAAACGCACACCGGCCGGCCCATCGGAAGCAAGAGCTTCCTCGCCCGAATCGAACAACGCCTCCGCCGCCCCGTAACCGCTCGCCCCGTGGGACGCCCCCCAAGCCCCGCCACGAAACAATAGGTGACCAAACACGGCTCCTGGCCCCCGAAGGCCGCACCTACGGCTCGGCCGTCGACATCGGCGCCCACGAACTTCACATGGTCGACGAATAGCCCCTTGCGGCTCGAAGACCACCGGCTACAATCCGCCGCGGCGTGGTGTTCGATCGGCGTGGTCGTTTGCGGAGAACCGAGCCTTGGATGTCTCCTTTGTTCCCAAGTCGATGTTTTTCACGAAGGGAACCGGCAAGCACCGGAACAACCTTCAATCCTTCGAGGAGGCCCTGCGCGACGCGGGCATCGCCGGCTTCAACCTGGTGCGGGTCAGCAGCATCTGCCCCCCCAACTGCAAGGTGATCACCCGCGAACAAGGCCTAAGAAAGCTGTCCGCTGGGCAGATCGTCTTTACCGTCCTGGCCGAGTGTCGAACCGACGAGCCCAACCGCTTGGCTTGCGCGGGGATCGGCCTGGCCCTGCCCTCCAGTAAGGACCTCCACGGCTACATCGCCGAGCATCACGGCTTCGGCATGACGCAGAAGTCGTGCAGCGACTACGTCGAGGACATGGCCGCCACCATGCTAGCCACCACCCAGGGCATCGACCTCGACCCGAACACCGCCTACAACGAACGAAAAAACATCTACAAAGCCCACGGGCTGGTGGTGAAAACCAAGGCCGTGGTCCAAACCGTGGAGGGCGACAAGAACGGACGCTGGACGACCTGCGTCGCCGCAGCCGTGTTGATCCCCTACTAAACGCCGAAAAGCCGAAAAGTCGAAACACCGAAATGTCGACCGTACACGTTCCATTCGTGGCTTCTCGCCGTTTCTGCGTTTCCGTGTTTCGGCGTTTCGGCGTTTGACGTTATGCATCCCTGCGAAGGCAAACGGCACGAACACTCCACGCCCGGCCACGCGGCCTGGCTCGACGCCCCGCCCATTGAACCGCTTCGCCTAAGGGGCAACGAAGCCGTCGCCGACCTCATCGACCACTGCTACGCCCACAGCGGATTCAACGGCCGAAAGCTCGCCGAGGGGGCCCAGCTCTACAAAAAAATGCTCGACGCCGACGCCACCGTCGCGGTCACCCTCGCTGGGGCCATGACGCCCATCGGAATCGGTGGAGCCCTAAGTTCCCTCATCGAACACGGCTTCATCGACTTCCTTATCTCCACCGGGGCCAATCTCTACCACGACTTGCACCTCGCCTACGGGATGCCCATGGTCCAAGGTCACCCCGATGTGGACGACAACGCCTTGGCCGAGGACGGCGTCGCCCGAATCTACGATGTCTTCATCGGTGAAGAGGACACCTTGATGGCCACGGACAACAAGGTCCTCGAACTTATTAAAGGCTTCGACTTGTCCAAACCCTTCTCCACCGCTCGCCTTCACCAGCACATGGGTCGTGAGCTGTGGGAGAACTCACCGCATCCGGAAAAGTCCATGGTCGCCGCAGCCGCGAAGTACGACGTGCCCATCTACACGTCGTCACCCGGCGATTCGTCGATCGGCATGAATCTGATCGTCCCTCATTTGTTCGACGCCCCGGTCATGCTCAACCCGGTGCTCGACGTGATCGAGACAGCCGCCATCGTCCGCGACGCCCAGCTGAACGGCGTGGTCGAAATCGGCGGCGGCTCGCCCAAGAATTTCTACCTCCAAACCCAGCCGACCTTGCACCAGATTCTCAACGACCGCAGCAAGGGCGGACACGATTACTTCTTGCAACTGACCACCGACGCCCCGCATTGGGGCGGCCTCTCCGGCGCAACACCCGGCGAAGCCCGAAGTTGGGGGAAGCTCAAAGACGCCCACGTGAACAACGTCGTGGTCTATTCCTGCGCCTCGATCACCTTCCCGCTCATCGCCCAATACGCCCTGGTCCGATGCAAACCGCGTCGCCATCGTCGCCTGTTCACCCGGCTGGACGAAATGACCCAGACTCTCCGCAACGCGGCCCAACAGTCACGGGAGGCACCCAAGCCTATGTAGCGCCACCCCTTGTGGGTGGCGCCTTGGTGCCACGTCCTTGTCAACCGTCGTGCGCGACTCACTGCTAGGATGACGACACTGCCCAACAATTTCCTCGGCCTGCCCCCGCGCTCCGTGTTGGGCGCTGCGCTCGTTTTGCTCAACCTGGGCCGGTCGGTCGCCGGACAGGTGCTTCCCGCCGAGTTCGTCAACGATCGGATTTTCGTGGCGCCGCAAACCGCGGACGGACAGAAGCTGCGCTTCTACACCGACACCGGCGGCGGCACGTTTGTGCTGGAGAGCGCTGCAAAACGCCTGGGGCTTTCGATCGAATCGTCGATGGACGAGGACGGTGAACTGCGACTGGCGGCGCTTCCGCCGCTAATGGACGCACATCGTATTCCGAGCGTGGCGTCGTTCGGCGGACGAATGCCGGTCTTTCAGCCCCCGAAGCAAGAGCCGATGCCCTTCGGCGACGCGGATGGGTTGTTAGGGCAAGCGTGGTTCGCGGACCGGGTTTGGACGTTCGACTATCTTCAAGGCCGTTTGGTTCTCGAGGCCGGGTCTCTACCCGCTCCACCGGCGACGAATCGAACCGTCAAGCTCGGATTCAAGCAGAACGGGCAGGGGGTGCGGCAGAAAAATTTCCCGCGAATCGAGATCGAGGTGGACGAAGCGCCGCTGGACATGCTCTTCGACACCGGGGCGATGACCACGCTGACAAAATCGGCGATCATGGAACTCGGCGAGACGCAGCCTCCCCAGCGAGCGACGAGCTTCATTACCACAAAAGTGTTCGACTCATGGCGGGCGGCGCGCCCCGACTGGCCGCTGCTCGAAGACGCGGAATCGACCACCGGCGAGGCCATGATCCGCGTGCCTCGCGTAACGATCGCGGGTTTTTCCGTGGGACCGGTGTGGTTTACACGGCGCAAGGACGCCAACTTCCATCAATATATGTCTCAATGGATGGACAAGCGGATCGAGGGAGCCGTCGGCGGGAACATCCTTCGCCATTTTTGCGTCACGGTCGACTACCCCAAGGCCGAGGCGATCTTCGTCCCTGGTCCCGGCGTCGTGCGGGAGGCGACCGATCGCTAGAATCGCCGAAGATTCGTCGGCGACGTATGGGTACGGACAGACATGACCACCCTCCCGCACAACTTCCTCGGACTCCCGAAACGCTACAGCGACTACGCTGCGGCCCGGTTCGCCGTCTTGCCCATCCCCTACGATTCGACCGCCAGCTTCCAGGTCGGCACGCGCAACGGTCCGGCCGCGATCATCCACGCCTCACAGAACGTGGAACTCTTCGATGAAGAGCTGGAGACCGAGTGCCACAAGTCCGGCATCGCGACGCTCGACCCGTTGATGCCCAACATGGCCGGTCCGGCGGCCATGCACGACGACATCTTCGCCGCCGCGCGAAAGATCGTCCGCGACGGGAAGTTCCTCATCGGCTTGGGCGGCGAACACAGCATCACCTCCGGCCTGGTCCGCGCCGTCATGACCCGGCACAAGAAACTGTCCGTCCTTCAGATCGACGCCCATCTAGACCTGCGCCAGGAGTGGGAAGGGACGCCGCACTCCCACGCCTGCGTCATGCGCCGCGTGCTCGACCTCGGCGCCCGCGTCGTATCCGTCGGAATCCGCAACGTCTCCCTCGAAGAGCATCGTTTCCTCAACGACGCGAACCGAACCCCGAGCGGCTCCCCTTTACGCGAAGCGTCAAGGGCCAGCGAGGGGCCAAACGAAGTTCAAAGTTCAAAGTCCAAAGTTCAAAAAAAGACCGGCCGGCGAACCGTCTCAACCCGCCGTTCTTCGAACTTCGAACTTCGAACTTCGAACTTTGTCTCCATCGTCTCCGCCCGACAGTGCCATACGGACGACACCTGGACGGACCGCGTCCTCGACGCCCTCGGTGACACGGTCTACGTCACAATCGAAATCGACGGCTTCGACCCCGCCTACGCCCCCGGAACCGGAACCCCCGAACCCGGCGGTCTGGATTGGTACCAGGTCACCGGCCTCCTCCGCCGTGTCGCCGCAGAAAGAACCATCGTCGCCGCCGACGTCGTCGAGGTCATGCCCATCCCCGGCCAAGCCGTCACAGAGTTCCTAGCCGCCAAGCTCGCCTACAAGCTCCTCTGCTACACCGTCTGTAGCGTCACCCCGACGACGCGACCGAACAGGGA
The DNA here is from genome assembly GCA_964646605.1 of uncultured Phycisphaera sp. Lineage (GTDB taxonomy): Bacteria > Planctomycetota > Phycisphaerae > UBA1845 > UBA1845 > SBAX01. Next base: position 11,010 of record CAZYEX010000090.1, on the reverse strand, counting down.
GCGCCGTCCCCAAAGCGTCGCCCTCGACGACGCGCCGGGCCGTGGGTGACGTTTCTTCACTCACCCCTCGTGGGTGACGTCCCGCGTTACCCCGACGACGCGAAGCCCTTTTCGCCCCATCGGGGCCATGGGTTGTAGCCGAGGGTGGAGCGCAATCGGGTGCCACTGGCGCCTCGCCCGCCAGTGCCTTCCTATGGTCTCTGCCCAAAGTTCGCGAGAATTGTAAGGCCCAGGGGGCGTTTCGCCCTTCCGACGCCCCGGCCTTTTCTCAATCGACAACCTGTCCTTGACGCACAGTGTCAAGGATCGCAAATCGCCAACCGACAATCCTGCGCCCCTCGCCCCACCTTGATTTGTCTACTTTCTCTTTTCCTCCCTCTACTCTCTGGATGATCGCTCCGCGATCACCCCCCCACCGATCACCCCCCAAGTTATTCCAACGAAGTTTCCGTTCCCGGTTCGCTGCCCATAACGGACGGTGGGAAGCGGACACCGGAGCGCGAAATGCGGACCGCGGAGTTGCGATTCCGGGCCGCTTGTTACTGGTCGTTCGGCTCTGGTAATTGGTAATGAGTCATTGGTAATTCGGTAACTGGCCTCCGTGCCTCGAAATCAGAAAATGATTTCAACAAAGCGAACCCATTCTCCCCCCGCCCGCCGTCAAGAACGCGGTTTCCGTCGTCCAACATGGCTTTGTTTCCGTTCCTTTTCGCCCGTTTTTGCGAAATCGAACCCAACTCCCGCCTTGCCCTTGTGGACCCTCAGAACGTGGACTCGTCAAACACGGACCTGCAAAGTGCCGCAGTGTTGGCACGCACCACGGGACGGGGATTGACCATCTCGCCCGGCTTGGGCAGCAGTGTGACTTCGCCCGGCGCCCTAATCGAACTTCAAATCCTCGACATCCGTGTCGTCGTCGTCATCAGAAAGGGCCGTCAGCCCCAAACCCTCGGCCACGGGGTCGATGCCCACATCCTGGGGCTCGGTGGTCCATGCGGTACGTGGGGCCTCCTCAGGGAGAACCGTCGCCGACTCGCTCTCCGGACGGCTCGCCAGAATCACTCGGGCCAGCTCGATCCGTTCGATCAGCCCCGGCATGTCCGCAATCCGCGCCGCGGGCTCCGATTGGCAGCAGTCGTCGATCAATCTCGAAATGCACGTCGGCAGCTCGCGGACCGCCGACTCCCGCACTTGGTCGATCCGCCGGCCTACATTGCTCTGCGAGTGCATGGAGACCGTCTGGTTCATTTCCGTAGCCACGACCTTGCCCGTGACCACGCGGTGCAGTGTCGCCCCCAACCCGAATACGTCGGTGCGTTGGTCCAGCGTCCCCCGCTGACCTTGCTCCGGGGCCATGTAGTCGATGGTGCCCTGCACGCGAACCTTGGCCTCGTGGATCCGGGCGCTCTGACCCAGGTCGATGATCTTCACCGCCCCGTCTTGCGAAACCAGAATGTTGTTGGGCTTCAGATCGGCGTGAACCCATCCCGCCAAGTGCATCGCGTGCAGACCCCTAGCCGACTCTCCAAAGATGCGAAGCGTCTCGTCCAGCGTCGGGCGAAACTCCTTGTCCCCAAGGGCGGCGCCGTTGACGTATTCCAGAAACAGAATCGCCCCGCGCACCCGAAGCCGTTGTCGAAGGAAACGCAACTCGTAGACCTTGCGGATCACCGGGTGGTCAATGCTGGAGCCGATCGCATACTCGGCCTTGAGCAGTTCGATGAAGCTCGCGTCCTCGGGCTTGACGATCTTGACGATCTTGATCGTGTAGTCTCGCCCCGTGCGCATGTCCCGGGCCCGGAAGACACGCGTTTGCGCGCCGACGCCGAGTTTTTCAACGACCCGATAGTTCGGGATGTCGACCGCCATCGCCCACCCAACCCCAAGGAAGGTGTCGCCGACTGCGGAACGCCGACGACGTTCCGAGCAATCGCCTGGCCGGCGCGGTCGAGTAGGTACAACGGGCGTGGAATAGCGCCGAGAACCTCAACGATTCAGCGATCGCTCGTTATCCAAGCCCCAAACGCACCACTCGATGAACGACCCGTCCGATCAGGCCCCTTTGGCGGTTCGGAGTTTGGGCAACACGCGAAAAATTGGAATACCGAATAATGGCGACCATCGACAACGCCTATCTTATGAAAAGCGCGTCCGCCAAAGCCACCGAACCTCAGGTTAATGTATCGGTGCCAAAATGTACTGTCAAACCGTTTCAAACTGGGGAATCGCCGGTTGCCGGATCGGTGGGCCAACCCGCACCCTCAGGACCGACGACCGGAGGGTCAGCAGCCCGATCTCCGGCGGGCAGTGGATCCGGATGTAAAGCGGCAACGAAACGCCGATTCCGGCTGAAACGTGGATCGGGATTTCGTCTACGACGTGTAGCCCGCGGGACATCCGCCGCGGGATCGCGTCGTTGGACCACAAGCAACCGATTCCCGGAAAACGAATCTGTCCACCGTGCGTATGGCCCGATAATACAAGGTCCACGCCATCCGACGGAAGGCGGAAGATCGTCGACGGATAGTGCGCGAGCAGGATCGTGGGCAGGTTCGACCCCGATTCAGGAAGGGCGAGGTCCAATCGCTCCGCGCTTCCCGAGGACTGGTCGACCCCCGCGATGATGAACGAATGGGATCGAAAACTCACAACCCGGTGTTGGTTGCAAAGGAAGGTCAGAGGCAATCCGGCGACGTCGGCGATTCGCGGATCATCATGGTTTCCCAAGACCGCAAAGATCGGGCCCTTGGACGCCACCGGCGCCAACAGCTTTTCGGTAAGGACCGCACCTCGCCGCCAACGACGCCGAAAACTCGAGAAATCGCCGGTGATGGCGAGCAGATCGTAGTCGAGGGCGACCAGATGATCCTGAAGGGCTTGGGTGACACGATTCCATCGACGAAAGTGCAAATCCGAAATGTGCGCGATGCGCAGCCCGTCGAGGGCCGCGGCGCGTCCGGCCAGCGAAACATCCATCTCACGTACGACAACCGGACTCTTGCTCACGCGATTCGGAAAACCCGTTGGGGGTGGTGTCGAAATCCCACCGACTTATCGGTTCGGACGACGGGGCCCTTTTCCTGTGGCCAGGGGATTCGGGCATTTAGCGCGGGGCTTCGAGGTTCTCCCCGGTCAGGTCGTCACGGCGCGAAGCGTCACCGCCGGTGCTGAAAGCGGCAATTTTGACGCCCGGATCCACCAGGAAGAGCATCACCAGCTGATAATCGCCCTTGAGATGATCGTCCTTGATGCGGTCGAACTTTCCCAGGGCCCCGCCGATGGAACCGCGCTCGTCCTCGCCGCGGTATTGCACTTCGACCATCCGCGTATTTGCAACGTTGGCGATCGCGTACTTGCCGACCAACGGGAACGCATTGCCGCGGTCGTCGATGACGGTGTAGTTCTGGAGGGTCCCCACGGCGAAGGAGATCGACCGTCCCAGTCCGCTTCGCGCTTGCAGATGTCCCGTGTTCAGGTGCAGCAGGCGCTTGCCTTCGGGCACGTCAAAGCGTGAGACCGCGGCATCCGTGCCCGCCCCCTGCTGCTCGACCTCGCCGGCCAAGTGGCCGTGAAGCATGACCCCGCGTGACACCTCGGAATCGCCGATTCGCCGATAGGACTTCATCTCCATGGGCAGTTGGTCACCGAAAAACGACTTGCCGGCTTGGGCGGTCAAGCCTCGGATGTTGCCGCCCTTCTCGGTGGGCGGCACGGCCCCGGCGGTTTGCGAGCCGGCGGCGGGTTGGTCGCCGCCCGTCGCTCGACGGCGACTCGGAGTTGTTCCGCTGGTGGGAGGGGCAGCGCTCGCGTCCGTCGCGGCACCGGCGTCCTTGGGCGGTTTCGCCGCCTCTTTCGGGGGTGAGGCGCCCTCCGACGGAAACGCGGCCCGCGAGCCGCGCTTGTATTCGACGAAGCTGGGCTCGAATCCCTTGGGAAGCTCGAAGACGACCTCGACGACACTTTCTTCACTGCGCGGCGAGAAGACCTCATCCACCACGGGAACGTTGGCCGCGCGATCCTTGATGAATCGAATGTGCCGGTTGGTAGGCTGAGAGGCATCGGCCTGCTGGATGGCGATAGGAGCGAACTGCTCGATCAGCCCGCCCACCGGGGAGCGCCCCACGAGACGAAACTGCCGGAGGGAGAACATATGCGATTTGCGCTCGTCCTTGGCGCCCGGGAGCAGGGCCACGCGGACGGCCTTCAACTCGCGGTCGCTCTTGACATCCTTGCCGTCCAGGACTTCATAGGTGGAGGGGATTCGATCCTTCTCCGAACCGGTCGTCTGCGTGTAGAGGAACTGCACGGGTTCCGTCCCGGCAATGTGGATGGACTTGGGTTTTGCGTATCGCGAGACACCCAACGGGGCTGAATTCACCCAACCGGAGGCGCGGACGAGGTCGGGGTTGTCGGCATAGAAACTTCGCTGCCCGCTGAAAATTCCGCCGGAAAGCAAGGAGGCCGTCGCGGCCGCGAAGCGGTCAGGCATGAGCCAGACCTCGCGCTCCGGCGCATCGGCCTTGATTTTCGAAGCGTCCACGCCTGCGGCGCCGCGCCGGACCACCGGCACCCGCTCGTAGCCCATCACCGACCCGCCGAAGGGAATCATGCCCACACAGAGGGCCATCATGCCCACCATGATCTGCGCGGTAATGATGCCGCAGACTCCGCCGCCGGCTCGATCAACCCATGCCGGTAGGAGGCACTGGCGACGGATGAGGCGGTCGAAAACAAGTCGCAGAACCAACAACGGAACGGCGAAGGTCACCCCGAGGGCGAGGGGATGGGCGAAGTCAGGTTTCCAATACTCGGCCAGGTACGTCACCGCGAGCCATTCGTGCATGCAAACCGCAACGGCGCAACAGCAGATGGTCAAAACGCTCATGATCAAGGCGCTGAAAAAGCCCTGTTTCGCCTGCGTCAGGGCGATGGCGAATATCAACGCGACGAAAAGGAGCAATAGGATCATGACCTCAACCTCCGTTGGACTTGTCGCCGCCGCCCAGACAACGGAGCACCTCGTTCATGCTGGTGGTCCCGTCGATGACTTTGAGCAGGGCTTCTTCCTGAAGATAGTACATCTTGTTTTTTCGGCACTGGCCCTTGATTTTTTCGATGGCGCTGCCCTCGGCGATGAGCTTTGCCACGGCCGCATCGACGGCCAGAACTTCAAAGATCCCGGTTCGCCCGACGTATCCGGTCCCCTGGCACGTGGCGCAAACGATGGGCTTGCCGCGCTTGTTCAGTTTCTGCTCCGTCGGGGGACGATAGAATTTTTCGATCTTGTCCGCGGGGATATTCAACTTCTTGAGCGTTGCGGCGTCGGGCTGGAAGGCCTCGCGGCAGTCCTTGCACAACACCCGAACCAGGCGCTGGTTGGTGATGCCCAGCAAGGCCTTGGCGATCATGGCCCCGTCCTCCACCATGGTGACGAGCTTGGCCAGGGCGTCGAAGGTGTCCTTGGCGTGCAAGCCGAGGTAGATCTTGCGGTCGTCAGCCGCGGCGCGGGCGGCGATCTTGGCTGTGTCGCGGTCTTCGCACTCCCCGACCATGACGATGTCCGGCTCGCGGCGGAGGACGGACTGCAGCATCCGTGCGTAGTTGACGTCGGTGTTGGCCCCTTCGTAAATCTGCTGGGTGATGTTGTCCAGGTCCAGGAGCTTTCGCCGCTCCAGGGCGTGGATGTTGTTCATGTAGGCGTCGTGGCTGCGAAGGATCGCGTATTGGGTGGTGGTCATTCCGTGGCGCGGGGGCGCCGTGACCAGGAGGATCCCGCTGGACTTGCCCAGGCATTGCTTGAGCACCTCCTGGCGCGGGGCGGCCAGACCCAGATCGTGGAAGCGCATGAGCGTCGGACCGCTCTGGGTGTGCAGGCTGAGGCGTTCGCCCGCCGTCGTTCCCGAGGTTCGGACTTCGGTTCTGGGTGCGTCACCGGCTTGGCTGAGGAGTGCGGCCTGCATCTTGCCGGTCTGAGGCCGACGGATTTCTTCGACGTTGAGTCCCGCCAGTTTCTTGAAATAGCGAATGAGGCGTTCGGCGTCTTCGGGGGACAGGCCGTCGGGCTTCTCGATGGCCACGCCGTCGATGCGATAGAGCACGCGATAGCCCTCCTTGCCTCCGACCATTTCGACGTCCGCGGCGCGTTTCCACAGGGAGTCGTACAGGAAGTCCTGGGCGGCGTTGAAGGACTTGGCCTCATCGGCGTCTCGCGGGGATTCGACGAACTTTCCGGCGTGGTCGGAAATACGGACCCGCAGCCCCTTTTCGCTGGTCACCTTGCGGTCAGCGCCGCGGGTGAAAAGACGCTTGACGTGCCCTGGGGTAAAGATCCGGGCGTCGGGGACCACGCGCGAGTTGCGGTGAACCAAATAGGCGAGCATCGACCCGCCCGCTATCAAAAGCCAAAACGTGGTCCCCAGCATGAACAACCCGCCGGACCAAGGGGGGATGAAATAGACGAGGTAGGCGACGGCGCCTCCGGCGAGGACAATCATGTTCCACTGCTCGCGTTTGGTCTTGACCACGTCGGTGTCGCGGTCGATCCACTGCGCCGCGGCCGCCCAGCCCAGGAGCAGGACGACGGCAACGCCGACTTTGACAAGGTTGATGTAACCGTCGGCGGCGGGGATCAACCCTGCCGCGATCAAAGAATAGACCATTATGCGTTCTCGTACGGTAACGGATTTGTGTTTGTTCGCGGTTTAACCAATGATCCCGCCTCCCGTGACGGAAATTCCCTTGAGCCGCATCTTTAACTCATCCGGGTTGGGAGCCGCCGCGTAGGCCGTCTTGGCGGTAATCAACTCCCGGTCCACAAGCTGCCGGATGGTGTCCGTAAAGTCCATCATACCCTCATGCGGGGAATTGCGAATCACCGAGGTCACCTCGTTGTCCCGCCCGTCGGCGATCAGCTTGCGGATGGTGCTGTTGCAAATCATGATCTCGCACGCCGGGAGGCGGGGAAGGTCGGCCCGGACGCCGGGGAGCAATTTCATGCAGATAATGGCCTGCAAGTTGAAAACCAGGGAGCTTCGGACCAGGGCCCGGGCCTGCTCCGGGAAAAGCTCGAGAATTCGTCCGATGGTGTTGGCGGCGCTGGAGGAGTGGATGGTTCCGAACACCAGATGCCCGGTTTCGGCGGCGGCCAGGGCGGCGCTGTAGGTTTCCTGGTCGCGCAACTCGCCGATGAGCACCACGTCGGGGTCCTCACGCATCATGTACTTGAGGGCGTCGTGGTAGTTGTCCACGTCCAGCCCGATTTCCCGTTGATTCACGAAGGCCAGCTTGTCCTCGTAGAGGAACTCGATGGGGTCCTCGATGGTCATGATGTGGCACGCCCGGGTGCGGTTGATCTCCTCGAGCATGGCCGCGATCGTCGTGCTCTTGCCGCTGCCCGTGATCCCGGCCAGCAGGATCAACCCCTGGTGGAGCTTGCACAGGTCGGCGATGGACGCGGGAAGATTGAGTTCCTTGAAACCAAGGATGTCCTTGGGCACTCGCCGGGTGGCCATGGAGGTCCGCCCGCGCTGGCGGAACACGTTAATGCGGAAGCGGTCGGCCCCAGGTAGTTGGTAGGCGAAGTCGATGGACCCCTTGGAGCGAAAAAGGGCGATCTGGCGCTCATCCATGATTTCGAACATCATGGACTCGATGGCCTCGTGGGTCAGGGGGGAGGCTTCGATGTTGCGAATCGCGCCTTTGAGTCGGAACTTGGCGGGGGTGTCGGCCTTGAAGTGCAGGTCCGAAGCGGCGTGCTTGGCCATGGCCCGGAAGTAGCGCTCGACGCGCGGGGGCCCGTTCCGCGACGCCGCACGCGGCGGTTCGGGGGGGACCTCAGGTGTCTTCGTGCTCTCCTCGGACACGCGGGATGCCTTTGGATGTCGTTCTCGAAAGCCGCCGGGTCGGGCAGGCTCGTACACTCTCCACGCCGCCGGACCCGCCCCACCGCCCGGTCGGGTCGAGGGTGTGTTATTGTAGGCATCGAATCCGGCTCATCAAGTTCGCGGGCTTTTTTGGGCTGCCGCGACCGCCGGCAGGTTTCGGGGCAGCCCAGTGTCCTCGCGTTGACGCGGTCGCCGGAAACCGCTAGAGTAAGGGGAAAGGCGGTTTCGCACATGAGCACCGTGCACTGTGCCGACCGGCTGGGTCGTGTGCGCCTCTGTGAGTTCCGTGTCCCCTCGACTGCTGCATGTCCGTTCTCCCCGTCGGTCCGGCGACCGCGAGACGGTTCCGTTCGACGAAGCGCTCGCCCGTCGGTCCTTCGAGGTGGAAACGTTCGAGGACGTGTATCGCGCCCTGGCGCGAGCTTTGCGGCGAGATACGGAACCGCCCGCGATGGTGGTGGTGGAGTTGGACGCCGTAGCGCCTTCGGAGATGGAGTTTTTCTCGCTGCTGGCGCGGTGGGCACGAGGGACCGAGGTATATGTGTATGGCAGCGCGGCGTCGGAGCGGCGTATCGCCGAAGCCGTCGAACGCGGAGCACGCGGACGGTTGACGCTCGATGCCTTCGGCGAACCGGTTCGTGCCCCGCAGCACCCCACGCCGTCCGCGGTGACCGGTCCGCCGGTCGAGGCCGTCTCGCCGGTGAATCCGGAGGTCGCCGTTTCGGAAGAGCCCCAACCCCCCTTATCGCCGGAGACGGAGGGCGATGAGGATTTCACGGACGAGGCAGAGTCGGCGCCGACGACGGGGGTTCGCGTTCCTTGGTTACGGTATGGCGAGGGTCCGCCGCGAGTCGCGCCTCCGGTTCGCACTGCGCCGTATTCCCAGACCGAACCGCACGCCTCGGCGGCAAGAAGTTTGTCGGACTATGAGCCCCTTCTTACCGAGGAGGAACTGGCGGCCTTGATGGCCGACGACATCTCATCGCTGGCCCCCACGCCGTATTCGGCGGCATCGAGTCCCACGTTACTGCCCACGCCGCGAGTCGCACCATGACCGTTCCATCTCCCATAGTCGATGCTCTGCGCGGCAATCGGCTACTGATCGTCGGACGGTGCAACGGCGCCGGCACGTCGTGGATCGAGCGATTTCGAGAGCGGCGGGCGGGTTGGGATATCGCCCGCGCGGAGACGTTCCTGTCGGGGATCGCCGATTTGTGTCGTGAGCCCGCCCAGGCCGTGTTGGCGTTCGTCGATGGGGCCGACGCCCAAATGGACAAGGCGATCGGAGGACTGCGCCAGGCCGCGGGGAAGAGGACGAAGATCGTCCTCTGTTGCCCGCCGGACGCCGAACCGATCGCCCGGCAGATCCTCCAGGGTGGTGACGCCAACGACTATCTGATTTGTCCGCCGGGCGATCAAGAGGTCGATGCGGCATTAGGATGCGCGGAGTTGAATGCCGTGGTCGCTGCCGCACCCGCGGCTTCGATGGAGGAGCTGGAGCGTTTGTCCGGTGTTCTCGCGGTCATGGGCGAGCGACCGATGGCGCTGCTGGAAAAAACGGCGGCGCTGATTCGATTCGCGCTCGGCGCGAGCGGCGCCTCGGTGGTCGTTCAGGGCGCGGCGGCGACGGATGGGCAACCGGTGACGCGACCGGCGCTTAGCGCCGCACTTCAGGGCGCAAGCGGCGTGATCGGACAACTGATTGTCGGCGACCGTGCGGGGGCTGCGTACACCTTGGCCGACGCACAGAAGCTCGAACATTATTCCCGCGTGATCGGCCACGTTCTCGCGGCGGCATCCACGCAGCGTCAGCTCGGGCGTCTGGCCGTGACCGACGAGTGCAGCGGGCTGTTTAACCGCCGGTATCTCCTCGAACGGTTGTCCGACATTCTGGCTCGCTCGGCGGCGGAGCGCCATCCGGTCACCGTGCTGCTCTTCGACCTCGACGACTTCAAGGGCTACAACGACCGCTTCGGACACGACGCGGGCGACGAAATCATCCGCGTAACCGGCGAACTCTTCCGCAAGCACTGTCGCGAGCAGGACGTGGTGGCGCGATACGGCGGGGATGAGTTCGCCGTCGTCTTCTGGGATCCGCAGGGTCCGCGTGCAGCGGGGTCGAAGCACCCGGACTGCGCCCTCGCGGTTCTCACTCGCGTTCGAGAGGCACTTTCGCGGCAGCAGTTCCCCCGACTCGGCCCGGGTGGTCAGGGGACGCTGACCCTCAGCGGCGGACTGGCGACGTTTCCCTGGGACGGCGATTCGGCGGACGCTTTGTTGAAACGCGCCGACGAGGCCCTCCTGTCGGCCAAGCGGGCGGGCAAGAACCGCATTTATCTCATCGGCGACGCGGCGCAGGCCCCGAGCCCGTCCGCGGATTCTCCTCAAACGCGATGAGCGTTCCACGACGGCGACGACCGCTTGTCACCGCGGGGATCATCGAACGACACGACAACAACATCCTGATCGTACTGCCACGGAGCGAAGCCGACGCCCCGCGTCTTTGGCGATTCCCCCGCGGAGAGGCGACTCCTGAGGAGCCGGCGGAAGCGGCCATGAGGCGCGTCGCCTTCGAGCAACTTGGAATCCAGGTCGAGACCGTCGTGGGGCAGCCGCCGGTGGTCACCGATCTCGACGGATGCGAGACGGAGATGCGCTATTTCTTTTGCGGCCTCCTGCACGGCGAAGCGCAGCCCTTCGATTACGCCGAAATTCGGTGGGTGTCCAAGGGGCACCTCCGCGAATACGAATTCGACGCCGTTTCCCGCCCCGTCGTCGAGTGGTTGCTCGAATCGTAGGGGCGCAGACCCCCTCGCGTTTATGCACTGTCCTCGTCGAGGCCCTTGTCCGCGGGCTGCGCTCACACGTTCACTTCCTCGAAGCGTACGCGGCCCTCGACGAGCCGCGCGAAGTAGGCGTCGATGGCGTCCAGTCCGGTGACGTGATGCACGAACGCCGCGGCGCGCACCAGGTCGGCCCGCTGCACCAGTTCCAGCCGCGGCTCTTTCAGTTCCAATCGTGTCGCGTAGAACGCGCAGCCCTGGTGCGCGATCAGAACCACGCGCTTGAGCCCATGCACCTCCACCAGGAACTTGAGTTCATCGACAACCCCGTGCTCCTCCAGGTG
>CAZYEX010000089.1:0-45846 GCA_964646605.1 uncultured Phycisphaera sp. | reverse complement strand
TGCCGGTTGCACCGTACGCACACCGGCCCATCTCGTTTGATCGAAGTAGACGGAACTTGAAGCGAAGCACCTGGAAGTGCCATGTAGTGGCACACAGGCCACGGGAAGGGAAAGCGAACGAAAAGGAGGCTTGGAAAGATGCTGACGCTTAACTACACCGCAGTCGTGAATCGGTGGGCCATTGTCGGGAATTCCGTCCTTTGGATACTCGGCCAGGACATCGTGCTCGACGAGACTCCTCTCGACGATCTGCCCGATGAGGTCCGAGCCGTGGTACTCGCCAAAGATCACGAGCGACCGCACTTTTGCCTCGAACTGTTCGGAGTGATGACCGTAATGCCGTATCAGGCAGCTACAAACCCCGAATCGCATCCTGAAACGTGATTCCGAGAGCCTTCGTGAACCTGAGAAGGGAGTTTCCCAACGTTCAAGGCTTCGGTACCTTCTGCCGATACGGTCCGACGGTGGGCTTCGCGGCTCCTTCGCTCCCATTTTGGACGGCACCTCGAAGTGTGGGGGCGAATGCAAAATCTGTCGGGCGAAACGGCGAGCGTGCTGCTCATCTCATTCTGTTTCTGGCGAACCGAAGGGGACAGTAACCCGGAGAGTGTGCCCGAACGACCACGGCCTCTTGTCGAACGCGAAAGTGTACAGGCCACCATGAGCCAACCCTCCAAGATCGAGTGGACCGACTCGACATGGAATCCGGTGCGAGGTTGCGACGAAGTTAGCCCCGGTTGCGCGAACTGCTACGCGAGGGTTTTTGCGGAACGGTTTCGCGGCGTGCCCGGAAACGCTTATGAGCAAGGGTTCGACCTTCGGCTCGTTCCGCACAAATTACCCGAACCGCTGCGATTGAAAAAGCCACGGATGATCTTCGTCAACTCGATGAGTGATCTGTTCCATGAAGGCGTACCCGACGATTACGTGATCGACGTAGTCCGCGTCATGCAGATCGCCAACCACCACACCTATCAGGTGTTGACCAAGCGATCCGAGCGAATGCGGGACATGCTCAACTCCCAACTTCAGTTCGCGGCTGACGAGAAGCATATTTGGTGGGGCGTGAGCGTGGAGAACCGCAAACACGGCCTCCCCCGAATCAACCATCTTCGGGCCGCACACGTGAAAGCTCGCTTTCTTTCGGTCGAACCGCTATTGGAAGATATTGGCACTCTCGATCTTCGAGGAATCCACTGGGTCATCGTCGGCGGTGAATCCGGTCACCGTGCTCGTCCAATGAAGCGCGAGTGGGCAACCAGCATTCGCGACCAATGTTGGAAAGCGAAGGTACCGTTCTTCTTCAAGCAGTGGGGAGAACTGAAGAACAACCCCGATCCCAAGGACCCCACGGCGACTCGCAACTGTGGCGATGCCCTAGGTGGGCGGTTGCTGGATGACCAGACGCATCACGAGTTTCCATTCCCCTTACGGAACTATCGACTGCACATTACACCGCACGATGTTCGACTCGCCATGATTGAGCAGCTTGCGGAAAAGTACAAACTCGATGGCGCTGCGTGACGGGAAGCTCGCCGTCGCAGCTCCGGCGAGGAGTTCGTTAGAGTAACGGAATGATGAGCAGGTTCGTACGACGAAGCTGGTGATTCCAGGTTGGCAAACGATCTTCGTGGTCGCGGGCGTACAACTCTTAACGGCAGCCGTGATCGCGGAGATTCCGACCCATCCAAGTAAGGCCGTCTATTTTTTCTCAAATAGTGCCTTTCGTATGACGTTTATGGTACGCCGCAACGATGGTGGAACGCCGTGCGAGTAGTTCTTCCAAACCTCGCCCGGCGCGTTTCCTAGGTAGAACTGATTACCTTCTTTAACGGCCGTATCTTCTTCGCCGTAGTCAGCCGCCCAAGTCGAGCCGCTGTGCCGAATTGAATAGAAGCCGAGATTCGGCTTGCGTAGTCCGAGGGAGTCGAGCAAGGCTGAGAAGTGGGGAGAAAGATTGTCACGCAAGGCAACGGGGCCATGCTTGAGCGATTTCTTGTTGCTGGGCGATGCAGCCGAATACACGATCGGCGTGCCGTAGCGATTGGTCCAAACTAAACCATCTTCGCCCGTCGGTAATCCTTTCTGGCTTCGCCCAGTCTTCCAGCGTTCCAACACCTCGACCGTTTCCGGCCATAATGGTGTTCGCCGTCGGCCCCAGGTTTTTCCGCGAGGCATTATGAACCGTGTTTCCGTTTTGTCGCCGATCATTTTCTTGACGAAATGCCCCCATTTCACCCGGCCTAGGTCGCTGTTGCCGATTCCGGTATTGATCGCCAGCATGATCGCCGTCTTGAGCCACAGGTCTGCTGCCTCGATCATCATCCGTAGTTCGTGAGGTTCAAACACGGCCTTTTCGGTTGGCGGACCGCTAATCGTCTGCAACGGGCTGAGCGTGTCCGCCAACGCCGAAATGCTGAGCCAACACTCGACCTGACATCGTTTGAACGCCGCCTTGACGAAGGAAAGCCGCTTGTTCGCCCACGTCGGCTGCCGAGTTCCGCTTTCGACGACATGGTGGCAATAATTTCGCCAACGGAGAAAATAGTGCTTATCGACCCGTTCGATCGGAAGGTCGCCGCAAGGCTGGTATGATATCATCGAATGGAAGGCTCGCACCGTGTCACGGATTGACTCGGCACTGCGTTTGTGCTGGTGCAGCCATTCGCAATAGGCATCGCCGACATCTCGAACCTTCCTGATTACGATGGCCAACGGTGCGGGAGATGAGGGGACGGCCTCGGTTTCATTCGTCACCGCAAGGTTTCGTCTTGCCTCCTCGATCGTGCGACCGATCGGCAGGATGTGGCCGTTGTCCACGCGGCAGAATTGACGATACCCGGCCTTGTAGACAAGGCTCGTTTCAAGGAAGAAGCTGTACCGGGCAAGCGCGGTCTTTTCGTCCGACCCGAAGTAGTGCATCTTGCCCTTGATGAACTTGCGGTATTGGCCGGTGCCTGAATGGAACCCGATTTTGATTCGTGTCTTTTTCGCAGCCATTTTTCGGCTCTCTCTCATCCATCGGAGAACCGACTCGATTATAATCGGAACGAAGTGGATTTGATAGGAAGAATTTGATAGTACATTGATCGGGCGAGTGGCGGAATGGCAGACGCTGGGGACTTAAAATCCCCTGCCCCGAAAGGGGCGTGCGGGTTCAATTCCCGCCTCGCCCAATGCAGACGCCGTCGCTAGGACGACGGACCGTGACCCCCATCTCGCGCCCGCCGAGCCCCGGCCAGGCGTCGCCCACTACGACGCCTCGGTCCGCGGACCGCCGATGCGGACAAAACCGTCGAGCACGCCGCCGGCCTCGACCACCAGCGAGGGAGCTTGCAGTTCGCCTTTGAACGACCCGGTTTTCTTGATCTCCACCTGTCCCCGCGCCGTGACACTGCCTTGCACTTTTCCCTTGACGATGAGGTTCGCGGCGCGAATCGGGGCCACGACGTGACCCTTCTTTTCCACGACCACGTCGCCGCAAGTGAAAAACTCGCGGACAGCGTAGTATTGGTCGATCTTGAAGTCCTCCAGGACAAGGCGCTTCTTGCAGTGCGGGCAGAAGACGGACATCGCCCGAAGGGCGACCTCGACGGGGGCGTCGCAATAGGTGCAGCGCACCCGTCGGATCGCGGCCCCGGGCTCGGTTAAGGTGGAGGACATCGTCGCTTCAGGCCCCTATCGGGTTCGCCGCGGTCGGAGCGGCGCCACATTCTATCCATGACCTGTCGGCCGCACCAGCGGCCCGGCTCTCCGCCGCGGCGCTGGGCAAAAGACCGCGGGCGGATCGTGGCCCTGACCAAGAACCGCCCGCACCGAAACGCACGGATTTACAGGCCGCGACGGTGACGACAAAAGGCCGCGTTCAGAAAACACGGAAAAACAAGACGCTTCCCGCGATTCTAGGGCTGTATTGGAGACTAGCGGCGCCCGGGGTCGAACCGGGGACCTTGGGGTTATGAATCCCACGCTCTAACCAACTGAGCTACGCCGCTAGGCGAAGTCGGAATTCAGGATAGCAAATGGCGAAAAAAAGGGAAGTACGGCCGTTATGGGTTCGCCGATCGGTTGAGGCGACCACCACAATCCGCGACCAGGGTCGTGGTTCCCGAAACGTCGTGGATGAGTAGATTCGCTTGGGCGGCGGCGTCGATCCCAAGTGCTCGCCAGTGGTACTCCTCGACCAGTTCCCCTTCGACGGCGATGCCCGGAAGCGTCGGGCGCGGTTCGTACCGGACGGTGAGTCGGCGCCGGACGTGGGTCACCTCGACGATCTCGAAGGCCAGGTCGGCCGTGGGTATGGAACGAACGACCTCGGCGCCTTCCACGACTTCGACCCCGTCGATGGCGATTCCTCCGTTTGATTCGATGGTCAGTTGTACGGGCGTGATGACCGGTGCGTGGGCGGTGGCGCCCGCGGCGTCGGTGATGTAGACGGTGCAATGCACGTCGCCCTCGTACACGGCGGGTTGAAACGGCGCCGTGAGTGCTCCGCAACTGGTCACGCTCCAGGCCAGACACATGCTGAGGGTCAGGGTTGCGAGTCCGCGCATCAGGGCGGGGCCGGCTGTGGAGGGCGGAGTGCAATCGGGTTTGTCGTCACCCACAAAGGGTGACCATACAGACCGATCGCTCGGGTAGGTCGGCCGGCGGGCGGCGGAACCTGCCGAATCCTCCGTGAAATAATCCTGGAACGATCGGCACCCGGACATCCATACACCTCCCACGCACCCTCAACCCCGCGTTAGGGTAGCTCGCCGCCGCCGGAACTCCAGCCCCGGACTTCGACCGCACATGATTTCACCAATTTCAAAAATGATGGACAGATTTGCTTGGAACGAAAATGCGACGAAACATGGGAAGAGACCCCTAGGGATTGTTTGCCAATGTACGATCGGGATTTGCCCACGCGGTTTGAGGTCCTGGGCGGAGCAGGCTTGGGATGATTCCTTCGGCGCTTCGATGTCTTGACCATCGACCCTGGCCGATTCCTCGGCGACGGTGGACGATGCTCCAAACCTGGGAAGACCTGTTGTTCCTTCATTGGCCGATATCCGTGGAATCCATCCGCGCGTCGGTCCCATCCTCCCTGCACATCGACACGTTCGAGGGCCAGGCGTGGATTGCCCTGGTGCCTTTCCGACTGCGCCACCTCCGCTTGCGCGGACTGCCCCCCATCCCCGGCACATCGAACTTCCTGGAATTGAACGTCCGCACCTATGTGACCCGGGATGCGAAACCCGGGGTGTGGTTTTTCAGTCTGGATGCTTCTCGTCGTCTGGCAGTTTGCTGCGCCCGCGCCTGGTACGGACTGCCGTACTTCCTCGCCGATCTGCGCCTGACGCGGCGCGAGGATGGGATCGAATTCGCGTCCCGGCGATCGCCGAGTGGTTCACGCGCCGAACTGACATGCAACTATCGTCCAGGGGAGTCGCTCTACGGAGGAAAGGATTCTCCATTGGCGCGCTGGCTGACGGAGCGGTATTGCCTGTACTCGGTCGATGGCCGGGGGCGCACTCTTCGCGGCGAAATCCACCATCGACCGTGGTCCCTTCGCAAGGCCGACGTATCCCTGGCCGCCAACACCATGCTGTCGGCCCAGGGTCTGCCCCAGCCGGGAATGCCTCCCTTGGCGCATTTCAGCGCGACAATGGAGGCCGTTTTTTGGTCGCCGCAGGGCGTCGAGAGACGATGGAACGCCCGCTGCGCCCAAGTTCCTATCGACGCCGAGTCATGGCTTGGGGCGCGGCGCGACGGCGCGCGTGCGGACCGTCGCGTAGAGCGCGGCGCTGCACAAAGCGACGACGACGGCGCCGCCCCACAACCAGTTTCCGCCGTAGCGCACCAGAACCCAACCGCCGATGGGTGCGGCGATCATGTTGCCGCCGGAAAAGCACATAGCGAGTAGACCGAAGTAGCGTGCTCGCAACGCAGGCGGGGCGAGGTCGGAGACGATGCTGGGGGTGAGCGGCGATTGCATCAACTCCCCGAGCGTCCAGACGACGACGGTCAGTGCGAAGGCCGTGGGCGTGGAGGCGAAAGCGTTTAACCCAAACCCGATGCCGGTGGTGAAGGCGGCCAGGACGATCACGCGCATGCGGTTGAACTTGCTCACCAGATGCGTCATGGGGACCTGGAGGAGCACAACCAGCAGACCGTTCAGGGCAATGGTTCGCCCGTAGACCTCCGGTCCGAAGGAGAGACTTTTTAGGTAGAGAGGAAACGTGGACATCGCCTGGATGTAGACGAAACTCAGGAAGAGAGTTCCCAAACAGAAGCGCACGAAGGTCCCGTGGCGAAGGATGAGACCGTAAGCCTGGATGGCGGAGACGGGTTCTTCCCGGACCGCGCTGGTCTGCGCGGGGTCGCCGCGGCGGCCGACGAGCGTCTCGGAGATGGTGACGGCGATGATCACCGCGTAGACGGCGGAGGTGGCCGCGTCGCCCCAGAAGAGGTACTCGAAGGCGTGGGTGGCCACCATCCCGCCGACCAGCGGGGCGATCGCCGCCCCGAGATTGACGGCCATGTACATCAAGCCGAAGGCGTGGGGGCGTTTCTCGGCAGGGACGACGTCGGAGATCATCGCGGAGACGGCCGGGCGATACATGTCCACGAGGAACGCGAACAGCAGAACCGCCGCGAGAATCGACGGCGGACTCTTGAATTGGGGGAAGGCCGTCAACACCGCGGCGCTGCCCAGAAGGCTTGCCAACATCACCACGCGGCGTCCGATGGTGTCGGCGAGGTGTCCACCGACGATCGACGCGAGGAGCGTGCCCAGTCCGAAGACGCCCATGGCCTGAGTCGCAAACAACTCCCCGAGCTGCAGTCGGTCCTGAAGGTAGAAGGTCAGAAACAGGAGCACGAAAGAGCCGGCGCGGTTGATGAGGGTGCCCAAACAAAGGATGTGTACGGTACGAGGGAGGGCCAGATACTCACGGATCAGGTTCACAAGTCGCGGCATGATCGCCACTTCGGCGACGGCGGGAAAGGGGGGAAATCGGGCTGCGCGGCAACATCACGGCGACCGACTGCATTGTCCGTTCTTGTATTCTCGCCCAGGGCTCAAACACCACGCCGGTAGAATACCGATCACCCCGCCGGCCGCCTCGACCCAGGCCAAGAACGACAGAATGGTCTTGTTGGAAACCGGAACCACATCGTATTGCACGCTCCTCTCAACAGGCTGCTGAGTGTCCGCGCGCTGCGGGATCGGATCGGCGAGTTGGCGGGACGAGCTTCGCGGGATTCGCGCAGCGCGCTCCCTACTCAGCCGGAAACGTATAGAGGCATCCGTCCACCCCTCCGATGAAAACGGTTCCGGCGTTCACCGTCGGGTAGGCGGCGAAGCCGTGGACCAGCGACCCGGACCAGTCGGGCATCGGCCAGCGCCACTGAATCCGCCCGGTTTTTCGGTCGAGCGCCGTCAGGCTTCCCAGATGGCGGATCTCGTACGGGCTGCTGCCCAGCGCTCCGATGTAGATCGTGGACTCGGTCACCGCCGGTCGACTCCAGGCCCAGCCGAAGACGTCCGTCCGCCACATGACCCGACCGTCGACAGGGTCGATCGCCGAGACGCGGCGAAGGTCGGAGGAACCGATGTAGAACAAGTTGTCGAACGGTACGGCCACCGACTCCACCGAGGAACCCCAGAACATCGTCACCCAGCGCTTTTCTCCGGTGGCGGGATCAAGGGCGGCTAGCGCGCTGCCGCGGTTGCCGACCACGAGGCGGTCGCCGATGAGCGCGGGCCCGGTGGGGACCGGCCCGCCGGTCATCTTGCGCCACACCTCCGTTCCACTCCGAAGGTCGACGGCGTACGCATGCATGTCGAAACTGGCGAAAAGAACGCTCGTGCCGTGAGCAACCGCATCCCCGCGAATTTTTTGTTTCGCCGCGAAGCGCCACTTCCGCTGCCCGCTGTCCGCGTCCACGGCGTGAAAACCTCCGTCCCCCGCGCCGACATACACCACACCGTCCAGCAACAACGGGCGGGGGCCGTACACGTCCCAGTCCATCTCCTGCGTCTCGAGATGCACGAGCACGCGCGACGACTGCGCGTCGCCGAGGTCGTACCTCCACAGTTCCTTGCCCGACTTGCGTTCCAGTTTGAAGAGGAACCCGTTGTCGCAAACGAAGTACACGGCGTCGTCGGAAGCCGCGGCCGCGCCGTGGATCGGGCGGCCCGCGACAAACATCCAAAGGTAGCGCCCGTCCTTGGCGTCCACGGCGTAGAACATTCCGTTGGTGCTGCCGACGTAGACCACGCCGTCGCGGACCTCGGCCGCCCCATAGATCGCCCCACCGAGTTTCGCCTGCCACCGCGGACCCGGGCCCTTGGGGAAATCGGGAACCGGGACCTCCGCGGGAAGCGAATCCGTCCGCGAGAGTGAGATCGGCGCTTTGTGCGGAAAGTACGTCCCCTCGAGCTTGTCACCGTCGAACGCCAGGGAGAGCGGCAGTTGCGGGTTGAGGTACTGGTTGCCCTGTTTGGAGACCGTTCCGGGCAAGGGGGTCTGGTAGTAATTGGCCACGGGTTGATGGAGAAACCCGACGATCTCCCCTTTCTCGTTGCGCCGGAACTCGATGCCGATCTCCACACGGTCCTGCGGGAACCCAACCATCCCGTACCACTTGCCCTCGATGGGGTCGGGCGGAGCGTCACCGGCGTGGCACGGCCGACCGGTCCCTCCGACGACCAAGGCAAGACAGAATGCGAAGCGGTGGATTTGACGGGTCGATGTCATGCGGGCCCCTCCTTTCGGGAGCACTCGTTGCGAGTACGGACGGCGACCGCGCGGGGATCGCGCCGCCGAGCGCATCCGCGCGGTGGAGTCGCCCTCGTCCCGCTCTCGGCGCGTTGGTTTACGCGCAGCGGCGCCGACCGCAACCGACCATTACAGTTTTCCACAACCGTGCCTCCGGTGGTTGAGAGGACCCGCAACGTCGATCCGAACGTCGCCCCGACTGAGTCGGGCGGGGCTACTTGATGGCCAGCGGTTGGGCGGTCACGTTGGCGAGCATTCGGTCGAGGGCCAGAACCGCGAGGCGTTTGGTTTGGGGATCGACTTTGATTTGGTTGACGATTCGCCCGGCGACCAACTCGTCCAAGCACCAAAGCAAGTGTCGGAGGTCGATGCGGTACATGGTGGTGCAAAGGCACTGGATGCCGGCCAGTGAGCGGACGGTCTTGTCGGGGTATTGCGCGGCCAGGCGGTTGATCAGGTGAACCTCCGTGCCGATGGCCCATTTGCCGCCCGGAGGGGATTCGCGGACGGTGCGGATGATGAACTCGGTGCTGCCCGAGAGGTCGGCCTTTTGCACGACGTCCCACTTGCACTCGGGGTGGACGAGGATCTTGTAGTCGGGATCGAGTCGGCGGATTTCGTCGCATTGAGCCTCGGTGAACAGGCCGTGAACGCTGCAATGGCCCTTCCACAGGATCACTTTCGCGTCGCGGACGCTTCGGCCGCCGGGCGTTGGCCCCGCGCTTGCGCTTGGGGTTCGGATTGAGGTACGCAGTCCGCCGCGCGGGAGCTTGGGGTCGTAGACGACCATCTGATCGAGCGGGATGCCCATTGCGAAGGCGGTGTTGCGGCCGAGGTGTTGGTCGGGAAGGAAGATCACCTTGTCGCCTTGGGTGAAGGCCCATTCGAGGACCTTGCGGGCGTTGCTGCTGGTGCAACAGGCCCCGCCGTGCCCGCCGACGAAGGCCTTGATCGACGCCGCGGAGTTGACGTACGTGATCGGAATGACGTTGGCGTGGCACTCATCGGCCAGGAAGTCCCAGGCGTCCTCGACCTGTTCGAGGTCGGCCATGTCGGCCATGCTGCATCCCGCGGAGAGGTCGGGGAGGATCACCTTGACGCGGTCGTCGGAGAGGATGTCGGCGGACTCGGCCATGAAGTGGACGCCGCAGAAGACGATGAACTCGGCCCGCTTCTGCTCGGCGCCGATCTGCGAGAGTTTGAGGCTGTCGCCGGTGAAGTCGGCGAAACGGATCACTTCGTCCTGCTGATAATGGTGGCCGAGGATGACCAGGCGCGAGCCGAGGGTGCGTTTTCGCTGCTCGACGGCAAGAGCCATTTCGTCGTCGGTCAGGGCCGAGTACTTGGGCGGCAAGGGTGGTTGAAAGAGAATCATGGTCGTCGCTCGCCGCGGTCACCCGCGTCTCCACCATGCGTCGGCTGGGCGGCGGCGGGACTGTGGCTACCTGGATTATAGCGTGGCGGCGTTGGGGGGGTGCGGCTCGGTCGATCGGCGGAGGCTGCGGCGAGGGATGCCGCTCGGCCACGCCGGCCCTGTCAAGTGACAATTTAGAATGGCTTCGTTTGGTATCTTTTCTGTCTGCGCGGGTTGGGAGGAGTGCCATTTGGGGACACAGGCGGGTAGGAGGTTGCCAAGTGTCGGTTGTCGAATAGACCGCGCATGGAGCAGCGGCGACACGTCGTTCCGAGCCAGGATGGCGACGGCGATTCATCTACTCAGATAACTTGAGGGGTGATCGGTGGGGGCCGGGGGATCGGGCGATCAGGGCAGAAACGCCGAAACGCCGAAACGCCGAAATCGGATGTCGGGGCGCGGTGTCGGGTCGATGATCCGACCTACAGGCTACTCGGCAGCGCGTATCGGCGCCTAATGCTCCATGGCTCGGCGTCGGGGAAGGGCAGCGCAACCGCACCGTCCGGTCCACTCTCGGGCGGTTTTCGACGAGGCGGGATCACTCCGCGCTTTTGGACAAGCTCGACACATGCCCGCACCTTCTCCAGGTGCCGGCGGCCCCCGGCGCCCCGATCTTTCGGCGGCGTGCGGCTCGCTTGACAGCCGCAGTTAACACTGTTAACATGCTCGCCGGATGTCAACACGCAAGAAGATCTTGGATGCCGCCTACCGCATCTACGCGTCGCGGGGGCTCCCGGATTTCTCGATGCGCAATGTCGCGAAGGAGGTCGGAATCACGGCGACCGCCCTGTACCGCCACTTCGGCGGAAAGGACGAGTTGATCGAGGCGATCGCCGAGCGCGGCTTCGGGATCTTGGAGCGTGACCTGAGACGCGTCTCGGGGGTCCGGCGCGCGCCGGAACGGGTGCTGAAGTTTCTCGACCTGTACCGGTCTTTCGCCTCCCGGCAGCCCGCCCTGTTCCGATTGATGTTCTCGACGCCGCGCGCCAGGCTCCGCCGCTTTCCGCGCGATTTCGCCGCGCACCGGTCGGGCATCTTCGACCAGCTTCGCCGAGCAGTCGACGACGGGCAAGCCGCCGGACTCTTCCGGCGGGACGACTCACTCGAGGTCACTCTCGACCTGTGGGCTCATGCCCACGGTCTTCTCACTCTCTATCAGGTCGGGCGCTTTAGGGGGAAACCCCGCGCCTTCGCCGCGCTCTACCGGCGATCCCTGGAACGTCTTCTTGAAGGGCTCCAGCCATGACTCTTCACCTCCGGTTCCCGCGTGCACTCTTTGGTCGAGGCCGCCAAGTAGTTACGCCATTCGCGATCCTCCTGGCGATGTTGGCGGCCCTTGCCGTCCTCCTCGTTGGGCGATGCGCCTCCCGGCCGATCAGCAACCCGACTCCGGAGGGGCTTCAGCTGCCGGTCTCCGCCGTCGAGTTCCGTAACGGCCGTTGGTTCGACGGATCGCGCTTTTCGGAAGCGGTCCTGTTCAGTGTCGACGGAGTCTTGTCGGCTTCGCGGCCGGCTCGAATCGACTCGGTCGTCGACCTCGCCGGCGGCTTCGTCGTGCCACCCTTCGCGGAGGGGCATAACCACTGGCTGGAGCCCCGCGCCATCGAGGCGTACAACCGGCTATACCTGAAGGACGGGGTGTTCTACCTCAAGGACCAGGCCAATGCCTCCGTGATCCGGCGGCAGCTCGATGCCGCCTTGAACAAGCCGACGACCGTCGACTTCATCAGCGCGAACGAAGGGTGGACCGGTCCCGGCGGGCACCCCCTGCAGATCGCGCTGCAGTTCCTGAAATTCGGCTCCCTCCCGGCCGGGTGGACCGAGAAGGACCTCGACGGCAACGTGTTGATGGAAGTCGCAAGCGCGGCCGACATCGATCGGAAGTGGCCGGGGTTCCTCGCGGGGCGGCCGGACTTCACGAAAGTCTTCCTGCTGTACTCGGAGGAGTTCGAAGCCCGGAAGAACGACCCTCAGTACCGTTTCCATCGAGGCATCGATCCCGCCCTGGTGCCCGAGATCGCCCGACGCGCCCACGCGGCCGGGTTGCGCCTTTCCGCGCATGTCTATACGGCGACGGACTTTCACAACGCCCTGGTCGGAGGCGTGGACGACGTTGCTCACATGCCGGGAACGGGCTACGACCCGGAGCTTGGACCGTCCGCGTTCCGCATCTCGGAGGCGGACGCCCGGCTCGCCGCGGAACGGCGCGTCACGGTGACGACCACGCTTTCCTGGCTGGCGGACGAGATGGAGAGCGACGCGACGGCCGCCAACCGGCTCATCGAAGAGGTGATCCGGCCGAACGTGGCGATCCTCCAGAGGTTCGGCGTCACGCTGCTGGTCGGAAGCGACGGCTTTCGCCAATCGCCGGCCTCCGAGGCGATGCTCCTCTCGAAGCTGCGCCTCTTCTCCAACCAGGAGCTTCTGCGGATGTGGTGCGAGACGACGCCTCGCGCAATCTTTCCGGCGCGGCGCATTGGCCGCCTCGACGCGGGTTACGAAGCAAGCTTCCTCGTTCTCGAAGGCGACCCGATCTCCGATTTCGGCAACACGGAGAAGATTTCCCTCCGTGTGAAACGGGGGCTCGTGCTTCCCCGACCCAAGCAGGTCGAATTCCCCGCGCTGCGCTGATCCGTTGCCTTTCGCGTGCGTTTCGAGTTTGGCACCGTCCGACGGGCGTCTGGGACGCCGAAATCGAAAAGGGCTTCGGGTTGCCATTCGTGACCCGGTATCGTGGTGGGGGAGGCGATGATCGTGGGGATGACGCTGGGTGTAACTCATCGACTCCCCCAGGTCCAAAGGACCTGGGGCACCCGTGCGATACATTCGCACGCGGACAGTTGTATCGCCCCTTGCGGGGCTTGTCCTTTTGATTCTTCCTCCAACCCACGGCTTACGGGCCTGTCGATTTACTTTCCGGGGTGGAGCCGGGATGTCGCGCCCCGTGGCGACGTTGGCCGCTTCTTTTTTCGACGATCTTGGTGTCCTCTCACCCGATCGGGCGACCGTTCCAGGTTCCAGAGTCCGTCCGAGGCCGGCGAACCCGTTTTTTCAGGCGCGCGGCCCCCCTCCCAACCCTCAAGGCGGTTGGAAGCGAAGCGCAGCGCGCAGTAGTCCCCTTTCCTTGGTCAACTTCCTGAGGTTGAAGGCCGTACACGCCCACAACCACTCCGTGCGAACCTTCTCCAACCCGCGATGCAGGAACTGCCGCAGTCCCATCACCTGCTTGATCACCGCGTTGGGCGTCTCCGCCAAGTGCGCCCGCCGAGCATACGCGGCCCGCCCTTGCGACGTATGCATCCGCGCCGCCGTGGCCGTACGAACCGCGTCGTGTTGATCGTGCGAGACCGTGCGCCGCGCCGAACCCTTGGTCAGACCATCCTTGGCCAGACCACAACCGGCGCACGACGAACAACCATACACCCGGTACACGGAGGACTCGCTCGTCCCCCTGTCCTTGGTCTTGGTTTGAAGCAACGTCAAGCTCCGACCCATCGGACACCAGTAGACATCCTCTCCCGCGTCGTTCACAAACGCCGCCCGGTCCAACTGCCCAGTCTGCGCCCGACGGGGAAGCTTGGCCCAATCCTCTTGGGGAATCGGCACCCTTGGATCGGCGCGCCGCACCGGATGGTCCTCGGGCAACCACGTCTGCTCCACCGGCATCACCGCTTCGATCCCACGTCCCGAAAGCGCCGATAGGTTGGCACCCGTCGCAAAGGCCGTATCCGCCAGGAATTGACGCGGTTTTTTCCCGAACTCGGCTTCGATGCGCTCCACCGTGGGGATCACCGTCTCGCCTTCCCGCATCTCGTTGAGCACCTCCGCGTCCACGATCATCCCCGCCTGCCCGTCCACCGCCGGAGCCTTGTAGGGCAGGTGCTCGCACCTGCCGTTACCTTGGGCTCGGCGGGTGGCACTGACGGTGTGCCACTGCTCTTGAGCTTGCTGTTACGCACATTTTGGCGGTCGTGCGTGACGGTGTCCCGGCGGGACACACTGAAAATAGCCCAGCCATTCATGGCTGGGGTAGATGAATGCGTTCAAACGGAGTCCCGGAGGGACGGTTGAATGCTTCAGTCGTCCCTCCGGGACTAGGGATGTAGGATGATCCGTTGCCCCAGCGTTGAAACGCTGGGCTATTGTCGCGCGTCCCTAACGGGAGGCTATCAAAGATGTAGGTAACAGCAAGCTCTTGAGTAGTGGTCGTTCGTCATCAGGAGTTACGCGGCGAGTCGTTGACCGACCGGTTTTCGTCGTCCTCGAGAGTGATGGTGACATAGGAGGTAAATAGGGACAGCTCCGTAGGATCCGCTATGCGGACCACTCGGTTTTCGCCATGCCACGTCGTGGCACCATCGATCAGTGTTCGTGGGCGGGGAAGGCGGTGCTCGCACGTGCCGTTATCATCGGCTCGCACAACTGATTTACTCCTCGATTGCGGGTGGCGAACAAGTACGGCGCGAACATGAATATCACGGACGTCGATGGTCTTCGAGGATTTGATCTATCAGCGACTTGGAAACACGAAAGTTTGTGTTGCGGAGCTTGGCCCAAGCGTCGGCGACGCCGGTGTAAAGATGGGCACCGGCGGGTGAACCGCCCGTGGCACCCGGAGCACTGGCAGACGAGCTGCCAGTGGCACGCGGCGAGGGTTCGGTTCGGAGGCTGGACGGAATTTACAGGCGGACAGGCCCCTCACCGTTCAGGCTCCCGTCTTGGTCGCCTTCACCCTCTCCCGCCGGGAGAGGGGGGAGGTTGGTTGGGGCGGGTCCGTTCCGGGGGTTGCGCTGCGCTTGAGCCCCGGCTATGTTCGTGGACCCCTGCGGGGTCAGGCGGGCGGCACGCGCGGGGGGCGGTAGGGAATGTCCGCGGGCTTGCTCTCGCGGCTCTGATCGACGACCACAAGGGGCGGCGCTATGTCGGGCCGCGAAGCGGACCCTACGCACTCTGAGGTGCGCCACCCACAAGGGGTGGCGCTACATCAAGACAAAGGCAGTTCGTTTTTTTCAACGGACTGCTATCGGGCGCTGCGGGTTCTTCCGACGAGGGTTTGGGCGCCGGCTTTGATTCCTTTGACGGCGGAGGCGAGTCCTTCGCGGTTGGGGGCGTATTCCATGGCTGTGTCGTAGTGGACTTTTTCGGCTTCGATCAACTCGCACAAGGAATCGGTGAAGGAACGCATGCCCTCGCCGCCGCATTGGGCGACGATGGCGGGCAGATCCTGGTCTTCCTCGTGGATGATTTTGTCTCGCACGGTCGAGTTGCGAAGGAGGACCTCGGTGGCGGGGAACTGTTTTCCTTCGTCGATTCCGGGGAGGAGCTTCTGGCACATGATGGCCCGGAGGCTGTTGGCCAGGGAGGAGCGAATGAAGGCGTGTTCCTCGCGGGGGAAGAACTCGAGGATGCGGGAGAAGGTCTGCTGCACGTCGGAGACGTGGAGCGAGCCGAGGACGAGGTGTCCGGTTTCGGCGGCTTGGAGCGCCGCGACCATGGTCTCGCGGTCGCGAAGTTCGCCGATGAGGATGCAATCGGGATCCTGCCGGACGACGTATCGAAGGGCCTCGTGATAGTTGGCCACGTCCGTGCCGATCTCACGCTGGGAGATGATCGAGCGCTTGGGGTGGAAGACGTACTCGATGGGGTCCTCGATGGTGACGATGTGTATGCTTCGCGTCTGGTTGATGTACTCCACGAGGGAGGCGAGGGTGGTGCTTTTTCCACAGCCGGTGACTCCGCTGATCAGGATCATTCCGTCGGTGGCGGTGGTGATGGTCTGGTGATAGACGGGAGGGAGGTGCAGTTCGTCGAAGCTGGGGATGTGACTCTGCACGCGACGGATGGAGGCGTGCGTGTCGCCGGTGGAACGAAAGAGGTTGATGCGATAGCGGTCGCCGGTGGCGCCTCGGGCGGAGAAGTCCAAGGCCCCGCGGTCGTGGAACTCCCGCTGTCGGGACTCGGGAATCAAGGTCATCATCATGGATTCGATGAACTCGCTGTTGGGAAAGGGGGCCATCTCGAGTTTGCGGAGGTGTCCTGCGATTCGGTAATAGGGAGGGTAGCCGACCTTGATGTGCAGATCGGAGGCTTCGTGCTGGGTCATACCGGCCAGCAAGCGATCGAGGGTCTCTTTGGCCTGTAGGGGAGAATCGGCCATCATCGGGCTCGCGGTTTCCCGCAACTCCTTCTTCCTATCCTAGGTCGCCGCCTGGGCGCTGTTCAAACCCAATCGCGCGGTCTTTGGATGAGACGGGCGACTGTACCGTAAGACGCGACTTTCACGAACCGCCCGCCTGAACGGCAGAGAGGTTCTCCGACCCATGCGCGGGGGTGGTCAGGATCGCAAGAGTGCGATCACAGCCACGGCCGCCGCAAGTAACGCCAGACCCACGGACGATGCCGCAAAGAGGGTCAGGCGACGAGTTTGCTCCTCCAAAACATGCACCACACGTTCCTCGCGCGTAGCACCATCGCTTCGAAGCCCATGCAGGGCCTTGGCCGAGGCGGTTGTCGCGTCGCCGAGCAGAGTCACCGCCTGTTGGAACCCGTCGAGCGAGGCGGCCATCTTTTCGCCGGTTTGCTTGGAGCCGTCAAGTTGGCGAGCGATGGCCACCATCGTTTCGCGATGGGCGTCGGCGAGTCGAGGCAGTTGCGAAAGGTTTTCATCGACGCGCTTAAGGCAAGCGCCGTCGGTTTCGAGTCGTTGGCGAATGGCGACCAGGAACTCGGATTGCGCCAGGGTGGCCTGGGGGACGGACTCGAGGCTTTCGGCGAGGCGCGACAAGGAGCGGGCGATGGACTCAGTGCGTTCGCCCTGGCTCTCCAAGTGAGACTGGACGGACTCGACGAGACGGACGATGCGGGCGTATTCCTCTTCCAGGCGTTCGACGGTGGAGGGGGCCCGGGCGAGTCGGAAGCGCGGACCCGAGGCGAGTAGGTCGCCGCCGGCGGCCACACCGGTCTCGTCACATGCGACCGCGGACTCGACCATCGATTCCGCTTGCGCTCCGGTCCGCCCGGACATGCGAAACCACTTCCCCACTCGGTTCCAGATTCTTGCTTTCTCCACGGAGAATCGCTCCCGATCACCGCACCGACAAGAGGTCGACAGTTCGCCGGGACCGGCGCGCATCCCGTAGTTGCCGCTCGCCATGCGGATTCTACCGCGGGGGCGGCGGGGTTTCAAATGGCGGTTTCCGAGGGCTGGACGGGGGTCGGTGGGACCGGGAGGCGGTCCGGTGGGGTCGTCGGGGCGAAGATCCGGCGGGCTGGTGGATAGGTCGAGTTGGCGGACGCGGTCCAGGCCCGGGCGTCGCGGAGGTCGTTGCGCTAGTTCCTGCAAAGGAGGAGCCCATGCCCCTTAGCATCGAGATTCTATCCGGTTACGCCTCTGGGTGGTCGGGCGTGTTGAAGAAGGACGAAGTGACGATGGGCCGGGCGCATGAGGCCGACGTGCGACTTCCTCCCGAGGACACGGTCTGCGCCAGCGGGCTGCACGCCAAGCTGGTGCGGCGGGGAGAGCGTTGGTTTGTCGAATCGCTTCATGCCAACGGGGTTTCGTTCAAGTCGCGGAACGGGCAGGCGAGTTTCGTTCGCAAAGGCGAGCCTAACGATCAGGCCGGAAGCGACGACCCGTCGGCAGGCATGGAGTTCGCGGAGACGCTGGAGGAGGTTCGGGCTGCGATTCCGCGCTTGCCCGCCGATGAGGCGAAGATCGTGCGTATGCACTGTTTCGAGGGCAAGACGCTGACGGAGTGCGCCGCGGCCTCGGGAAAACACAAGGCTTGGATTTCCCGGTTGCACGCTCGGGCCCTGCAGCGCCTCCGCCAAGAACTGCTCGACCCCGGATCGGAGGAGGCGACGACATCTGTCCCTGTCCCAACGCTCGCCCTTTGCCGCATCGCCTGGGCGCGTTACCTTGCCTCCCATTCCCGGCTCGACGGGATCGCACCGCGCGGGGTGCGGTCGAACGGGTGGGTCATGATCTTCTCAAAGGTCGCCGAATGCGGAGGTAAGAGCGATGGCGCTTCGAACGGTTGTTGCGGTGTGGTTGGTGTTGCTCTTGGGGTTAACGGGGTGTCCGCCAAACGGCACAACGCCGCCTGCGAACGTAGCCCCGGTCGCCGAGGATGCGTTGGTGACCGTCGATGCGGACTCGTCGGCGTCGATCGCCCTGTCGGCCAGTGACGCCAACGCCGACGACATTCTGACCTTCATCATCCTCGCCCTTCCGGCCAACGGATCGCTGGGCGACCCCGGGGCCGGGCCCATCGCCGCGACGGGCTACACGGTAACCGCGAATGGACACGAGGTGACCTACACGCCGAATCCCGGTTTCGAGGGTGAGGACTCGTTCACCTTTGCCGCGAGCGACGGGCAGCTGGAGAGTCAGCCCGCGACGGTTTCGGTTCGGATCATCACCGAGGCCCCGGCTCAGACCTTCGATGCGGAGGTCACTGTCGAGTCACTCAACGTTGCGGCCGGGACTTCGGCGGAGATCACCAACAACGCCGTGGTGACGGTCAGCGGCGATGCAACCGTCGATGGAACGCTCTTTGCCCGCTCAGGGCGAATCCGCCTTCGGGTCGGCGGGAACCTCACGATCAACGGGACGATCCGTGCCGTGGACGCCGAGGGCGTAGCGGACGACGAGGCGCGCCTTGCGGATCAAACGGGCGGCATCCAGGTGCTCGTCGGAAGCGGGGTCGTGACGATCGGCTCGACGGCGGTGTTCAACGCCAGCGGCCCGATCCTCATAACGGATGATGAGGCTTTGTTGGAGCGGACGCCCGCGGAGATGTTTGATGAGGTCGAAGATGTAAGCGCGGACACCATGCCGACTCTTGTTCCGTTGCCGGAGGGCAACCCGGCGTTTGGCGGCGGCGCCCCGGGCAAGGTGAACATCGGTCCGAGGCTGCAGGACGGCGTACTCCCGCCCGTTACGGTGAGCGGTGTTTGGCCGCCGGGCGGTGCGCCGCCGCCGCCGGGCGACCGCCCGATTTTGATCCTGCGATTCAACGGGGCGCGGGACCTCAATCTCGACAACTGGACGGTCAACGGTCCGGCGGCGCCTGCGGGGGCCGCGGCAGATCAGACCGCCGATCCGGGCGCGAATGCCGGCGGCGCACGAGGAAGAGACGGCCTGCGTCTGAACATCCGCAACGACGGAGGACCGATTCGCATCGTCAACAACGTGGTGTTCAACCTCGCCAACGGCGGCGACGGCGGAGCGGCCACCTCGGTTTGCGCCACGGCCACGGGAGGGAACGGGGGAAACTCGGGGAACGCGCGCCTGACGGCCGCGGGCGGGATCGACATCTCCGAAGGGACGCTCACCATCAACCCGGGCCGCGGCGGAAACGGCGGTGAAGCGCGGGTCGAACTGGGGGCGTCCGGTGCGGCGGGTTGTCCTGGACAGACGGGTCGTTCGGCGACGGCGACGGGAGGGCGCGGCGGTGACAACACCAAGCAAATCTTCGTTCGCGGCAACGTCGAAGGCCTCGCCAATGTGGTGATCGGATCCCTCGACGGCGGCTTTGGCGGGGACGCCACCGCATTCGGTTGCGACGGAGGGGAGGGCGATTCGTGCTGTGACGGCGGCGCCGGCGGTAGCGCCACTGCGACCGGCGGCCGGGGAGGAAGCGCCTCACTGGTGGTGGGCGATTCCGGAGTCGCCAGCACTTCGGTCACCGGAGGCGACGGCGGCGAATCCACGGCGTTCGGCGGCAACGGCGGAGACGGCGGCGGATGCAAGCTCGAGGACGGCGGCGACGGGGGCGGGGGCGGGAAAGCCACGTCGATCGCCGGTGCCGGCGGCGGCGCTTCCCATGACGCCGGTCCGGCCACGGGCGGAAACGGCGGCGATGCCAATTCCCTGGGGGGCGAGGGGGGCAACGGGGGCGACAGTGGGTTGGGCGATCCCGGAATCGGCGGCGCGGGCGGCGTCGGTGTCGCGACCGCGGGCGGCGGTGGAGCCGCTGCCGCGGCCGGATCCGCCGGTGAGGCGACGCCGGTCGACGGGGAGGATGGCGCCGACGGCGGCGATATCACCGTCACCCTCTATTGCATCGACTTCCGGTTCCTCGGCGAGGGCTCGGACAGTCTCGACCCCGGCGAGCACGAGGCCCCGGTCTTCGATACCGACGACACCACGCAACTGGGGACCGTCACCGTGACTTTCGTGGACGAGTTCGGCGCCTCCTTCGCCCGCAGCGACACGCCGGTGTCACATGTAGGACTGGACGGCGCAACCCTGGAGATCGATGTCTCCTCGCTGGCACTGGAACTTCCGTCGGGGGTGGTCAGCGGGTTGCAGATCGCCCCGCTGTATGGGGTCAACATCGCACAAGCGCGGCCGTTGGAGATCCATGCCTTCGACCGTTTGGGACAAACCATCGGCACGCGCGCCTTCACCGAGATTCCGGACAACCAGGGTTCGTTCGACGATCCGACTCCCCTCAATGCTGAGTTCGCCGTGGAGGAGTCGGTGACCACGTTCCGCATCGTCGTCCCGCCGCAAACGTTCGTGACGATCATCCGGATCTACCTGGTTGATCCGTAGGACGCCGTGAGCGAGCGGCGGGGCGCGTACGCGGAGTTCTTTGGGGCGCAATGCGGGTAACGAGCGGCGGCACGCCGTCAGCTCTGGATGATTCCGCGCGGTGACTGCGGCGGGTCGGGGAGGTCCTGCAGAGAGAGTTCCCACCATCCTGTGTCGCGCCACTCTCCGAGCTTGTATCCGCTGTGATGAAAAACGCCTACGGGCTTGAAACCAAGGCCTTCGTGCAGTTTCACGCTCGGAGGATTGGGCAGTCCGATGACCGCCAGGGCCATGCGGAAACCTTGCTCGCGCAAACGGTCCAACAAGGACATGTACAGCGCCCGGGCGATTCCGCGACGTCGATGCTGTTCGTGAACGTAGACGCTGACCTCAACCGTCCATTGATACGCGGGTCGGGAGCGAAACGGGGCGGCGTAGGCAAAACCGACAACGCCGCGGTTATCGTCATAGACCAACCAGGGCAAGCGCGACAACGTCGTCTCGATCCGCCGCCGCATTTCCTCCACGCTGGGCGGTTCGAGTTCGAATGACAGGCGCGTGTCCCTGACGATGGGGGCGTAGATGGCCTGGACCGCCTCCGCATCCTCGACCGTAGCCAGGCGAATCCGGGGATCCATGGCCCGCATGATACACGATCGTCTTACGGCAACGGCACGCGATTCGTGGTGACGTGGGGGTCACGAGGTGTGGCCGACCCTGACGCCGGGGGCACCGGATGCAGGGTGGGGCACCTTGGTCAGCAGCGTGATCTTCGGCGGGACGATCCACCCTTGTTGAACGGCGGCTGCGAAGAGGAGTAAAGCGGCGCCGAGGCACATGCAGACCGACGGAGTGAGCCAAAGCGAGGTAATATCGTCGAAGAGCCAGCGCGCGGGTTGCGACGGATCGTAGAGGATCGCGGCGGTGCGCTCCTGCGGGATGCGTTTGGGGGAGAGGAGTCCCTTGCTTGCGTAGTTGTCCCAGGAGATCCACGGTTGATCGACGACGCGGAGGCCGTTTCCTGCCGTGAAGACCACGGTCCGAAAGGCCCTCCGGCTGAAACGCGCTTCTTTGTGCCAGGGGTCGATGGGGTCGTCGGGCGTGCGGAGGCGATGGTCCATGTATACCACGCGAGCCTGGGCCGCCTGCCCGCCGGCGACGAGCAGGCTCGTGAGGTACATCCGGTAACCACCGTACAGACCCAGGAGCGTTCCGAGGAGCAGATAGACCTTCCGCCCCCGCCCGACTGGGCTTAGATCGAGTTGGAATCGCGCGATGCGCATCGTGCAATTCTACAATACGCCCAATTGACCCAGCCGCCGTGGGACGCGACCATCCGCGTGGCCGCGAAAGGGTTTCGCGGGGAGGAGTGTGCAAGTGGCGAGAGCGACCAAGGCGGCAAAGTCGGCTAGGCGCAACGGCGCGGCTGGGGCGAGGTTGGAAACGCTGGCCCAATCCGTGGCGGAGATGGCCTTCCAGAAGCGCGACCCGGAGCTGATGATCCCGGCGCGCGTGCTCTCCAACGTGGCCTTCAATGAACGAACGCGGCATGTCGAAATGGGCGACGCCAAGCAGTCGCGGAGTCTGTTCAACTACGGCCAGGCCAAGCGCTTCATGCAAACCCTGCTGGTGGGGTCCAAGTGCAAGGAGCTCATCGAGCGCGGCAAGACGGCCAGCATCCGGCAAATCTACTACCTCGCCAAGCACACCATCAAAGGCACCAACGAGAAGACCTTCGACGATCAAGCGGAGTCGGACCCCATCATCGAAGACGTGGAAGTGGCCATCGATTCCTTGCGCGAGGAGCTGCACGTTTTCGCGTCCAATCGCGGCAACCTCGTGGGTCCCGTGACGCTGGTCGATGCGGGCAGCACGCTGGACTGCGCCGCGATGGGCAGCGCGGGTTACGCCGTTCCGAGCATCTGTGAACCGGATGTGGTCCAGTTCAAGAAGTGCAGCGCGAAGTTCGTTCTACACGTGGAAAAGGACACGGTCTGGCGGCGGTTTCATGAGGACCGCTTCTGGGAGAAGCATCAATGCATCGTCTCCCACGGCGGCGGTCAACCGGCCCGCGGGATGCGACGTCTCCTGCGGCGAATGCACGAGGAGCTGAAACTGCCCGTCTTCGTGCTGCTGGATAACGATCCGTGGGGGTACTACATTTACTCGGTCATCAAGCATGGTTCGATCAACCTGGCGTATGAATCGCGGCGCATGGCCATCCCCGACGCCAAGTTCATCGGCGTCTCCAGCTTCGACTATGAACGCTGCGGTCTCTCCGACGACGTGAAGATCGAACTCGATCAGGCGGACATCAAGCGCTGCAAACAGATCGCCGAGTACCCGTGGTTCGAGAAAAAGCGCGAGTGGCAGCGGGAGATCAAGAAGCTCCTGGCCAACGGCTTCAAGATGGAAGTCGAAGCCATGATCTCCAAGGACCTGGAGTACCTCACCGGCGAATATGTGCCCATGAAACTGAAGGACAAGAAGCAGTGGCTGGATTGAGGTGAGCTATCTCTATAGGATCAAGACCACTTCCGTCGGATGGTCTCTGTGTCGTGGCTCACGGCGTTGAGCACGCCTCTTGGAACTTAGAAAGATCAAAGAGGTCAACCCGTCCGTCGCCGTCGAAATCGGCGCACTGGCAACCGTCGGGGGCTGCGGACTGCGGGCCGCTCCAACACCGGGAGAAGTCGGTGAAATCCGTCAGGTCGACCTCGGCGTCGGCGTTGGCGTCGCCGCGTTGGAAGGGCGTGATCGCCATCTGCTGGGAGACGATTTCGATGGGCGCGCCCTTATCCGTATCCAACCAGAGTTGATAGAGCGTCTCGCCCCAATGGTCGGTGTGGTTCGCATTGCGTAGGGCTTCGATGTAGTGCTTCGTGACCGTTTGGTAAAACACCGTGGCGGTGACTTTCGCCGTGTCCTCGGGCAGCCAGAGCTCCACATCATCCCAATGCTGCCCGTCGGCATAGACCGTTGGGACCGCGGGAGCGCCGGCAGCGGCGTAGGTTGCGTTGTCAAACCCTCTTGGTGGGATGCGAGTGTCCTTTTCGATCACGTCGGCGAGGGCCATGTGGGTGGTCACACCCGCCGGATATCCGGTGATGAACGAGGCGTACTCGCTGAGGCCTACATGCATCTCGTAGATTCTCGTGGACGATGCATCCAGCTCGGCGGTCGCGGGGTCGTAGCGGCCGTACTCGCGCAGGAGGTTGTCCTGCTCATCGAGACACTGGACGTTGACCCAGACTCGGCGGCCCTCGATGTGGCCGGTGGGGAGCTTGTGCCCGGTTTCGTTGGTCACCCGGGTGCGCAGTGATCCGCACCCTTGCTCCAATTCCAAGGACGCGGCGCGCTGGACCATGGAGATCGCTTTGGCTCGTCCCTCGCTGAGCGCCGCCTGGTCCACCTCGGGGTCGTTTTCGTAATGTCGCCCAATGATCTCGAGGACCCACGCGGAGGCGCCGGCGAAATCGTGTTTGGCCAGGTCGCTCCTTTCGGGACCGAAGAAACACCCGCGGGCGGTCGTGCGGGGCATGTGGCAATCCTGGCAGGTGCTCACGACGGTCGCGCCGTCGCCGCCGAACCGCCCGCCCATGTCCACCCCGCCGTCGGCAAAGGCGCTGAGCTTCCATTCCGTGTACGTCCGTTCCAGGGGGAACTGGTCGGCGAGGTCTTCGGTGGGGGTGGCCTGGTCGATGGCGTTGTATCGATAACTCCCGTCGGGTTGCCGCGTGACCGCGACGTTGCCGACGTCGTGGCAGGTGCCGCAGAAATCGCCGCGGCGTTGAAAGGAGGACTGAGCGAAGGGGTGCGGCGGCTGGGCGTCGGCGTAGGGGCCGCGGCGCAGACCGGTGGGGTCCAATACGAACATCGAGTTGCCGTAGTCGGCGGGGACATCCGCAAGACCGCTGAGAACGGCCTCATCCTGCGGTGGACTGATGCCGGGCTGATAGATCGGATCGACCATACTGTGACAGAAATGGCAATTCACCCCGTCGCGGTCGACGGCGTCGAGCGTGGACCCGTCCACGTCGTACGCGTGCTCAGTCACGAACGTCATCGGGACGTGGCAACGCATGCAGAAGTATCCGACGTTGGCGACGTCCTGATTGGCGGTAGTCATCTGGGCGAAAAAGAGCGGGTCGCGGCCGGCCTGGCCCATCAGGCTCCCGCGCCAGGTGTTGGAGGGTTCACTTGCCGGGTCGAAGTTCCCGTGGCACGCGGCGCAGTTGTCGGACGTAGTGATCGCTGAGGGCGCGATGTCTCCGACTTGCGTGCCGGACAAGTGAAAGTCGTCCAAGGTCAGAGGCACGACCTGGGCAAGCGCCGGGACGGCGAACAGACCAAGGGTGGTCAGGATTCGTCTAAGCGATAAGGCACCTTTGCGGTGAGATGACGGATTCATGTTCTTCCCCCTGAATACAGACAAAACGCGGCCCGCCCGCGGAACGACCGAAACGATAGGCGTAGGTTTCCGCGCACTGGCGGCAGGCCCCCTGGACCCGATTCCACGCGGCATGGGTCGTCTCGATGGCGGCGGCCAACTCGGCGGAGCCCTGGTCGACGAAATCGAACCAATCGTGAGTCGGAAAACCGCATAACGGGCACGATCCGCCGGGCTGCGGTCCGCACGCAGCACAGGCCGATTCGCCGGCGACGAGCGACTGGGGCGCGATGGCCCAGGCCAACAGTTGGGCGTGCGTGAGTGAGTCGGCATGGAGCACGCGTTCGAAGGCGGCGGTCGGCGGATGGGCCCCCTGATGTATGAACGCTCGTCCGAACGCGGTACGCAGGGCTGACAGCTCGCGATCATCCGGGTAGCCGGCGCGGGTCAGCCGACCCGCGATATACATGCGCCACAAGACCATGTAGCGATCCTGACGCAGTTTTCGTTCCCAGGATGATCCCGGCATCTCATCGGCTCGATATCCGAACTTCTCGTCGAGCATGTCCACGACGTGCAAGAGCTCTCTTCGCAGCCAGGGTCGGATGGTCGTGGGATCCAACACGGTCTCGGGGCGAAGCTGGACGTACAGCGTTCGCTCCGTACGCCCGGCCACCTCTTTCGACAGAAGGTCCACGCGCTGGCTGTTGCCGCGTCCGGCTGGGACGATCACACACTGCGTGATTTCTCGGAGTGTCGGCAGTTGTGCCAAGGCGTCTTCCACGTCGCGGCCCAGACCCCATGCCGAGAATCGCTGGGCATAGGCATCCCGAAACGCCTGGTTGCGAAGCTCGGGGTCGGCCGTGGCGTAGAGCCGGTCGATGTGTTCGTGCAGTTCGCACTCCCAGGACCCGTTCCGCCGTGCGGCGAGGAAAACGACCTGCTCAACGAGCTCGGGATGGTAAACGAAACGCATGTTCTAGGGTTCCTCCGCGACCGATCCGCCGATGGTGAGCGGAACCAGTTGTTGACCCGCGGCGGGTCCGCATTGAATCTCCCGGTCGGCCTGGGAGTCCGCGGCGCGGAGTTCGATGTAGTCGGGTCCGGCCTGAATGCCGAAGGTATGACACTCCCATTCCACGAAGGCGGCGGCCAGTCGAGCGAGCGCCCCGTAGGTTCCCTCGCCGTCGGCCTTGGACACCCGCGAGCACAGGGCGGGTAACCATCGAGCCAGATGGTCCCGCAGGAACGAACGCTGGGCGTCAAAACAGGAGTCCGTCAGTTCCGTCGATCTGGACAGGCTTCCGGCGGCGTACTTGGCGCACAGAACGCACATGAACTCGCATTCCACGGCGACATGATCGACGCGCTCCGCGGTGGTTTCGGCGGACTGAAGTCCGAAGGCCGTGAAAAACCCGGCGATGTCGGAAAGTTCGCTTGCTTGTTGAACGATCTCCGCTTGCCCGTACTCAAGCTCGTAGAGCGGACAGGCCCCTCGCACGGCGTGGCCGAACAGTTCCGCATATCGCTGCCGCAGGCCTTCGCCGCGGTGTTCCAAATTGTCCAAACGGCGGGCGAAAAGCTCCAGGGCGTTTCTGGTGTTTTCATCCAGCCCACCCAAGATCTCCGGATCATCGCAGCGTTGCCGCAGGGCACGGAGAGTCGTCACCGTTTCTTCATCCGGATATCGCCACCCCCAAGCGAGCAGCGAATAGAGCGCGCTTCGGGCCCTCGCCTCACCCACTACCGTTGGATCTTCGAGAAGAATGGTCATCGAATTTCTCTCTATCAGATGGAATTGGCGTGTATCGCAGGCCGCACGTGGATGGGTTCCTCGATCGCGGTGCGAAAGATTTCCTTCCCCGCCCGGTTGAAGGCGATGACCGTGTCGTTGTACATCTCGAACTTCTTTCCGTTCTGGGTGGTCTCGTAGACCTTGGGGCCTTCTTCCATTTCGTAGCGGGCGATGATCTGATTGGAGCGCCGGTAGAGCTGCAACACAGCGAGGAGTTCGCGATCCGGCGTGCGGTAGCGTTCCACGGCTTGCTTGACCCCCGGTCCGAACATTTGTTCGAGGTATGGCAGCGGCACCCATCGCGGCGGGATGTAGTATCCGTTCGGCTCGGTCCCGAACTGCGGATAGAGCGGAAGCGCCACGCGGGCCACATGGACCAGGTAATACAACGGGTTCTGCCGATCCTCGATCCAGGAATTGTCCGGGTTCACCTTGACCAGCCCCTGCATGCGCACTTGTCCGATGCAGGCGGCCATGCAGCGCGTCTCCATCGGAATCCCCTCGCACTCGGGATCGAGACCTTCGATGCGCGGATAACAGGCGATGCACTTCTCGCTGGTCCGGGTCGTGCCGCGATACAGAGATTTCTTGTACGGGCAGGCTTCGACGCACTTGCGGTAGCCGCGGCATTCCTTCTGGTCGATGAGCACGATGCCGTCCTCGGGCCGCTTGTAGATGGCGTTGCGCGGGCAAGCCGCCAAACACGCGGGATACGAACAGTGGTTGCACAACCGCGCCAGGTAGTAGAACCAGGCCCGATGCTTGGTATCCCCAGAGATGTCCTCGCCGGCGCCGAAATCCATCGGTTTGGTCGGGCCGGTAGGAGGGACGTCCTCGTGAATGTTGGGGTAGCGCCATTCCTCATCGGTGGGCAGATAGCCCAGCACGTGGTTGGGCTGGTCGCCGCGGGCCACGAACTCCGGGTTCTCGAAAACCGTCTTTCCCGCGAACTCGCCGTAGGGCTTGCGAATGTCGCGGTCCGCTTCGCCGCGCCAGCGCTGTCCGCCGGGATTGGCCTGTTCCAGGAGATCGAGGACCTTCACGTCCCAGTTTTGCGGATATCCGCCGTAGGGCTTCGTCTCGACGTTGGTCCACCACATGTGCTCCTGACCCTTGGCGAAGGTCCAGGTGCTCTTGCAGGCCATCGTGCAGGTCTGACAGCCGATGCAACGGTTGATGTTGATGACGAAGGCGAACTGCTCTTTGGGCGCCGCCTGTTCATAGGGGTAGCGCATCTGTCGTCCGAGCTGCCAGTTGTATACCGAGGGCATGACCAATCCTCCGCTGTTTGGAGTCCTTTACGCCGCTCTCCGGGCCAGTTCTTCCGCCAACTCCATGTATTGCCGATGCTTCGACGAACACCCCTTGGCGCCGCCGGCGCGCTCGAAGGCCTGGCACATCAAGGCCTGCTCTTCGGGTCCCAGAACCCGATCGGCCATTACAAAGAGCACGGTGTCCTCCTTGAAGATGTGCTCCCGCAACAGATGGATGTATTTTGTGGCACAAGAGCGCAGGGCCGACGCCGCCTGGGCGTCGCCCTGGGCCGCGGCGTCGAGATTCTCGGCGATCCCCCGAACCAGGGTCCGCCCCCTCTCGTGTTCGTCCAACATGCAGCCGATGGGTCCGTGCTCGCGGGGAATGCCGGCGCTCTCCAGGACGGGGAACAACTCGTCCTCCTCCTTGGCGTGGTGACACCCGTCCGCGAAGTTGCGCAGAAAGTCGATCGCCTTGCGAAAGAACTCGGCGTCGACGGGCCGCGGGAGTTGCCGCTCCAAGGCGTCGAGAACTCTCTCGATCACGCGATGCTCGTCCTTCAGGATCTGCATCGGACTCGTCTCTTTCATCGAGCATGTACAGCCCATACACGGCTCCTTATGCGTCAGCCTTGGTTGTCCAAGACGGTCAAACTCCAATGTCCGTTGGACTTTCGCTGCCCGAGGTCGCTCGTGCGGCGGGGGCCCCATCGGGCCAGCACCAGGTCCACCAATTCACGGATTTCGGTTTCGCCCAGGATTTCCGCGGCCATGTAGGGCCCCGCGTAGCCCTTGGTTCGGAACATGTGCAAAATTCGGTTGGCGTCGAATCCCAGCCGGGCGTACTCGTCGATGAAGCACTCCGCCATGTCGCGCACGGCCTCCAGCGGCGGCGATTCCCCCTCTTTCAGCAGGACGCCGTTGAGGATCATGGGGTCGGTGTCATCAGGGTCGCCGTAGGGCATTGTTGACTTCCTTAGGCTCGCAGACCCGCCGCCTGAGGGCGGCGGATCGGGCTTATTCCTCGAATACGTCCGCTTTTCCCTTGCTGTCGCGGTAGTCGCCGATGAATCCGCCGGCCAGGTAGCGGCGCATGGCCTCGTTCTCCGCCGCGGGCGAAAAGCCCGTCGTGGCGCCTGCCCAGAGCCCTTTGCCACCCAGTCCGCCGTCCTCGGCTTTGGTGACCCGCACCAACGTCTCCTTGGGCACGGTGTTCACCGCGTGGTTGTCGGCCTCGCCGCCGAACAGAAAGCCCATGAAGGCCTTGCTCTTGTGAAAGAGGGTGTCCGTCTGGTGCATGGGCATGTGCCAGTTTCGTGTCACGCTCTGCTGTGAGCCGTAGCGCAGATTGGCCTGATATCCGTCCTCGCACAGGGCCCGCCCATCCTTGCGGGTCTCGTGGGCCTTGACGCTCTTTTCCGTGGCGATGTAGGGAGCGTGTTTCATCATCACCACGTTGTAGGGGTAGGCGGGGTTGTACACCGCCCGCAGCATCAACCGCGCGACCTTGTAATAGGGGTCGTCGGGCTTCGCTCCGATGTAGGGGCGGTCCGCGGGGTTGGCGTCCACGTAGACGTAGTCGCCGTC
This sequence comes from uncultured Phycisphaera sp., assembly GCA_964646605.1. Taxonomy (GTDB): domain Bacteria; phylum Planctomycetota; class Phycisphaerae; order UBA1845; family UBA1845; genus SBAX01. The sequence goes on along the minus strand of CAZYEX010000089.1, from coordinate 16,099 downwards.
GTTGATGCCCAGGTCCCGCGCCGCCTGCGGGTTGAGGTGAATCTGATGCTCGCCCACGTACGGCGCCCGACGATCCATGCGCAAGGGGTCGCCGAAGTTGCTGTCGTAGATCATGTGCCAATCGACGTTGCTCCACGAGGAGTGGACGCGGTGCCTTGTCTTGGGCGTCAGGCAGTAGAAGCTGAAACCTCGCTCCCAAAGGAAATTGCGTGTCTGTTTGACCTCCCGCCAGGGCATCTTGATGTTCCGGACCGTGCGGTGATCCCAATGTTCCGCTTCCTTGGGGATGCCGTAGTCGTTGGGGCGAACATGGGGATTGCTCGAGACGATCACGTTGGGCAGATAGGGCGTAGCCTCGGTTCCCTCTCGATGGACGATGAAGTTCTCGCCGTACTCGATGGCCTCGGGCACGTCGGCGTAGGCGTGCAACCGCCCGGTGTCGGTGTGGAAGGGTTCGTCCGTGTGGACCTGCTCCCAGAAGGGCACGCGGGGATAGGTTCGAAAGAGCATCAGGGCGCCGCCCGGCGTGCCATATTTGCCGGCCATGATGTCATCGAGTTTGTAGCCTGCGGTGGTCGTACAGGCGTCGAGCAGCCGCTGGATGTAGATTCGCCGCTTGCCCTCGTGCTCGAACTTGAAGTAGTCGTAAAACCGTTTGTCGCCGATCTCGTCGCCGACGGCCTTGGCGATGTTGGCGATCATCCAAAGATCGTCCTTGGAGTCGAATACCGGCTTGATCCCCCCCTTCCAGATTTGCAGGAAGGGATTGGAGCAGGAGGCGGTGATCTCCAGGTCTTCGAACTCGACCCAACTGTTGGCCGGGAGACCGAAGTCGGCGTACTGCACGCTGGCGGTCATCACGATGTCCTGGGAGATGATCATCTCGATGTTGGGGTTGACGTTCTTGAACATCTCGTAGGCGTGCTTGGCGTTGTTGAAGAGGTTCACGTTGGTAAAGTGCAGCGCCTTCGTCGGCGTGGGCATGTGCGTCTTGCCGGTGAACACCTTCCGCCCTTCCTTCGGCGTCTCGACGATCAGCGGGCGATCGCCGTGGTTCCAGTACGCGGGCTCCTCGTCTTTGGCGTACCCGTGCGTAGGCACGTCCTTTCCGTGCGCACCTTCGTCGAGATTTGGTTTGAACGGATCTTCGGCCACCCAGCCCTTGAAGCCCGGGCCGGCGATCTTGCTGCCTTGAAAGAGCGCCGCCTTGTAATTGCCCGCCCAACCGTGAACGCCGGCCCCGAACTTGCCGATGTTGCCGGTCAACATCATCGGTAGATAGGCGGCGCGATTGGCCTCGGTGGCATGGAACCAGTGGTTGATGCCCTCCCCTTGATGGATAGCCACCGGGCCGCCGTTCTCGGTCGTCTCCCAAATGTCACGGGCCAGTCGCTCGATCATCTGTCTCGGCGAGTGCGTGATCTCCGCAACGCTATCGAGGTCATAGTCCTTAAGGTGGACCTGATACAGCGACCATAGCGTGGTGACCTCAACTTCCTTACCGTCGGCGAGGGTGAGGTTCCATTTGCCCTCCAGCGCCGGGTCTATCCCCAATGCAGCCATCCGCCCGCCGACATCGTCGCGGGTCAGCGCCGCGGGCGCGTTTTTCTTGGCATCCCAGACCACACGATCGCCCAGCTTGGCGTATTGCTCGTCAGTCAAACCCTGCACCTTGAAGCTCGGACCTTCCTTGGAAAGCCCGGCCTTGTAGTCCTTGAACACCTCGTCCGCTCGCAGGCGCTTGAGCGTGTCGGTGCGAACCAGGAGCGGAAAATCCGTGAATTGCTTGACGAAGGTCTTGTCGTACCATCCGTTGTCGATCATCACGCGCGTGACGCCCAACCACAGGGCCGCATCGGTGGCGGGACGGATCGGAATCCAGTAATCCGCCTTCGTGCTCGGGGCGCCGTATTCCGGCGCGATGACCACGATCCGCCCTCCGCGCTCCATGCATTCGATGAACCAGTGCGAATCGGGGAGCTTGTTCTCCACCAGGTTCTTGCCGTTCATGATGATGAGCTTGCTGAAGCGCAGATCGTTGAAATCGCAGTCCGAGTTCTGCAGACCATGCACCCAGGGCTGCCCCGGCGTCTGGTCTCCGTGCCAGGTGTAGTTGCTCCAGTTCCTCCCACCTTTGGCCTGGTCGGGACCGACCTTGCGAACATGGGCATCGAGCAAGGCCATGGAGTTGTTCAGGCGATAGAGCCCGTACTTGCCGATGACGCCCAAAAGACCCATGCCCCCGCGCATCTTGAAGGTGCGCGTTCCGGCGCCGCCCATCTCGGCGATCATCTCTTCGGGGTACCCCTGGGCCCGCAGACGCTTGGCCCCCTCCTCGCCTGCGTAGCGCTTGGCGATGGAAACGTATCCTTTGGCGATGTACTTCAGCGCCGACGGCCAATCGATCTTGAGGTGTACGTCCGATCCGCGGCTGTCGAACTTGTACTTCGTCTTGTTCTCCGGGGTCAGCTCGGGGAATCCGTCGTCGGCCCATTCCTTCCAACCCTTGCGGATGATGGGGTGTTTGAGGCGATACGGGCCGTACACGATGCGATGGAACGTATACCCCTTCGCGCACTGCCGCGGGTTCCAGTTCGGAGAGGCCTTGTTGCCGTACAGGTCGCTGTAGTTCTGATAGTTGTATTGCGTGCCCATCCGCGTGATGACGCCGTTCCGCACATAGGCCATCACCCGGCAGGCATGGGTGTCATTGGGCGAGCAGACCCAATCAAAGACGCTGTCATAGCGGTATTGATCGCGATAGATTTTTTCCCATTCCCGCGCCGGGTAGAACGCCAGGGGGTTGACGATATCCGGCCGAAAAGCGAGCGAGCGCAGCGGCCAACCCAAGAGCGCCCCGGCCCCCAAGACCGCGCCACCCGTCTCTAGGAACTCGCGTCTTGTCCAACCCGTTGTATTCGCAACCATGAATCCAGTCTCCCGAGTCGATCGTCCCAACGTCATTCGATCACGAGCTTCTGCCAGATGCTGATGTTCTTCTTGCCGTCGCGGTCGCCGGCCTCGCCGTTCCAAATGGCGAACGAAACCGGCATGTAGTCGCCGGGATGAAAGGCCCGCTCGTCGCCGCCGTCGTGCCCCTGGGAATTCGGAACCTCCAGGGTGCGCTGCATCTGCACGTACCAGACGCCGCGCTCATAGACGGCCTTGCCCTTCACGAACTGAACCTGGGGCGGCTTGCCGGCCAGGGTTCCCGGTCCTCGCGCTACCAGACACTCCACCGGGGTCGTCAAATTGGGGTCGGCGACGAGGTTGCCTGCCCCCCAGGCGGTCACAAACTCCGGTTCATGGGTCGAAATGGCTCCGTGAGCCGGATCCACCGCCATCGTGTCGGGACGGGTAAATGCCGGCTGGGGGTAGTAATCCACGGCGCTATCGGGGAACGCCGCGTCCACGTCGCGATAGCCCTTGGTGATGTTCGTTTGCCGATCCGCCTTCCACATCCAGATGTTCACCCCGCCGGTTTCGGTCTTGTCTCCCATGTAGAACGGCGGATCGCTGGACATGGAGAATTGCACGGCCACCGCGTCGCGGAACTCGTTGTGTCGCACGGCGGTGTCGTCCACCGTCGGATCGAGCCACGAGAAGCGAAGGGCCAATTCCGTGCCATCGTGCAGCGCCTGCACAACCAGTCCTTCGATCCGTTTCTCCGTCCACCACAACGGCGTCAGGGCGACATAGAGCGGCCGCGCCTGCGACCAAGCCTCCTCCATGGGCCCCGTGGGCAGCGTCGCCACGAGCGGAGCGGTGAAGGTTCCCTGCCGCATCTGCGCCCGTTCCTGAGCCCCGGCTCGGGCCAGCGATTGCAGGTAATGAATCAAGTCCCAGACGTCGTCGTTGGAGTAAACTCCTTCCGAAGCCGGCATGGGGGTGGCCTTGAGTCCCTTGATGATCCGCACGTACAGATGGTGCCCCTCGCTGCCGCCTTTGAAGATGCCGTTTACGAAACTACGCGGCGGAACGGGGTAGCCTTCGGCGTCGTACCTGACGGCGTCGGCCACGGGGTGCCCGTCCTCCCCGTGACAACTCGCGCACCCCTCCAGGTACAAGCGCCGACCGTTGAACCAACGAACGTCGTCCAATCCCGTCTCCGCCGGGACAACCACGGGCGGCCCGGGTTTGGTGCGTTGGGCCACGAAGCCCTCCGCACCCGAGGCTTGCAGCTCGCCCTTGGCGATCATGGCCTGAGCCTGGGTCGCGACCGCTTGGGTATGGATTTCACGCACATGGGCCGCAAGCGCCCGTAAATCCGACAACGGCAGGTGCCCCCACGGCGGCATGGCCGAACCAGGCATCCCCCGACTGATGGTGCGCAACAGGTCCTCGTCCGAGGGGACTTGGTTTTGGGCGGTCGCGAGCTTGAAGTTGCCCTGCTGGAGGTTCCGAGGCCGTGGGTTCATCAGGTATGCGAATTTTCCCGCACCATCCCCCTCATCGCCGTGGCAAATCGCGCACTGCTTGGCAAACAGCTCTTTTCCCCGTGCTGCCGACCGAACGTTCGCAGGGAGGCTTGGCTGTGACGACGAGGCCGGGATCGCAGCGGAACTACCCGACTGGGCGGGCGGGGCAAGACCTTCGGCCCGAGCGACCGTTTCGTCCGCGGCTGTCGTTGGCGACGCCGGCGGCGTGGTTTCTCCTCGCCGACCCGCCCCTTCCGTCATGACGCAGGCCGCCGCGCATCCCACTCCAAACCAACCCAGCATCGCGGGCCTGATGGACAGGGACCGTCGAAAAAAAATGCGTTTGTTCATCGTCCGCTCCTGGACCGACGGTTGGCGCCGTCGCGCTTGCCTCGTTTGATCGCTACTTTCTGCAATGTCGTTTCCGTGAGGAACCTTTCCAAAGCCGCCTTGACGCCCTTCCAGCGCTCGTGGGCACCGCACGGCTCTTCGTCACTGCAAGTTACGTTCCCGAAAGGACACCTTCGGCGATGAAAAATTACCGGTTCGAAGGGACGGACGACCTCCGTCAGGCGAATCTCCTTTGCCGGCCGGGTCAGGCGGAATCCGCCGCTCTTGCCCCGGATCCCGTCCAAGAGCCCGGCGCGGACCAGGTCGGCCAGGATCGCCGACAGGTATTTCCTTGGAATTCCGGCCTCTTTCGCAATCCGAGGACCGCAGATGGGCCATTCCTCGCGGTGTTGTGCGAGGTAGATCATCGCCCGAAGGGCGTATTCGCCGGTTAAGGAGATCATCCGTCGCGCTCCCTATCGACCATATAGCCATAAGTGTATAGCCATATAGCTGTTTGTCAAGCCCCCGAATCCCGCGCCGACCAACTTCGCGCAACCTATTGTCGGGTAAATGCTTGCATGCGACTTCCTTCGCGGTCGAGGGTCGCGAATGAACTCCGGAGCTTGCCCGCACCCGGTTCGCAGGGTGGCCGCGGACCGGGCGGGGATCCGACCCGCGCGGCCCGTCCGCCGCAGCCTGAATGAAGTTGGATCCAGACGGTCCACCCTTGCGAAAGGCTGTGCGCCCTCGGTGGATCTCCCCCGCACGGGTCTCGGCGGATCTGCACAAGGCCGTGGCGGGCGAGACGTCGCAAAAAACCGCCGTCTCACACCGCCAAGTGACGCCGGACTCGCGCCGCGGCCTCATTCTTTCGGCGACAGGATCGCCGATCACGTCCTGACCGAGGCCTCCTTGACACGCTTTGCTTAGGAAACTACGCTCCGCACCGCATGATTGCGGGGTAGAGCAGTTGGCAGCTCGTCGGGCTCATAACCCGGAGGTCGTAGGTTCGAATCCTACCCCCGCTAGTTCGCCCCGAAAATCGGGGTCGGTCACGTCACCGGCATGAACGTACGGGAAATGCCTTGTTTTCCGGCGAACCGTAGGTTTTCTGTCGGTACCCTCGCGTCGCCACGGATGTTCGCGATTCTCAGCATCACTGCACGCCGATGCACCTAATTGCTCGCTCGGGCGGGTTTTTTGGTCCTGTATTTGGTCCTGCGTTCCAACCCCTACCGGGAGGTCATCCGTCCCCGTCCGCGAGGCGACCTGCCTGATCGGCTCCGGGGCGTAATCCGGTAGGCTTTGAACCGCACCGAACGTGTCGATGAGCCGCATATCCGTATAGGTCTCGGCGGTCAGTCGGTAATCCGTGTGTCTTGCAAGCTGCATGACGGTCCGCGGAGGGAGCCCAGCTCGTTGGAGCTCGGTCACGTACGTCACGCGCAGCGAGTGGAACCCCAGGATCGTGCCGTCGTCGCCCTTATAGGTGATTCCAGCCCGTTCCAGGTCGTCAAGCCACGTCTCGAATCTCGGGACCAGCGTGCGAGTCGAACCGTTGCGGAAAACCGGATCGGTCGCCGGCGCGTCGGTCGGTCGGAATGCCCGGAGTCGAGTTGCGAGAGCCGGCGCCAATGGCAGAACGTCGGCACGCTTCGATTTGGTCGCGTCCGCGCGCAGCCGCAGGCATGGTCGCATCGGGTCAGCCAAGTCCACGTCGCGCCACTGTAACAGCTTCAATTCCCGCAACCGCAGACCGGTACCCAGGGCAGTGCGGTACACCAGCTTGCGGATTCCCGCCACAGCCAGCAACCGCGAACACTCGACGGGCATGAGTGCCCGGCGTCTCCGCCGTCGATCCGCCGTCGCATCGACACGTTTGGTTCGGTCGAACGGGTTGGTGTCCAGTCGCTTGCGCTCCGCGCACCACGCACCGAATGCCCCGACTGTCGCAATCGCGTTGTTCAGCGTCCGCGGCGCGCTGCCTCCGGCCTTCCGGCGGGTCAGGTAGTCCGCCAGGGCGTCGCGGTTCACGTCGGCAAGCCGTTTCCAATCGCAGGCTTCGCCCAGAGCCGTCAGACCATTCTCGACGTTGCGAATGTACTTCCGGTCCCGGCCCGCGGTCTCCAACTCGCGGACGTAGTCCGTCACACTCTCCGCGTATGTGCCGCGGCGCTTGGTGGACAGCCCTGAAACCAGCCCGAACGATTCCAGCAGCCGACCCGGTAGTTTCTTCATCGCGTCCGGGTCCGGCGGTTCACCCGCCGCCTTGCGATCCACCGCCGCTTGCAGCAGCGCCGCCCAGGTCTCGGAAGCCCCGGCGTCGGTGCAGAGCCTCGCTCGCTTGAACTGATACGGTCCCATCCGAATCTTGCTGTGCCAGTCGCGGCGCGGACTCCGCTTTCTACCTACGCCAGTCTGGCCCGTTCCCAACTTGAACAATCTGCCCATTCGTCGCCTACTTTCGTTTGCGTGCATTCTCTTGCACGAGCCGCAAACGGAGAACCCTGCAAAGCCGCGCCGCCACGCTGGTCGCAATATCGATCGTTCCTTTTGAGAACCCGTGAACCGTCGAATACGGAACGCCGCTCTGGTCCGCCAGCCGCTTGATTGACCATCCCGACCGTTGGAACGCGGCCCGGATAAGGTTGGCCAGCTCGTTGTCCGGCGTCGATCGCATACTCGGAACCATATCGCTTGCGCGATAAAAGTCAACTCCGATTGTCCATCCCTCGGCGGATCGCCGCCGCCTGTCGTCGGTACTCCGCCGCCTGGTCCGGGTTAACCGACTCGCACGCCCCGGCGAGCTGGTCCAGGCGGTCGGCCCACCCCATCGGCGTCCACCCGTCGGGGATCGGCGGAAGGTCTGACGTTGCCCGTTCCGCAGGCCGAAGGTGCTCACCTTCCCCGAAGGGGCTCACGTCCAAAGGGGTGAGCATCTTCGCACCTTCGTGAGCATCTTCGGGAGCTGGACCCTTGGGCAGCTCCCAGGTCCACCCACTCTCAAAGCCCGACTTGCGGGGTCGAATCCCCAGCCGTTCCTTTGCCCGTCGCATCGTCGCCCACGCGAATCCGGCCTCATTTGCCTGCGATCTAACTTCCGTCGTCGGGAGCGGGCCGTCAGCCAGCAACTCGCGGAGCCAGTCCGTTGCGGTGTCCCGTTCGGTCGGCTTGCTGTCGCTAGGCCGATCGACGTTCAACGCCTCATTCGCAGTCACGGTCACCGGCTCGGCTTCCCACGCGACGACGGCCATACCGGAGTTACCGTCCGTCGGCTCCAGCGAGTACGCCAGCCCAGTACCCTCCGGCGCGATGTTGTTCTTCGCGGACAGGAACAACCGGCGCGACGGGTTGTCCTCATCCTTCACGACCAGCCAGACGGCCCGCGCCGCGGCCACGAATGCCAGGGACCCCATCGCACGATACAGCGCGTTGGACCCCCCGCCCTTGTTTAGGTGCGTCACCGCAACCATCGCCACGCGGTGACGACCGGCCAGCTCCGACAGAGGGGCGAGTAGACCGCGGATTTCTGCATTCTTGTGCGAGTCCGACTTGCCCAAGTACGCAGTCACCGGATCCACCACGACCAGACGACAGCCCGCGGTCCATTGAATCGCCGCCTCCAGCGCCGGGATGTCCTTTTCGAGGTTGAACGATCGACGCACACGCTTCCCGGTAGCCGCTTCGGAAAACTCGACGCCTTGAATCGCGGTGATTCGGGACACGTCCGCGCCCGCCGCGTCCAGTCGCGGGCGGATCGTGTCAGCGGGATCATCCTCGGCACTCAACAACACGACCCCGCCCACGGGGTTCGATTCGCCGCGTCGGTCCGGCCAGGGCGTCCCGCTCGACACGCGGGCCGCAAGGTCCAGCGTCACGAAACTCTTGCCCAGCCCCGGATCCCCCGCGACCAGCGTCAACTTGCCCAGGGCGATCCGTCCCGGCCAGAGCCACGACACCGGCTCCGGTTGCACGTCGGCCATGCAAACCAGCACCGGCGCGGAGTCCGTCGCACTTCCGGCGGCGGAACTGGGCGTTTCGATGATTAGGTCGCCCATCGCCCACGCTCCCTTCCCGACGACCGGGGTCGGACGATGATGTCGAAGTCGAAGCCGATCGCCCCGGTGAGAATCCCGACGGCCTCGCGAAGACATTCGTGCGCCCGCTCGCGTTGGCGGGCGTTTTCCACGACGGTTTCAGTGAGCATCGCCAGCATCGACGGGTAGGCCGCGTCGCGCCATAGCACGTCGTCGAGGTCGTCGGCGTCGAGGTATACGTCGGGGCATTTCGCGGCCACGGCCAGCGCCTCGGCGGTGGTCGGACGCCGGTCCAGCTCTGCGCAGGTGCATAGGTAGGCAAGCTGGAGCGAATGGCGTGCATCGACGAAACACCCACCGGTCAGACCTGCGTCGCACGCCGCCTCGTTCAGCGCTACGGGGTCCCGCCAGCCGGCGCACAATACACACCGCTCGGCCTCAAGAATCCGGTTCGCGAAGACCGACGCGATTTCGTCGAGGGGCTTGTCGCCGGGACACAGTCCGCGGTACGATGGGGAGCACACAGAATCGCTTGGGGCCGGAGCGGTCGCACAACCGCCCGGCCCGCATTGTTTCCAAGTCATCGACCGGCCCTCGCTAGCTCGGCCTCGAACCGTTCGCGGGTCGGACAACCCAGCTCCACGAACCGAGCGATATCCGCCGCCCGCCACCTGCACGAGCGGGACAATCTCACAGGCGAGGGAAGTCGGCCCATCGAATTCAACTTCCAGATTTGCCTCGGCGACAACTTCAACGCCGCCGCCACGTCACGAACGGTCATAAGAATTTGTGGCGGGCTCACCAGTGCGATGGCGGAACTCATCGCAGACCCCCTTTCTCGCGGTCGATGCGCTTCAGTTCGCTGGTAATTCGAGCGACATCGGCCTCGCTAAAGACGCGGGCATTGCCAGCCTTGGACTGAGGCTCGATCCGCCGAGCACGGATGACGTACTCGACCCGATGGGGGGGATAGCCGGTCCGTCGGGCGATTTCCCCGATGGTGGGGACGTTGGGCAGGGTCGCAGGCATTGCGTGCCTCCATTGATCGGTACCCGTTGATCGGTGTCCGATACACCGAATCCGTCAACGAGCCCTCAATCTGAAGGCGCAACAAACGGCGTTACGGCCGTAACGTTCGACGTTACGAAGCGACTCTCATCCGAATTCCCAGGCCGGACAGGATTCCGGTCGGTAGGCGTAGGCGTTCCCTTCATTCAAGATGCTGCGTTCGAGGTGGTCGGCAAGTCGGGTCATTGGCGGCTGGGCGGTTCGGAGGCCTCCGAATACGCGATCTAGGTTCTGGCGGACGGCGACTCTTGCACTCTCGGTCGGGGATCGAGGCCCGAGGTTCCTCGATTTGCCCGCAAGGCCGAGCTGGGTTCCCAACTCGGTGACGAGCTGCTCCTTTTCCGTTTGCAGCCGCGGGAGAGTAGCGTCGTCGCCATTTCTTTCGGCCTCTTCGATCTCGCGGTCCATCTCGGCGAGCCGATCCCTACACCGGGATTTCGCTTCATCGTCCAAGATCGCTTGTACCGATTCGGTGCTGGTGCCCGCGCGGGGATCAAGGCCTTGCAGCTCCGTGGCTCGCACGGTTTCCTCGGGAAAGCGCAAGAGCCGCGAAAGGATGTGGAGGCCTTTGCGATCCGAAAAGTTCCCTCGTTCGTCCGCGAACCGAAGCTCCCACACGTTGCCCCGGAGGCGAAATAGGTAAAGGCCTTCGATGGGCGGCGGACTGGCTTTCACCTTCGGTGCCTCCGTTTGGTTTTCCGGCGGTCCAACCGCCGGCTCGTCCACCACGTCATCGTCGTCAGTCCGCAATGTCCCCGTTGGCGGGTTGTCACCTTCAACCGTCGTTCCTCCGGCTGCCCCGGCACGCTGTTTGGCGTTAAATTCGGCTTCCGCCGAGGCTCGGCCCGCTTCTAGAAGCAGCTCTTGAGTTTGCTTAGGGGAAAACCCGTAGAGCTGGGACAACCGGAAGCCTTCACCGATCTTCTGCATGAAGTCATCGACAAATGATGCGCTATCCCCAGCGAGCGCACGTTCTCGTTGCGTATCGAAACAGACTGCTTCCAAAGACTCCTTGTCGGTCCCGAATGCCACGGTCGCAGGCTTCACCGTTGCCGGATCGATTCGTTCCACGACCCGTTTCCATCGACGAATGCGAGCTGCAATTTCGTGATGAATACGCTCGCTGCATTCCAAGATGAGTTCTCCGCCCAGCGGATCCAAGAAGCCGAACTCGCAAGTGCTCATCCCCTCTGGGGCATGGACACGGATTCTAGTGTACCTGGCTCGTTCACGGGTGTCGGTCAAGGCGTTGTAGACTTCATGCGGAACCTCGATGATGTGCTCAAAAGGAGGCCGAGTGAATCCCAAGATCGCGGCAAGTTCGGCCGCTCGGATGCTATAGTCAAACAGCTCCTCGGTGAAGGTGTCGTCGCGCGCCTCGTCCAGCCATATATCCAGGTCGTCGAGAACCTCGATGAACTGTTTCTTGGCCTTTTCCGGTGAGATCTCGGTCGTGCTGTGGTTGTGCGGACTCCGGACAATTCTCTCGGCCCATTCTCGGATCATCGACCAATCCCGTACGGCCCGCTTCTCGTCTCTGGCTGCAGCGCCCGAGCTAAGGGGGGTCGGGGGCGCTCCGGACTCCGGTGACCTCATCGCGCCGTCCAGGCGCGGCAGCTTCATTTCTGCCGCCTCTCCTGGGCATTGCTCCCAAAGTTTCGCGAGCAGCTCCCTCGCGAACCCTTCCCGTTGGAGCGCGGCAAGATGTTCCTCCCCGTCCTCCCAGTCAACAGGCTTTCCGAGTGCCAAGTTCCAACAAAGTTCATCAAGCAGCTTATCGCGTATTTTCGGGTCGAAGTAGCCGACGGTACGATTAGCGATGGCCTCCCGAACGAGCTCGAATGTCAGTTCCCAGGCCGTAGGTTTGCCGGAGTTGGTGCGTAGCCTGATCGCCTCCTCGCTCCGGATTGCCTTCTCGGCCTCAACGCGGGACCAACCCGATACTAGTCTGTCGAGGTACTTGTCCTGGAGAACAAATCTCAGACTTCGGCCGCCACCGACTTGCCAGCCGTCCCCAAGGTCCCCTTGGATGATCGTTTCAAGCAGTGCCCGATCGGAATCGCTCAGGTCAGCCCCGGGTTCGGTCATAGCGATAGAGGCCGCTCGCTTCACGACCAGCTGGGCCCGCCGGATCTTCGAGTCCAGCGCCCGTCGCAGTATCTCCTTCAGGTCAATCGCCAACGGCGGCCGCGGAACCGACACGGGCATCTACTCCGGTGCGGGCCGGTCCGCGCGGGGTCGGCGGTAGATGCAACGCCAACACCCACGCGGTCCGCTTGGCGCGCCGCTTCGAATCGGTCGCGCCGTCCCGCTGGTGTAAAGCGTACCTAACGGGGCGCAAACTTCAAGGGTGTGCGGTTCGCGCGACCGACGCCGTTCAACGCATTGAGGGGCGAGTGCGATATGGAGGATTGGAGCGTTAGGCTTCGTCTATGCGATGGAGGAGGATGCGTAAAGCCGTTTCAACGGGAGACCCGGCCGCCCATCCAGTCGCCTATTCGTTCATGCAGCACTTCTTGTACTTTTTGCCGCTGCCACAAGGGCAGGGGTCATTCCGCTTGAGTCTGCTTCCAGGTCGCACGATTGGTTTGGCCTTGCCGGAGGCGGCGTCCTCGAACGCCTCCTTGAGGGCTCCGACGTAGGCGCCCAGGAGCCGTCCGTCGCTCAAGCGGCCCTCAGCCTCCATATGGGCCAAGAGCGCACCGCAAAGCGCCGGCACCCGGCTCTTGGCGCCAGCGGGCATGCTTAGTTTCGCGATCGGCCCGAGCAACGCCGCTTTCAAATCGGCCTGTTCCACGTCCCCCGGCTCAACCCCGCGCACTTCACAGGCGGCCATGATGAACTTGACCAGCAAGTCGAAGGCGTGCTCGCGTACGCCGCCGGGGAACTCACGGATCGCGTCGGAGGAACAGAAGTCGCCGACCCAGTTTTCGACCTGTTGGCGCGTGTACGGCTGTTGCATAGAGATGCTCCCCGAAGGCCGATGTTGTACCATCCGTCGCGGCCACACTTTGCATCGGGCCGACGCCTTCCGCACGGCAGCATCGGGATCGAGTTTTCGCGAAACCCGCTCGGCGGGGATCAGCCGCCTACCTGTTCGGTATCAGGGTACCTCGCAGGCCGTCGTCGTTCAACGTCTCGCGCCGTGCGAGCGACGGATTACTCAAACCGGAACGTATGAGTCTCGTTCCGACCGGAAGGTCCTGGGCAAAAAGTGACGAGCCACGATTGGGTCCCATGCCGAAATGTCGTGTGTCGGGAGAGGGAGGTAGCTTCACGGGTACCGCGCGAAAAGGGCCGGTCGTGGGTTAAAAAACGTGGCGCAAAATGGGTCCCATGCGAGAAGAGGGGTATCTCGTATCGGGAGTCCCGAAACAGCCGGGGGTCGGATTCGCGCGCCGCGTGTGAAAAAAGGGACCCGTGCGCCGCAAGTGTCATCGCGCGGCACGTTCGGAAACGACCCGAAAACAGCCTGAAAACAAGCCGAAAACAGACCGCAAACCCTTCGCATTGTTCGCGTGTCATCGGTTGGCATCGTTTCTGCTACAACGGACCCGTTGTAGAAAAATCCGTGTCAGCACTTGACACGCTCCGATTCATCGTGTATCGTGTAGGTAGTTCGGTGCAACGTGCATCGACAAAGCGGGCCGCGCGATGCTAGAAACATCCGCGGCCCTGGACCCCGGCTAAATAGGAGCCGAAGTCATGCCAACCGTACCATTAGTTTCCCCATCCGACAACGGAAGTAACACGAAAGACAGGGCGAAAGCCCTGCGGGCGAGTATCGACGGCCACGTCGAAGCGCTCGCCCGTGCCGTTGACGACGTGCGAGCGTCGGACACGTTCCGGGCTTACCTGGACGTGCAAGCCCGCTTCCACAAGTATTCTTGGCACAATTCGCTCTTGATTCTCTTTCAGCGCCCGGACGCCGAGCGCGTCGCCGGGTTTCAGACTTGGAAAAAACTCGGACGCTACGTCCGCAAGGGTGAACGCGGGATCATGATTTTCGCGCCTTGCCCGTTCCACCGTGAGGAGCGCGGCGAATCGGGCGAATCCGAATCGGTTGACGGGATTTTCTTCAAGCCGGTTCACGTCTTCGACGTGGCGCAGACCGACGGGCGGGAATTGCCCGACGTGGATTGCCCGGTCATCGACGCCGATGCAACAGCGCTCTTGAACGCCCTGGAGCGCGTCGCGGGCAAGCGGAGCATCGTGGTCAAGTACGATGCGTTGACCGGACACGGGTTCGGCTATGCGACCGACAAGGGCGAGTCGATTGTCATTGACAACGCGCACGCAACCGGCCAGCGCGCTAAGACCCTTGCCCATGAATTGGCGCATTGCGCCCTACACTTCGGAAAGACCGACAAGGCGACGGTTCTCACCCGCAACATCGCGGAATTGGAAGCCGAGTCGATTGCCTACGTCGTCTGCCGACACTTCGGACTCGACACCACGGTACGATCATCGGCCTACATCGCCCTATGGGACGGAAACGCGAAAGCCCTTCGGGAAAGCCTAGAGCGCATCGCCACGACGGCCCGGACCCTCATCGACGACGTGGACGCGCTGGACGGCGCGGAGTCGGGAATCGCGGTGGCCGCATGACAACCGTATCCGTTTGCAAACGCGCGGGGTTTACCCCCTACTTTCAGCGTTCTTTCGACGCGGTTTCGGACGCTTTGCGGTTCGCCGAGTCGTGGTTCCCGATGCACGTCACGATCCACGACGAATCGGGGAAAGCAATGGACCCGTGCGACTTCATCCGCGCGAACAAGGCGACGGAGCCCGCGTTGCAACCCGTCGGAAGCGCCGACGGTTCCGATGCGCTCTGTCCGTTCTGCAGCGCGGCGGAAGCGATCATCCTCGCCGACGACGACTTACTCCACGCTTGCGATACCTGCGATCGGGTTTGGTACATCGACGCCGACGGGAACGTCTTACCGGCCGATCGGTGTCCGACGTGCGATTCCGACGCCATTACCGTTTTCGAGGATGGACGCCGACGCTGCGGCGGATGCGGACACGCCTTTTTCTTCGACGGCTTGACCTACGTTGACCCGGCGACGGTGGAATGCGAGGTGCAATCGTGACCCTGGAGCAAAAGCACCGGCCGCAAACGTGGGATCAATACGTCGGTCAAGCCAAAGCCGTCGCCAAGGTGCGGCGAATCATCGACCGGCCGGGTTTCGACCGCGGCGCGTTCTGGATTGAGGCGTCGGGCGCGAACAACAGCGGGGTTGGGAAAACGACGCTGGGTTGGCTGATCGCGCGACAACTCGCCGACGACTTTTTCATTACCGAACTGTCCGGGTCCAAGGTGGACAAGCGGGCAGTCGAGGAGATTGAGTCGGCCGCGCACCTAACGACGTGGGGAAACAAGCCGTTCCGAGTCTGGATCGTCAACGAATCGCACGCCATATCGCAGGGCGCGGTCGATGCGTTTCTGACGTTTCTGGACCCTTTACCGCCGCATTGCGTGGTCATTTTCACGACCACGCGGGCGGTCGATGACAATCTGTTCGGCGACCACGATAGCGGGCCGTTCGCCTCGCGGTGTCATCAAGTGACGTTGACGAATCAGGGCTTGGCTGAGGCGTTCGCGGCGCGGGCGCAGGCGATAGCGTTGGCTGAGAATCTCGACGGTCAGCCGTTGGAAGTCTACGTCAAGCGCGTTAAGTTGCGAAAGAACAATCTCCGGGCCGTTCTCATGGACATCGAAGCGGGCGAAATGCTCGCCGACTGACAAGCCGATCGGGCGGGCGATTCCTTCGGGAGTCGCCCGCCCTTCGGATTATGGAATGGGATTCAACCATGAAGGCAATCGGATACACACGCTGTTCGACCAACGAACAAGCCGACAGCGGCCTGGGTCTGGAAGCGCAGGCCGAGCGGATTCGGGCGTACTGCACCATGCGGGGATCGCAATTGTTGGACCTCATCACCGACGCCGGGGTGTCGGGCGGGAAGCCGTTAGCGTCGCGGGACGGCGGACAACGGCTGCTGACGGCGATACGGGAGCGCAAGGCCGACGGCGTGGTCATGCTCAAGCTGGACCGCATGTTCCGCAACGCGGGCGACTGCCTGACGACGGTTGAACGTTGGGAAAAAGCCGGGGTCGCTTTGCACGTCGTGGACTTGGGCGGAAACGCGATCGACACGACCAGCGCCGCCGGGCGTTTCATGCTCGTTGTACTCGCCGGCGCGGCGGAAATGGAACGTAACCTCACCCGCGAGCGAACC
>CAZYEX010000088.1:0-14236 GCA_964646605.1 uncultured Phycisphaera sp. | reverse complement strand
CATGAGCGTCTATCGCACCCTCCGTCTCCGCGGACTCGATCCCACCAAGACCATCACCGCCGCCCTGCGAACCTGCTTCCAAACCGGAAACCTGCCCCCGTTACCCCACCAACCCCCTGCAGACGGCTGAAGAGTTACCCTCATTCAAGGTATACTCTGGCACGTGGGCTGGAATCTGTTTGACCTCTAATCCGAGTCTCTGCAGATCTTCCTCAAGAGTCACAATTACCTGTTTTAGATCACTGGGCCCGTATCCCTTGGTCAGGAAATGTCGCGTCAGCTCGGTTGGGTGGAGCGTCCGCGTGCCCGCTTTCGTACGCAATCGCTCTTCGTAAACTCGCAGGATCCCCTTTATCTCTCGGATCGTCACGTTAAAAACAGCCGTGCGTGCCCCGGTGTCCTTCAAGAGTGCAAAGGACTCGCGCGCGGCGCGAACGTTCGAGGTGTCACCCAACCCGAGCACATGAAAAACAAACCTTGTGTCAAAGAAGACCATGAGATTCGAAAACCGCCGCCGAGCAACACCGAGGTCCTTCAAGAAGGCGACATTCTGGAGGACGAAGCCCTCAATCATTCGCTGGACAACACCACGCAGTTTTTCTTGCATGTTGCAGACGTCGCTGATGAATCCCGCGACCAGGCGCATCTCTGCTGGGTTGAGGTGGGAGGATGGAACGATCCGCGGGTCCGTCGACCGCCCCAAGAGAAGGGGAACGTGATAGTACTCCATAAACGCTAGAAGCATTTCGAGGGCAGCATCGTCAGATTCAATGGTGCGATTCTTGTTGGCGGCAAAACTGCGGAAAGCGCGAGCAAGCTCGGCCTGTTCAGCCTCCGCCTCGCGCCGCCGGACGAGTAACCCGGTTTGCCCTAGCCTGCCTTCGTCGATGAAGAAAGCACCGCCTTCACGCCGCAGAAACCCTTTTTTCACGCAACGTCGCAGGAGTGTTTGCATGGCGTGTTCGGGTATTTCCAGCGCATGCGTGTCCCGGACTGCCGACCTGACTTTCTCGGCCGTGCAAGTGGCATCCTTGAACAATGGAAGTACATCGGCAACGAATGGAAGGAAAATGTCGATATGGTCGCGTCCAGCGTCATAATTCGCTTTGAGCATCGCGAGCGTCGCGAGGCCCTTCGTTGTGCGTGCTGGTTGGCACTCTGTCATTGTTTGGCCCAATCGATGCTTCAAATTCTGGATGATATGGCGTTCCGCGGCGCGTGGCAAGACGGGGCTGCGCGGAGGCATCGGCGAGGGACTAGGACCTAGAAACTCGAGACTGGAAACTAGACTGGACGACAAACGAGCGGAGGGGTGTGGGAGGGGTTGTGGACCAGGTCCAATCAACCCCCCTCCGTCCCCCCTTGGGAAGGGGGGGGATTCTGTGGGGGGCGTCTTGCTGCGGGGGTCGCATCCGCCCCGGGCGGACTTGACCCCCGGCAATGGTCGATGACCCTTTCAGGGTGGGGGACGAAGGTGGGGGCATTCCTTCCAGGGGTTGAAACCCCTGATCGGGATAGGGGCGGGCCTTGCGGCCCGGCCCCTCCCGCACCACCGTGCGTACGGGTCCGTACACGGCGGTTCGGTCGGTTATCTGCTCGGTCAACTGACCGATTTCACCGGGCGTTCGGGCTCGCACCCCGCCGTGAACGCTTCGACCTCCTGCGCGGCGAGCGGTCGGGCTTCACCCGCCGGTTCCTCCGCGAAAGCCAGCCGCAACTGGTTGTCCGGTCGCTTCACGCTCACGAGACGTACGTCCTACTGACCACTCCTTCCGTTCGGGCCTTCATCCCGGCACGCCGGGACTACTATGCCCTCGGCTGACTTCTCCGACGCGGTCGGTGCGTCTTGCGACGAACCCAGTCCGCCGACGGCGGACACGCCGGAGACCTCCCGAGGTAAGTTCGACCGCCTTCGCCGCACGCCCGCCGAATCTACACCCGCCGCCCTTGATGGATATGGACTTCGCGGCCAAGCGCCCGCTCGTCCGACGAATGTTGGGCTCATGGCACCATTGTACGGGAAAGGACCAGGGCGAGCATCGACGGAGAAGGAACGCGGGGAGAGGGGCGAAGTCAGAAGTTCGAAGAGGTTGGGGACCCTCACCCCCGGCCCCTCTCCCGGTGGGAGAGGGGAGAATTTGTTGGGGGCGTCTGTTCCAGGGGTTGCGCTACGCTTCACCCCTGGCTACATTCGTGGACCCCTTCGGGGTCAGGGAAGTGGCACTGGCGGCGGGAAGGGGGCGAAGTCAGAAGTTCAAAGTTCGAAGTTCGAAGAGGTGGGGGACCCTCACCCCTGGCCCCTCATTCAGAGGGAGAGGGGAGAAAATCGGAGGGTGTGTCGGTTCCGACCCGCGCCACCCACAGCCCGGCGCGTCGCCGTCGGCGACGCTTGGGAACGACGCTCCCGTCGCCCTCGATTCCACGATGGCGCGGAATCGCGGGGACAACGCTCCCTCCTCGGTCGCTTCGTCGGTCGCGTTCGTCGGGGTGGCGCTACAGGTTCGGTCCGCACAGCGGACCCTACGGGATCCCTTCGGGGTCAGGGGATGCGGGCATTGCGGCCGAACCGCGGTAGATTGGCGGGGATGGAGACGGCCAAGGGGCGGTTCGGCGCGGGTGTGGGGCTGCTGGTCGTGGCGGCGGTTTTTTGGAGCCTTAACGGGGCGTTCATCAAGTCGATCCACGACGGCGGGGCGGGTCCGGGCGGGATCACCATCGCGTTCTATCGCTCGCTGTTTGCGGGCTTGTGCCTGCTTCCCTTGGCGCGGGGGAAGTGGAAGACGCTGTCGGCGTCGGGCGCGGGGCCACGTTGGAGGGTCCGACCCGCGGCCCTCTGTTGCATGGTCTTTTTCACGGCGATGACGCTGTGCTTCGTGGTGGCGAACACCAAGACGGAAGCGGCCAACGCCATCATCCTGCAATACACCTCGACATTTTGGATATACCTGCTTTCGCCCTGGTTGCTGGGGGAGCGTCCGCACGCGGGCGACGCACGGCTGCTCGGTTTGGCGCTGGCGGGCATCGCCGTCATCTTCGCGGGCAACGCCCACGGGGACGCGCTCGGATTGACCATCGCCCTGGCAAGCGGGCTGTTCTTCGGACTGCTCACCATGATGATTCGTCGTCTGCGGGATTCAGACCCCGGAGTGGTGACGGTGTTCAACAATCTGGGGTCGGCGCTGCTGCTCTTTCCCGTCTGCGCGCTCTGGGGCGAGTTCATGATCTCCAGGCGCTCCGTGGTCCTTCTATTGCTGATGGGCGTTGTGCAGTTCGGTTTGCCGTATTACGCTTATTCGCTGGGGCTGGCGCGAGTGCCCGCCCACCAGGCGGCGCTGATTACCATGCTTGAACCCGTACTTGTTCCGGTTTGGACGTACCTCGCGGTCGGGGAGTCGGTCCCGCCGACGACGCTGATCGGGGGATCGGTGATTCTGGTTGCTCTCGTTCTTTTTTTCCGCGCCGCCAGGCGGCGGTCGTTTTCTGGGGAAGCTTCGGCATGAGCACGCGTGCGGTCGTATTGGGGTGCGGCCTGGTCGGGGCGACGATCGCTCGTGACTTGGCCGACGATGCCGACGTGGATGTTCTCGCGGTCGATGTGTCCGCCGACAACCTGGCGCGATTGGCTCAGACGGCGCGAGTCCGTACGCTTCGGGCGGACTTGAGCGATCGTCGGGCGGTGGCGGAGGCGATCAAGGAGAGTGACGTCGTCCTCGGCGCTCTTCCCAGCCGGATCGGATTGCAAACCCTGGAGACGGTTATCCGCTCCGGGAAAGGCTATTGCGACATCTCCTTCATGCCCGAGGATGCGACGGAGCTGCACGCCCTGGCGAAAGAAAACAAGGTTACGGCCGTCGTGGACTGCGGAGTCTCGCCGGGGCTTTCCAACGTGATGATCGGGCATGCTGCGACGCAGTTCGATCGAATGGATCGAGCCGAAATCTACGTCGGGGGCCTGCCCAGGACCCGTCGATGGCCCTATGAGTACAAAGCCCCGTTCGCGCCGTCGGACGTGATCGAAGAGTACGTGCGCCCGGCGCGGCTGGTGGAGAACGGGCAGGTGGTGGTCAAAGGGGCCCTCTCCGAGGCGGAGTTGATGGACTTTCCGGGGATCGGGACGCTGGAGGCGTTCAACACCGACGGCCTGCGGTCGCTGCTCAAAACCGTGCAAGTCAAGAACATGCGGGAGAAGACGCTGCGCTATCCGGGGCACTGCGAACTGATGCGCGTGCTCCGCGAGACGGGCTACTTTGGCACGGAGCCGATTGACGTGAAGGGTGTGTCGGTCATCCCCCGCGAGGTGACGGCCAAGCTGCTGTTTCCCCTGTGGGCGGGCGCGGCGAACGAGGAAGAGTTCACCGTCCTTCGCGTGTTGGTCGAAGGGGAGCGCGGCGTCGAGCGGCGACGGATGGTCTTCGATCTTCATGACGAAACGGATCGGAGATCAGGAAGTTCGTCGATGGCCCGCACCACGGGGTTCCCGTGCGCGATCGTGGGGCGGATGATCGCCGCCGGAGAGCTGCGCGAACCGGGCGTCCACCCTCCCGAAGTGTTGGCTCGAAAGCCGGGGTTCTTTGAAAAAATGACGGAGGCGTTGCGGCGACGCGGCGTGTTCATCCGTCACCTAAACGAGTTGGTGTCGACGAAAAGGGGTGTCGCGTGAACAACAATCGCGTTTGTTTCCCGATGCGGGCTCTGGGGATTTCGCTGGTCCTCGCCGGCGCCGGTTGGGTCGCTGCCCAAACATCCTCGCCGGCGCCTCCGCAGGCTCCTACGCCGCCGCCGACCGCGATCCCCTCGCGGGAGCAGTTGGAAACGGGGTTCCGTGAACAACTCAGGAACTCGACCCTCTCGGGCGTGTGGCAGATGACCGGGGCGGGCGGACTGCGCGGAAACGAGGAGCTGACGGCGCCCAAACCGGACAAGTACACCATCGGCGAAGTCACCAAGGTCAACGACGAATACTGGTTGATTCACGCCCGCATCGAATACGCGGACAAAGACGTGAACCTGCCGGTCCCCGTGCGCGTGGTCTGGGCGGAGGATACGGCCATCATCACCCTCAACGACCTCATGCTGCCGCTGCTTGGCACCTACTCGGCGCGGGTCATGATCCATCACGGTTTCTACAGCGGCGTGTGGTATAGCAACGCGAAGAATTACGGCGGGGTGATGCAGGGCAGGTTGCTGAAGACCCCGCCCGCGCCACCGCCGACGCCGACGGATAAGCCGAAGTAGCCGGTCGTTCTACGGGCCGTCGAACCAGCTTTGGTAGACGCGGAAGTCGTCGAGGTCTACGTCGCCGTCGAGGTCGGCGTCCAGGGCCTCGCAGCCCAGGTTGAGCCGCCGCCGCGGGCCCGTCAGGCAGCCGGTCAGTAGGTGGTGATCGGTTAGGTTTACCGCCCCGTCGCAATCTGCGTCCCCGACCATGCCGGGGTTGAGACCGAAAAGGGTGCGTTCCCTCATCAACACCGGGGCCGATTTTCCGGTCAGCTCCCACTGGGCGTAGAGAACGTCGCCCGCGTCATTGGTGATGTTCTCGTCGCGAAGGAAAGTGACGTATTCCTTGCTCGCGGTTTGATAGTACAGTGTAACCACGGCGCTGGTCGACCCGGGCGGGGCGCGGAACGTGGTGTCGTCCCAATACTCGCCGTCTGGGTAGCTCGCTCCCACCGGTGCCGCTTGTACGGCCGCAAACGCGGCGTTGCTGAACCCACGCGGGGGGATGCGGTTGTCCTTGTAATAGGCGTTGTTGATGGCGAAGTGAAACGAGGGGCCTACGGGCAAACCGGTGAGTGCGGCGACGGCGGGATCAAGTCCGAGTTTGGCCTCGTAGATTTTTGTGTCGCTGACGGTCAGCTCCGCCGTAGCGGCGTCATAGGCGCCGCGCTCCATCACGGTCTCCAAGAGGTCGTTGCGAAACTCGACCTGAATCCACATGCGGCGACCTTCGGGATATCCCGTGGGAAGTTTGTGTCCGGTCTCGTTGACCACCCGCACGCGCAGGCCGCAAGGTTCCGCGCTTACTTCGAAGGTCGCGGCGTTTTTCAGCATGTATTGAGCGCGTAGCTTACTGTCGGCCATGTATTCGGGCTGCACGTCGTTGGGGTACAAGTTCAAGAGAACATCCTGCATCCATGCATTTCCGCCGTTGAAATCATGGGCGGGCACGTCCAGACGCTCGAAGGTATAGGGCTCAAAGTCGAACACGCATCCGTAGGCCTGGGT
Organism: uncultured Phycisphaera sp.; assembly: GCA_964646605.1. Classification (GTDB taxonomy): domain Bacteria; phylum Planctomycetota; class Phycisphaerae; order UBA1845; family UBA1845; genus SBAX01. Next base: position 8,011 of record CAZYEX010000088.1, on the reverse strand, counting down.
GTCAGGCATGTGGCAGTCCTGGCAGGTGTGCATGACGCCCGTGGGATGGTTGCCGCCGAAGACGCGGCCGGCATCGACGCCCACGGTGGCGTAAAGGCTGTTGGCCCATTCGCTGTACGTCCGTTCGAGAGGGAACATGTCGTACTTGTCGAGGGTGGGATGCTCCGCCCCGGTCGCGTTGAGAGCATAGGACCCATCGGGCTGGCGGACAAAGGCGGGGTTGCTCACGTCGTGGCAGGTGGCGCACTGCTCGGACGTGCGATGGAACGGGGAATGGACGATGTCCACGACGTTGTTGTCGAAGTCGCGATGGAAGTTGTAGGGGACGTCGTCGTAGGGTCCGCGGCGGACGTCGACGGGTTCGACGACGTACCCGGCGTTACCGGGCTGTGTGGGGAGGAGTCCGGCCTTGGCCAGGGCGTCGAGCAGCGGCTCGTCTCGCGCCGGGCTCACGCCCACCTTGAACTCCGGATCGACCATGCGGTGACAGAAATTGCAGGTTACGCCCTCGAAGTCCTCGTCGCGCAAATTGGAGCCGTCCGTCGGCGTCGATCGCCCCCCGAGCCAACCGCCGGGAGAGTGACAGCGGATGCAAAGATCTCCCGAAAAGGCGGCGTCCTGGTTGGCGATCGCCAGGCAGGCGTGAAAGAGCGGATCGCGTGCCGCCTGTCCCATCATGCTCCCGGCCCAGCGGCTGTAAATCGGATACTCTGTCGGCGGGTTATAGACCTCGTGACACCCGCGGCAGTTGTTGGCTGTGACGATGGGGGCGAACTCCACCCCGTTAGTCGTATCCGGTTGGGTTCCGGGGAGGAAGAAATCGTCGAGGGTCGTTCCAATCTGGGCGCGTGCCGCCGCGGCGGCGGCGGACAGGACCACCACGACGCCGGCTAGGTAGTTTGAACCGCGGGGTCCGATTGATCGACGCACGCCGTCCGAGTCCCCCCAACCCCACCGCGCCAGCGACAACCAGCATGTAGCGCCACCCCTCGTGGGTGGCGCGGCCGCCCGCACCGATGGGAGTAACCGATCATAGGCGCGACCGGCGACGCTTCCACACCGCTCGCCCGATAACGACCGCCGCCCGCGATCGTCCCCGCATTGACGCCGATCGGTGCCTGACGCACAATCGCCCACCCACTCTGTGGTGGGACAAGGGGGTTTCATCATGCGGTTCTGCGTGGTTGAGCTTTCGGGTCACAGCGGCCCGCGACTTTGCGTGGGGCGGTCGGACGGCGTCGTAGCCCTCGACGCTCCAGCGAGCTTACGTGGCGCCTTGGAACGGTTCGGCGCCGACGGCCTTCGCTCGCTTGCGGAGCGGGCGACGGGACCGGTTTACGAATTGGCGCAGGTCACGCGCTGGCTGCCCCCGGTCCCCGATCCGCGGACCTTCCGTGATTTCTACGCCTTCGAACAGCACGTCAAGGCGGCGCGGGCGCGGCGCGGCCTGGAGATGATCCCCGAATGGTACAAGCTGGCCATTTTCTATTTCTCCAACACGGGGTCTCTGCGGGGTCACTTGGAGCCGGTGAAGAAACCGACCTCGACGCAGGAACTTGATTTCGAGCTCGAGGTCGCCTGCGTCATCGGTCGAGACGTTCAAGACGTGCGCGGCGAGGAGGCGGAGTCGGCGATCTTCGGCTTCCTGGTGCTCAATGACTGGTCGGCTCGCGACGTGCAGCGCGATGAAATGAAATGTACGCTCGGACCGGCCAAGGGCAAGGACTTCGCCACCTCCATCGGACCGTGGGTCGTGACCTGCGACGAGCTCTCCGACCGCCGCGTGGGTCCGGGCCGCTACGATCTCACCATGCTCGCCCGCCGCAACGGCCGGGAGATATCCCGCGGAAACTTCAAGGAACTCCATCACGATTTCACACAGATGATCGAGCGCGGCTCACGCGACGTGACGCTCTATCGCGGCGATCTGATCGGCAGCGGGACGGTCGGCACGGGATGCATCCTCGAACTCGGTCCCGAGAATGCAGGCGGCTGGCTTCAACCCGGTGAAACGCTGGAACTCGAAATCGAACGGCTCGGCACGCTCACCTCGCCCATCGTCTGACGGGGCGTGCCAGGCTCTGCACGCACCGGCTAGGTCCCAGGCTTCACCTGGGAGCGCCATTCCGCGGATTTCTGGGCGTACCCCTTTCCGGGTTCGATGGATTCGCGGGCCTCATAGAGGACGGCGAGACGCTCCGCGACCCTGGCGCGGTATCGGTCATGGGGCAAACGCGCGGTGGAGAGGACGCGATAGGCCCCGAGCAACTCCCGCTCCGCCTCGTCCATGCGATGCATCCGGAACAGCCCGTTGCCGAGGTGCGCGTGGGCGACGGCCGTCCGCCAATCGTCGGGACCGTGGGCCTTGGTGAAGAGCTCGACGGCCTCGCGGAGGAGCGGCTCGGATTCCTCAGCCCGCCCGCTTTCGTTGAGTGCCGCCCCCAGAGCATCGAGCGTAAGTGCCACCTTCGCGGCATCCGGCCCGCCCGCGGCGCGTTGCAGCCCCAACGATTCACGGAGCAGGGGCTCGGCCTCGGAGTTTTCGCCCTTTCCGGACAGCGTCATTCCCAAAGTCAGCAGCGTCTCCGCCACATCGATGGGTTCGGGCTTCGGCGACCGCCGCAGCAGGGCCAGCGCGCCTCGAGCCTGCGCCTCCGCCTCCGCGAGCTTCTGCTGATCCAGGAGGCATTTCGCCAGGGTGATTCTATACCTCGCCGACTCGGGGTCATCCTCCCCGCGCAGCTCGATGTGCGTTTGAAGGGCGTCGCGCTTGACGGTCTCCGCCTCGGGAAACCGCCCTTGTTCGTGGAGAACCTCGCCCAGGCTGGAGAGCACGCCGGCCCGAAGCCAACGGCGTGATTCACGCAGCTCGTCGACGATGGACAGCGCCTCACGAAAATGTTGCTCGGCCTCCGAGAGGGCTCCGCTCTTCCACTCGCACCATCCAAGTAGGTTCAAAGTAAACGCGAGGGTGATGTGACGCGAACCCAGGGTTTTGCGGAGGATGGCGAGTGACTCCTGGTGGAGGGCGGCGGCCTGGTTGTATTGGCCGCGCTGTTGCAACGCCCCTCCGAGGTTGTCCAGGGTTTGGGCGACCAGGCGATGCTCCGGGCCCAGGGCCCGCCGGCGGATGCCGAGGGCCTCACGCAGCAGCGGTTCGGCGGACTCCGGCCGATTCGCATGCAGCAGGCACACCCCGAAACCGTTAAGCGTTTCCGCAAGTCCCACATGGTCCTTTCCCAATAGTTTCCGCTGGGTGGCCAGCGCGCGGCGGTACAGCGCCTCCGCTTCGCCGGTGCGTTTTTGGGCTTGCAGGGCGGTGCCCAAGTCACGTTCGCTTTCCGCGACTTCCACGCTCTCGGCGGGGCACTCCCGTTGGCGGAGTTCGAGCGAGGCGCGAAGCTGAGCCTCCGCTGCGGCGAATCGCTCCAATGAGATATAGCTGTTTCCGATGGTCCTGCGCAGCGCCGCCTCGACCAGCGGGCGGCCCGGAAACGCGCCGTCGATCTTGCCCGCCGCGTCGTCGAGCATTTCCACCACGGTCACGCCGGGCCCACGCGCGTTCTGGGAATCGACGGACGCCAGGGTATCGTTCAAGAATTGGGTGACGGCCTCAGCTTCGCCGCGGGCGACCAGGGCCGCATCGCGCTCCCTGGCGGCCTCAGCCCGGGCCGATTCGGCGCGAAAGTACAGGACCGTGCTGACCACCAGGCCCAACCCTACGGTGAGCATGACCGCCGCCACAGCAACGAACACCAGTCGATTCCGTCGCGCAAAAACGCGAATCTGGTACACCAGGCTGGCTGGACGCGCCTGGATCGGTTCCTTATCGAGATACCGTCGCAGATCGTCCCCCAGGTCGGCGGCCGATCGGTAGCGCCGCTCGCGGTCCTTTTCCATCGCCTTGATCAGGATCGTCTCCACGTCGCCGCGTAACGAAGTGGATAGCACGCTCGGTCGGGGAGGCTGGAATTGGCGAATCACTTTCGTAGCCGCCGAAATGGGCATTCCCGACAGGTCGTACGGCAGCCGCTCGCAGAGAATCTCGTAGAGCAGGACGCCCAAGGCGTATACATCGCTGCGGGGGTCGAGGTCGCGCGGATCGGCCTCGCATTGTTCCGGGGACATGTACTGCAGGGTGCCAATGAGCTGTCCCACATCGGTTTGCATGGTGGTCACGGCAAGGTCGGAGTCGGTCGAACGCGCCACGCCGAAGTCGATCACCTTCACCTGGCCGTGTGCGTCGACCAGGACGTTGGCGGGTTTCAGATCGCGGTGGATGATCCCTTTCTGGTGTCCGTGTTGCACGGCGTCACAGACCTGGGCGAACAGGGCAATGCGTCCGCGCATGTCGAGCCGCTTGTCGTACACGTATTCGGTGATGCGTTTGGCGTTGGGGATGTACTCCATGGCGAAAAAGGGCACGGACCCGGCGCCGTCGTCGTACGTGCCAGCCTCGAAGACCTGGGCGATCCCACGATGGTCGAGCCGGGCGAGCAGATGGGCTTCGAACTCAAAACGTCGCATCGCGGTGTGCGAGACGATCCCCTGCCTCATTACCTTCACGGCGACCGACCGACGGGGGTTCTCCTGCGTGGCCTCATAGACCGTCCCCATCCCCCCCGAGGCGATACGGCGGCGGATGCGGTAGTGGCCGATCTTGAGCGGCAGAGAGGGTTCGACGTGCGGAGTTAGCGGTGTCTGCGTGGCTGCGGGCTGGTCGGAGGTCTTTAGATCCCGCGGATCGGGTGTTGGCTCCGCCGGGCTGGGAACGGGCATAGGCATACCCTCCTTCTCAAAACCCAATGGCTTCTTGGCGGAGGCCGTCAGACGGGTCCTACGCTGCGCCGATCAGCGTGTTCCCTCACGGCGTTCCGGGCCTCCGCGGGGCCTTCGCGGAACAGGGCCCAAAAGCCTCTTGACAGGATAACATGGAAGCGTAAGTTACGAAATCTCAGATTCACGGTCTGTTTTTTGGAGAACGCCATGTGGGAAGATTTAGTTGCCGGCATTGGGTTTGGGGTGATTTTCACGTGTGCCTACACGTACTGTGGGCCAGGACCCGGGCCCGGGCCTGGGCCTGGCCCAGCGCCGGCGCTTACAAGGCTGGTCGTGGCCGTGCTTTTCTTTGTTTTTTACGTCCTTAAGTTGAGATAGGGCTCGGACGGGCGGGTCAGCGAGCCCTGCCCGCCAGGGGCGATCTGGCGTCACCCTCACGCCGCAGGGCGGATGCCCGGACCATCCCTGTCTTCCGGTTGCGATGTTACCGCTTGACCTTCGTCAGGCTGGCGGGTCGAATCCACCGGAGCGGATTTGCCGGTTTACGGAGAATGCGACGATCAACAGCGCTGCCGCCCCCGATCGGGGTCCATTCCCGCTCTCACCCGACCAACGCATGCTTCTTCAAGTGCGCGACACGCTCTACGAGGGGAGCTGGGAGGACTTTGTTACCGACCTGACGGCGCGGGCGGCGGGTCGAGCGCACGTTTTCGAAACCGTCCCGATCTCCCCGGCGATGAAAGCGACGATAGCCCAACACCTGGACATGATCGAACGGATGCGGCAGTGGGAGATTGACCACACAACGACCCTCCGACCCGACGGATCGGGTCGCCGGGCAACCTGATGAACCATCGGTTTCACGCCTAGGATGGGGTTGACGAAGGCACGCAGATTCCCTCTAATAACGGGGACCCCACCGCGGGGGCCTACAGGAAACGACCAAGCACCCCTAACGGGGCTACCCGCCCCGACCGGGCGACCCCGACGACGGGGTGTTTCCCAAGGAGTCAGCGGAGTGGCACCTATGTTCGCATCGCTGGGCACATTGTTCGTCCTTGCCGCTGTCGCTGCCGGCAAGCCCAGTCCCCAACAGAACGCACCGTTGATCGAAGACGCCCGGTTACAGGAATTGGGCCTGGTCCGGTTCTGGGAGGCGGTCCTGCCCATGACCGCGGGTGATCGCATCCGCACCGCACACCTGGTGGATGACGCGCTCTATGTCATCAGCGAACGCGGGACCGTCTTCGCGCTCAAGGCCGACGTTGGTTTGCTCCGCTGGGGCGCGCCGGTGACGGAGCCGGACTACCGAGTTTTCCCCCCGCGGCATCTTCGGGACCGCGGCGGGGCCGTCTCCACCGTGATCCCGACCACCAGTGCAATTCTCATTTACGATCGCTATTCGGGGGATCTGCGGCGGCGCTTTGTTCCGCCCTTCGCGGTGGGCAGCGCAGCCATCGGCTATGACGGGTTGCTCTTTGCGGGCGGCAACGACGGGCGGTTCTATTCTCTGCAACTAGACCATCCCACGGCCCTGGAGCCTCCCAAGAGATGGGAAGTGCTCGCGGGGGGTGCGGTGAGCGCCGCACCGCTCCTGTATGACGGCGACACGTTGCTGTTCGCCTCCCAAGGAGGCAAAGTCTTCGCGTGTCTTGCGGGCGACAAGACCTACCGTTGGATGTTTCGCGCCGGCGGGGCGATCGAAGGCGACCCGGCCATCGACGCGGGGGGGGTCTACATCGCCAGTGCCGACCGTTCGTTATACAAGCTTCACCGCGGCGTCGGGACCCGATTATGGCGGGCGCGATTCCCCAACGCCCTGGTCGAGGGGCCGACGGTCGCCGCTCAGACGGTGTATCAATACTGCTCCGGGAACGGCGTGACGGCGTTGGACGCCGGCTCGGGTAAGGAGAAATGGCGGATCGAAACGGGGCGAAACCTCGCGGCGCACAGCGCCGCGGGCGATGTCTTGTTTACGCTCGACCACCGGGTCGCGGTGGTGGATCACGAAACCGGCGCGGTGTTCGGCACGATCGACGCCCCGGGCGTGCAGTCCGCGATTTCCAACCCCGCAAACGACTCAGTTTATCTTCTCGGCCGCGACGACCGAGTCATGTGCGTTCGCCTCGACAACGTGCCCTACCTCCGCCGCCAACAGGTGATGGCCGCACGGCGGGGTCTGAATCACCCCCCCGACGCGGAAGCCGGGGCCGCCCCGCTCCCGCCCATCGTCCGTGAACCCGATCCCTTCGAGGACGATCCCCTACGTAGCAAAAAAGACGTGAAGCCGTAGGGAAGTTCGAAATTCAAAGTTCGAAGTTCGAAAAAAAAGAATTGAGGCGTGGAGGCCACCGCGTGCATATCATGTTTTTTCGAACTTTGAGTATCGCACTTTGACCTTCCTCTTTCACGTCGCGTCGAGTTCGAGTAGAATGCGGCCATGCCGGGACAGAGAATCCGCCGCGCTTTGATCAGCGTGTACGACAAGACGGGGATCGTGGAATTCGCCCGCGCCCTGGTGGAGGAGTTCGGCGTGGAGATCATCTCGACGGGCGGCACAGCCAAACTTCTCAAGGACAACGGCCTGCCGGTTACCCTGGTCGAACAAGTCACCGGTTTTCCCGAAATGCTCGACGGGCGGGTGAAGACGCTGCACCCGAAAATCCACGCGGCCATCCTCGCCGACCGCGACAACCCCGAGCACATGCGGCAACTGAAAGAGCAAGGCATCGAGCCCATCGACATGGTGGTGGTCAACCTCTACCCCTTCGAGCAAACGTTGCTGAAGCCCGGCGCTTCGTTCGGCGAGCTGATCGAGAACATCGACATCGGTGGTCCCAGCATGCTGCGCTCGGCGGCAAAGAATCACGCGCGAGTGAGCGTGCTGTGCGACCCGGCGGACTACGCCAGCGTGCTCGGAGAGCTCGCGGCACAGGGCGGCACGGCACCGGGCACGCGCGAGCGGCTGGCGGCCAAAGCGTTTGCGCACACTGCGGCCTACGATGCCGCCATCAGCGGTTGGCTCAGTGCTCGTGACGAGGCCGATGGCTGGCCCCGCTCGCTGACGCTGCCGCTGGAGAAAGCGTACGGCCTGCGTTACGGCGAGAACCCGCATCAGCGCGGGGCTTTCTATCGTGACAAGAGCGCGGCGCCGGGTTCTCTGGCTCGGGCCGAGAGCCTGGGCAGCGGTCAGAAAGAGCTCAGCTTCAACAATCTCGTCGACGCCGAAGCC
>CAZYEX010000087.1:0-1872 GCA_964646605.1 uncultured Phycisphaera sp. | reverse complement strand
GGGAGGACGACGGCGTCGCGGAGGCGCAGAGCGCAGGTGGTGACGGTTTGACCGAGCGTGGTGAGGTAGTACTTGTAGGTTCGACCGATCTTTTTGACGATTCCATGCAGGCGGAGTCGTTTGAGGAGACGGGATACCTGCCCGCCGGTCTTGTCGATCAGGGGCTGAAGATGGCGGTTGCGGAAACCGCTGACCTTAAACTCGCCCCGAACCAAGGCGGTGAAGAGGTCGAGGTCGTCACCGTGGAAGAGATTGAAGCCGGGATAGTGGTGGTCGTTCTTACGAACCGGCCGAGCCACTTTCTCGACCTGGCGAATGCCCACCCCGGGCAGATCGAGCGCCGAGAGGAATTCCAGATACCGTCGATTGGCGGCGTGGAGCAACTCCGCCATCACCCCGAGGCTATGGATGGTCTTGCGGACGGGAGCGAGGTCCATGGAGCGTGTCCCGTCCCGATGTTCCACCTTCCGGTGGTGTTTGAAAAAGGTGACATCATTCACCGTGGTCTCGATGCGCAGCACCGAGCCGTGTTTGTCGTACATCTTGAGGGCGGCCGGTCCGAGGTGATGGCGGACGCGCGTACCTTCGATGCGGGTGTGAAAATCATTGCCGGCCTCGCCCGCGAAGCGGGGGTCGAGCTTGCGCCCCAGAAAGGTGGCCACGTTGTCGGCCTTGACGGCGTGGATGGTGGTGCGAACCAGCGGCTCGTAGAGGAGTTGCAGGTTTTCGCGGGTCCGAAAGACGATGTCGGTGGCGTATTCAAGCTGCATCAGGCTCCAGTGGATTCCGGAGGGAAATTGCCGGACGACGGGACAGAGTTTGCGGGCGTATTGATCGAGCCTGTGGTGGAGCTTGTTGACGTTGAAGCGGTCCACGATCGCTTGGGCCTTGGCGAAGTCGTCGATGCCCAGGAAGGCGTTGTCTTGCAGGGTGTAGCCGATGCCCTTTTTGTCGAGTTGCCGCGCCAGCCACGAATGTCCGTTGAAATAGAACTGCAACCGAAAGGGGGCCCAGGTCGGAACTCGCAGGTGGCACAGGCCCAGGTCCTTGTCGATGAAATAGAAATAGTAGTGGAGGCACTTGGCCTCCCGCCATTTCAAGGAGGTTTGCCCCGTCTTCTTGTCGTGCCAGGGGCGAAACGACGGGCAGGATTCCAGGGCCGAGAAGATGTGCACCAGCCCCGGCCGATCGCCACGCTCCTTCAGGATGATCTTGATCCGCTCCTCCTTGCGGAAGTTTTTCTTGGCGATGTAGTCGATGGTCAGCCCGTTCTCGGCAGCGAGGCGTTCGGCGTTGACGCGGACCTCATCCCGCAACGGCTCGGCGAACTGGGTGTAGTCGAAGAGGCGAACCCCGCTGATCCGCAGGGTCTTGGCCATTGCCTCGGCGTAGGCGATGTCGACCAGACTGCCCGTGATAATGACGCGGTCGAAACAGGACAACGTGCCGACGATCTTGTCGGCGTACGTTTCAGTGAGCAGTGCCATAGCGGAGCCCTCATGCCAAACGCCGCCGCACACCGGCGACGGGCCGCATGAGCATACTCCCCTGTTTGGTTCCGGCTACGCCGGGTTAGGTATGGCCGTGAGCCGTTCCGCCAATTCGCATTGCACGTTGGCAATATGGTCAACCGGGCGCAACCAGTCTATCAACGCTTTTGGCCGCCAAGCGCTTCCAATGACGTGGGATTTCCCCGAGGTCAACTTCTTCGCGCACGCGGCAGGGGATTTTGGATTGTCTTGTGAGTCTATGTCGCGTGTCATTGATCAGTTGCACACGGACGCGAGAAATGGTCAACACGTTCTTCAAGCCGATATCACCAAGCTGACCGTCGAACCCGAGTCACGCATCATCTCCACCGATCCGCCCTAT
>CAZYEX010000086.1:0-2886 GCA_964646605.1 uncultured Phycisphaera sp. | reverse complement strand
GCCTGCGATGCGACATCAACTGGTGTCCACTCGCTTGCTGCTCATCCTGCACCAGCACGTGACTTCCGCGCGGATCGGGTTCGTCTTTCACGCTCCCACCGCGGTGATTCTCGGACCTCATCGTCAGGTGCAGCCCGACCTGCTGTTCATAAGCCGCGAGAAGACGAAGCTCGTCACTTTCAAAGAAGTGGACGGTGCTCCTGACCTCACGGTCGAGATCGTCTCGCCATCGTCGAAGAAAGCCGACCGCGTGGTCAAGTCGGCTGCGTACGCGGATTCCGGGATCTCGTGGTACTGGATCGTCGACCCCGACCAAAGGACTATCGAGGAGTATCAGCTCGAGAATGGTCAGTATCGCCTGATCCGGAAGTGGGAGGAGCCCGACGTCTTCGAACCGACGTTCTTCCCCGGCCTGACGCTGCCCCTGGAGGGTTTATTCGACTGGAGCGACTTCGAAGGCCTCGGGCCAGCCTGAGTCTAACGTTCCTTTTGCCCGCGGCGGGTGACGCCGAGCGCTAGTGTAGTGTCCCCAACACTTCTTTACTTTTGGCGACTTTCGCCAAGATTCGTTCCGCAGATGCGGTCCAAGTAAAGATGCGGGGATTTTGATTATGCCCGTTGAGATACGCTTCGATGGCGGCGATCAACTCGGGTACGCTCGCGAAACTGCCACGGCGGATGCGCTTGTCGGTGATCTCGCGGAACCATCGCTCCACCATGTTCAGCCACGAACTCGAAGTTGGGATGAAGTGCAGATGGAAGCGTGGATGCCGCCGCAACCAGGATTTCACGCGCGGGTGTTTGTGGGTTGCGTAGTTGTCGATGATGAGATGCAAGTTGAGCTCAGGCGCGGTCTCGGCGTCGATCTTGCCAAGGAACCGGATGAACTCTTGATGCCGGTGGCGTGGCATGCAGTCACCGATGACTTTGCCGTCAAGCATGCTCAGGGCGGCAAACAACGTAGTCGTGCCGTTGCGCTTGTAGTCGTGGGTCATCGTGCCGCAGCGCCCCTTTTTGATTGGCAGGCCCGGCTGGGTGCGATCCAGCGCCTGAATTTGACTTTTCTCGTCGACACACAGGACCAGGGATCGCTCGGGCGGGTTGAGATACAGGCCCACGACATCGTGAAGCTTCTCGACGAACTGCTTGTCGCGGCTGACCTTGAAGGTCCGGATCAGGTGGGGCTTGAGGTTGTGCTGCTTCCAGATTCGCTGGACTGCCATCCTGCTGAGGCCCTGCGCTTGAGCCATGCTTCGCGTGCTCCAATGGGTCGCGTTGAGCGGCGTCGTTTGCAAGGTGGCTTTGACGACCGCGCGAACTTTCGTCTCGGGGATGTCAGGAATGCGGCCGGGACGCGGCGCATCCTTCTCCAACCCGTCCAAGCGCAAGGACAGGAACCGCTCTCGCCAAAGTTGCACGGTCGGCCGAGAGACCCCGAGTTCCTCTGCGATGTCCTTGCTCTGGGCACCCTCGGCGGCACGTTGAATGATCCGCGCCCGTTGGACCAGCCGTGCAGGGAGGCTCCTGCCCTGCGCCCATTTTGCCAGCGCGGCACTCTCATCGGCGGACAGGATGATTGGCGGGGCGATTCTCATGCCCCCAACGATAGCGTATATCGAACTATAAGACAATCTATTTATGGGACACTACACTAGGCAGCGGGGGTTCCTCCGGAGTCGCTTCCGTATCGAGCGTAGTTCGCGGGCTCGGAGACGTCCGGCGCTTGCCGCGAGCCCCCGCGGGACTGAATCAGCGGACCACAAAACGTTCCGACCCCTCCAGGACGTGCAGGGAGCGACCCATCGGCACGTCCCTGAAGATCTGGGTGACGTCCGACGTCGGCCAGTACACCTCGAGGAGCTCGATTCTCTCGGCCTTCCCCAGGCCGATCGTCTGCTCCAGGGGACTGGCGCCGAACGAGCCCCCGCTGTTCACGTGCTTGTAGATCGAGCGACTTTTGCCCTCTTCCACCACCTGTACCCGTATGCGGGCCCCGATCGCGGAGCGGTTGGACCGGACGCCGGTGAGCTCGACGGTAACCCAGCGGTTCCCGAAACCCGGGTTCTGGTACAAGGAATTGTAAAAACGGTCCCCGGCGAGCGCCCCACCCATCTGCTCGAAGACGTCCTGGTCGCCGTCTCGATCGAGGTCGGCGAAGAGGACGGCGTGACCTTTCTGCAGGTTTCCGAACCCTCCGGCAGTGGTCACGTCGGCGAAGAGCTTTCCCCCGCGATTCCAATACATCAGGTTCGGCATCAGCGCAAAATACGGCGGATATCCCGTTCCCAGGTAGAAATCGAGATAGCCGTCGCCGTCCAGATCGCCGAAGTTCGCGCCCATGGGAGCGCTCGGCCGGTACAGGTTCCGTTCTCGGGCCACATCGCGAAAACCGCCGCGGCCGTCGCCCTCATAAAGAGATGCCCTCTCGGCGTCGGTCTCGAGCCCCAGGTAGCTCGCCGCCAGGTCCTCGATCAGCGCGTCGTAGGCGGCGACGTAGATGTCGAGGACGCCGTCGTTGTTGAAATCCCAGAACCACGCCGGGAAGCTGGCCATAGGCCGGGTTACGCCGAGCGAAGGTGCGATGTCCGTGAAAGTACCATTCCGGTTGTTGTGATACAGGCGGTTCGCGCCGTCCAGATTGGACAGGTAGATGTCGGGGAAGCGATCGAAGTCGTAGTCGCCGAAGGTGACGCCCTTGGTCCAGTGGTGGTTCTCGACTCCGGCGGATGACGCCCGATCCTCGAAGCGCCCATCACCCCGATTGACGAACAGCTGGCAAGATGCTTTGAGATCGGCGTTGCTCTCGATTCCGACGTACAGATCGAGATCGCCGTCGTTGTCGAAGTCGGCCCAGGAAGCGGTCTGGCTCGGGTTGTGCACCTCTCC
>CAZYEX010000085.1:0-4697 GCA_964646605.1 uncultured Phycisphaera sp. | reverse complement strand
CGCCGAACACGTTGTCCTCGACACCGATGAGTTCGAGAACCCCAATTACCTCAGCAACCCGACGAACCGCTGCTACTTCTGCAAGACGACCCTCTACACGCACTTGGAGCGGTTCATCGCCGAGCGCGGGCTGAAGGCGATCGTCAACGGCATCAATGCCGATGATCTGGGGGACTATCGTCCGGGCATCGAGGCCGCTCGTGAGTACGGGGTGCGCTGTCCGGCGGCGGAGGCGGGATTGACCAAGGCCGATATCCGCGAGTTGTCCCGGCGACTGGGATTGCCCACCTTCGATAAGCCCGCCAGCCCTTGCCTGTCCAGTCGTGTGCAATACGGCGAGCACATTACGCCGGAGAAGCTGCGGATGATCGAGGCGGGTGAGGCGTTCCTCCACAAAATGGGCATCCGCCAGTGCCGCGTGCGGCATCATGACAACTTGGCCCGCATCGAGGTGCCGTCGGAGTTCATTGCTATGCTCGCCGATCCGGTCCAGGCGGCTCGCGTCGATGCCTACTTTCGGTCGTTGGGATACCAGTATGTGGCCCTCGACCTCCGGGGATTTCGCAGCGGAAGCATGAACGAAGTGCTCCCCCTGGGCCTCACCCAACTGCGAGTCTAAGGAGAAGGGATTCCCGCCTGAGTGGGTGCGAGAGCGGATTCTCGCACCAGCCGCCCGTCCAGGGAGCGAGTAATTCGCTCCTCGGAATCGGTGGGCCACTCCATGGACCATCGCCTATTTTCCGCTACGATGTGCCACGATGAAAACAAAATGGTCCGCACAGTGGACCGTACGGAACTGGCCGTGTATACTAGAGGTAGCATGCTGATCGAAAACCAGAAAGCGAAGCGAGAGTACGCGCCCCGTCCCAACGCCCGAAGGCGCCCGCCATCCAACGGCTTGCCCGTGATAGCTGGCGAGCCGTTCAGCATGGACGCTCTGCCGTTGGACCAAATCCTCGTTGGCGATTGCCTTGCCCATCTTCGGCGATTGCCCGATCGCTGCGCGGACCTCGTGATTCTTGATCCGCCCTACTGGAAAGTTGTCGGCGAGGTCTGGGATTTCAAGTGGCGAACGGAGGAAGACTACCGGAAGTGGTGCTGTGAGTGGTTCAGCGAGATTGCCCGCGTCTGCAAGCGATCCGCATCCGTCTACCTCTTTGGCTACGTTCGCAACCTCGTTCACCTGTTTCACGACATCACCGACTTGGGATTCGAGTTTCGCCAAGAGATCATCGTTGACAAGGGCATGAAGTGCATGGCCGGGCGGAAGACCAGCACGTACAAGCAGTTTCCCAACACAACCGAGACCATCTTCTTCTTCGTCGTCGATGCGAAGCCCGCGATACGCCAGTGCCTCCTTCAACGGGCCAAGGAACTCGGCTTAGACGCAAAGACGATCAACGCCCGCCTCGGTGTCAAGGCGAACGGCGGCGGTGTGTGGTCCCTCTACTCGGGGGAAAACATCTTGGCCCAAGTTCCGACGCTGGAGATGTGGGAGCGTCTAGAGAGCGTGTTGGACTTCAAAGCACCGGACGACCTGAAGGGATTCGTCTTTGAGCCCCAAATGGGCCTGACCAACGTTTGGCAAGACATCGACTTCTACGCCGAAGACCGCATCCACCGAACACAGAAGCCCCTCCCGCTTGTCGAACGTCTGCTATTGGCGAGTAGTCGCCCCGGTCAGGTGGTCCTAGACCCCTTCGCGGGTTCCGGGAGCACCGCCGTTGCTGCCAAGATGCTCGACCGTCGGTCAATCTCAATCGAAATCGATCCTGAAATGGCAGAAAAGGCCACGAAGCGACTCTCAGCGGGTGTCCAGAGGCAATCCGGCCTCTTTGGAAAGTAGCTCAGAGCGTCGGCGCAAAGTCTTTGACCCACTGGCCAAGGGCAGCGACCTTGTCCCGGAACACCGCCCGCGCGAAATCATCGGCAAGCGCTTCATCCGGCCACTTCTGAGCCTCCCGCTGCTGTTGGAGCAACTCAAGTTTTTTCTTGCGGCGTTGACCGGCCGCCGCCGGGAGTCCGATCTTGGGAAATACGACGCCGCGCGCGGTGGCAACGGCGTCGATCGCTGCCTCGCTGAATGTCCCGCGAGCGGAGTAGTCGGGGAGCTTTCCGAGAGCGGAAAGGATCGGCGCGTCGCGCTTGGGAAAGACCTTCGTATCAATAGTGTCGTCGGCCTTGATGACAGACCAGTAGATCATCCGGGGCTTCATCATGTACAGCTTTGGACTATCTGGCCAAAGGTTGAATGGGGCCGCGGACGTCGAGTTGGCGCGGATGTTGAAGAAATAGTCGATCATGCAAAGGGCGAATCCCAAGCATCTCGGGTCAAGCTCGTAGATTCGGACGTCGATGTCATCGGGCTTCTGGATGTCGGCGAACTCGAAGAGGACGAGGTAGTAGCAGACGGGAACGAAAAGCTCCCGCAGCTCCTTTTCGTCTTTCGGCGACAAGAGCCATTTGGAATCGTCCTTCCGCTGTAGCTCCGTTCCGGCGCATTCCGCATTTGGGCACACCTTTTCGATGCTCGCCACGCCAGCTCCGCACTTCGCGCATAGGCCCAATTGATCGACGCGGTAGCAGCACTTGATCTCGGCGACCTTTCCTCCGGGCAACTTGATGTCGTCGCCTCGGGCACCTGAGCGCCCGCCGGGATGGCCGGTCACGACGCTTACTAAATGCTGGCCGACATAGCCCATGCGCGGCTGCGGCGTTTGATGCGTCACGGAGGCCCAGCGCTGAAGATCGCGGCGAAGCCGCACGTAGAGGTCAGTGAGGAGCGCTGCGGCAAAATCGGGCGTTCCGGTGCCGATGGATTTGGCTGGGGTCGGAGGTGTCATAGGCCCTCCAACAGGGCCGCCATGTCCGTCTTTAGGGCCTTCGCAAACCTCGACAAGGCAAGCACCGAAATGCTCTTCTCGGCCCGTTCCACCATGCCAACGTAGGTGCGGTGGTATTTGCAGAGCGCGGCCAACTGCTCCTGGGAAAGCCCTTGTTCCTCGCGGAGTTTCCGAATGCGTTGGCCGATGGCCAGTTGCAGCGCGTTTCGCATGGGTGAAGTATCGGGCGCGGCGGCGGTACCTTCGACCGACCAGAGTTAGCACCTACTGGAGTAGGCATCGGCCCCGGTGCCGCTTCATGGCCAAGCGGCTCAAGGATGTCTGCAAGATGCGCGAGAGCGAGCCGGGCCGTAAATGCTGCTGGACGGCGCAAACCAGCCCCAAACCCCGTTTTTGACCCCTTCCGGGCCGTTTTCGGCCTTCCGGCGTCCGTTCCCGGAGGGCAGCGGATCATCCGCCGCTGGCGGCGGATCGTCCCCCGCTGGCGGGCGATCATCCGCTGAGGGCGGGGATTGGCGCACCGCTGGCCGGGGATGGGCCGCTGAGGGCGGGCGATCGTCCGCTGCTCGCGGGGACTGGCCTACCGCTGGCCGGGGACGGTCCGCTGAGGGCGGGCGTCGAGCCGCTGCCGGTGAAGAGATTTCGGTTGACACCCGTGAAGCGCGGCGGCAGGATAGGCGGCGTGCTTGGGGTCATTGACCCCGTGGCGTTTAACAATCTCACGGACAGGAGTAATAGCGCATGGCAACCGATTACATTCCGGCAAGCGACGCCTTATTCAACGGGTGGCAGGCCAACTTCGTGGTGTACGCCAACACCAACCTCGTGGCGCTGGGACTGGTGGCCGGGGACCTGGCTCCCATCCTGACCGCGACGACCGCATGGAGCACCGACTACGGCGCACACCTCATTGCGCAGGCCGCGGCCCAGGCGGCGCGGCAGACCAAGGATGACAGCCGAACGACGCTGGAAACGCTCATCCGGGCGCTGGTGCGCCGCTTGCAGGCCAGCCCCAGCGTGGACGACGCCGAGCGGCAGTCGCTGGGCATCAACGTCCGCGACACGATCCCCACCACGGCGGGCTCGCCGATTAGCCGTCCGGTGGTCAAGGTGGACAGCAGCCAGCGGTTGCGGCACGTCATCGCCTTCGCCGACGAGGCCACGCCCACCCGCACCGCCAAGCCTGCGGGGGTGATGGGCGCGGAAATCTGGGTGAAGATCGGCCCCACTCCCCCGGTCGATCCCAGCGAGTGTACGTTCCTGGCGCTGGACAGCCGCACGCCCTACACCGCCGATTACGCGGGGGCCGACGGCGGCAAGACCGCCCACTACATGCTCCGCTGGGTCAGCACCATCGGCGACAAAGGCCCGTGGTCGGAAACGGCCAGCGCGACGATTGGTGCGTGAGTGACCGGTCGTCACAAAGGCCCCTTTTCCGCAAGTTTGGGCGTTTGATGGACCGATGGTAGTTCGGAAAATGCCACTGGTTTTCCGGTGTGCATCAACCTAGAATGTGTGTAGTGGATGGGGTAGAAGCCGAGAGTAGGTAGTACTGATGTCCGACCAAGCACAGTCGCAAAAGACGAAGCTGGAAACCGTGGAACCGCTGGGCAAGCGCGTCCTGATCCGCAAGGATGAGGACAAGAAGGTGACCAAGGGTGGGATCGAGTTGCCCGACTCGATCGAGATCCCGACGATCACCGGGCGGATCGTGGCCGTCTCCGCCCAGGTCGCCCACGATGAGGATTTCCCCATTCGGCAATACGACCGTGTCCTGTTTAACCCCAAGCGCGCCATTCCCGTCGAGTTCGACGCGGACAACTACCTCTATGTCGTACCAATCGAGGATGTCGT
>CAZYEX010000084.1:0-9740 GCA_964646605.1 uncultured Phycisphaera sp. | reverse complement strand
CGTGTTCCCGGTGTTCAACCCGCCGTCGCCGACGACCCAGCCCGACGGTCTGGACGTCTCCGAATTGGTCAAGAAGTTTAAGAGCCTGCCCGGAGCGCGCCCGAAGGCCGAAATGCAGCTTCAACCGAACCTGCCGGGGCTGAACTCGGACGTCGACGCCACCGACATCCTGGTCGAGGTCGACGCATTCAAGGGCCGTGCTTATCCGTTCCTTGGTCCTTGCACATGCCCGTCCCTGGTGGCGTGCGGTGGCCCGTGCGGGGCGGCGTGTACGGCTATAACACCGGCCCTGGGAGGACCGGGAGTCTGCGTAAGTACCTGTACCGGCGGAACGAACGATGGGCTGCCGTGCATCAACAACAGCCACTGTCTGGGCAGCGTGGTGCCCCCTGTGGCCAATGGGGTTTGCGGTAACCCACTCTGCCGTGATCGTTGCGGACGATGCACTCCGTAACGCTTCTTGCAAAACCCTCTCCCTCGCAATGGGGGAGAGGGCCGGATCACGGGGCGGTTCTCAGCGGTCCTTTGCCGCGGCGGATTGTTCACGGCGCTGACGCCATTCGGGCATCTGCGAGAGCGTGACGCTTTCCCACAGCCCTGTCTTCGCGCGCTGCGCCCGGCGTTCCGCGACTTCGAACTGTTTCTTGTAGGGATGGTCGAATCTCGTGTCCGCGTAGGCGAACCCTTGCTCGACGAGCATTTCGTTGAACATCGGACCGCCGCGCTCCAGGAGCAAATACGCCAGAAGTCGGCCGTACTTGTCGCGGGTCCGGCTCGGCGACAAAACCACGTGAACATGACGATCGCCGCAGGTGCGCTCCGCAAAGTCCGCAGCCTGTCGCCCGAAGTGCATTTCCAATTGCCCGCCGTGGGCCAATTCTGGGGTGTCCACGCCCCACAAGCGAACCCGCGTCGTCGACCCCTCCCCGTCGGCAAAACCGAGATCCAAGGTGTCGCCGTCTACGACGCGGACGACGCGAAACGTTCGATCGTGGTAGCGGTCGGAGTCCGATTCCGCCCGGGGTCCCAGGGCGACGCGTTCGCCGAGCAGGAACAACGCCAAAGCGGCAACCAACACCGCCGCGCCCCGATGCCTTCGCCACAACGGCGGCAGGACGATCGACGCCGGAACCCGACCCCCAGCCCTCCAGCGCATCAGACGTTCCCCGGTCCGTGATCGACCTGGTCGAGACGAAACGCGTCATGGATGAAGCGCAGGGCCTTGGGCCCGTCCTCGCGGCGAACGATGCAACTGATCACGATTTCGCTCGTGGAGATGTTCTCGATGTTGATCGCCGCCTGGGCCAGCGCTTCGAACATCGTGGCTGCGATGCCCGTGTGCGTACGCATCCCCACTCCGATGGCGCTGAGCTTGGAAACCCCCTCGTCCACCTCCACCCCCCCGATGCCCAGCGACGCCGCCAACCGTTCGCACACCGTCCGCGCTTCGCGGGCCTCCGATGCGTTGGTGGAAAAACCCAGGTTGGCGAACTTCCCGCCGTCGTAGATGTTCTGCACGATGTCGTCCACCACGATATGGTTCTTGGCCACCTCGGCGAAGATCCGCGCCGCGATGCCGGGCGTGTTCGGCACCGCCTGGAGCGAGACAAAGGCGAGGTCCTCCTTCAGCGTGACCCCCTGGACGGCGATGGCTTCCATGCTCTGCGTTTCGGCCATGATCATCGTTCCTTTGGCGTCCGTCAGCGAACTGCGCACGTGTACTGGGACGTTGAACTTCTTGGCGAATTCGATGGCCCGCGAGTGCATCACCACCGCCCCCGCAGCGGCCATCTCCAACATGACGTCGTAACTGATGTCGTCGATCTTTCGAGCCTTCGGCACCACCCGCGGATCGGCCGTGTAGACCCCGTCCACATCGGTGTAGATTTCGCAAACCTCCGCCCCCAGCACCGCGCCCAGGGCCGTCGCCGTGGTGTCCGACGCCCCCCGACCCAGCGTGGTGATCTCTCCCCCCGCGTCGATCCCTTGAAAACCCGCGATGATGACGATCTTCCCGGCGCTGAGCTCGCGGTCGATGCGCTCTCGACTGATGCGTTGAATCCGGGCCCGCGAATGGGCGCTGTCCGTCACCAGCCCAAGCTGCCCGGCGGTCAGGCTGATGGCCTCGTGCCCCGCGGCGTCGATGGCCATCGCCATCAGCGCGATCGATACCTGCTCCCCGGTGGTGAGCAGCATGTCCAACTCGCGCTTCGGCGGATCGTGGCAGACCGCCTTGGCCAGGCCGATGAGTTCGTCCGTGGTGTGCCCCATGGCCGACACCACCAGGACGACTTTGCGTCCCTCGAGCTTGGCCCGGATCGCACGCCGCGCGGCGCGGTGAATTTTCTCCGGCTCGGCGAGACTCGTCCCGCCGAACTTCTGCACGATCAAAGACATCCCCGCACTTTACTGGAAGCCGTCGATCATGCCGACCAGAGGTAGTCGCAAGTACGTCCGATGACCAGACCTCGTCGAGCGCGTACGCCGGACGACCGAGCGGGGGGAACCGCGATGGGGGTCGCCCGGAGGCGATCCCTGCGGCATCCGGCTTCCGCGGGCCCCTCAGGGACTCTCGAACACACGAACGTCAGCGATTCCGGCCTACGGGCAAACCAATCCGCAGGGGTAGACAACGCCCTTGAACGCGTCGACGCCCGAGACGATGTCGAAAGCGTCGATCACCCCGTCCGGCGTGCATCCCCAGAGGTTGACCGGTTCGAAGGCGGTCGCCCCAGGGAGGTTTTTGAATTTATTGACGATCAGGAGGATGTCGATTGCGTCCACGTCCAGGTCGCCGTCCACGTTGCCCCATTTCCAGGTCCACGCATACGCCGCGGCCGACCGCACCGTGCCCCCGCCGCCGAAATTGCACTCGGCCTGGACGACGATTTTCTTGCTCGGGCGGATTTGTGCCCCACGCACTTTCGCCGTCGCCCATTGGGCCGCCGTCTTGAACGCCGGGGCCGCGTCCAGCGGCCCGCCGTCGCAGTGACCCGTGCAGGTCCCGAATGGGCACTGGCTGTCCGTCGAACAGGGATTCCCGTTGTTCGACCCGCCCGAGCAGCGACGGGGACAATCGACGTCCGTAAAGCAATTAAGTCCGTTGTTGGCCCCGCCCGAGCACTTGCTTTGGACATAGCGGGCCACGCATGACGTCTCCGGATCGTCGCAGTCGCCGATCACTCGAATCGCCAGCGGTGTGGACCCCTGGAGCGGATTCACCGAAACGTCAAGATAACGAGCCCCAGAGGCGGACACGATCGGTGGATAACACCCGCCGCAGGTGTCCGTATTCTCGTCGCACTGCGCGGGGTTCGGGCAGGGATTCCCCGTGCCCGAGAAGCAGTGGTGGTCAAAAACACAATCCAGAACGGGGTCGCACCGCCTTGCCGAACAGAAAAGCCCCGTGTCGCAGAACCCGTCGTCCGGCGTGTAGCGGCAGATGCCGTCGATCGGCGCCGGCGGGCTCGTGTCACAAGTATCCACCGTGCAATCCACTCCGTCGTTGCATTCCGCCGTGGTGGAGCAGGGATCGTAACACACGCCCTGGAAACAAACGTCGCCTGGATCACACGGGTAGGGAGTACTCACACAAACTCCGTTCACACAGGCGTTGTCCGTGCAAAGATCCGCATCCTGGCAGCTCATCGGCGAGTGCGAACACGTACCGTTCAAGCAGGAATCGACCGTGCATGGCTCGTTGTCATTGCAATCCGCGCTGACGCCGCAGGCCAACACGACGATCGTCGCCTCGGGGCCGGTCGTCTTCAGGATGTCATCGGTATCCGTACCCGGAATCGGATCGTCGCCCCAGATCACGGCCGTACGCCGCGGGATCGGACCGCACGACGTGAAGGAAACGGTGGTCACCCCGCCGCCTGTGGGCGGAACCGCCTTCGCCTTGAACTTGATGTCCGTGATGTGCAGCCCCGCCGTCGTCGCGCAGGCGCTTCGCGCCAACACCGGGGGACTGCCGCTGCACGTGATCGGTTGGATCGACTGATAGTAAAGAGTGCCGTCGTTTCCCGGGAATCCGCTGCTGGGGCAAGGACCGTTCATCTGCGACGAAATGCAGTCGTTGGGGAACAGCGACGACGACCAGTTGAACGTCGCCGGGTTCGAATTACACAACCCGCCGGGGCACAACGTGGCCACGTTGTCGCACACTAGTCCATTCCGCGAACCTCCCGAGCATTTCCCGTTGCAAACGTAACAGGGATTGGGATGGTCGCACGGGTCTTGCGGGTTCCGGTTTTGCGTCGTCGACGTTTGGATTTCCAGGTAGGTCGGGTTCCAGGCGACCAACGCCTCGACCCCGGCCACGGACGCTTGCCCGGTCGGACAGTCCTCTGAAGGGGTATTGCACCCGTTGGCCACGGCATAGAGTGAGAGGATCGCCGTGGACCCCACGGGGATCGCCTGGGACGTGGTGGGACGCCACTCCAACCGGATGCAGCGATAGGGATCGTTCGAAGCCGGAGGGTTGTTCGCGCAAACCCCGCCCGAACACTTGGAAGAAGCCGTGCAGTGATTGGCGTCCTCGCACGCCTGGCCGCTGTTGATCGCCTGCGTTTGGCACTGGTTGATGTTCTCGTTGCACTGTCCGATCCCGCACGGCAGGTTGTCGAACGCCGAACAGTCCACGGTGGTTCCGTTGACGCACTGTCCGTTTCCGCCGCAGGTCTCGACCCCGTTGCAATGCTGGCCGTCGTTACAGGTCGCGCTGTTCTCACACTGGGCGCACCCGCCGAACGTCTCGCTGCAGAACCCCAGGCACTTGCCGCCCGACCCGCAATTGGCGTCCGAGGTGCAGTTCGTCCCTGGGACCGTCCCCAAAAAACACTTCTTTTGGCAGGTGATGGAAGTTCCGTCCTCGCAGGCCGTGTTGGTCACGTTGCAGTGTTCGGCCCCGTCGCACGCAGCCCCGTTATCGCAAATGCTGTCATCGCTTGCGTTGTTGCAGATGCGCAAACCGGAAACGGGGAACAGCGTACACTCGTCCGTCGTACACATCAGTCCGTCGTTACAGTGCGAGTTGTTGAGGCAGACCTGGCAGCGGTCATTGGCCTCGTCGCAGAAGCCCGACCCTCCCGTGCATGTCCCCGGGGACGCGCAATCGGCGGTGATCGCACATCCGGCCCCGTCGTCGTTGCCGCCCACGCAGGTCTTGCAAACCGGGGCCGTACCCGCCACGCAAACGTCGTTGACGCACGTCTCGGGGCCGTCACAGAAGATGCCGTTGCTGCAATGCGCGGCGTTCTCACACTCCACGCACGCCGCCCGTTGGTCGCTGCACATCCCCACACAGTTCCCGACGGCGCCGCAGTTGGCGTCCGTGCTGCAAGTGATCCCCGGGAAGGAACCCAGGAAACATTTCTTCGGGCAGCTCACCGGCGTTCCGTTTTCACATGACCCTGTCGTTGTGTTGCATGATTCAAACCCAGTGCAGAACGCCCCATCCTGGCAATGAGAGGCGCTGGTGCACTCCACGCACGTGCCCGAAGAGTTGCACCGCAGCCGAGGGAACGAGGTGCATTGCGCGTTCGTCTCGCACTCCACACAGGCGGCAAATACGGTGCTGCAGAACAACGGGGGATCGCACTGCACCGGCGGCTCTTCCTCACACACGTCCGTGGCGGCGTTGCAGTAGTTGGCCCCGTCGCAGAAGTTGCCGTCGTCGCATTGGCCGTCGCTGTGGACGCATACGCAAGTCGTTCCCACGCAGAAATCCTGCGTGCAGAACTTGCCGTCGTTGCAGTTCGCCGGGACCGAACATGGCGCCGTCGGGCAAACCTGTGCCAACCCCATCGACGTCCCGTAATAGGCCGACAGCGCCCAGACTGCAACCGCTACTCGACTCGATGTTCGACCAACCCTGCGTCCCGTACCGTTCCCTCTCGACAGTTCGTCCCGCATGTCACAACCCCCTAAACGTGGAGCCGCCCCCGCGCGCGCTCGTGGAGACGCCCCGACCCTGTTGCCGCTGGAGAAACACAGCTCCCCCTCCCGTTACCGCAACGTTGCCGGGCGAAGCGAAGTTGTTATCGGAGATGTCTCGACTTCGCGCCGCTTGCAACGTTACCCCTCCGAGTCCCGTTTGAAACCTGCCGGGAGTCTACCAGAACCAACAGGGGTCCACAACCGCGAACCCTGCGGCCAAGAATCCGAATACCAACTTTAGCGCTGCCGAATGGCGTGGTCCAGCGTCAAGACGAGACGAATATCGCTCTCAGACACCCCAAGCGCCTTCAAGTCTAGTTTGCTATTTTTGCATGCCCCGCCGGCACTCGACCACATTCCGCCTGGAACGCGCCGACCGATAACTGGCTCGTTCCAACTACGGAACAATCGATTCTCAAGCGTCAACAGATCGGCGCAAGTGATACCGGATCGGACATCACCGACGCTGCAAATTCGTTCACGGACGATCCTCCTTGGACTAAAGCTGCGCCGGAAACTCCGGAAACCGGAAATTGGGGTTGAACGCAGCACGCGGTTCGGCTAACCTACTATATTCAGACGGCCCAGCTTAGCGGGCCTATCTGGTTGGTCACCGCGGCTCGGCACGGTGCCGGCCCGTTGTGTAAACGCCCCCCGTATCACGGGGAGCCGGGAGGGGAAGTATGCAAACCTGGAAAGCGGGCCTGCGCGCCGTCTTCCTGACGCCGATTCTTTTCGTCTCGGCCGCCGGGGCCGCGACGATGGATTTCGAACCCGTTGCCGTCGGCACGAGCTTCGGACAGGAATTCGGCGACATCCCCGGACCAGTGGTGCTGACCCAGGACGGCATCCGAATGTCCGTCGAGACGTTCTTCTTCACCGATCAGAACTTTCAAGGGTTCGTGCGTGCCGAGGTCGTGGCACCCAATGCCATGCGGTTTCCGACTCGCTGGTTGTCCATGGACAACATCAACGCCCAGTTCGATCTGACCCAGCTCGGGTTCAACGTCAATCAGGTGTCCGTGGAGTTCCTGGAACTGGGAGGTCTGGACAATTTCTCGATCAACGGCGGGTCGATCATCGAACTTCCAGGATTGGCGTCGCTGCCCGCCAATGTCGGCGGCGTGGCACTTGCTTTTCAGGAACTGGACCCGGTGACGCACCGCACGCGCCTCACGCTGACCGGCGACGTGGACCGCTTCCTCATCGGCGGACAGGAACTGGGCGTGGACACCATCGTGGCCATCCCCGAGCCGACCACGCTGATCCTCCTGGGGATTTGCGGGGCGTGTTTCCTGTTTCGAGGCCGTCGGCTGCGACTGCCCAGGTTGCACCGCGCCGAGGGCTGATCGTTTCGTCGATTCCAGCGATTCCTCCAAGGCTGTCGCTGGGGCCTGTCCTCGTTCCACGTCCGAGAGTATCGTCGGCGCTGATCCGCGGCACCCTGCTCGCAATTCCGATCGAAAGCACCCCTACTTTATGCTCGATAGCGGCATAGAGTCCGACGATTGCTTGAACACGCTGCGAGTGTCGCTATGAGGCTATGGGATTGGATTTGGGGGAAGCTAAGCGAGCCCCGCGCCATGAGCGCGGAGGGAAGGTCCACGCCGCGTTTCACCCAGACTTCGACGACAACCGCCGTTGGTCTACTCGAAGCGGCGCATGCAGGCGGCGGACCGTCGGACGATACGAGTGCATCCTGGTACAGTCCCGCGGGTGCGACGCTCATCGAGCCGGCGCCTCTCCAGCGTCCTGAGCTTTCGACGGAAGCGCGGGCCTTGGAGAACCTCCTCGTCTCGCACTTTGACGGGCACAACCTCACGCTCCCGCAATTGCACCGCGCCGCGGAGCGCATCCTCCCGCTGTTGGCGGATCCCAGGTGCAGCCTCACGGACATTGCCGAGCAGCTCGCCACCGACCAAGTGGTCGCGGCGGCGGTTCTGCGCATGGCCAACTCGCCCTTGTATCGTGGTCTGGACAAGATCACGTCGCTGCAACCGGCCGTCGGGCGATTGGGGATTCGCGCCGTGCGTACCTTGTTGCTGCACGAATCCTTGCGCGGGGCGATGTTCTCCGGCGAGGGAATGCTCAGCGATTTCGCCGATGTCCTGTGGCGGCGATCGCTGGCCGGCGGGGCCATTATGCGGCGGCTCGCACAACTCACCTCGGCCGACCCCGACGACGCTTTTCTGATCGGGCTCCTACACGACATCGGATACGTCGTGGTGCTGCGGATCGTGTCCGGCGACCGGAATGCGTCGCGTTACGAAATCGCCCCGGAAACCTTGGAGTACCTTTGCTCGGAGTCGCACCAGGAATTCGGCGAGCTGATCGCCGTGAAGTGGGGGCTTCCGCCGGCTCTTCGGGCCTTGATCTCGGATCACCACTCCGACCCGTCGACCGATGATCCGCTGCGGCGTGATCGTCTGCGCTTGCAGCTCACCGATATGATCACCTCGCTTCTGGGCTACTCCCCCTGGGCCCCATACGACCTCTGGCACTGCAAGGTTGTTCAGGAACTTGGTCTTTCCGATCGGCGGAATTTCCGGGAACTCCTGGAATCCCTTCCCGACGAACTGGATGAAGCGGTCGCCGCACTCTGATCCCCGCCGGGGTCCCATCCCTGCCCGCCATCCAACGCCTTGCGGCGCGATGATTCAGCCTTGTTCGTAGCTTCTCGCACTCCGGTCGACGAATCCCCATTCGATCCGCTAGAATCACGCGCTATGGCCCAGAAACGGATCAAGGTCAAGGAGCTGGCACAAGAGCTGGGGCTGACGGCAAGGCAGTTGCTTGAGCGCTGTCGCGCCGAGGGAATCGCGGTGCAAAACAGCATCACGAAACTGCGACCCCACACGGTTGTCGTGGTCCGATCGTGGTTTCGGAAGGACTCGCCCGTGACGCGGGACGCATACGAGCCCTCGGACGTGGATCGACCGCCCGCGGAGATCGTGCATGATGAAGGCGGCTGATCGAACGCCGGGGCGTGAGCGGCACTTCCGACGACGGTAAACTCGCGCCCACGCCAAGGATCCCCCGAACGCTCCTGGACCGCGGTCGTGGAGATGCCGCCGTCAGCCCGTCGAAGTCAGACATCCGTCTGCTCTCGAACCAGGATGTCCGCTCGAAAGAACAGATCGCCCCCGTGGGTCACCATCCTCCGTCGGGCCATTTCGAAACACTTGGGATCGACTTCCACTCCGACGCTGTTTCGCCCCCAGCGAGCCGCGGCAAAGTTCGTCGTGGCCGTTCCCATGAAGGGATCGAACACCGTGTCGCCGACGAAGCTGAACATGCGGATGAGCCTTTTCGCCAGGGTGACGGAGAACGGGGCCGGGTGTTTGTGCGTCGACGCGCCGGCCACGTCACTCCAAATCTGCCGAAACCAGACCCCGCGCAGCCGGGCGGGTACGACGCTCAATAATCGGTCCCGGAGGGAGGGACGGCGATACCCGCCGGGTTTGCGTTGCATGAGGATGAACTCGATGTCGTTCTTGATGACCGCGTTGGGCTCGTAGGGCTTGCCCAGGAATCCACCGCTTCCCTCGACCTCGTACTTGGCATTGGCGATCTTGTGCCAAATGATCGGCGCCAAGTTGTCAAACCCGATGTTCTTACACCGTTCCTGGATGGTCGCGTGAAGCGGCACGACCGTGTGCCGTCCATGGTTCTGTCGGCGGGACAAACAAACGTCCCCCACGACACATACCAACCGACCACCAGGGACGAGAGCACGCCAACAATGTCGCCAGACGTGATCGAGGGCTTCGATGAACTCGGAATACTCGCCGACGTGACCA
>CAZYEX010000083.1:0-21632 GCA_964646605.1 uncultured Phycisphaera sp. | reverse complement strand
TGATGGGATGCCAACAGCTCTGGATGCTCGAGGCCTGTCTCAACGAATCACAGGCGGATGAAACAATGGACCGTCAGAAAAAAGTAGGATAACCTGACCCGAGCCGCCGCCGACCTTCAACTATGGATGGGACATCCTCCCCCTGACCCCTCTTATGGAATTCGCCGGCCGAGTGAAAGTTGGCAAGACGCCGTTTTACTCGCTTCCCACGGATGTACTAACCATTGTTCTTTCTTTACACAACAAGGAGTGTCTACCTCGCGGCTTCACGTGGGGGCCCGGCTTTAAGCAGGAAACTGTCATGAGCGTACTGGCGGAAATGTGCGGTGTTGGGCAGCCTCGCGCGCCGTGGAACTCCACAGCGGGGAAGGTTGACCAGTAGATTATTTCGGCGAAATGCATGAAGGGGAGTGCCGTGGACAGATCCACGTTTCTCAAAGAACAGTTCCTGACTCTTCGCCGCGAGATTGAGGAAACCAAAGCCCGGATCTTCAAGACTCTGGCTTTCGGAATCGCCGTGGTCCCCGCTGCGCATTATCTGGCCAAGGTCTACGATCTCGACATCGTACTTTTTGCGACCCCACTCCTCGTCATCGTGGTCGCCCTGCTCTATCTCTCTGAGAATCACGCGCTCATGCGTTGTGGGCGGTACATTCTTCGCGAGATCGAACCTCACTTGGAGGGTGCTGTTGGCTGGGAGACATGGCTGGAAGCCAGAGGAAGCTTCGATCCTAGGACCGTCGACAAGCTCCTCTCCGTCTGTTTCTACCTGCTTTATTTTGTATATTTCAGCGGTTCGGTGTTCTTGGCGACCCGTAAGGCTCGTGCTCAACTCGGCGAGGTCACTTCGGCGGCCCTTCTTGGCACCTACGTTGCCATTGGCATCTGGTTCCTCATATACCTGTTTAGGAATATTCGGACCTCCACACGGACTGCCGTCGACGACGACGCGCCGGCCCGGTGAAACGGGAATTAGGGACACCGGAATTAGCACTGAGGGGGGCATTCCACTTTTCGGCGTGACGTTGACGCATCAATCGTCCGGCGAGGTATCGTGCTGGGCGTGGGACTTTGATAGCAACGGGGTTGGCGGTAGCCTTCGCCCTCCGGGATCCCAAGGAACTTCTTCAGGTTGGTCGGCAGCCCGCAAGGAGGTCGATATGAACAGCGAACAGTCGGAAAGTCCGGTGACGGTGCTGCGAGCCGAGCACCAGATCATTCTTCGCGTGGTCCGGGTTCTGGGCGGGCTTATGGACCGATTCGAGCAGGCCGGTGAATTCCCCGAAGCCCCGCTTGCGAAGTGCATCGAATTCATCCGACTCTTCGCCGACGCCTGCCACCACGGCAAGGAGGAGGACCTTCTTTTTCCCGTTCTTGAATCCCGGGGCATCCCCCGCGACGGTGGACCCATCGGGGTCATGCTGTACGAGCATCAAGTTGCCCGAGGTCTCACCAAGGAGATGACCGGCGCTTTGAGCGACGCTCACACCGGCGACGCCGCCGCCCGAACACGATTCTGCAAGGCGGCCAGGCAGTACGTTGACCTGCTCACGGATCACATCTTCAAAGAGGACAACATTCTGTTCACTATGGGCGATCGGATGATGAACCCGGACGATCAAGCAGCCCTGACCACCCGGTTTTGTGCGGTGAACTGCCGAATGTTTGAAGGCCGACGCCGTGAAGAGCTTCAACGAATCGCCGACGGGTTGGAAGCCGAATGGGGGCATGGTTGACGTCCGCGCCAACGGCGCTGGCCAAGCGAATCACGCAGTCTGCCGGCGCTTGACCGCTGAGGCCGACGGAAATACGGCCGAGACGCCGAGGCCCATCGGAGACCGAGCGATCGTCGCGATCAGCACGAGCGCACAAGGACCTCGTAGCATCGTAGGCAGCATTCTTTGAGAGAGCATGAGTCTGCTCCTCGCGTGTAGCGTCACCCCGCCCTGGGCGGACTTTCAGCCCTCGTGGATGAGGCGGAACACGTTTACGCGCCCGCCGAACACGATTTTCGCCCCGATCTTGAGCAGCAAAGTCAAGACCGTCATGGCCCAACTCGATGCGGTGGGAACGGGCGAAGCAGCGCATTCGATCTCGTCGCACGAACGGAACTGGTCCCAAGTACAACTCGGACACTGACATTCGCCCACTGGGGTATCATCGGTGCATGGCCCGAACGGATCGCCGTGGCAGCAGGCAACCGTAACGGGTTCGCAAACGGGACCGTCCGGCGGGCAGAACGCCTCCGGCGTGAAGACAAACGTGCCGGGCTCATCGTCGCCGCATTCGGCGCGGGTCACCCCATCTACGCAGCCTTCCAACGGGGAACCTGACCCGAAGCAGCAGCGTCCGGTGAGAACATTAATGACGAACCCGGTTTCCGAAAGCGTCGGGATTTCCGTGAACGGGAAACTGCCATCGTTAAAATAGGTCTCGTCCGTGTCCAACTCCACGGCGTATTTCCCCTTCGCACCTGGGGGTACGTCGTAGACCGCGGTTGCCCCCCAGCGGACGGTGCCGTCGTCTGGGCGAAAGTCGTCATCATATAGACCAAAGGCGGTCCACTCGGACTCACTTATTGTCGCGTAGGTCCCTTCATTGCATAAAACCGGGGCCGCACACCACCCGTCGGCACGAAACCCCCCCTTGTCGGGATAGACCGGAAGGCAGGTGCCATCTCGACAGGCTTGGCCCGAAAGGGCTTCCCCGAACGCGGCAAAGCAATCGGGAAGCGACATGCACGGAACGACGGCGTAGGCGATGTTCTCTTGATTGCCGTCGTCGGTGACAGAACCGTCGCCGTTGATGTCCGCGTCCAGCAGTCCGGTTCCATCGAGCGTGACCTTGAAGAACCTCGCGCCGGGTGAGCCGTCTCCGTTGGGGTCCCAATCCGCGAGTTGGACCTCGAGCCAGACGCGGACGCCGCCGGCGTCGAGGCGGAGTTCGTTGCCCACGATGTTGGGTCCCCCGCCGATGAGCGGCGGGTAGGGCGGCCCGACCTTGGCGGGTACGGGGTTGACCATGATCCTGGCCGTAGGCGGCTCCCCGGCGTTGGCAACGTCCAGAGTGAGCGCAACCACGACCAAGGTTGCTCTCGCTACGTGATTTGGCGCCATCGACTTTCCCTCCGGCGAAACGAAATGCGTCCCATTCTACCCGGACCCAAGAAGAGAACTCAAGACAAAAAAGCGACGCCCGGTGTGAGCCGGGCGTCGCAGCAGATCGCGGGAAGTTGGGACCGATCCAAGCCCTACGCGGCAGGGGTGATCGTCTTCTTCTTCTCTTCCTTCTTTTCGCTTCGTTTCTTGCGGCGCTCGGTGCCGGAGTCCTCTTCTGGCGCTCGCTCGCGTCGTTCCGCGGTCTTGGCCTCGGGCGCCGCCTTGTTGCTCGCCTCACGCTTGCGATCGGACTTCTTATCTTCCTTCTTTTCGACTTTGCGTCGCTCTGCGGGTCCCTCTCGGGTATTGGCCTCGGTCGAGCCGCCGGCCCCGCCCAAGAAATACCAGGAACCGAAGCCTAAGGCGGCCACGGCCACAACGGCCAACACGACTTTCTGTCTCTTTTGACTATCCACGGTTTGTACCTCCCCCGGGGCGCCTACGCCCGCGGTTCATGCTCCTCACCCCCAAAAGTATGCCCACCGTTATCGCCAAGGTCAAGTGCTTTCCCTCGACATTCCGGGCGTTACGAATCGAAAACAGGCCGGAAACCCGCCTTGGCCCCGAGGTTTCGGATGCCGCGAACGCGGTTCGGACCCCGCCTGAGGGCGGAACGGGGGCGGTTAGTACACAGGTGTGGGTACCGCACGGTCCGCCGGGGAGGGCAATGGGAACTCCGGCACGAGCCAGGAGTGGATGGCCGCCCCCTTGGGCATGGCCTTGATTTCCCGAGCCGGAACACCCACCACGGTCGACATGGGGGCGACGTCGCGGATCACCACCGCCCCGGCGCCGACCACGGCTTCGTAGCCCACATGAACATGCTGGATGATGGTAGCGCCGATGCCTACGAAGGCCCCCGATTCAATGGTGACCCGTCCCGCCACCCGTGCTCCCGGACAGACGTGGGTGGCCGTGCCGATCAGAGACTCGTGGTCGATAATGCACCCGGTGTTGAGGATCACGGAGTCGCCGACCTGACAGTGGGCGCAAACCAACGCCCCCGCGGCGATCACCACGTTCCGACCGAGGTTCACGTTCCGAGCCAGGTTCGCCGAGGGATGGATGGCGCAAATCAGCTCCAAGTCCCAGGATTCCATGCGATCGGCCAACTCCCGCCGAGCGCCGTTGTCGCCCACCGCGACGATGGCGCAGTCGAACCCCAACTTGGAACGAAGCTCGGGAAGTTGGTCGGGCTGACCGAGTACACGAAGTCCGTCGATCCGCCGACCGGCGAGTTCGGGATTGGAGTCGATGAAGCCGACGGGTTCGTATTGGTCGGCTTGGACGAGAATGTCGAGGACCACTCGTCCGTGCCCGCCGCAGCCCAGGATGACGCACTTGGGTTTCGGTCGGGTCCTGTTGGATGCGGCGTTTCGAGGCAAAGCCAACGTCCTAAGCGAGTTCCTTCGGGTTCCGAGCGCAGCCGACCCTCGGCGGCTCGGGGTCCGACCTGTTTATCGGTCATGCCCGGCGGGCGCTGAACGGATTCCCGGCGAAGGGCGTATGCCAGGATTGCTGCAGGGGTTGCAACCGGCCCCTTCAAGCCGCCTGAGGGTCAGTTTCCAACGGTTTGGATTTCGAAGGCCCCCAAATCTACGGTCACGAAGCGAATTCTCGGGACCACGGCGGTAAGGTCTTTCGGAAGAGGCTCATTGAACTGATTATCCCAGTCAAGGTCCGCTACGTCCGTGGGGAGGAGAAGGTTGTCGCCGGCGAACGCCCTCAGCCCACCGGACTGTCAGATTGATGGCACGTTGAAGCGGGGAACGGTCCATTTTAATAGGTGACTGTCCCCCCCCCAAGGACGACCCCGCCAGCGATGAGAAGTAGGATAAACATGGCGACCAGTGTCCCGGTCGAGGCGGTTGGAATTGGAGGTGGGATAGCGTCTAGCGCGATCGGCCCACCGTAGGGCAAATTGGTGTCGGTCACGTGCTCGACATTGGTCCCGTCGAGGTTCGCGCGCCGAATAACATACGCATCGGTCCAGTAGATCTTGCCCGCGTAAGGATCAATCCCGATTTCCGCCAACGTATTTGGCGCCAGGGTAGCAACGTCCTGAATCTGCTGCCCCTCTAGCGTTGACCGCTGGATCTTTCCAGGCCCGTTGCCGGTTATCGCCGTCCAGTAAAGCATTCGCCGAATAGGGTCGATGGCGATGCCAAACGGGGAGGGCTGATCGAGACTGGTAGTGACGAGGATCTCCAGATTCGCGCCGTCCAGGTTTGTACGCAGGACGCGCCGGGCCTCCGTCCAGTACAGCTTCCCGTCAAGGAGGTCGAAGGCGACGCGTTCCGGCGCCTGGTTGTTGCTGTTTTCGTATATCGTCGCGGAGTTCGATCCGTCGAGATCGGAGCGAGCAACCCCATTCGGAAACCCCTCCAACCCAAAGGTCCAGTAGAGTTTTGCGCGTACCAGGTCGACCCCAACGCCCACAGCCTCCCCCGCTAACGGGATCAACTCGCGGTTGGAACCATCGAAGCCCGCCCGGTACAAGTCTCCCGCGAGGTCGGTCCAATAGAGACGTCCCCGTAGTGGATCGGCCGCAATGGCCCAAGGTCCGAACGGCGAGGTATCGACCACGTCCTCCAAATTGGACCCGTTAGGATCGACCCGCCGGATTTTGTTTGTGGTGTCCTCGAAGAAGTAAATCTTCTGGGCTTGGAGGGAGTCCGCGCTCAGCAACACGACGAGGATAGCGGCTACCAAGAACCGTCCCACAACGCTGCCTCCCGGGCCGGAGCGAGGGTGCGACCAGGTAGAGTATAGCCCACCCCGCCCATAATAGCAACCCTTGCCCGCCAAAACCTACCCTCGGCTTCTGCCGATTGACTGGGGTGCGCTCGGTCTCTAGCGTGGCAGTCCGAACCCGGAGCGGCCCCCCTTTACGCGAAGCGTCAAGGGCGAGCGACGGGCCCGGACCCCGCGCTGGCGCTTGGGGTTCGGATTCTATTCTATGGACTTAGCCATTCAACCGGCTGCGGGAAGCGCCTTGCGGCGTGCCATCCCGACGTCCTTCGTGTTGGCGGTGGCACTTCTCGGCGGGGCCGCGCTGTTGCTGGGTCCCATCGGCGGCCGGTTGAACCTTGTATACGCCAAGGCCGCGCTATCGCTGAAGGAGCCCCTGGCTGCCATCCCCCCTGACGCCCTGTATCCCTACCGAGTCGTGGAGCGTATGGCCCTGGACAGCGTCGTGGTCGAAGCCTTGGGGACCGATCAATACATCAACTGGTATGTGGAGGACGCTGGCGTTCCGACCAACGACCCACTTCGCTTTGCCCACCTCTTCATCACGTATGACACCGGAGGGCACAACCTGGTGCCTCATGTGCCGGACGAATGTCGGTTGGGGGCGGGATACCAACCGGCCCAGGCCCACGAGAACCTGGAGGTCCCCGTCTCGAGGCTGCCGCTTGATCCACCGCGTGTGCCCGTTCGCGTCTGCACCTTCATCAAGACGGCGGTCTTCGACCGCGAGCAGGTCTCCGTGGTCTACACTTTCTTCTGCAACGGACAGTTCGTGGCCACGCGGAACGCGGTGCGCTTGTTGATCAACCATCCGACCGACCAACATGCCTTCTTCAGCAAGATCGAAGTGAGCTTCCCTGGGGCGACCCGCGAAGAGAGCGTGAAGGGCGCCGCCAAGCTCTTCGACCGCTTGCTGCCGGTGCTGATCGAGAGGCACTATCCGGATTTCACGGCGGCGGAATCGAACGCCGCGCGAGGCGGCGAGGGAGCGTAGGCCTGGATTGCCGCGGCGCGGTGGTCGAGAGGACCACGGAACCTAAGAAATGGCGACGAAACAACTGAACAAGCGGCTGGTCGTGGGGCTGTCGATCTTCGGCTTCGGTCTGATGTTGCTGGTCGCGGTACTCATGCTGCGGCAATTGCAACGCCGCGATCCGGTGTATTTCGTCGGTCTGGCGGAGGCCTCCGCGGCGCAAGAACAGTGGGGACAGGCGGGCCTGTTTTATCACGAGGCCTGGAAGCATGGCGAGAACCCGGCCCATCTTGTGGAATTCGGAGAGATGCTGCTCCGTGACGGCGAGGTTTCCAAGGCCCTGAGCGTCTGGCGTGAGGCCCTTATACACCAACCCGATCTGCTCGATGCGCACGAGCGGCAGTTGATGCTGCTGCTCCAGGTGGCGCATTTGTATGGAACGCCGCAGCGCTGGCAGCAAGTCCGCGAGAACGCGGAGGTGATGCTCGGCATTGCGGCCCCGCGAACTCCACAGCAAGAGGCGTTCGCGCATCACGCCCAGGGACTAGCCTTGCTGAGCTTGGAGAGTCAGGATCCCACGAACACGGAACGCGGCCTCGCAGAACTCGCTCAGGCCACCTCCCTCGACCCCGACCGAGTCGAGTACGCGGTCGACATGGCTGTGGAATGGGCGCGGTTGGACCGTGCCGAGGATGCGGAGCGGCTCCTCCGCGAACTCACCGAACGCCACGGCCAACCGGGACCTGATGCCGCCCGAGCGCGGATGTCCCTCGCCCGGCATCTCGCTGCCCGCCAGCGCTTCGACGAGGCCGAGCCCTTGTTCCACGAGAGTGTCACCTTGGCGACCGGGGACCCCGCGGCGCTGGGGGAAGCGCGTCTGGCCCATGCCTGGTTCCTCGCCCAACGCTGGGCCCGTGCCGTGCGCGACCCGGCGACGAAGGATTCCGCCCAAGCACACTTTGACCAGGCCGAAGCCATCCTCAAGAATTGCATCGACGCCGATCCAATGGTCTTCGAACCCTATTTGCAAATCGCGCTCCTCTACAAGCTCGCCCTCCGCCACGCTGACGTGGTGGAAGTCTGCGAAGCGCGGATCCGCCGCGGGTTGTCCCGCAAGGGCGCCAAGGCCACGCAGAACCGCGTCCACATGTTCAGCCTGATGATCTACGCCTCTGAAGCCTGCGTGGCGCTCGCGGTCCGCAGCAGCGAGTCGGGGGATCTGGCCGAGAAGGAAAAATGGCTGGCCCGCGCCGAGCAATACGTTGCCGACGCCAAAGGCGAATCGCCGACCCACCCCCGCGTGTTGAGTCAGTCCGGACGGGTCAAGCTCGCCAGGGCCCAGGATCGCGAGGCGCTCAAAGACCTTCGCGCCGCGGACGAGGCGTACGGGTCCTACGAGGCCGTCAGTTGGGAAAACAAGATCCTGCTCGCCCAGGTCCACCTGCGGTTGGGCGAGGCCGGCGCCGCCCGCGAGGTGCTCGAAGCGGTGATGGAGCAGGCGACCAAGTTTCGTGGAAAAGACCCGATTTTCTGGAACCTCTACGCTCAGGTGTTGTTCCAGGTCGGGGCCCTGGACCGAGCGTTGGCGGTCAGCGACCGCGTCTTGCTGATGGACCGGTCCAACCGCGACGCGACGCAACTCAAGGCCGCCGTGTACGAGAGGCAGGGCAAGCACGCCGAGGCCGGCCGCGTGCATGAAGAGTTGACCGGATCGGGGGCGGTTCGCGCGATGTTGCAGGCCCGCGCTGCGGCGCTGAACGGCGACTCCGAGCAAGCGATCAAGATTTTGCGACAAGCCCTGGAGCGTGACCCCACCGACGTGCGGCTGGTGGGAACCACGGTACACGAGTTGATCAATGGGAACCGATATCACGAGGCTGGGGAGATTGTCGCCGAAGCCCTTCAGCGCCAACCGGACGATCTGCGGCTCCAGCAGTTGGCCCTGTTGACGCGCGAGGATCTTTCCGCGGACGCGCGCGATCGTGCCACCCAGGAGCTGATCCTCGCCGAAGAGGACGGTTTCCAGCGCAGCCTGGACCTGATCGCCTTTCATTCACGGCGCAACGAACCGGCGGAGGCGATCCGGGCGCTCGATGCCGCGGAAGCGCACTTGCTTGCCAAGGACGCGCCGATGGCACGTTCCGCGACTTCGGAACAACATGCGGCGCTGCTCAAGGCCAAGGTCCGGGCCGCGGTGCAGGCGAACGACGACGCGGCCATGCAGGCCGCCCGCGACGCGGCGGCGAAGTACAACGTCGACGGGGCCGGCGGCAAGTCGATCCTCGGTTGGTACCACTTCCAACGCCGCGAGTTCGACCTGGCTTTGAACGCCTATCGCGAGGTCGTGCAAATCCAGCCCACGGATGCCACGTCGTTGGCACATTTGGGACAGTGCCTTCAGCTTGCGGGTCGGACCGATGAAGCGCAGAGCGCCTACGAGGAGGCCGTTCGCATCAATCCCAACCAGGCGACCGCCCATCAGGGGCTGGCGTTGTTGGCCCAGTCCCGCGGCGATCAGGAACTCTTCCGGCGCGAACTGGCCCACTGCGAACGGCTCATTCCCAACGACCCGTGGGTCCAAGAGCAGGTCGTGATCCGCCTGGAGGACGCCGATCCGCCGGGCGCCATTCGCCGCCGGGAAGCACGCCGCGCCGCGGCGCCGGACGACGCCAAGAACCTCCAACGCCTTGCGGCGCTGTACGACGTCGTCGCGGACCGTCTCAAGGCGGACGAGTGCTATGCGCGACTCTTGGACATGCAGCCCCACGAACTTTCCACGGTTGCGGCCGCCGCCGCTCACTTCCGCAAGACCGACCGTCCGCAGCGCGCTCTCGAATTGGTGATGGAACATGCCGGGTCTCGAAGCGATTTGCAGGAGCGCGCCCTTGCCCAACGCCTCGTCGCCAACGAGTTCATTCAGCAGCGGCGACTGGAGGATGCCGAACGCACCCTTCTGGCCGCTGACATCGAATTGAAGACCGCGGAGACGGCGCAATCCGTCGCTGAGTTTTACCTCCGCGCCGCGCAACAGCCCGAAAAAGCCGCCCCCTGGTTCCGCCAAGGCGTGGATCGCGCTCAAGCCGCTCGTTCGCCCAAACTCCCTTCCTTCTTGGAGGCCGCGATTGGATGCTTGCTGAACCGTGCCGTGGGCGATCTCGAAAACGCCCGACAACTGGTCGAACTGCTGCGCACCGCGCATCCGGAGTACGCCCGTGGTCTGCTCTGGAAGAGTGAGATCCATGCTCGTGACGGGGAGATCGACCGGGCCATCGCGGCCCTGACCGATTACCTGGACAAACAGCCCAACGACGCCTACGCCCTGTACCAGCGCGCTCGTCACCAGTTGTCGCGGGGGCGTACTGCGGCCGCGGTCGATGATCTCGAAGCGATTAAAAGGGTCGCGCCGCTGGCACTTGATTTGCAGCCGCGAATGCTCTTGGCGAGTCTGCGCAAACAAGGCGGACGAAAGGAGGACTGGCTCGCGGAGCTCGAATCCACGGTCAAGGACGCCCCCGGCCGCGCGGGCCCCGTCGAGAGTCTCGCCCAAGCGTACATTCAGGAGAAACGGCTGGTGGACGCCGATCGACTGGTTACGGCACAGATCAACCGCACCACCGCCGCGCCCGACCCGCGGTGGTTTTTCCTTCGCGGACAGGTGTCCTTGGAACTCCAGGAACCGGACAAAGCTCTGCAGGACTATCGCCAAGGGGCGGAACTCAGCGCCTTCACGCCGGCCGCCATCCTCGGCGTGCTGAACGTGTACCTGGGCACCGGTCGCTTCGCCGCGGGCGTGGAGTACTTGGAACGATATGGAACGACGGCCACGACGAATGCCGCCGTCGTGTCACGCTATGCGCAGCTTCTGGCGCGTTCCGCATCGCCCGCCAAAGCCGTGGAGCAGTTTCGAAAGGCCATGGCGCTCGCTCTGGCCGAGTCCGCAACGACCGTGCGAACCGTCGCCGAGGACGTCGTTGCGGCCTTTTCCGCCGCCGACGCGATCTCCGCATTCACGGCGGAGATTGGCGATCCCGCGACGCGCCGGGCGAACGAACGCATCCTGATTCGACTGCACACGGCCGCCAAGCGCGTCGACGAAGCTTTGGCCCGACTCGAGGCCCTTTACGTCACCGCCGCCGACGATCGTGAACGCGCCGCCCTGTTGCACGAAAAGGGGGACATCCTGCAAACCGCAGCCCGATCGCCCCAGGCCATCGACGCCTACCGCGAGGCGCTTCGCCATGACGCCGAGAACTGGATCACGCTCAACAACGTCGCCTACTTGCTTTCCGACATCCGCGGCGAGAACGCTGCCGCCCTTCCGTTCGCCCAGCAAGCCGTGCGACAGGCCGACAACGCCTTCACCCTCGACACGTTGGGTTGGATCTACGTCGGGCTTGGGCGCTACTCGTTCGCCGTGGCCGAATTGAGCCGGGCGATCCGCCTCGATCCCAACTATCTGCTTCCGTATTATCACCTTGGCGAAGCGTATCGCCGCAATTCGCAGTTCACCGAGGCCGCCGACATCCTCGCCCAAGCTCTGGCCCTCGCCCGCGGCGCCGGGGACGAGTCCACCCTTCGACTAGTGGAAACGGCCCAGCAAAAAACGAACGACCGCCAAGCGGCCCCGTGATTCGCTGGGCCGATTCTTGAGGCGGCGGGTTCGGCGGACTGTACATCGCGGGGCCGGACGGGGTATAATCCACTGCCGAAGTCGTCGTGGGATTGCGGGGGATTCAAATGGGGCCGTCTGCATTCTGGTTTCGGTTGTGCGTCGTCAACGATCGTCGGTTCGGATCTACCATCTGCGGGCTTGCCGTGATCGCATTGGGAGTGAGTGCGGCACAGGCCGAAATTGTGGGCATCACCGCGCGCGTGCAGACGACGGTTCAGGAGTTGATCGACGGCGAGCCGGGGTCGGTCAGTCAGGACGACGGGCAGCATGCACAAGGCGCGGATGATCTTCCCCAAGCGGCGTCGGTCGAGCTGATCGATTCCGACCTGGACGGGGAGTTGATCGCCGTGGGGCAGGCGTTCAGCGAGTTCTCCGATCCGACGCGCTCGGATACTGCCAACCCCGCGGAGTTCGCGTTGGAAGTGGCGGCCTTTTCCGACGTGGAATCGGTTTCGTATTTCGCGCGCGGGGAAGCGAGTGAGTCGCGGGAAATCGTCTTCGCGGGTCCGGGGGGCGGCGAGACCTCCGAGATCGCCTTCGGCGCGGACGGCACGCGGCGAATCGAAAGCCGGGTCTTCGTCAGCGGCGCGGTGTTGGTCTGGTCGACGCAGCGGGCTGTTGCGACCCAAAGTCGCCTTGCGGACGTGCGAGTCACCGTTCGCCGCGACGGCGAGCAAGATTCGCTCTTTGAGACGAGGTTACTCGTCAGCGCGGGGCGAGACGGGCGGATCGATGTGACCGTGGATGGTCCCCTGCGCTTCGAGGTCGTGGAGCTTCTCGACATCCTTTCGGAAGACGCGGACGCAAGCACGGTCAACCAGCTTCATCAACTGACAGACCATGGCACCATTGCCTTGGTGGTCATTCCCGATCAGGAACATGCCTACGGTTATACGGCCGTCGCCGACGAGTCGTTCGTGCTGACCGCCGACTTCGCGATCGAAGTGGAGAACGTGCCCGACGGAAGCGGGGTGGCGGCGGCGCTGGGGCGATCCTTCGAGAATCTGGCCGACGTCGTGGGGGCGATTCCGGGCGTCAACGGCTTGACCGTCGAACGGTCGATCCGTGAGGCCGTGAAAGCCCGGGCCATCGGACTGGTTCGGGAAGAGCCGGTTTCGCGTCGCGTCGGCGGCATGTGCGGGGCGCTGGGTGTCGAGGCTTTGACACTCGGACTCCTGCCGCTGCTGCTCGCCTTTGCGTCGTGGAAGAGGCGACCCCCTCCCACCTTTCGGCCGTAGTTCGCGTCAGATTCCGCCAGCCGGGGTCGAAGTGCCATCCTTGGGCACCCAAACGCGCAGCTCGGAAATCTCCACGGCCCCGGTGAGCGTGTCGGTGCGGCTGGGGTCGAGGGACCGCGAGCTGGACATCACCACGTGGCGGGTGGCGCCGGGGAGGAGGATCCCGCGCCAGTCGTCCTCGATGGCTATGGGGGTCGCCACGACCTGCGTCCAATCGCGCAGGGGAACGCCCTTGGCGTCGAGGGCCACCACGCGAACGGCCAGCATGGAGACGACTTCGTCGCCCTTGTTGGTCACGGTCAGGACGGGTCGGACGCCGTCGGCCTTCTCGTTGGCCGTGAAGCGGACGCCGACGTCGAGCTTCTTGGCGTACTCGGGGGCTCGCCGATCGTTGAGCACGTCGCCGAGCGCGGGCGGCAAGGAGGCGATCAACTCCGGCAGGGCCTCGACGGTATGCTCGGCGAAGTCGAGGATCGACGACGCTTTGCGATCCAACACCCGAAGCGAGTAGAGAATCACGCTGGTGCCGGCGGCGATGCCCACGGCCCCGACGCCGAAGAGGCCCAAGAAAAGGGCGGTGAGCGGTGACATCCGTACTGGGTTGTTCATGGCTGATCTCCCGGTC
This sequence comes from uncultured Phycisphaera sp., assembly GCA_964646605.1. Taxonomy (GTDB): domain Bacteria; phylum Planctomycetota; class Phycisphaerae; order UBA1845; family UBA1845; genus SBAX01. Next base: position 8,215 of record CAZYEX010000083.1, on the reverse strand, counting down.
AACATTGCAAACGTTCTCCCTAGGCTACGCCTGGTCGATATCCGGGATTCGGGCGCGGGGGGCGGATATTTGGGGGGAAACGCGGAAAGCAAAACCGCAGAAACGATGACCACAGAGAGCGGGGACCGAAAACCAGTGCGACAACTGGCCTTGATTTGGCCTTCTGTGGCTTGGTTTCTCGGGCGGCATTTCATCATAAGTCCTTTTTCTGCAAAGCCTTACGTTGCTCATAACTGGGTTCGTTTGGTAATATCGCTTTTTCCATGCGGCACCATCCCCGACGCTTCTCGGCGCGCCGTCGGAGCGCGGGTCGCCGTGGCGCGGTTGGCGCGATCCGCTATCCGCCGTCCGCGGGGCGCCATTTATCCCTATAACTTGGGGGGTGATCGCCGGAGGCCGTGTGATCGAGCGATCAGGGGGGTTGCGGACTGTCGGAGGGCACCACCGGACGGGGGGAATTCCCAATTACGAATTACCAGTTACGAGTTACACACTGCTCCAAGGGCCGGTTTCGGCGCGGCGGGCGGGCCTACCGTTAAGGCGGGCGTCTCAGGGACAGGCCGCAGGTGCGGATGGGCCGGCGAAGGGGTAGTCGAACCCCTTGAAGGCGTCGACCACGAGAGTGATGTCCAGGGCGTCGATGTCGAGATTCACACCCTGAGTCGGGTTGTTCCCATGCACGTCGCACCAAGTCCTGGGCGGAGCACCGGGGAGGTTTTTGAAGCGCGTAACCATCGCGACCACGTCGATTGCGTCCACGACGCCGTTGGCGGGCGTTCCGCCGTTGCCCACGATGTCGCCCCAGACTGGAGTCGTGCTGAGGACCAGTGGCGCGGAGTACGGTCCGTTTGGATAGTCCACGTCGCTGATGGCCTCGATGGTGTAAGTTGCGCAGGGCACGATGTTGCAGTCGGAGACATCTACGATTCCGGTCGAGGAGGTCCAGTCGTCAAAATGGGGCGTTGATTGGAGCCGGTGTATACCGGTCGGCTTACTGGAATCCTGAAGGAATTCCGGCCCTACCCACATCTGGCTGCCATTAAAGGCGCTGAAGTCCGGGATGTTGGGGCAGTTACTCGGTCCCGCCAATGGCCCGAGCGTCACCCGTATCGCCAGCTGCGTTGCACCGCAGGGAACAGGCGGCGGAGCGAAGGACAGGTACCGGTTCTTGGTTGGGAAACATTCCTGAGGAAATCTGCAAAGGTCCGAGGGCTCGGCCGCCGCCGGTGCCACCGGCTGCGCGCACCAACAAGAGTCCTGCCATGTGTCACCCAGGACCTCAGCGTCTGCGAATCCGCCGAACATCAACATGGATTGTCGGACGGCGTCGTAAACCATCGAATGTCCGGACCGGGCGGGCGGACTATGAAGTCTCCGCGAAATCCAACCGACGCCTGTCCATTCCCACGTTCCCGCGGAGGGTTCGCCATTTGCCAACCCTCCGAAGATCGTGATCACATGGCGCTGCTCGTCGTAGGCCATCCCGTGATCTGCAATCGCCGAAGGTCCGTCCTCGCAAAGGAACCTCCAGGACGTTCCGTTCCACTCCCATGTGTCGTCAAAGAACTGGCAAGAATCCCAACCGCAAGGGCCGGCGCTCCCGCCGAACAGCAGCGTGACCCTTCGGTGGGGATCATAGGCCAAACCGTGCTGGGCTCTGGCCGAGGGTCCGGCTGCCGTACGCAACGTCCATGCGAAGCCGTTCCATTCCCAAGTGTCCGAGAGGTGAATGGTGGTTTGCGACGCGCCGTCGTAATACCGACCGCCAAACAGGACCGTAACGCGACGCGCCGCGTCGAAGGCCAAAGCGTGCTCAGCACGCGGAACCGGACCAGATTCACTAACCAAGGTCCAGCTCGATCCGTCCCATTCCCAGGTGTCGCCAAGACAGGCGCCTGATCCGTCCGCTTCGGATCCGCCGAAGAGGACCGTTACGCCGCGTGCGCTGTCAAACGCCATCGCGTGGCGTTCGCGCGGCGAAGGGCCGAGATCGGCACGAAAACTCCAGGTTCCGCCGTCCCATTCCCAGGTGTCACCCAACGCTGTCTCGTTCCAACCGCCAAACAAAACGGCGACACTCCTTGCCCGGTCAAAGGCCAGCGCGCTACCGGATCGCGCTAGCGGGGCAGCCGAGGAGACCTCGGTCCACTCCTCGCATTCCCGCCTCAGCCTCACCCACGCAAGCCCGTCCCATCCCCAGGTTTGGGAGAACGACCACCACCACCCATTCGTAATGACAAGCACGGCGACACCGCGCTCCTGGTCGAAGGACATCCCGTGGTAACGGGGGCCTTCGATGGGGGGACCCACGGAGTCACGCAAGGTCCAAGCGACGCCGTCCCACTCCCAGGTGTCACCGGGTTCGACCCAGCCGCCATAGAGCACAGTCACTCCACGAACAGTGTCGTACACCATCGAATGGGCAACACGAGCCGAGGGCCCCGATGTCGCTCGGAGGATCCAGCTCGTACCGTCCCATTCCCACGTATCGGCCAACAGCGGGATCGAAGAGCTGTAGTGGTCATCGCCACCGAAAAGAACGGTGACGCCACGGGCAGCATCGAACGCGAGTGCATGGTGATATCGCCCTGGCGGCCCGGGAACGTTCCGAAGAACCCAGAACATCCCGTCCCACTCCCAAGTCTCATCGCTGTAGATGACATTACCTTGGCCCACGAAGACGTACCCGCCGAACAAGACCGTAACGCCACGCGAGGAATCATAGGACATGGCATGGTAACGGCGCGGCGCCGGACCCGGCGCGCTGCGTTGCGTCCAGGAGCTACCATCCCATTCCCAGGTGTCGCCAAGTGGGGTACCGCCCTGGCCGGAGCCGCCGAAGAGCACCGTGACCTGCCGGGCTGAATCATACGAGATGGCCGTCTGGAACCGGGGTTGCGGTCCCGTCGTACTCCGGAGCGTCCAGTCCGAACCGTTCCATTCCCAGGTTTCGGAGTTCTGCCTTGTTGCACCGTCGTAACCTCCGAACAAGACGGTCGCTCTTCGCATGGAATCATAGGCCATCGCAGGTAGGACTTGCTGCCCCGGCGGGGGAGCGGCCTCTTGGGACAATGCACAATCCGCGGCGTCTAACCTGGTTGCGAGCCTAAGTGCGAGCACGAGGACAAGTGTGACTCTTCTTTGAGCAGGGCGAGCAGGCATTGGAATCTCCTCCCTCGAACAGCATGCAAGCGATCGTGCTACATGTCCGCAGATGCTAGGCCAAGGGCGGCGATGAAGATTCTACCGCCTCGGCATGAGTGTCGTCAACTCGAACACGACCGCAATCTCGGTTCTTGATATTGAGAACCTTGCCCACGAAGATCCGTTCAGGAGAGCTTCATGCGTGTTCTTTCGGGCATTCAATCGGGCGGGAAGTTGCAACTGGGGAATTACCTGGGCGCGATGCGGCAGCACCTCGAGCGGCCAGACCGGCTCTGATTTCGCTCGTTCCGCCACTGCGTTATTTCCAGGCTGGCGGGGTTGAACCTTCCACGTCCCGTCGGCTATGATCCGTGTATGTGCATGTACACGGAGAACACCCCATGGCCACGAAGACGATCACCATCGACCTGGAAGCGTACAGCCGGTTGAAACGCGCCAAGAACGGATCGGAGTCCTTTAGTCAGGCGATCAAGCGCATCGTCCGCCCACCGCTCGACGTGGACGCCTGGCTGGAAACCGTGCGGCGAAACCCGCTCAGCGAGAACGCCTTCCAGGCGATCGAAGACGCGGTCGTGCGACGCACTGTAGCATCATCGCATCATGGGCACGGTCGAACGCCACCCCGACTTTCAAGGGGCGGAAACCGCAGGGGCCGGTACCAAGGTCCGCGGAGACGATCGACGCGGTGGCTCCGACGATCTGCCGTCCTTCCGGGACTTGAATTCCTCCCACTCCGCTTCCCACCGATGAATCGGTGGGCTATTCTCACTGCGTCCCGCTGGGACGCCCAAGGGTGGTCTTCGTTCAGAGGTTGTGCATGCGAGTACTTTCGGGCATTCAGTCGAGCGGCAAGTTGCACCTCGGGAACTACCTGGGGGCGATGAGGCAGCACATCGAGTTGCAAGAGGCTCATGACTGCTTTTTCTTCATAGCCAACTATCACTCGCTGACCACGGTGCAGGACGCCAAGCTGCTCCGCGAGCTGACGCTCGACGTGGCGTTGGATTACCTCGCCCTGGGCCTCGACCCGAAGAAGGCGTGCCTGTTTCGCCAAAGCGACGTGCCGGAGGTGACGGAGCTGGCATGGATTCTTTCCACGGTGACGGGGATGGGGCTCCTCGAACGGGCGACCTCGTATAAGGACAAGGTGGCCAAGGGCATCGCCTCGTCGACGGGGCTATTCACTTATCCGCTGCTCATGGCTGCGGACATTCTGATCTATCGTAGCGACTGGGTGCCGGTGGGGAAGGATCAAGTCCAGCACATCGAGATGACCCAGGACATGGCCGGGTATTTCAACACGACGTTCGGACGGGAGGTGCTCAAGCGCCCCGAAGCGAAGCTCAACGAGGCCATGATCGTCCCCGGCGTGGACGGGCAGAAAATGTCCAAGAGCTACGGCAACGCCATCAACCTCTTCGATCCGCCTGGGGAGACGAAAAAGCGGATCATGAGCATCAAGACGGACAGCACGGCGGTCGCCGATGCCAAGAACCCCGAGGCGTGCAATGTCTTTGCGTTGTACAAGCTGATGGCCTCCGCCGAGGAGGTCGCCGCGTTGCGGGAGCGGTACGTTCGCGGGGGGATGGGGTACGGGGAGGCCAAGGGTTTGCTTGCGGAGGTCGTCGAGCGCGTGCTCGGCGGAGCGCGGGAGCGGCGGGAGAAACTTGCCGCCGACCGCGATTTTGTCGAGGATATGCTCGCTGCGGCGGGTCGCCGGGCTCGGGCCGTCGCCCGCGAGGTCATGGAGGACGTCCGCGATGCCTGCGGGATCGTGATTGCAAAGGGAGCGCGCAGTTGAGCGAATACCGCGTCGCGTTGGACATCTATCACGGCCCGCTTGATCTGCTGCTGTTCCTGATCAAGCGCGACGAAATCGACATTTACGACATTCCCATCTCCCGAATCACGGAGCAATACCTGAGCTACGTCGGGCTTTTGCAGGCACTCGATCCGGAGTTGGTGAGCGAGTTTTTGGTGTTGGCGGCGACGTTGATGGAGATCAAGTCGCGTACGTTGCTGCCGAATCCGCCGGCCGAGGAGGGCGATGAGGAGATCCTCGACCCGCGGATGGAGTTGGTCCGCCAGCTTTTGGAATACAAGAAGTTCAAGGATGCGGCTCGGTCGTTGGAGGATTCGGCGTCGGAGCGGGCCTTGCGGTTCGAGCGTCAGCCTGTAATCCCCACCGCGGCGGCGGACGAGGTGCCCCTGGAAAACCTGGACATCTGGGACCTGTTCGCCGCCTTCAACCGCCTGCTGGCCCAGACGGGCAAGGCCGGGGCGGTGCATCACGTGGGCGTCGATGACACTCCGTTGACACTTCACGCCGAGGACATCGTGGATTCCATTCAGCGGGCGGGCGGGTCGCAGGACTTCGTGGACATTTTCACGGGTCGAACGCGGGCGGAGATGATCGGCTTGTTCCTGGCGTTGCTGGAACTCATCCGTCAGCGGCGGATTCGGGCGGTGCAGGATCGCCCCTTCGGCCCCATCCTCATTCACCTGCTCGACCCGACCCCTCTGGACGCCGTCGACGAGTCGTTCGGGGCGGCGGCCGACGGCTCGTCGGACTCGGTCGCGGGTCCGTTTGCCCATGCTGCAGCGGCGATCGCCTCGGAGATCAACTTGTCCTCGGACGCAGAGAACGACGAGGAGTTGGTCGACACGGGAGGTCTGGGGGCGGAGTTCGACATTCCCGTCCTGGCAGGGGACATCGATTTTAGCGATGCGACGGGCTTGCCCTACGATACGGACGCGGTAAAGGAGTCGGGCCATGACGCCTAGTCAACGTCTGGTCGAGTTGAACCTCACGCTGCCGCCGGTCGCCAAGCCGGTGGCGAGCTACACTCCGGCCGTGCGCAGCGGCGAGCTGGTCTTCACCAGCGGGCAAGTGCCCATCCGCGACGGCAAAATTCTCTACGCGGGCAAAGTTCCCAAGGACTTGCCGATCGAGGACGCGATGAAGGCGTGCGAAGTGGCGGCTATGAACGGGCTCGCGGCCATCGATCAACTCATCGGCGGAATCGACCGGATTGTGCGCATCGTGCGCGTCTGCGTTTATGTCAACAGTTCGCCGGGCTTCACGGAGCAGCCCAAGGTCGCCAACGGGGCCAGCGATCTACTCGTCAAGATCTTTGGCGAGGCAGGTCGTCACGCGCGATCGGCAGTGGGCGCCGCGGAGCTTCCCCTCAACGCCGCCGTCGAGGTGGAACTCATGGTCGAAGTGGCCAAGGTGTAGCCCTCCGGCTGCGGATGGGTCAAGGCTTCCCGCATCTTGCACCGCGAGCGATGGAACGCCCGGGCCATGGCCCGGATGCTTATCCCGTCATGATGCGCTCTGCGAATCTGTCCGTAGTCTTCCACCGTCAGCATCCTGTACCTCCGGCCTGACCGGCCTTCCAAAAAGGCCCATCAGCATCCGAAGGCCAAGCTGTGCAGGGGACCGCTCGGCTATTCGGGGTTCGTACGGTGCGTCCGGATTACGCGCCCATTACCACGGCTTGACGTCCGAGCTCGGCCCTAGTAGCGTGCTTGCTCGGGCTGCGGTGTCGTACATGCGAGGGCTAAACGGAAAATGTCGGTGTACGCACAAGCCCACTGAATCGAGGGGCAGGGACATTCTTGTGGGTTCGCGTTCTTTCGGGCAAGGGCCATCTGGAAAAGGCGGGATTGTGGATCCCTGGTCATCCGGGCCGGGGCCGGACTGCAACCTCGGGCCTGTCACAAACACGATCGGCGTTGCGGCCCGACGCCGTCTGGGAGATGCCTTTATGGATAATCCAATGAACAGAGCGGCGTCCAGGAGCCCTTGGCGGTGGGTGGCGGCTCCGATTCTCTTGGCCCTTTGCGCGGGTTGCCCAGCCGTGCCGGGAAACGGCGGCGGGCAATGCGTCGGCGATGCAGCCGGAGAGACAAACTCGGACTTCTTTGTTGCAGGCTCGTTCGGCAACGATGCCAACCTCGGCGGCAAGAACGATCCGTTCGCGACGATTCAAGCCGCGATCGACCGGCTGTCTGATTCCGGCGGGGGCAATGTCCATGTGGCTGGCGGCGTCTATAACCAGACCATCACCCTGCGCTCCAATGTCAATCTATTGGGAGGCTTCGATCGCGCCTCCTGGGTGCAGTGCCCCAGCGTGTCACCAACGACCATCGTCGGCGGCCCCACCGCGGTCAACGGCGACGGAGTCGAGTCGCTGACCGTTAGCGGCTTCACCATCGTCGCCGGAAACGGGGTCGATGGCGGCAGTTCCGTCGGCGTTCGGTTGGTGAACAGCACCGGCGTGAGGATCGTCGAGAACGAGATCGTGGCCGGGAACGGCGCCGACGGCGCGCCGGGGGCGACGGGCGAAACGGGGGATCGCAGCAGCAACGGCGGTGGCGGCGATAACGCTTCGATATGCCCGCCCGACACTGTGGGCGGCACGGGTGGGTCGTCGAGCCTAGGTGCCGGAGGTGGAAACGGCGGCACAGGCGGTGCGGCTGGCGGATTTGAAGGTGGAAGCGGCGGCGGCAGCAACAGAGGCACCGGTGGCGAAGGCGGGGTGATCGGTGAGGGCGGAGACGACGGGACTTCCGGCGGCAATGGCGGCGGTGGTGATCCCGGTGCCGGCGCCTCGAACATCGACACAATCGCGGATGGCGAGTATCAACCGGCTGCGGGCGAGAACGGAAACACGGGCGGGGCCGGTGGCGGCGGCGGTGGTGGTGGCGGCGGCGGCGGCGCACTCGTGTTCGCTTGCGGCGGTGGCGGCGGCGGTGGCGGCGCCGGTGGCGAGGGCGGCGCTGGCGGCCGGGGCGGTCAGGGCGGCGGCGGCTCCTTCGCGATCCTCTTGGTCAACTCGACCGGCATCCTGATCGAGAACAACACGCTGACCACCGGCAACGGCGGAACCGGCGGCGCAAGCGGTGCGGGCGGTAATGGCGGCGGCGGGGGGAATGGCGGCAGCGGCGGATCGCGATTCGGTGCTCAGGGCGCGGGCGGCGACGGCGGCGACGGCGGGCCACGCGCGCCCACCGACGCATCGTTGTCGGACGAGGCGCAGCGCCG
>CAZYEX010000082.1:0-107549 GCA_964646605.1 uncultured Phycisphaera sp. | reverse complement strand
GTCCAGGCGGGCGGTGGAGACGTGCAGCGGGAAGAGCGGCGAACCCGTCCCGATGCCCACGTTGCTCGTGGCCGTGTCCACCTCCAGCGCATTGGGCGGCCCGACGCCCTCCGACGCGCGAATGGCGTGCGGAGCGGGGGTCAGCGCGACGCGCTGCGAGTCGAGCGGTACGAACGCGCCGTCGGGCGTACACTGCACTTCGATCGCTAGCCAGCGGGCCGCGCCGTCGATCGCCCCCGCTCCGAAGTCGAGCGTGACGGTGAACACACCGTCGGCAACGTCCACGGCGCCGACCGTCTGCGGCGAGGTGCCGACCTGATTTCCTGCCGCGGCCGCATCCCACAGCCCGAAGCGGAAAGCGCAGGTGTCCGTCACCGGCCCCGTCCCGTTCTCCAGACTGCCCTGATACGTAAACGCCGTGCCGATGTCGGCCGCAACGGTCGGCGATGCCAAACTTGCCACAGCTAACAAACCGAGCCCTGCGGCCGCAGGTGTGAAAGGTCCCCGTTTGCACATAGACATACCCTTCCTCTCAAAAAAAGGATGCGGCGTGATCCCACCCAGCGCAACGAAAGCGCCGGGAGGCAAATGCACGTCAAATCACAAGTAGAGAACCCGCCGGGCGCGGCCAAACTCCAGCCCGCGAGCGTTGAAATGCAACCACCGAAGAGGAACTCGCCCCCTCTTGGCGCGCCCAATTGGGTATGAATTTACCGAAGTCCGCAGTGGCCGTCAAGCGGAAAATGCGAAAAAACCGCGGGACCACAATGGAACTCCCGGGTGAGGGCGCAAGCCCGAGGGGGTCCGCCCGGAATAGCGAAGAAAAGGCAAGCCAGCGGGGGCCTAACCCTCGATCTTGTCGACCTTCACCTTGAGAAGCTTCTGGCGATGGCCCTTTTTGAGGGCGTAGCCTTTGCGGCGGGCGGGGCTCGTTGGACTACTTGGCCAGGAGGCGGCTGAAGAGGCTCTTGCGTTCTGCTTTCTCTTCGACTTTCCGAGCGCCCGGCTCGGCCACGATCTTGCGGGCCACCTTGCGAATGGCGGCGCGAACCGGGCTGTTGCGGTCCAGGGCGGCGATGGGTCGACCGAAGTCGATGGACCGGGCCACGAACTGATAATCGTTGGGAATGGTGGCGAAGACCGGTTTCTTCATGGTCTCTTCCACATGCTTCTCGGTGATGCGCCCGGCGCGGCCGTCGCTGCGGTTGACCACGACCTCGATGCGCTCTTCGGGTACGCCCATCCGGGTGAGCACGTCCATGAGCCGTTTGGCGTTGCGCAAACTGGGGACGGTGAGTTGGCACACAATCAGAATCAGGTCGGCTTGACCCATGGCCGCGATCGTCTGGGCGTCGAAATGACCGGGCAGGTCGACCACCACGTTTTCGTACACCACGGTCAGCAGCTCGAGTACGCGGTGGATGACCTCCGGCGTGATCGCCTCGCACTGTTCGATGGTTTCGGGACGAGATAACAACGCCACCTTGCAGGGGAGCGAGGTCACGGTCGTGGCCAGGACGGAGCGGTCGAGTTCGTTGCCGGATTCCGCAAGGTCGTGGATCGAATACCGCGGTTCACAATCGAAATTGAGGGCCACGTCGCCGAACTGCAAATCGAGGTCCACCAGGGCGCATTCCCGGTCGACGAGGTTGCCGATTTCCAACGCCAAATTGCAGGCGATGGAGGTCGCTCCGGCCCCCCCGCTGGCGCCGGCTACGCAAATGCAACGACTCTTGGTGTTGGAAAGGAGTCGGCGACTGGCCACGCGGGCGACGGCGTTGGCCAGATCGTTGTGATCGATGGGCTCGCAGACGAACTGATCGCATCCCGCCCGCATGGGGGCCAGGATCGCATCCGGTCCGTGCTTGTGACTCACCGCGATGAGGGCCAACTCCGGGTATTTCGTGGACACGTGGTCGATCACCTCGACGACCGGTTCGGGGTCGGGGTCCAGGTGAAAGAAGACAAGATTGACCGTGGCGCGGTGCAGGAGCTGGGCGAGTTCGTCGGAGTTTCCCACTTCCCCGACGAGACGGACGAAGTTCAACGAACAGATCTGCGTCTGCAAGGTCTTGGACGCTTCCGGCTCGGTGTTGTAGACACAAACGTGTAGCAGGTTGCTCATATCGGCCCTATGCTCTCCGACACGCGGTCGGGGACGAACACTTTCCCCCTACTATCGGCCTGCGCGGGGGATCAGTTGTTGTGCATCGCGCAGCGCCGCGGAAACCACGTCGGTCCGCCTCCTTTTCCCCTTGTTTCCGATAATACGGCCCGGCGCGGTCGCCCGCGGTGCGCCGGCTCCGCCCAGAACCTATGCGAATGCGGACTCCCGCCCCTCGGAGACCGCCGCGTGGGCCAGACGTTTGCACGTTCGCTCCAAGGCGTTGAGAACTTCGGAGTCGTGCTCTTTGAGTTTGCGGATCTCGAACAACCCTTTTTCCAGGGAGGTTTTCGCCTCGCTGGCGTCGCAATAGACGACGGCATCCAAGGCCCGGACGGCGCGGATGAGCTTCGCCCCCAGGGGGATTTCCCCGCTCGTACTTTCGTCATCCATGCCCAGCCCCTCATGTGCGGAGTTTTCCTGATTGAGAACCAGGGGGACCGCGCCGTGCAGGACCCCGCCGAGGGAATGGACCAGGTCGGCGCCGAGGAAGGTGTGTTTGTCGGTGCGGTCTCGGTTGGCCTCCAACGAATCCACGGCCCTGGAGAGCACCTTGGTGGTGATCTCCACGTTCCCCAGATCGTATAGAAGAGCTCCGACGCGAATGTCGTCCACTTGCTTGCGAGAAAGCTTCATGTCCTCGGCGACGCTCTGGCACAACTCGGCGATGCGAATGGCCCGAGTCTTGACCTTGGGATTGCCCGATTGGAGGTACTTGGCGAGGACCTCGACGACGCCGACGTACGCTTCGTGCAGTTCATCGACCTTGGCGGCACGTTCGTCGCACAGCGTTCCAACCAGGATGGCGGTCAGGCCCAGTACCGCGGCCCAGACCGTCAGGGCGAGTCCCACCATGATCGGATGCGTGTAGGCTGCGAAACCCGACGGATCCAGGGTGGTCGCGATGGTGACGGATAAGGCACAGAACAAAGCCAACACGCCCGCCGACGTCCTGCCCAGGTAATATCCCGCCAGAACGATAGGCAGAAAGAAGAGGTTCAAAGCCACCAGCTTGAACCCGCCCATCTGATACACAAGGTAGGTCATCCCCAGCGTGACGATCACCATCATGATCTCGAACGCGCTGCGGTCCTTGGTCAATTTTGCGCTCATTGTGCTGACTCCCCGCGCGGACTCGGTTCAGGGCAACAGGCCCCGGCCGCGCATCCTTTTCTTGTTTCTCGGGCGACGTGCCCGACACGGTTCCTTATGCGCCCTGGCCCGCCTCGGCGGTGATCAATTTCTCGGCAGCGCCGGGAAACTCGGCCTCTTGTGCCGCAGGTATCGCGGGCGCCTCGGTTTTTCGTCTTTCCGTGGGTCGGTCGGCGTATCGCTCACCGATCTCGCGGAACCGATTCTCGATCGCCAACCAAACCGCAACCAGGTCCGGGTCGAACTGCGTTCCGGCGGCCTTGCGAATGATCTCCACGCACTCCTCGTGTTTCCTCGGACCCTTGTAGACGCGACGGGAGGAAAGAGCGTCATAGACATCCACGATCGCGACAATCCGCGCCGGCAGCGGGATTTCTTCGCCTTTCAATCCCTGGGGATATCCCCCGCCGTCCCAACGTTCATGGTGAGCGAAGGCGATCTCGCGGGCCATTTGTAGAAAATTGGAGCTGCCCAGACGCTGTTCGATCTCCCGCAGGCAATCGCCGCCGATGGCGGCGTGTTCTTGGATGCGCTGCCGCTCGTCCGGCGTCAGCGGACCGGGCTTGAGAAGGATGCGATCCTCAATCCCGACTTTCCCGATGTCGTGCAAAGCGGAACTGATGCCAATCAACCGAACGAAGGCGGGCGATACCTCCTTGGCATATTTCGGATGAGTGCGAAGCACGGACGCCAGCATCGTCGAATAAACCGAAATTCGTTCCAGGTGGTCGCCGGTCTCCGGATCCCGCGAATCGGCGAGCTTGGCTAGACCGAAAATGACGGCGTCTCGAGTGCGCAGAAGTTTCTGGCGTTGCTGGAGCTGATCGCCGACGGTTCGCGTTCGCTCCCGCTCGGCGTCGTCATGGAACCGCGCCAGTACCATGAACGTCGCGATACCCAGGAGGGCGCCGGTCCAAATTCCGGTCAAGGCGCTGATTCCGGGAAGCGAGGACAGGGTTGCGGCCAGACGGGCGTCGATCGCGGCGCGCGGTTCGTGAACCACGAGGTACCCCTCGCCATCGGGCACTGGGCGAGCCACGGCCAAGTGCGGTCCGTCCGCCGTTTCCAAGGTCCCGCGCTGGTAATCGAGCCCGCCATCGCCGGTTCCCTGCGCCGCCGTCCAGCGAACCTGGGCGCCGACGGAAGCGATCGGTTTCGGTTGTTGCGGCGAGGTGGGAATCAGCAGTACATTCCACCCGCGATCCACAATGACGCCGCCGCCTTCGCCGCTGGAGTCCATCCAGGCCAGAACCTGTTCGTAACGCTGCAGGTCGGCGGTTCGTGATTCCTGGAGCGCGGCGCCGAGCCCGCGAAGGTTGGGAAGCCAACGATTGGCCACGGCGTCCAGTTCGCTCCACGTGTGCTCCAGGACGTCGTCGCGCGACGCCGAGCGGACGAAGTGGTGTTGCATCCACAGCCCCACGCTCAGGCATACCGATTGCGCGAGGAGGACCACCCAGACATGCTTCGCTCGTTTGCTCACCGGGACGTTGCCCCTGCCCGTTTGCCGTTCCTGCGCCCGGCGCGGCGGAGTTTACGACGATCGGGAGACTATCGGACCCTTCGGTGCTGGCGCGCCGAAGTCCCTAGGAACCTCGTCGGATGGTGGTTCGCGCGACTTGACTTGCCCCGGGGCGTCGAGGATTTCGCCGCGCGTGGACGGTTGTGAACGCCCGAAAAGCAGCATGAACTGGTGCGTGCGCCGCGCTCTTAGTGGTACGGTGAGCAAGGATCGTTATAGGTCGGCGCGCCAGGCGCGGATGCGGCTCATGATGAGCGCGGCGCGCTCCCGAATGGCGTCGAAGTTCCGGGCCGCCAAATCAGGGGCTTCGAACAGGGGACGCACAAAGCCCAACCCGGCGCAGCCGGCTTTCAGAAAGTCGAGGAAGTCGTCCGTCGTGAAGCCCGCGGTGGGGAACAGCCGCAAATGCGGGAGCGGGGCGAGCACGGATTCGATGAACGACACGCCGCCCGGCGGGGCCGGAAAAACCTTCACGAAATCAGCACCCAGGCGGTGGGCGGCCTCCATCTCCGTGGGGCTGAACGCCCCGGGAATGAATGCGGCGTCGAGCGCCGTGGCCTCGGCCGCAATGACCGGATCGCAGATCGGCGAGACCAAGAAGCGAGCGCCGGCGCTGACCGCTTGCCGGGCCTGCGCTACGGTCATGACCGTGCCCGCGCCCACCCAAAACCCTTCGCGCCGCGCGTAGTCGGCGATCAGCTCGATGGCGCCGGGGGTAGTGAGAGTGAATTCGAGCACACGAAAACCACCGTCCACCGCGGCGCGCATAGCCTGGTCGGCAAGCGTTTGGTCCTTGGTGCGAATGATGGCGCTGAGACGCGCGTGCTGAATGGCCGCGACGGTCTGCTCCCTTCGACTGAGCCCCATGCCCTGCCTCCACCCATCCGTCCGATTCCGGGGACGCCCGTTATCGGGCGGGATTCCATGCCTTTCTTATAGCAAGAATCTCGGGCTTGCGAAAGGTGGTTCGCGGACGTTCGCGCGGTGACACGGTTATTACGCAACGCGGAACCCGGACCGGTTTCTATTGAAGCGCCGCCGGCGTACAATGGGGGCGTCGTAGTCGGGCAGTCCGACGGTGTTTCCGCTGCGACGAATCGTCGGCCGAAAAGCCCCGGCCGTGGACGGGCGAAAATGTTACGAACAAGAGTCTGCATTCTATGAACCGAAACTTCTCACTTTGGGTCGTCGCCGTGATGGTCGTGGGCCTTGTGGCTACCTTTGCCGTTTGCAAGAAACCGGCCGCGGGTCCGGGAGCGCCCGGCGCCGCGACGGAGACGAAGACCGAACAAAAGTCCACGCCGACCTCCACCGCGCCCCCGAAAGCGCCGACCATGGACGAGCGCTCGGCGACGTTGATCGCGGAGTTGGTCGCCAAGTGGGACGATCTCTCGGGACTTTCCGCGACCGTGCGGACCGAGCTGCCCACCGCCGCCGGCGACGCGGGCTACACCAAGGGACAGGGAAAGTACGAATGTCAGAAGCGCGATGGAAAGCTACTCATCCGGTTCTACCTAGAGAACATCATCGTGGCCGACCTCGGTGACGCCAAGCGGGTCCGAACCGGCGAATTGCTCACCAAGGTCTACGACGGCACCCTCTTGTACAGCCAGCTCCAACAACCCCAGCTCAAGAAGACAACGATGTCGGCGTTCTCGGCCGACGCGGTTATGCAGCTCGGCGGTCGAGACCTCTTCCGCTCCTTATCGAGGGACCACAACCTGCGTTTTGTGGGCGAGGAACCGGTGGACGGTATCGAAGCCTACGTGATCGAAGCCACGCCCGTGGAAGGCGATTGGAAGAGCCGTCATGCCTTCGCCAAGGATACCGGGCTCCGCATTCGAATGGTGGAGGTCGACGCCGCGGGCAAGAAAGTCCTGGACATCACGCTCGCCGACGTGAAGCTCAATCCGGAATTCAGCGAAGGACACTTCCAATACGTCCTGCCCATGGACTTCGAGCTGATCGACGAGACGGGTAAGAAACCCTAGCGATGCGGCGCGACGTTGACGCGATCGCGTCAAGGTCGATCCGTGGAACCGGCGACCTGCGGGGGGTCGAAATATTTCTGCCACCAGTCCTGGAACCGTTCGCTCACCTGGTGGTACAACGGCGAAAAGCGCACACCCCCACGACGGGCGGTCTCCTCCGGGCAACGACCCACGACGGCATCGATGGTGGTGGGGTTCCCCTCGCGAACGATGGCCAAGCGGACCTTGGTGTCGGGGCGGAATTGGCGGATCGTCTCGCTGAAACGGTCGATCGAGTCACGCCCCGCACCGGTGATGGCAACACCATTGAGGCTCGTGACGACATCGCCCGCCCTCAGCCGAGCTCGAGATGCACCCGTGTCGGGAATCACCGTGGCAATCCGAACCCCGTTCTCCGGCTCCGCCCGGGGCGGAGCTTTGGGATCCCGGGGCTCGAGCGGCGCGAGGGAGACGCCTAGAAAACCGTTGCGGTCGAACACGTAGTGATTCAGATAGGCGTTCCGCACGATGGTCTCGACCCGCAAGCGGACTTCCAGGTCGTCGGCGTACCGATAGGCCGTGCGGAGTCTGGAGAACGCCGGCGCTCCGATTTCGATCAGCCGTTGCGTCGCTTCCTCGCGCTCCTTGTAGCGCGGCGATCCGAGGACCGACAATATCCGGTCCACCTCGGCTGCGGCGTCCTTTTCCAACGGCAGGCGGAACTCATCGTCGGTGAGCGGGCCGAGGGCTTGTCCGGCCTGGGAGGCGGGCGGAGGTTGTGCAACTTGGGCCGCAGCCATAGGCGCGCAAAGGAAAGCCAAGGCTGCGCATCCGGCGAGTGCCTGTCGTCCGGTCATGTTCGCCATTCGCCCCAGACCTACCACAACTCCGACGCCCAAAGCCTAGCGTACTTCTCGCCCCGACACAACTTGGCCGGGCGTCTCAAGCGGGATCGCAATTCTGGCCGACACTGGCGGGTATAACCTCGGCGCGAAGCGGACCTTGCCGAGATCGTGCCGCTGGACAGGGGCGGGGTTGTCGAGACAATGGCGTCGGTGCGGCACGGCGTCGGTCGGGGCGGGAAAAGCTCGGAAAAGTAGCTCGGGCGGTCCATGGGCATGAGTTTTGGGAACACGGCGTTGTTGGCGGTTGCATGCGTCATGGGCGGAGGGACCGCGCCCGACAACGCCATTCCCGGTATCCAGGTCCACGTCAAACCGCTCTCGCAGCACGTTCCGCTCAATCATCCGGTTTGGGTGCAGTTTTCCATCGAGAACACGACGAACGAAGCGGTGACCCTGACGGTTCCCGGTACGGAACCGCAAATCCCTCCGCCGGAGATGGGCCTGCCGCTGGCTCACGTGTTCAGCGGCGGGGCGTCGTCGTCGGGGGTGATCGTCACCACCGAGGGGGGGCGACACTGGGATCAGCCGGTCGGCTATCGCACGCCCACGCAGGCCCCGATTCTATTGCTGGCGGCGCGCAGCGCCGTGGGGACCACCCTCGACGTGCGGGAGTACTTTCCGTCCCTGCGCGGAGCCGGTCAGTATCGCATCACGTGGAAGCCCTACGCCGCCGGGGTCAGCAGCGAACCCGTACTCCTGACTATCGCGCCCCGAAAACAGGTCGAGGTGGTGACAGATGATGGCACGATGACCGTGGGGCTGTTTTACGACGACGCTCCGCGGCACGTGGCCAACTTCCTGGACCTGGCCAAGTCCGGTTTCTACACCGGCAAGACCTTCCATCGCCTGGAGCCCGGCTACTTCATCCAGGGCGGGTGCCCGCGGGGCGACGGCACGGGGATTCGCCTGGACGGCAAACGGCTGGGGCCGGAACTCAACGCTCACCCCCACCAAAAAGGCAGCGTTTCCATGGCCTTGCTCGACGACGACCCGGAGTCGGCGAGCTGCCAGTTTTTCATTTGCAACACGCGACAGAAGGAGTGGGATTCGCGTTATACGGTGTTCGGCGAGCTGGTGGGCGACGAATCCACGCAAACCCTGGATCGCATCATGACGGTTCCGGTCGACGACCAAGGTCGCCCGCGGCGCGCGCTTTCCATCCGCAGCGTCCGCGTCGTGGACGCCCCCCCCGACGCCCACCAGCCGTAAGCCCGCGACCCGCGGCCGCCGTGTCATCCATTTGGCACCCGTTTCCAAGCGGTAAGAAGGGTGCTCAGTTTCCGTGCGAACGTAGAGTATGGCAGCGGATCCTCCGCCCCTACTTTTGCCCATAATTCGCCCGGCAGCGCAAACACTACAGTCGTGCTTACAAGTGGGTTTGTTTTGCAAAATGGTTTTTTTGCGTGTTTCGCGTGGTGTCCCCATGTGACACTCGTTCTTGCGTCTCGCGGGCGCCGGACCGGTCGGGCGGCCGCCGCTCGGTCGCGGGGCACGTTCGGTATATGTTGGGATGGTGGGGGCGGGAAGTCAAGGGGTAGGTTCGGGCGTCCCTGAGGGGACGAAGCGAGGCCCACAAGGGCGGGGCTACGGCGCGACGCACATGGGGGTCGGCCATCTGGGTGGGCGGGCGTCGGGCAGGACCGTAGCGAGCTCCGTTCCGAGCGCGAAGTGATCGCCGCTACGAGTGGGCGCGCCGACGAAGCGCCAAAAACCCCTCGTGATCACGAAGCGCGTAACAGGCGGTGATCCGCCCCGGAAAAACGAATGTCGGGCAATTGGATGAGCGGCTCGATGCTGCATCCGCCCACACCCTTAGGATACAGCAAGGCCGACGCCGACCAACCCCCGCCGCTTAGCGCGACCACCGTCGGCAACCCCGAGTCGCCGAAGAGGTTACGAAAACGATCGCGGAGGACTCCCGACCCGCTGGCGACCTTACGGCCCTTCACCCAAAGGGCCGCCGAATAACGGAACAGTTTGGCCTCGACGAGCAGCTCGGCACGAATGCCGTTCACGGTCCGCTCCACGCCGTGGACCGAGGACCGCCGGTTGGTGATCTCTTGGTATACGGCAACTCCGGCCTCTTTTAGCCGCTTGTACGTGAACCATCGCGGAGTCAATGTGGCATCTGGTGCATCGAGTGCCGTGATGTCCTCGTTGAAGCGCAGCCCGACTCCGTACCCTCCTTGTTCGCGTGGGCTCGAAAAAACCACCACGGCCTTGCCGAAGTCGTGTCCGCCTCCCCCCTTTTCGAACGCAATATTGAGCGTCGCGCCGACAGGAACCGGCTCCCGCAGAATGATCCCGAGTCCATCGGCGGAGACGTCGGTGATGACCGCTTGGCAATTCAATGGAACGTCGTGCGCCGTATAGGACGCAACGAAGAGCGGGTGAACGCCTTCGACCGGAATTCGAGGCGCTTGCCGCCGCGGGTCGCCATCCGCGAGACCGGCTCGCCACTTCGCGATTGCCTCCTCGAAGAGATTGGCGAGATCTTCGGTCGTTATACAGTGTGCAAGATCGTGCTTTATCATCTCGGTTACCATGGACGGCCCGTCGGGTTCAAAACAGCCTGCCGCGGAGGGGCCGATGCCGCAGGGATATCGGTCGAAAGCTCGTAGGGACACCTCCTTAGCCAGTTTCGGATATGGAACGAAGCATGAGAAACGCCGGGTCAGTGATTTCTCGTGCCGTCGCGTCGAACAGGACATCGCGTCCGATAGTGTACAAGGCCACAGCCGGGGCGGCTGTCGTCGGGTCGCCTGCACCCTCCCTCGACGGATATCCCGACGCGGCGGTCGGCGTGGACGCTGCTCCGCCGAAACGGACTTGATGACGATCTAAGAGATGTAGGTCGGGGGATGGGCCCGTACCTCCGATGCCTCGATTTCTTCGCCCATTCGCATCCGGCGGGACGTCCGTCTTCACCGTCGTGACGCACCGACAGAGGGTTCCGTACGTGCTCCAAGCGCAAGCGGAGCGCCCGAGCGCCGGACTTCGACGACTTGGCCGAGACGGCAATGGATAAAACGAATATCGGGTCGATGACCTGAGCTACGATGACTTGGCGGGGGCTTTGGCCGCGTTGGACCGAGCGCTCCGAGATGCCGCTGTACAAAGTCGAAACTGCTACGTTCACCGATCAGAGCGGATGAGCAGCGCGTTCTTCAATACTCGTCATACGCCCGAGTGCCAGCCATATTGGCTTTGTCGCAGTTGGCGATGATCTCACCGGTCGTGGGGTTGTAGACCCAGCCTCCCGTGCTGGCGGTCACCAGCGGCGGTGAGTTGTCCTTGTCGATGGCAATGGTCGTGTTGCCTTTGTTGGGACCGACCGGGATCGGTGGGATGGTGCGCAGATAGGGACCGTAGACATGCCCCCCGTCACGTATATCCGATACCCTTCCGCCACCATTCGTGTATTTCGTCATTTGAGTTATGAAAGCCGTGACCGAATTGGCTGCCCCACTTCCTCCATCCGGCTTGGCTCCGGGGAACTTCCCGCCGTGCTCGGCGGCGTAGATATCAATCGACCGTCGCATGGCCGACAGGTCGCCGATCAGCGCCGACTCATCGGCTCCTCGCGCCCCCGACGACAAGCGCGGAACGGCGATGGCCGCGATAATCCCGATAATCACCACAACGATGATCATCTCGACGAGGCTAAATCCAAGCGCGTAGGGCGCGAAAAGATGCGCCAGGCGCGGACCCACTCGGCCACCGCCTTTCGTGAAAATTGGAACGGCGTTGCCAACACAAAAAACCCCGACGGAACGTGGTCTGTACACACACCCTTCACGACGTTATCGGCGGAGCTGTGATTGGAGTCCATTTGCGTAGGGGTGGGTTATCGAACCTACCTACGATGGCTTTCCCGTTGCTTTGCGGTCTAGCATAGTCCCCTTCTGCCGGGCAAAAAACCGGCAAGCTAACGGGAACAACGTATGGCCCAACCTAACATGGTTTCCGCGGTGAACCGAGCCTTGGACGAGGCTCTGCGCCAAGACGACCGGGTGGTCCTCCTCGGCCAGGACATCGGCAAGGACGAAGGAGTCTTTCGCGTCACGGCCGATCTGCTCAAGCGCTACGGCGACAAACGGGCTATCGACACGCCCCTGGCCGAAGGAGCCATTGCAGGCGGCGCGATCGGGATGGCTCTCTACGGCCTGATCCCCGTTGCGGAGATGCAGTTCTCCGGGTTCTTCTACCAAGCCTTCCACCAGGTCGAGCAACACGTATCGCGTTTTCGCAATCGCACCCGGGGCAGGTTCGGGTTGCAGATGGTCATCCGCATGCCCTACGGAGGCGGCATCCGCGCCGTCGAGCATCACAGCGAAAGCCGAGAGGCCTACTACGCCCACACGCCGCGGCGCTACACGCGAGCCGCGGCCAGGAACTTACGCAGGGTCTTCGAGACCCCGCGGTGAGCGTCAAGGGCTTTCAGAATCCGCTGGACATCCTGATTGGAGAGTTGTCGGGGATCCACCTCCGCGGCCTCGACCATCTGTCCCAGGTCCGGAAGGTCGAAAACGAGCTGCGAGGCTTCAACCTCGAGCATCCGACGTTGGGGCTCCGGCAGACGATCGAACCCGGCAAGCAGATTGAGCATCGGGAACCAGACCGCGTCCTTCTTGGTCTTGGCGCGTGAGGTGTCGAACGCGACACCGAGTGCATCTTTCGCGCGAAGCAGTCCCTGCCCGAAGTGCTCCCGATCGTTCCGGCTTTCGTCCGCCGACGTGAAGAGCGCGTGCCGCACGGCCTCGGCTTGCTGCCACGGTTGGGCTCCGTCCGGAGTATTCCGATGCTGTAGCCAAAGCGCAGCGGCCGCCGCGACTTGAGGCGTCGCCGACGAAGTTCCCGCTCCGTCGCGACGGACAACATCTTCGGCCCCCAATTGGGCCCAGGCCATATTGGGGGTATAGGCTGCCATCGCGGTTTGCATTTTGCCCGGCGGTCCGAAGTTCCCCTGCATGCCCAGAGAATCAGCTTGGAAGTAGGGTGTTTTTTCGGCCGTCGCCCCGCACACCGCGATCACACGGCGGAACCTCGCCGGCCAAACGATCTCCCGCGTGGGAAACCCCCCGAAGTTGTTTCCAGCCGCCGCCACGATGACGACTCCCGCGTCGTACGCGGCGTTCACGGCTTGCGCCCAACGTCGGGTTGGAACTCCACCCATGCTGATCGAGATGACCTGACAACCGTTGGCCGTCGCGTACTCGATACCGTCGGCCATCGAACTGCTGAAAAAGTGAATGACGGAGTTGGCAATGCGAATCGGAATGACCTCAGCGAACGGCGCACCACCAAGAGGCTCATCGAATTCAGGAAAATGCCGGGGCCTGACGCGATCCCCAGCCAGCAACGCAAGGGTTGCGGTTCCGTGCCCGGGCTGGTCCGCCGGCCCATGCACTCCGGGGTCGGCGGCGTCGAAGTCGTCATCCGCGAAATCACGATCGAAATTCATGAGAACGCGGGCCGGCCGGGATTTGTGTTCGGGGTCGTACCCGGTATCCAGAATCCCGATCCGCACTCGATTGCCCGCCGGGGCCCCGACCAAAGTCCTCGCTGCAGCCAATTGGGAGAATGCATCGCGGAGATGCCATCCGAACTCAGGCCCCGGCGGCCATCCTGCAAGGGGCTGATCCGGGGGATGTTCGCGCGCGAAGAGGGCCTCCTCGACCGGTGTGACAAACCCTTGAAGGAAATCCGGTTCCGCGAACTGCATGGGCGGAGATTCTCTTTTGGCCGGCTCGGACACAAGGGCATGGGCCCATGCCTTCGATGCCGGGGATTTCTTTGCGCATTCGCGTCCGGCGCGACGGTAAACGGGTTCTTGTTGACGGGGGAGGAAAGGGATGGGGGTTGTGGGGGTGTCGCTCATCCTTCGGGGCCTGATCCCTTCGTTTCTGACGGGACGAAGCGCCGCACACGAGGGTTGGCGCTACGGCCGCGCCCTTGTCGGTCGCGGTTCTGATTGCGCGGTGTTCGACCGCGATCAGTCGGGTTACGGGGCGGAGGGGTTGCAGCGTCCGCAGCGATCCTTGCAAGAGCCGGGTCCGCACAGGCCAACGGTGCATGCGCTGCCGGCGCAATCGGAACCGTCATCGCACGGGTATCCCGCGCGGACGCCGCCGAGGCACTGGCCGCAGTGCCCGTTGGTGGTACACGGCTGGGCGGTGTTGGGTCCTGAGACGCACTCCCGCACGCACAATCCGCTGTTGCAATCCGCATCGGCTGTGCAGGCCGCCGCGCCGCAGAGGACGGTCGAAGGGCACGCACAGGGGCCGGAGAACGGATAGGCCAGTCCGCGGAAGTTGTCGACCACGGAGGCTACGTCCAGGGCGCTAAGGTCGGCGTTCAGGTCGGGGACGTTGGGTTGTTGTTGGGCGACGGCCTTGGAGGCAGCGCCGGGGAGATTCTTGAACTTGTCGACTCCGGCCGACACGTCGAGGGCGTCGGGTTGATCCCCGGTGCTGGGCGGATTGAACGGGGCCGCGATGTCGCCGGCACGACGGGTGAGGAGTCGAACCGGGTTGGAGACGGTCGTGCAGAAATCCTCGTTGCCCTTGCAGTTCGAGGTCAGCACTTGCACGTCGAAAGCGGAACTGGGCGCGACTTCGCCGCCGCCGACGTGGACGACGCCTTCGCCGCTCCAATCGTGGTAGTAGGGTGTGCATTGCAAACGTGCGGCTTTGAAGGCGCCGGCCGACGGGCTGTCCTGCGATTCGAGGAAAACGCCGGGCCGACCGACCCAGCGGGCACAGTTGTTGGATTCGCCAGGCGCGGTGCAAGTGGCGGCCTCGAAGGAGCCGAAGTCCGGCGGCGGACAGCACGGGGCGTTGGGAGGTTGCGGGTTTTGCAGGTCGATCATCGTCACGCGAATGGCGGTCTGCGGACCGCTCCCTGTGGCAACGGAAAAGGCGGGCGCGGAGAAGGAGAGCCCGCGGGTCTTCTCGCCTTGCGGATCGGCGATGGGATCGGGCGGCGGCTCGCACTCGTCGGGGAGGGCGTTGGCGTTGCCATCGACTGAATTTCCTTCGGCCAGATCGCAGCCATCGAGGAGCGTGTTGAAGTTGCAATCGCCGCAGGCGGGGTCGCCCGAGCAAAGCGCGATGTCGCAGTCGTCTTGCAGCATGTTCCAATTGCAGTCGCCGGTCCCGGGCATGAAGGCAAACCCCGTGGGGGAACGCAACCCGGTGTCATCGCCTACGACGAACGCGGCTTTGTATTTTCCGTTGGCGATTTCGAACTCGAGGACGCGCACGCTGGTGACGTGCAGCTCGTCGGTATCGGGTTCGTGATCGTGGTCGCCGTCCTCGACCGCGGGCAGGTCGCGGGTGCAGAAGACGTTGCCGTTGGGTCCCAGGCGCAGACCCCAGGGGCCGTCGAGGTAAAGCGCCGAGGTCGTGCCGCCGCTGTTCCATTTGCCCAGGGATGCGCCCGTCGTGGCGTCATAGTGCAGGATGGCGTCGGTCAAATAGCTCGCCGCCAGCAGGTTCCCGTCCGGTTTGAACAGCAATCCGCGAGCTTGATTGAGCCCTCCGTTGTTTCCGCTGCTTACGAAGGTACGCACAAAGGAACCGTTGGCGCCGTTGAACTCGAGCACTTGGTTGCCGTTGCTGGTGACGAACAGGTTTCCGTTGGGTCCGAAGGTCAAACCGAAGGGACTGATCAATCCCCCCGCTCCCGCGGCGACGAAGGCCCCAAGGGACGCGCCGCTCGTACCGTCGTATTGCAAGACGCTGTTGGTGTTGCGGCTGCTGACCAGCAGGTTCCCGTTGGGGGCGAGGATCAGACCGGTGGGAAACGACAAACCGCCGGAGCCCGCGGCCACGAGATCGCCCAGGTAAGCGCCGGTGATCGCATCGAAGCTGACCACGCGGTTGTTCGCGGAGCTTGTGACGAGGACGCGGTTGGATGGGGTGATGATGAGGTCTTGCGGCCCGCTGACTTGGCCGACGGTGGAAATCTTGACCCGCGCCCCGCTAACGGCGTGGTATTCGCCGATGTAGTTGAGCACGTCGCTGGCGACCCAGGCGTTCCGAGCGCCGGACAGCTCCACGAGGTCGTTGATTCCGTCGTTGTCGCAGTCCTGGCAGGCATCAAGGACCACGTTGCGGTCGATGTCCAGGGCAAGGTTGATCTGGATTTCGTTGTAATCGGGCGTGCCGTCACCGTCACAGTCGGGATCGCACTCGTCGGGGACGCCGTTGCCCCAGGCGTCGAGGCTGGTTCCCAGCGAAATGTCGAGATCGTCGGGAACGGCGTTGGCGTTGCAGTCGGGCTCGCAATCGTCGGGAACGGCGTTGGCGTTGAGGTCCGTGCTCGTGCCCAGGGAGATGTCCGTGGGATCCAACACGCCGTTGGCGTTGCAATCCTCGCACTCGTCGGGGACGCCGTTTCCATTGGTATCCAAACTTGCGCCGCCGGAGATGTCCAAGGCGTCATCCTCGCCGTTCTGGTTGCAGTCGTAGGAAACACAGCTTGCGCCTAGCTCGATGAAGTTTCGCATGACCCGCCGCAGCCGGGTGTGATACCAGTCCTCCGCGACAAGGTCCCCGCCGCTGACGGTTTGGGAGCAATAGCTCATCAGAGTGCCGCGCTGCGGGAATGCCGGCAGGGGAAAGCAGCGATCAATTTGCGGGCAGTAATCCGGAGTGTGGCAGGCGTCGAAGTTGTGCCCCAGTTCGTGAGCGGTCACCTCCACGTCGTATTCGCCCGTATTGGGAAACGCAGGGTTCGGGAAACCGCTCAGGTATCCGCAAATGCAGTATCCGAAATTCGTGCAGACGCCGCCCAGGTAGGCGACCCCGCCGTAGGGTAGGTTCCGCCGACCGCTGAGGAACGTTCCCGTGTCGCGGGCCACACCCGCCATGGTGGTGTTCCAGAAACTCACATAGCCATTCAGGGGGTCGGCCTGGTTCATGAACGCCGGTTCGGCCGCGGGGTTGTTAAAGACACGCATGAACACGACTTCGAAGCGGGCGTCGATGTCGCGCAAGAAAATGGCGTTGACTCGGGCGAAAAGCTCAACGATGTAGTCGGTCGTGGCGCCTATGTCGTTGAAGTTCTCATACAGGTCGTAATCGGTTTCGATGGCGATCTCGACGTTGCGGATCCGCTTGTTGAAGGTGAGTCCGGGGGCGGGGGCGGGTTCGGCACAGCAACCGGCCACCGTGGACCGCGATCCCAGACCACAAAGGGGAACGCCCGGGAGGGGTTCGCCGCTGCCCGATGTGTCGGGGTACACGTCGGCCTGTCCGGGGGGCAAGCGACGACCCAGGCCATCGAGGTTGGTGAGCCGATACCGAGCCCCGGAACCGCCGAGAGAAATGTGTCCGGTGACCCTCCGTGGGGATCGGAACAAGACGACGTTCGATTCCGCGAGCCCCCGGATCTGTCCCTGGAACACGTGGACTTGCGACGCGTCGAAGGGAAAAACGACGTCGACCCCGTCCGGTTGACCCACGACGACCCTGGTTTTCGGTCCTACCACTCGTAGCGGCCGGAGGTCCAAAACCACGGCAGCGGCATTGCCCGGCAACCGGACGTCGCCCAGGCTGACCTTCCCGTCGTGCCTTCCAGCGTCTAGCAAAGCTTCGTCGTCGAGAGTAATTCGCGTCACGCCCGAAACGGGGGCGGCCTCGGCGGCGGGCAAGGGTCCGTTCGACGACAATCCGGTGATCTCGGTCGCACGTGGCGCCGCCGGCACCTCACCGACCGAGGCCGACGGTCGCACCCAGCCCCACGCGGCGAGCGAAAGGATTGTGACTTGTCCGGCAACCAACCCGAATCGACGAAGCGGCATGTTTGTTTCTCCCCACGTTGGAAGGCCGGGCCCCCCCTGGCCTGTTCGATGCCAACGAGGGCATCTTACCAGACGAGGAGTCCGCAGGGAAGCATCGATTTCCGCGCCGGGCGCGTAAAAACGTCCGCTGCGATCTTGCAACGCTGCGCCGCGGACATACAAACGTATAATCGAAGTAGTCGGTGCTCAGGGCGAAGATGTCGCCCCGCCGGCGACTCGGAGGCGAAATCAATGGCCAAGACGGCCGCACCCGTAATGCCGACCCCCAGGACCGTAGGACCCATCCCCGACCTGGAACGCCACCTGCCCTCGGATTGGTGGCGTACGCTTTTCAACTCCATCTACCTCAAGACCGACGGCGACGTGGTCGAGAACGAACGCAACACCTTCCGTGAGGTGGACCTGCTCATCCACGCCGCCGGTCTGGAGCCCAACGACCGCATCCTCGATCTCTGCTGCGGACAGGGACGACATTGCCTGGAACTCGCTCGGCGGGGATTCAAATCCGTGTCGGGTTTCGATCGCTCGCGGTATCTCATCCGCCTGGCTCGAAAGCGGGCCAAGGAAAAAGGACTGGCCGTCAGCTTCCACGAGGGGGACGCGCGGCGCTTCCGTTTTCCGGAAGATTCATTCCACTGCGTCGCGTTGATGGGCAATTCCTTCGGATACTTCGACCGCGAGGAGGACGACGTCGCGGTGATGTTGGGGGTCATCCGCGTCCTACGCTCGGGCGGAACCGTGGCCTTGGACCTGGCCGACGGGGAGTGGTTGCGCACCAACTTCGAACGACGGTCGTGGGAATGGATCGACCAGAACCAATTCGTCTGCCGGGAGCGCTCCCTGACCTCCGACAGCGCTCGTCTGGTCTCGCGCGAGGTCGTGGTCCACGCCGAAAAGGGCGTCATCGCCGACCAGTTTTACGCCGAGCGCCTTTATACCAAGACCGAAATCACGCACATGCTGGAGCGCGTGGGGTTCGTGAACGTGCGTCTGCACGACTCGCTCATCACCGAGTCGGACCGCAAGCAGGACCTGGGGATGCTCGCCCAACGGGTGTTCATCACCGCCCAAGCCCCGCGCAAAGCGGTCGTGGTTCGTAAAAAGGCGCCGTTGTTTTCGCGCATCACCGTGGTTCTGGGCGACCCCCGACTGCCCGACACGGTCAAGCGCGACGGGCAGTTCAACGCCGAGGACTTCGAGACCATCCAGCGCCTGAAGGAGGCCCTCGCGGAACTGCACGATTACGAATTCACCTATCTGGACAACCACGCCTCGCTGATGTCCGAGCTTCGCGCCAACCCCCCGCAGATGGTCCTCAACCTCTGCGACGAAGGGTACAACAACAACGCCTTTCTCGAACTGCACGTTCCCGCCGTGCTCGAGCTGCAACGAATTCCGTTCACTGGCGCGGGTCCGACGTGCTTGGGGCTCTGTTACAACAAGGCGCTGATTCGGGCCATCGCCTCGGGGCTGGACCTTCCGGTTCCCCTGGAGACCTATTATGACCCGGACGATCAGGCCGCGACTCTACCCTCGGCTTTCCCCGCACTGGTGAAACCCAACTACGGCGACAGCAGCATCGGCATTCGCCAAGACTCCGTCGTCCGCTCGCCGGAGGAATTGATGAGCTATCTGGAGAAGCTGCGCCTCGAACTACCCGACCGCCCGGCGCTGATTCAGGAGTTTCTATCGGGCACGGAATACAGCGTGGCCGTCATCGGCAATCCCGGTTTGACGTGCCGCACGTTGCCGCCCTTGGAAGTCGATTATCGTGGATTGGACCCCAATCTGCCGCCCATTCTGGGCTATGAATCCAAGTGGATTCCCGACTCGCCCTACTGGACCCAAATCAAGTACCACGAAGCCAGGGTGGACGAGGAGGTGCGGCGGAAACTGTCCGACTATTCGCTGCGCCTGTTCGAGCGCTTGGAGTGCCGCGACTACGCCCGCTTCGACTTCCGCACGGACGCGGAGGGGGAGATCAAGTTGCTGGAGGTCAATCCCAATCCGGGTTGGTGCTGGGACGGGAAGCTCAACTTCATGGCCACGTATGCGGGATGGCGCTATGCCGAACTGCTGGAGCGAATCATCGAAGCGGCCCAGGAGCGCTACACGGGAAAGAAGCCGTAGGACGGAAGGTGCGGACCTCCTACACTTCGGCGAACCATTCCGCCCCAATCAGAGCCGCAGACGAAATGAAACCCGCCTTTGGCGAGGCCCGCGCACCCCCGTCGGATGAATTATCGCAGGCCTGCCGTTCTGCGCCCGAAGGCAATCTTGGCGCTGATCATGAGCAGCAAGGTCAGAGCACTCAAGCCCCAGGCGGATGTTGTCGGAATGGGCGAGGCGGCGCATTCGATATCTTCGCACCGCCGGGATTTGTCCCACGTACAACCGGGACACTGACATCCACCCACAAGGGTATCGTCGGTGCAGGGGCCGAAGGGATCGTGGGTACAACACGCGCCGACATCGGCTACGCAGGCGATGTCGTCGCACGTCGTACCCGGAGTCCATGTGTGATGCTCCCCCACGCATTGCTTTTCGGGAACCTTGTCTACGCAATTAGCGAACAGCGTGTCGCAGCACGCCCCGAAGGCTGCGGCGCACTCGGCCCCGTTCGGCGCGCAGGATGCCTCCGGCGTGAAGACGAACGGGGCGGGTTCGTCGTCGCCGCATTCGGCGCGGGTCACGCTATCGACGCACCCCTCGGCGGGCGTCCGAAACCCAAAACAGCATCGCCCGGTGAGAATGTGAATTACGAAGCCCGTTTCCGAGAGGGTCGGGACGATGCTGCCCGGAAAGGGAAAGTAGCTCCCCAGGAAGGTCCCGTCGGTGTCCAATTCGGCGGTGTATTTCCCCTTGGCGCCTGGGGGCACATCATAGACCGCCGTCGCGCCCCAGCGGACAGTGCCGTCGTCGGGGCGGAAATCTTCGATGTAACACCCGATTGCTTCCCAGCCCGACGCGCTTACGGAAGCATCGTCCCCACAGTCGCAGCCGTTTCCCCCTTCATGCCCGGAACACCAACCATCGGCGCGACCACTCCCCCCCTTATCAGTGTACACTGGGATGCATCGTTTGATATCGCTGCCGCGGTTAGTGCATTTCGTAAAGTACTCCCCGTAAGCCGTGTCGCAAACCGAATTGTTACTACACGGGATTCTTGGGTGGACGATGTCCTCTTGATCGCCGTCGTCGTCCACCAACCCGTCGCCGTCGATATCCGCGTCCCTCAGTCCGCTACCGTCGAGTGCGACCCGGAAGACTTTCGCCCCTGGCAACCCGTTCCCGTTGGGATCCCAATCCTTGAATTGGACTTCCACCCAAACGCGAACCCCGCCCGCATCGAGGCGCAGTTCGTTGCCCACGATGTTGGGTCCGCCGTCGATAAGCGGCGGATACGGCGGCCCGACCTTGGCCGGAACGGGGTTGACCATGATCTTGGCCGTCACCAGTGCATCGGCGTCACATTCATCCGGGATGCCGTTTTCGTCCAGATCCGGAGTTACGCCCTCTTCAATGCCGCATTCGTCGGGGGCAAGGTTCTGGTTGCAGTCGGGGCTCGTTTCGAGTTCGATGTCGCAGTCATCGGGCATGCCGTTGCCATTGCAATCCGGCCCGCCCCGAATTGCGAGACTGTGGTACCCGCCCGCGGCCACGGCCACGAAGCCCGTGTTGGGCGCGGGAACACGACATTGACCGTAGTCCAGGCCTCCGCAACCCCACGCAATGATGGACCCGTCGGCCTTGAGTCCCAGGCCGTGGTAACCACCCGCGGCCAGGGCCACAAAGCCCGTGTTGGGCGCGGGAATGTTGATTTGACCGGAGGCGTTGTAACCCCACGCGACAATGGAACCGTCGGCCTTGAGACCCAGACTGTGGTACGCGCCTGCGGCGACGGCCACGAAACTTGTGTTTGGCGCGGGAACGGTGCATTGACCGGCATCGGTGTTGAACCCGTCGCAGCCCCACGCGACGATGGAACCGTCGGCCTGGAGACCCAAACTATGGTTTACGCCCGCGGCCACCGCCGCGAAGCCGGTGTTGGGTTCGGGAACATCCGTTTGACCCTCGTAGTTTCGCCCCCAAGCGATGATGGACCCGTTGGCCTTGAGACCGAGGCTGTGGTACCGGCTCCCGGCCACCGCCGTGAAGCCGGTGTTGGGCGCGGGAACGTCTGTTTGACCGGAGTCGTTTTCACCCCACGCCACAATGGAGCCGTCGTCCTTAAGGGCTAGGCTGTGGCCCCATCCCGCAACCACGCTAGTGAAGTCCGTGTTGGGGGAGGGAACACCCGAGCTTGCACCCCATACGACAATGGACCCATCGGCCTTGAGACCAAGGCTATGGTACCCGCCAGCCACTGCTACGAAGTCGTCGCATCGGTTCACCCCGACAGACTGGCTACCCCACGCGACGATAACACCTTCGGGGCGTTGTCCCACGACGCCCTCGCCAGGGGAAGGAGTGAGGCCCGGCACGGGCGGAGCTGCGCTTGGATTGGCCTGAGCGAGGACGGTGAGGATACCGATGGACAAGGCGGCGGCGCGGAGGAGCGCGGCAAGTCCGACGGTAGCAACGGCACGCATGATGATTCATCCCATGAACATCACGGACCGGAGAGAAGATCGAAGAACCGGGCGAAGTCCTCCGGTCCGATTCCCACGGGGGCCGCATAAATGTGCGACACGCACGCCGGCGGAGTGGACTGGCCCGGGCGGAAGCAGTTTTGGAACTCCGCGAAGGCGCGAAGATCCGTGCAATCCAGGCTGCACGACGTGGCCGATTCCTCGCAGACCAGGTTTCCGCACACGCCGCCCGCGCAATCCGGGTCCGCGAACTGACAGCCGCAGTCACATTCCGTATCGCCGGCCCATGCCGGCAAGCAGGCATGTTCGGCGATGGTGTCCACCCAGCACCATGCACAGCCGGGGTCGCAACGGTCGCAATCCGCCGCGGCGCAGTCGATCCCCACGCCGCGGAACACGCCCGCGTAGTAGAAGCGGCAGGTGGTTTCGGTGAGCGGCCCGCAAAGCCCGTCGGCCGGCACGCAGCACGCGCCCGTGGGTCCGCAGTCCGGATCCGAAAACTGGCAGCCGCAGTCGCAACTGCCGTCGCCCTCCCAAAGGGGGTCGCAGTCGCCGTCGTAGGGCGTATCGCTCCAGCAGTATTCGCAAATGGCATCGCAGCGCTGGGCGCAGATGGTCGGCCCGCAAACCGTACCATTCCCCTGATAGGCGCCGATCGCCCCGGCACACGCCGCCGCGGTCGTGACGCTGCACCCGTCCTGGGCACTACAGCACGCCCCGGTGGGGGATGTGCAATTGGCCTGCGCGCACGTTACGTTGTTTCCTCGATACGTACCCCCGGAACTCGAGCATGACGCGGAGGTCGTCACGTTGCAGCTCCCGCTGGGGGCGCAGCAAGCGCCGGTGGGCGTCGTGGTCGGACAGTCGCTGTCCGCAAACTGGCACGCGCAATCGCACTCGCCGTCCCCGTTCCAGGATGTCGGACAAGCACCCTGTGCCGTCGTGTTGCACCAGCACCACACGCACGCCTGCGGGCACGAGCAACTGGAACCGCAGTCACTGTTGTCCGCGAACTGACAGGCGCAGTCACAGAAGCCGTCATCGAAGTAGTCCCCCGGGCAATCCTGTTCGAACGCCGTTCCCAACCAGCACCCAACGCACTGCGGCTGACACGCCACGCCGACCGCCTGTTGGGCGGACTCATCCTCGGCCGCGGACGTGAAATCCATTTGTGCGTGCAGAGGGGGACCGCCCAGTAGGAATACGAACGCGGACCCGACCCAACCAACCCTTCGCGGCGATGGGATCATCGAAGTTCCCTCCTCAAGCTGACGATTCCCGTAGATCAGACGTCGGCCCGCGATTGTACACGCCCGGCGTACCCGATTCAATGGCAGACGGTTACGAGCCTCTCGCGGTTTCCCGGTTTTGGGGGCAACAAAGCCGCATGGCCCGGCTGGGCTCACGTCGGGAACTGGAGGTCGAGAATCTGCATTTCGACGGTCCGGCGGCCGTTGTAGTCGTTGAGGATGGGTTCGAAGGCGATGCGGCAGCGGCGGTGTTGCTTGAGGTCCTCGATCTGCGAGCCCATGCCGAAGCCGATGGCCTTCAACCGCACGCCGTTCTGATGGAAGGAGGCTTGCAGGTGATCCTGGTTCGATCCGACGCATCGGGGTTCACCGGCCAGGGTTACCCAATCGGTCGCCAGTTTGGGTTTGGGGTTGCCCACCCCGAAGGGACCCAAGCCGACGATGGCCTCGGCCGTGGGTAGGGTCAGGTCGGAAAGGGGGACCTCGGCGTCGAGGCGGAGTTTGGGGATCAGATCATCGCCGTTAAGGCGCTGGTTGGCGAGGGAAACAAAGGCGTCCGTGAATGCCTCGACGCGATCGGTGGCGATGCGCAGTCCGGCGGCCATGGCGTGTCCGCCGTAGGCCGACAAGTGCTCTGCGCAGTGCGACAAGGCCTCGCTCATGTCAAAGTGTGGCACGCTGCGGGCCGATCCTTGGCCCTCGCCGTTGGAGAGGGCGATGAGCACCGCCGGACGGTGATAGCGCTCCACGATCCGAGCGGCGACGATCCCGATCACCCCCGCGTGCCAACCCTCACAGGCCAGTACAATCCCGCGGCGGGCGTCGCCGGCCAGGTTGCGGCGCTCGACGAGTTCGCACGCTTCGTGGGTGATCTTGCGCTCCGCTGCTTGCCGGGCGCGATTGTGCTCCTCCAAGTACAGGGCGATTTCTCGCCCGCGGTCGGCATCCGCCCGCGTAAGAAGTTCGACGGCCAGACGCGCGTGACCCATCCGACCCGCGGCGTTAAGGCGCGGGGCGAGTTTGAAACCCACGTCGTAACCGCTCACCGAACCCTGGGTTAAGCCCGCGGACTCCATCAGGCACTTCAGGCCGGGGAGGGTTGTCTTCGGCAACGCACTCAATCCATGTCGGGCGAGGATGCGATTCTCGCCGACCAGCGGAACCACGTCCGCGATCGTCCCCAGTGCCGCCAGCGGAAGAAGGTCCATCAACAATTCGCGAAAGGCGGGTGTGACTTGGGTAGCGCCCGACTGTTGTTGTCCGATCGCCCAGGCCAACTTGAAGGCCACCCCCGCGCCGCTCAGATGTGGATTGGGATAACCGTCCCCGATCCCCGGGTGAACGACGACGGCGGCACGAGGCAGCTCGCCGTGCAGGGAGTGGTGGTCCGTAATGATGAGATCGACGCCGGTACCCGCGAGGGCTTCGGCGACGGCGTGGGCGGTAATGCCGCAGTCGATCGAGACGATCAAGCCGGCGCCCTCCGCGACCAGACGTCTCACCGCTTCGAGGTTGAGTCCGTAACCCTCTTCGATGCGGTGCGGAACGTAGAACGAAACATCCGCCCCTGCGGCGCGCAGGACGTGCCAGAGGATGGCTACGCCTGTAATGCCGTCCACGTCGTAGTCGCCGTAGAGGACGATCTTGGAGCGTGCCCCCACGGCCTCGACGATTCGCTGCGCCGCCCCTTCGGCCCCTGGGAGCGTGGCCGGCGGGTGCAGGTCTCGAAGTTGGGGAAAAAGAAACGCCCGGCTTTGATCCTCGCTACCTACGCCGCGATTGACCAGGAGTTGCGCGACGACGCGGGGCAGGTTGAGACGTTGGGCCAGCGGTTCGCAATCCTCCGTAGACGATGCGATCAACCACGTCTTAGCCATCGTCGCTGCCCCTGGGAGCAATCTCTTGCGGTTCCGGCGTACGGCGGGCAGACTCTACCGAATCCTCCCGCGGGGGTAAAGCGTGGACCTCAGGGTCCTTTCCACGCGGACCTGTGAAAACCCCGGGCGAAGCAGCCCGTCAAGGTCCGCTCGGGCCGTTGATCGAACCGCAGGTCCAAGGTGCGCAGGTTGAGTAGTTCGGAAGGTACGTCCCACCCAGGAATTGGCAACACGATTGCGTGATGACCTGACACGGCCCGTCGTCGGTCAGGCAACAGGCTCGCCCGCCTTCGCACCCGTCGGGGATGTTGTTGGCGTTGCAATCCCACGTGTACACGTCGATGAGTCCCATCGTAGGGGCGAGGATCGCCTTCGCCAGGTTCGGGAACGGGCCGACGTGCTGCTCCAACGTGGCCGTGCCCTGCGGAATCCCTGTGTCGATCAGCAGTTGCCGCATCTGCGCGGGAGTGAGCCGCGGCAACCCCTTGGCGACGCGAATGGACTGCAGCGACGCGGCCGCGGCTGCGACCATCGGCGCCGCGGAGCTGGTCCCGGAAAACTGCTCCGTGTAATACCCGCTGGGGCCATTCGCGGGCGGACCGGCATGCGTGCATGTCGGGTCGCAATACGTCCCAAACCCCAGCGTAAAGACTTGCTCGCCCCAGCCCTGTACGTCGACTCGGGACCCATAGGCGCTGGAGAAAGCATTGCCTCCGCCAATGCAGGTGTCGCAGCGATTGTGTCGGCTTACCGGATCGCCCGCTGGAGTGCCCGCGTTGGGCTCGCCTGCGCCGACGATGATCGCTCCGCTGTCGCCCCAACTCCGCCACTGATTTAACCCCAGCAGGGCGGAATCGAGGTCCCCCCCGCCGTTTCCCGCGACCTCGAGGACGATGATGTTGGCGTCGGTTGCAGCATCGACAGCGATGAAGGTCGCATGCTCCAGCTCGGCGGGACCCGCTCCGGGCAAGCCGTCGACATCGCCGCCGAACTCGATCACGATAACATCGCCTGCCGCAAGGTGCGACGTAGCGGCGACGATGGCACCCGCCGCGCCGCCGTAGTTGAAGCAATCGGGTCCAACGCTGTATCCGGAATAGAAGCGCGGCGACGCCTGCGGCACCAGCCCGCTGCACCCGTAACTGTTATCCAGCGCCACCAGTTGCCCCAACACCGCGGTACCATGCTCTGGAACAAAGATATTGCACTCCGGGGTGAGCGCCGTCCACACGTTACAGAGGTCCTCGTGAGTCGAGGTGAACCCCGCGTCGACGACGGCGACCTTAAGCTGGAGTCCCTTGCCGCCGTAGGTCCATGCGCAACTCATGTTCAGTCCCGGGTCGGCGGGCTGGTAATCCTGATAGCCCTGCGAAAAGTAATTGGGAGTGACGGGGGAAAGATCGGAGCATTGCGGTTCGGGTTGGGCGTCGACGAACTGGACCCATTCGGTTTCGTCGAGGTCGAGAAGGGCTTTGGCGGCCTCTTCGAGGGTCTCGTCCGGTCCAGAAACGACCATCACTCCCCCGAAGTCCGGTTGCGAGCGCCCGCTGTTCTGCGCGGCGCGCTGCTCGACGAAGTCAAGGGTTTCCTGCGGGAGAAGAAGGAGGGGCTGGAAGGTAAGACCGTACCGTCCTTGCAAGGCGCGGACACGGCCCAGGTCGCCGTGAGCATGGGAGCGCAGCTCCCCACGGTCGGCGCGAACTCTCAAGTCGTCCCGGA
Organism: uncultured Phycisphaera sp.; assembly: GCA_964646605.1. Taxonomy (GTDB): domain Bacteria; phylum Planctomycetota; class Phycisphaerae; order UBA1845; family UBA1845; genus SBAX01. Next base: position 80,590 of record CAZYEX010000082.1, on the reverse strand, counting down.
ACTTGACGTGCAGGCGGGCCTCGAACTCCGGTTTCTGGATCGCCTCCGCCTTGGGGGGGGGGGTACGCGGCTGCAAGGGACGCGCGTCCGTCGTCGATAGAAGTGCCAGATTGATGACGTTCCCTGCCAGAATCAACCGAATGGATTTTCTCACAGGATCACTCCTTTGTACTGGTTCTCGTCCCGACAACGCGTCGGCGACGTTGTTATCTGGAGCCCTTCCTCGATGCCGGTGGATAACAAGCGCCCCGCCTCCCACGACGCCTAAGGCCATGATTACAATTCCCCACAGCGAAACCGCCGGAATCCCGGTTACACACAGTTTCACGTCGTAAATGTACGCGGACCCAGAACCGCAAAACGGGTCACTTGGATTCGCGTCGTCCTGCCCATGCATCCCAACCAGGACGGTTTCGTTGGTGAGACCGGTCGCCAATCCGAAGTTCCCATACGCGTTCGCGTCGGAGGCACCGACCTTCTTTACTCCAGTCCACGTCGGTCCCTGGTACTCAAAGAGATAGAGCGCGCCGGCTCCTGTTCCCTTTTTGTCTTGAAACGGCGCTCCGATGGCGATATACGCCTGTCCCAGCGAGACCGACCGCCCAAACGCGTCCCCCGGGATTGGGTCCAAGGCGGTGAGGATCTGTTCCTCCACCCACGTGCCGCCGATCCGTCGATAGACGAAGGCGGCACCGGGACCGAGGGCGGGGGTTCCGTTGGCGTCGGCGCCGACGACGATTCGATCCCCGTGGATCGAAACCGAAACGCCGAAATACGGGCTTCCATCGGAGGGGGTTAGCTTTTGTTCCTGTGCCCAGGTCGCACCGTTCCAGCGGAAGACGTAGGCGGAGCCGACCGGATCATCAAGCCGTGAACCGACCACCACCACGTCATTGTACACGGACACGGAAGTGCCGAAGTAGTCGAAGGGGGCGATGTCCGCGGGGATGATCTTCTGTTCCTGCACCCACGTGGTCCCGTTGCGGCGGAACATATACACAGCGCCCGACTCGTTCCCGCCACCGACGACCTCGTGGATCGAGGCGATGGCAGCTACGTCGCCGTGCAGGGCGACCGACGTTCCAAAGTGCCCCGCAAATTGCGGGTCGGAGGGAATGAGCTTTTGCTCCTCGACCCAATTCGAGCCCGTCCAGCGGAAGAGGTAAGCAAACCCGTTCCACTGGTTGCCGGGGCCGCTGGCGTAGGACGCGCCGACCAGGATGCGGCTCTGACTGACGGCCACCCCTTCCCGCCCGAAGCGGTCACCGGCTCCGGCATCCGAGGCGATGAGCTTCTGCTGTTGCGCCCACGTGCCGCCGGTCTTACGGAAGACGTAGGCCGCGCCCGCATCGGCGCCCCCGTCATCGTCACCCGTCGCCGCCACGACGGCGGTGTCCCCGTCGATCGCCAGATACGCACCGAACAGGTCGCCGCACGCGGCGTTCGAGGCGACGAGCTTGGCCGTCTCGCACTGGGCGCAGACCGGCGGCGGGCACGAACTCACCGCGAGAGCCACGAACAGGACGAGGCTTGAATTCGACATCGCGCTGGAAATGGACGGCAGGCAACTGGTTCGCAAGGCGCGATGCATGGCGGCGCTCCAAAACCGGCGAGGACGGGGTGTCGGAACCTCACGGACAGCCTGCGCGAAAGCGGCGAAGCTGTCAAGTCCCTGCGGCCGGACCGCGTTCCCACAGTACGCCGGTGGTTCTCGCCGCTGGACGACCAGCCGATAACCTCCGACGGCATCGGCGCTTACGTCGAAGCGATGGGGATCAACCCGCGGTCTTGATCGGGGCGGATCGTGGCCCTATACTCCACTGGCTTTCTTGACCATCGGACGAAGTGGGACCCCAAACACCGCGCCAAAGGAGAGCAGGAGACATGGAAGTGACGACGACTTTGCAGGGGAAGAGCATTCTTCTCGTGGACGACGATCCGGACATGATCACCGCGCTCACCACGGTGTTGGACGGCAGCGGGGCGACGATTCAGATCGCCGGCGACGGCAACCAGGCCCTCGAAAAAGCGGCGGAGTTCGACCCCGACCTGGTGGTCCTCGACGCCATGCTCCCCAAACGCAGCGGCTTTTTGGTTCTGGAAAAGCTCAAAGGCGCGACCAAGAAAAAGGGCGGACGCCCCCTGGTCATCATGATCACGGGCAATGCCGGGAAGCGCCACCAGATCTGGGCCGAAAACCTGGGCGTCGACGGGTACCTCAACAAACCCTTCCGCATGGAACGCCTCGTCGAACGCATGGAAGCCCTGCTGGCGAATTAGGCCCCCTCTCCCTCCAAGGGAGAGGGACGGGGTGAGGGTCGAAGGCCGACACCGTGGGGCGGCAAACCAAGGGAACCTGCGGTGTGCCGGGATTCACCTCCGACTCGATCATCTCAGCAACAGGAACGTCGACGCCGGGACCGCGATGGCCATTTCCCCGATCGGCCCCTCGGCGAGCTGAGTCACGATTACGCCGAAGTCGGCTGCATACGCGGACTTGCCGCAGAAGGTCTCGAGGCCCTGAACATCGGTGCGGCTCGGTCGGCTGGCGGAGGTTGCGGCGACGGAGGTTGCTCTGCCACGCCGTTCTTGTCAAGCGTCCATGTAAGATGGGTTCGTTTCGCATATTTTTTTTCGCGTAGTCTCACGCGATAGCACTCGGCGAGAGCGGATTGCCCATTGCCGATCAATAGTGTTCGGAATTTCATTTGAACCTTGAGGGTACCCATGGGCAAGGCTGAATGCGCGCGTGGAACGACTCCTCGTTCGGCGGGACAGGCGGTTGCGGAGCGCGGAGCGACGCTCGCGGGCCGTGCGATGCGCGCGGACCTCCCTGGACGGCTAGGCCACGCTTTTCAAAGTCTCGATGTGGCGGGTCAATTCCTCCGCCGTCGCCCACCCTTGGAAGTACAAACAGATCATCTCGAAGGTTCGCTTGGTCGGCTTGCGCCCCGTCCACAGGCTGACCAGCAAGGAAGCGAGCACGGCCACATAGACCTGCAAGGTGACGCCTTGATAGGTGGTGCTCAACCAGTGCGTGCATCCCAGGATGCATTTGAACCAACGGAAGAAGAGTTCCACCTGCCAGCGATGGCGATAGAGCAGGGCCACGACCTCGGCCTCCACGTCCGTGTTGGTCAACAAAACGATCTCGCTGGGTCCGTCGCGATTCTCGACACGAACCACGATCCGACGCACCGGGGCCGTCAGATCGCCCTCCGTGAAGGCCGATCCCATGCGCACCTCTTGGTCGAGCACCACGCCCGCGGCGCGATCGGCGTCGCTCCACGGACGATCGCGCCGCACTTCGTAGGTCGAGTTGTCCTTGAGCCGGGCGACGAAAAACGAGCCGACCTCGTGAATGGCTTGAAAGAGGCTGTACTCGATGTAGCCGCGATCGAGGATATAGAGCAGCGCCGCCCGCAAGCTCTTGCGCAGCACTTGTTTCTCGCTGGCCGTGGCGTGGGTGGGACGCACCTGCTCGGGGATGCCGCGCAGGACGTTGAACTGCACATGCAGCTTGGCCGCTCGGTTCTGGGTCTGCCGCCGGAACAAGGCCCAGGTCATCTTGGGCAGGCCACGCAGGAAGCTGCCGTCCACCGCCGTGGGAACCCCGGGAAGTGTGTCCCAACGAACGGAAGAAGGCAGGGTTTCGACTTGTCCAACCGCCTTCTCGAGAATCGGTCGGAGCAATTCGGGATCGAACACGTGCCCGGCCGCTTCGCTCATCGCCCCCAGCGAGGTCCGTTGCACGCCCAGGGTCTTTTGTACGTTCTCCAGCCCCATGGCTTGCTGCAGGGACCGCAAACTGGAGAGCACCGGATTGAAGAAGTGCAACAGCAGGAGAGAAACGTATTGATCCATGAAGAAACGGCGATTGCCATGCGCCGGGACCTCGGCCAGCGGAGCGAGAATCTCCTCGAAGGCTCGAAGATACTTCAAGCCGTGGATGTCCGACTCCCGCAAAGGCAACGCAGCCTTCCGTGGCGTGTCGGCAGAAGAACAGAGTCGCTTGAAAAGCGCAAGTGCGTCTTTTGTTAGGGTCCATCAAGGAAATCCCGAACACTATTGATCGGCGATTGTCGGCCTCCGCCACCTCCAAAGGAGGTGGGGCACCCGCCAAGCGACAGGCTAACAAATGCCGTGACCTCTTGAAAAAGGATGCGCGTCATCCCTCGTTGCAGTTCAAGAAGATCGGCCGGTTTCGATCGTTCCGAATCGGACTGCACTACCGCGCGTTGGGCGTGGAGACACCCAACGAGTTAGTCTGGTTCTGGATCGGATCGCATTCCGAATATGGCAGGCTACTCGAGCAGCGGTAGCCAATCTCGCGCCGTTCACGCCGCCAAGTCTTTCATCCATTGCACCAGGATTTCGATCACGGCAGGGTTAAACGAGCCGCCGCCGCCCCCGCCCCCGGCGAGGTAGGCTTCTTCCTGGTCGGTCGCCTTGCCGAAGAAATGGTCGGTCTGCGGGACCATGAGTGCTTTGGCTTTTCCGGCCTTGGCCTTGTTGACGGTGGCGGCGATCAATTCGCTGTCCGCCTTGGAGGCGGCGAAGTCGGATTCCCCCCACAAAGCCAAGACCGGGAGCTGATTCTTCGACCACGACTCCACCAAATTCAACGACGTCAATTGCTGCATGTAGCGGTAGTGGATGCCGAAGATGAGCGTCTCGTCCTGCAAGAGGTCCTTGGTGTACTCCTTCAACTCGGGATGCGCGGCGAGAACGTCCTTGGGCGATTTTTTCTGGCGATAGCATTCGTCGTTGAACAGTTTTTCGCGCTCTGTATTGGTCTTGATCTGCTCTTCGGAGAGCATTTCGAGCTTCCACTCACGGATGCTGGATTCGAGGGAGTGCTCGTCCCACGGCCGTGCAAATGCGGCGAAGGTGGCGATGCCTCTTACGGGCAGTTCGCGGGCGACCGCCGGTGCAATGGCCGCTCCGGAGGAGTGGGCGAACAGGAAGACTCGACCCGGATCGACGAAGTCAAGCGACGAGACTTTCTGCACCGCGCTACGGAAGGACTCGATATCGGTCTCGATGGTGTTTTCGTGAACGTCGGCCCCTTCGCTGTCGCCGACCCCGCGTCGTTCGACGCGCATCGTCGCAAACCCGGCCTTGGTCAGCCCCTCGATGATGCTACGGAAGGGATTCGGCGCCGGATTGGTGAGCTCCACGGAATTCGGCCCCAACCGTTGCATGAGAACGACCACCGGGTGCTTGCCACCTTCCTTGGGCTTGGTCAGGATGGTGCGAACGCGTTTGCCGAGGGGACCGGCCGAGTCGTACACCACGTCGTATTCGCTCGGGGTCTCCATCGGTCGCGGGGCCAGAGTGACATCCACCGGCGTCTCCTGGCCCTCGCGGATGACCGTGAATTTGACCGTGTCGCCGGCGCCGTATTTGCGGAGGGTGCGTCCGAAGGTGGGCAGGCCCTCGACGGTCTCGTCGTTGAGGCGCACGAGAACGTCGTTGGGTTTGAGTCCGGCGCGTTCCGCGGCCGAGTTGGGCACAATGGCCGTGAACACCACGCCCTTGTCGAGCTCGATCTTCAGGTGCCCGCGTGTTTCGTCGTTGAGCGGAGCGAGGTGTACGCCCACCAGGGCCCGGCGTTTCAGGTCGTCCGCGGCGCTCACCTGAGCCAACCCGGCCAGCACCCAACCCATCGCCCACACGATCGTCCGTACCCTGTTATTTCCCAGTCGCATACGTGTCTCCTGTTTCGGCCCGGCTGTAGGAAAGCCCGATTCCACCGGCACGGTGCATCGTACCACGTTCCACTATGAAGTCATTGTACCTTTCTGTCCGATCTCGCAAGAAGTCGCGGGATTTGGAGTTGCGGTCCGGTTTCGCGTACCCTCTGGGCGAACAGGAGGTGCGGCGATGGCGGCGACGAGGCGACGATTCTTGAAAGGGGCGGCGGCCATGTCCGCGTTGGGGTACGCGATGTTGCGAGAGGATGCCCTCGAACGGATCCAGGCGGCGGTGACCGGCGCCGGGAACAAGACCCCCGACGATCTCGCGGGCAACGAGGATTTTTGGTTCCACGTCCAGCAAGCGTACGACGTGGACCGTTCGCTCATCAACCTGAACAACGGCGGCGTCGCCCCGGCCCCGCGCCTGGTGCTCGATGCCATGCACCGTCACACGGAGTTCACCAACCACCTTCCCGCGCGGCATCTCTGGGACGTGCTCGATCCACAGGTGGAGCCGGTGCGGGCGTCGCTGGCGCGGCTTTTCGGCTGCGATGCGGAAGAGCTGGCCATCACCCGCAATGCAAGCGAATCGCTCGAAACATGCCTGCTGGGGATCGACCTGAAGCCCGGCGACGAAATTCTGACCACCAGTCACGACTATCCGCGCATGCTCACGGCGGTTCGACAACGAGAACGTCGCGAGGGCGTGGTGGTGAAAACCTTTCCCATCCCCACCCCGCCCAAGGACATGAGCGAGATCGTCAAGCTCTACGAACAAAACATCACTCCGCGCACGAAGATGATCCTGGTGTGCCACATCATCAACATCACGGGGCAGATTCTTCCGGTCAAAGAGATCGTGCATCTGGCGCGATCGCGGGGCATCGAGGTGATCGTGGACGGGGCTCATTCGTTCGGGCACTTCCCCTTCACGCACGCGGATTTGGACTGCGACTATTTCGGGACGAGTCTGCACAAGTGGATGAGCTCGGCGATCGGCAACGGGTTTTTGTACGTGCGCAAGTCGAAGATCGGCGGGCTGTGGCCGTTGATGGCCGCTGCGCCGGAAATGAACGAGAACATCCGCAAGTTCGAGGAAATCGGCACACACCCCACGGCCCCGCGCCTGGCCATCGCTGAGGCGATTACGTTCTACGAAGGCATCGGTGCCGAGCGAAAGGCGGCTCGACTACGGTTTCTCCGCGATCGTTGGGCGAACCGGCTGCAAGCCCAGAAGGGTGTTCGCCTCTATACCAGCCTGGACCCCAAGCAATCCTGCGCCATCGGCACCATCGGCATCGAAGGCATCCCGGCCGCGGACCTCACCAAGCACCTGTTCGCCAAACATAAGATATTCGTCACGCCCATCGTCCACGAGCACATCGATGGCGTCCGCGTGACGCCCAACACCTACACGACGCTGGGCGAAGTCGATGCCTTCATCGCGGCCATGGAAAAGGTCGTCCGCAACGGGCTATTGTGAGCGCGGGCACCGCACGGGTTGCCCCATGCAGGGTGCGCCAGGCGAAGGTACGGTCGCCTGTTCTCCATCGCCCGGACATGCCACCCGCCCGCCTCCACGGAGACCCCTTGCCCGTGAGCCTCATGCCATTCGGGACGGTCCCTCACGCCCCCTACGACGTCCCCCGGGACAACAGGAGTAAGTAGGTATGGTGTCCCCGAAATCGAGAATCCGTGCCCATGATTTGACTCCCCGCTCCCACGTGCTAGACTTTATTGGACATTAGGAACGATCCGGCGGTGGATCGATGCGGAGGCGATGGTGACGGCTGTCATTCATAGGTAATCGTAGATCATCCCGGTCGGGTCCACTTTGCCCGACTTCCATTCCTCCCGCCTCCGATCGTTAAGCGACCCACAACCGCCCCAAGCGGGCTCGTGCCCTTTGCGTGCGGCCGTGTGTCGTTGCGCGCGAGACGAGGAACGGGAAGCGACTTTTTCTGGAAATTTTTGTCTTTCTTTCCGTCGCCGGGCAGGTTCGCGTGTTGTTTCTCTTGGAGGATCCCCTTGGCGCGGCAATTACCGGAAGACGGGGAATGCGCCGATCGCTCCGCGGGCCGTGCCCGCTGGAAGTGCCGGACGTACCCACGTCGTCCACCGATGGGTCAGATGCGAGTCTGAGCCTTTTTCGGAGGAGATCGTTATGAACGTGTTCATGCGAATACCGGGTAACTTGGCCTGCGCGATCGGATGCACCTTGGCTCTCCCCAGTTCCCCGGCTAAGGTCTCGGCACAGTACGAGGCCCAGAGGATGACTGCGTCCGATGCGACGCCCAGCAACGGTTTCGTCGTTGGCTGGGGAGTCAAGAATTTCGGAGCCGACGTGAGCCAAGGCCTCATCGACCTCGCCGCCGGGTACCATTACAGCCTTGGCCTCACGAGGGACGGCACCATTCTTGGGTGGGGAGACAACCATCATGGTCAGCTCGATGTCCCCGCGCCCAATACTGAGTTTGTTGCAGTGGCCGCAGGCGAGTACCACGCCCTCGGTCTTAAGGCCGACGGGTCCGTCGTGGCGTGGGGAGACAACTACGCAGGTCAGCTCAACGTTCCTGCGCCCAACATCGGCTTCATCGACGTTTCAGCGGGCAGCGGCCACAGCCTCGCCCTTCGGGCGGATGGCACCATCGTCGCTTGGGGTTGTGAAGGCTATCCGGCCTCCAATCCGTGCAACGTCCCCGCCCCGAACAACAGATTCATCAGCATATCCGCCGGTCCCGGATTCAGCCTGGGGGTCAGGGGCCACGGTTCCATTGTGGGGTGGGGAGACAACTCGTATGGTCAGCTCAATATCCCGATGCCCAATGCTGGGTTCGTGGCCGTGGCCGCAGGCTGGTACCACGCCCTGGGACTAAAGGCCGATGGCTCTGTCGTCGCTTCGGGAGATAATTCCAGCGGTCAGCTCAATGTTCCCGCGCCCAACACAGGATTTGTGGCCGTCGCCGCGGGCTTCGCCCATAGCCTCGGCGTCAGGGCCGACGGCTCCATTGTGGCGTGGGGGTGCAAGGATTCGATCTCCGACGATGGTCAGTGTGCGGTTCCTTCACCGAACGCCGGATTCACCCGCGTCGCCGCAGGATTCTCACATAGCCTCGGCCTCAAGGCCGATGGCTCGATTGTGGGGTGGGGCGGTGACGGCTACGGCGAGTCCGGTTTGCCCTTCCCGAACACGGGGTTCGTCGCAGTTGCCGCAGGTGGATCGAAAATCGTCGGGCTCCGCACCGATAGCACTATCGCAGTCTGGGGTTGCTTCGATTCGTTGCACGGGTGCAGGACCCCGGAGCCTAATACAGATTTCATCGCCATCGCCGCCGGTGCGACCTACAGCCTTGCGCTCAAATCCGACGGCTCCATCGCGGCGTGGGGCGCGGGAATAGTCCCTGCGCCCAATACCAGCTTCATCGCGGTCGCCACGGGTGTATGGCACAGTCTCGGCCTCAAGGCGGACGGCTCTATTGTGGCGTGGGGAAACAACTACTACGGTCAGACCAACATTCCCGCGCCAAACGCTGGTTTCATCGCCATCGCCGCCGGTGAAGCCCATAGCCTTGGACTCAAATCCGACGGCTCCATCGTGGCGTGGGGCTGCGGAACGATTCCTTATCAGCTAGGTCAGTGCCAGGTCCCCGCTCCCAACACCGGCTTTATCGCCATCGCCGCTGGTGCATACCACAGCCTCGGCCTTAAGGCCGATGGGTCCGTCGTGGCATGGGGAGCCAACACATACGGTCAGCGCAATGTCCCCGCGCCCAATACTGGGTTCATCGACGTCGTCGGTGGTGGATATCATAGCCTCGGTCTTAAGACCGACGGGTCCATTGTGGCATGGGGCTGCGGAACGTTCGCAGACTACGGTCAATGCGACGTTCCCGCGCCCAATACTGGGTTCATCGCCATCGCGGCGAGTTTCAATTATAGCCTCGGCATTTATGGCGACGGCGATTCGGACCATGTGCCTGATACCATCGACAACTGCCCCCGTCTCGCTAACCCAAACCAGGCCGACTGCGACCACGACCATATCGGTGACGCCTGCGCCATCACCGAAGGGCTATCATCAGATTGCAATGGGAACGGCATCCCCGACTCCTGCGACATCCGGGACGGCCGAAGCCCGGATGCCAATGACGACAGCATCCCCGATGAGTGCGAAGTCATCAGGGCGGCGTCGGACATCAAACCCGGCGCCTGTCCCAATCCGTTCAACCCAAAAAGTCAGGGCGTGTTGCCCGTGGCCGTCGTGGGAAGTTCGACGTTTGACGTGACGCAGATTGACACTAGCTCTTTGGCGTTGAAGCGCTCCGACGGCGTGGGCGGATCGGTCCGCCCGCTTTCCGGGCCGCCCGGCCCGGGGATTCACTTCGAGGACGTGGCCACTCCCTTCCCCGGCCCTGAATGTGGTTGTCATGCACTCGGCGCCGACGGGATCGAAGATTTGACCCTGAAGTTCTCCACGCCCGAGTTGGTTGCCTCGCTGGAACTCGGGTCGCTGCCCGCCGGAGCTTCCGTGACCCTGACCGTCACCGGCGCGATGCACGACGGGACGCGTTTCGAGGCTTCGGATTGCATCCTCCTGACCGGGGCTGCGGTCACTCACCTTCCGGTCGATGGCGAAAGCGCACCGTCGGCGGCCCCCAGCTCGGAATCCCGTCATTCCCAAGCTGCAGGCGGCCCAAGCCCAGCGCGCAGAACGAATCCGAAGGAATAGACTCAAATCCGAGGACACCTTACTCATTTCCCCGCTCAGGGAAGACGATTGAGTAAAGCGGAAAAGCCGCAGGCACCGCACGTTTGGACTCTCACCCCGGCCGTTCAGGTTCCCGCCGTGGTCGCCTTCACCCTTCAAGGGGGAGGGGGGTCCCATGCACGGTCTGACCCCAATCGACAATCGCCCGCCCGCCTCCACGGAGACCCCTTGCCCGTGAGCCTCATGCCATTCGGGACGGGCCCTCACGGCCTCTACCACCTCCCCCGGCCAACGGGAATGAATGGGTATGGTGTCCCCGGAATGGTTCGGGCGCTATCGGTGCGCCAGGTCCTGCCGTCTCGACTTTCCGGATTCAACGTTGACGGATCACCAACGCGACGACTCGCATTCGGCTTGAACCAAAGTTCATGAAGGACGTGGATTCGCCCTGCCGTGTCGTCTCAGGATCGACGTTGCCGCAGTCGCCAAGCCCAGGGTCATGACAAGAAGCCCCCAGCAGGAGACCGCGGGGATCGCAGGGGGGGGGATTCGCGCCACCCAGGCTTCGAAGTCGCCATTGGGGTTGGTCCCACCGCCGACGATTACAGTGCCATCTGCAGACACGTCCGCCGCGCTGCGAAGCGTCCAACCGGCCAGGTCTAGACCGTGTTCGTTGACCAGAACGTCCCGAACGCTGCGCATGCCGTGCTGCGCGTCCCAGATCATGGCGCCGAAGGCGTCCGTGCCTCCTACGACGATCGTCCCGTCCGCGGAAATCGCGGTCACGGTGCTCCCGAACGCGGCCCCACCCAGGGGGTCCAGCCGCACGAATCCATCGGTCTGATTCCAGATGAACGCTTCATCGCGGCCGAACAGATCGCTGGTCCGCGCCCCTCCGCCGACGGTCGATCCATCCGCCGAAATGGCCCACGCGATGGCGTAATGGGTTCCACCGGGTACGTCGCCCAGCCCGACCATTCCGCCGGCGGCGGTCCAAAGTATCGGTTCAACCGCCGATTCGAACGTCAGGCTCTCGCCCGTAACGACCGACCCATCCGCTGAAACCCCGGTGGCGCCGGAATCCGGTTGGCCGTGGTCATTCGGCAGCCCGCCCAGGTCCACGACGCCCTCGGCTTGGGTCCAACGGAATCCGACCAACACCGTGTCCACTCGGCTTCCGAAGCCGACAATCACGGATCCGTCGGAGGAGATTCCCAGCGGGTTGAGGTGATCGAATGCCGGATCCGTCAAGGGAACCACGCCTGCGGGAACGGTCCAAACGAACCCCTGCCAAGTGTTTGAGACGTTTCGAAGTCCGATGATCGTGGTGCCGTCAGCGGAAACACCCCTGCCAAAACTGGAAGTGAACGGCGGACTCAGGGACCCCAGAGCGACCATCCCGCTTGCCTGGGTCCAACGATAGGCCTCGAAAATCGGATCGGAGCCGCTGAACCCCGAATAGCTGCTCCCAACAACCGTGGTCCCGTCGGCCGACACCGCTTCCGCCCAACTGCTAAAGGTCCCCCCTGGAAGATCACCCAAACCGTGGAAGGTGGCGTTCTGCGCCGAGGCCCACGAGGAAACGCCGGCCTGGGCGATCATTACGATCGTCACCACGAATAGTCGAAGATGGCATGTTCGGCCCAAGGCGTACCTCGCGTTCGGACCCCGGAACACAAGTCCGTCGATCGCTTGCGGCTCCTATGATCGCATATGTCAGCCGGGCGGTCAAGTCTCGCATGCGCTTTCCAGGGGGATGGCGGACGGAAGGGTTTCTGTGGCCAGTGCGTGTCTTTGACCTCGTTCGACAATCGCCGATCGCCGATCGACAATGCCGTTCGTACCGATGAACACCGACGCCTACGCCAATCTGACCGGCGCGCAGTTCCGCGCTATCTGCCGGCGCGGCGAGTTCGATCGCCCCACCGCCGGCGTCGCTCGGGGGTTCACCCAGGTGAACCTGGTGATCGTCCCTGCCGATGCCGCCGCCGACTTCGAGAACTTCTGCCGACTCAATCCGAAACCGTGCCCGCTCTTGGAAGTGACACAGACGGGTCACTATGAGCCGGTTCGGCTGGCCCCCGGCGCTGACGTTCGCACCGATCTGCCCCGATATCGCGTCCATCGCCACGGTCAGTGCGTGGATCGCCCCACCTCGGTCGTCGAGCACTCGGGGGATCGTGGCCACGGCGACCTTGTGGCGTTTCTGATCGGCTGCTCCTTCACCTTTGAGACGGCGCTCCTACGCGAAGACATCCCCGTCCGCCACATCGAAGAGGGCCGCAACGTCCCCATGTTCCGCACCAACCTCCCCTGCCGACCGTCCGGTCCCTTCCACGGCCCGCTCGTTGTTTCCATGCGTCCCATGACGCCCGACCAGGCCGATCGCGCCGCCCGGATCACCGCCGCCTTCCCCCGCGTCCACGGCTCGCCCATCCACATCGGCGACCCCGCGGCCCTGGGCATTGCCGACCTCCAACGTCCCGACTACGGTGACGCCGTGACCATTCATCCCCATGAGGTCCCGGTTTTCTGGGCCTGCGGCGTCACGCCCATGGAAGCCATCCTCCGCGCCAACCTCGACCTGGCCATTACCCACGAACCCGGACACATGCTGGTGACGGACCTCACCGACGAGTCCTTGCGCGAAGAACCCGCCGAGTCCGGCCGGCGACAACATTGACCGAACACGCGAGCCCAAAACCGAACATGCCCCACGAATCCTCCCCACCATCGTCGCCGCTCACCACCGTACAGAAGGGGACCATCACCCTCGGCGGCGGGATCGTCGCCTGGTTGATCTACAGTTCGCTCATCGGCCACGCCACACACGCGGCAAGCCCCCCCCCGAACCTGGGCGCGGTACTCCCCTTCGTCATGCTGCTGCTCTCGATCGCAATTCTGCCGCTGATTCCCGCGACCGCGCATTGGTGGGACAACAACAAGAACCGACTCACCGTGGCCTTGTCCTTGGGGGCGGTCACGCTCTTCTATTACTGTGGAGCCTACAACCTGGCCAAGGTCCAGACCGTCCTCATCCACGCCGTCGTGGACGAGTACCTCCCTTTCATCATCCTGTTGTTCTGTCTCTACGTCATCAGCGGCGGGATTTGTCTGAAGGGCGATCTCGCGGCCCACCCGACCACCAACACCGCCTTCCTGGCAGTCGGGGCCCTCCTCGCCAGCCTGGTGGGCACCACCGGCGCCAGCATGTTGCTCATTCGCCCGCTGCTCCAAACCAACTCCGAGCGCAAACATGTCAAACACACCGTGGTCTTCTTTATCTTCCTGGTCAGCAACATCGGCGGATGCCTTCTGCCCATCGGCGATCCGCCGCTTTTTCTCGGCTATCTGAAGGGCGTGCCTTTCCTTTGGACCCTGCGCCTGTGGGCCGAATGCGCTTTCATGGTCAGCTTGCTGCTGGTTCTTTATCTCGCCTGGGACACTGTCGCCTATCGCCTCGAAACGCCATACGATCTCGCCCGCGACAAACGGGTGCGGGCTCCGCTGACCCTCGGCGGGAAACTGAACCTTCTCTGGCTGCTGGGCATCGTGCTCTGCGTGGGCGTGGTCAAACCCGGCGAGGAACTCCCCGGACTGGGTTTCAAGGCCTTTCCGTTTCTGCGCGAACTGCTCATGCTGGCGTTGGCGACCCTTTCTCTGCGGGTAACGTCATCGAAAATCCGTAAGGACAATAACTTTAACTATCACGCCATTCTCGAAGTCGCGGCCCTGTTCATCGGCATCTTCATCTGCATGCAGGCTCCGTTGGAGATTCTACGAGCGAGCGGTGACGAGATCGGGAGCGTCATGGATAAGCCCTGGAAGTTCTTCTGGGTTACGGGCGTTTTGTCGAGCTTTCTGGATAACGCCCCGACGTACCTGGTGTTCTTCCAGATCGCCAACGCCATGACCCACGAAGCCGGTCCGGGCATCTTCCAACTTCTCGACGGCAACTACATCCGCCAGGACCTGCTGGTCGCCATTTCTCTCGGCGCGGTGTTCATGGGCGCCAACACCTACATCGGCAACGGCCCCAACTTCATGGTCAAGTCCATCGCCGAGCAGTCCGGCGTGAAGATGCCCTCGTTCTTCGGATATATGCTTTACAGCGTGGGCATTCTGATTCCCCTCTTCATCGTCGTGACGCTGGTCTTCTTGTAGTCACCCCCCTGTCGGCGCCGCGCTCCCAGCCCTTGGCGGAGGGAGCGACTACGGCTTGGCGGGTGCGGCTTCGCGGTGGACGCGCAGGGCCAAGGCGATCGCGTCCCCCTGACTGGTCGAGCCCGGCGCCGCGGCGAGCACGACGTAACTATCCACCTTGGCGGACAGGGTCGTGTCCGTTCGGAACCGGGTCTCTTGCTCCTTGGCCGACTGGTCATGATATCGCCCGTTGACCTCGACCTTCAGATGAAGTTCCGCGGCCGAGGCGTCCGCCGCCAGATCGGCCGTGCCTTCCACCGTGATGCGCAGTTCGCCGGCGCCGCCGCCGTAGCCCAACGACGAGTTCGACTCGAACCGTGCCCCGTCATTGACATTCACCAAAACCGGGGCGATCAACGACAGCTCGCCGAATCCCGCCGCCTGCAACGACCGCACCACGCCCGCCAGCTCCTTGGGCATCCCCGCAGGCTCCGACGACGTCGCCGCGCCGACCTTGCCGCGCAGGAAATAGAACTGCAAGCTCAGCGGCTCCGCCGGCCGATCCAGCGCCTTCACCAACCCTCGAATCGCCGCGACCTGATCCGGTGGAGCATTGACCACCAGAAGCTGCGACGCCGGATCTAGCGCGTAGTGGGTTCCGACGTTCCACGGCGCGACCGTCTCGAGCAGTTGATGAAGCGCCGGCGTGGCCCGGTTCGTCAAGGGGATATACTCCACCAATGAACGGCCCCCCCCGCCGCCCACGCTGGGCACGTCGATCCGCGTCACGACCTGATCGAGGACGTCCTGAATGTTTTTCGCCGTCCCGCGCAAGATGAGCGTGTTGTCCTGCGCCACCGCGATATTGACGGAAAAAACCAACTCCGCGACGGCGCGGGCGACATCTTTCGCGTCCGCGTGGGCAAGCTTCACCACCCGGACCCCGAGAGGCTCAGGCTGCCCCGCGGGCTCTTCCCCCGCCAATGGTTGCGTCCACAGCCCCGTCGTGACACACGCCCACATCATCCACTTCGCAAACCTCATAGGTTTTTCTCCTTTGCTCGATCCGCTACCGAGGCGTCGGCTCCGTCGCGCCGTCCGCCGACGCCAACCGCGGATACAACCAGTACATCTGCACGTTGGGATCGACGATCGGAGCGGGCACCGCCAGAAGCTGCGCCGCCGATTCGCCCTTCAACGTCAAACCAAACTGCGGTGCCACCGCCCTGTCGGTGGCAGTTTCTCGCACCGTCGACTCGAGGTCCTGACTCGTAAACCCCGTTTCCGACGTGTCCACGACGGTCGTCACGCCTGCGCGTGGGGTGCGCCCCGCGAAGTTCGTCATCCAGTAGCCCGTCATCGCCAGAGCGACCACCGCCGCAACCGCCCATCCCCGGCGAACCCATAGCCCAGGCCGCCTTGTCGCTTCATCCACGACGTCGCCCCTCGTGGCACCACTCGAAAACAGCTGGGATTCCGTCTGCGCCCGAAGCACATCCAGCGCCTGGCCAAGACGTTGCATCTGCGCGGCGTAGGCGCGACATCCCGCACACTCGGCCAAGTGCCGCGCGAGCCCGTCATCCGACCCGCCACCGTCGGCCTGTCGATGCCATCGAGACTGAGCTTCGTTGCAGGTCATTTGCCGTGTCGATCCAGTCCGTAGACCCGGTGTTCAACTGGTCCCACGCATCAACTCCGGGGCTTCGCGCAAAACCAACTTCCGTAGCGCCTCCAACCCGTCTCGCGCATGAACCCGCGCCGTGGATGCGGAAATCCCCAACACCTCCGCGATCTCCTCGTAGTCCATCCCTTGCAAATGCCGCAGCACGACGACCTCGTACTGCCGCCGCGGAAGTCGCGGCAACAGCTCACGGACCGATTCGGCGAGTTCGCCGGCGTGCGGATTCGTGGCCGAAGTCGCTTGCCGTGCATTGCGTCCATACCCTTCGATCCATTGCCGCCAGCGCCCCGATTTCCGCCGCGCCAGGCGACACCGTTGCACCACGATGCTGCACAGCCACGACCACCAGCGATCGTGCTGGCGTAGGCGCCCCGCCTCTTCCCAGGCAGCCGCGATCGCACTTTGCACCGCATCCTCGGCATCCGCACGGTTCCACACGAACCGATACGCCAGTCGAAACAACCGCTCGCGGGTGTGCGCATCAACGACGCCCGCCGGCGCGCGACCCAGATCCAAGGGCTCGCCCGCGATCGAACGCCTGTTGCCGCCAGCCGGTTCATCCGCGGGTTCGGTCATCTTGACGCCCCGTTCACCCACATTGGATGCGCCGCCCATCAGCGATGTTTAGTCCGTTGTTCCACTTTTTTCAGCTCACGAAAGTTCGCACGGCGCTCTTAACCCCGTCGACAAAGGCGGTTGCGTCTTCGGACGCCTGGGTCACAATTATGACAGGAACCAAGCCCGGGCTGCGTCTGTTCCCCCGGACGCCGCCTGCGGTTCGGGCCGGCTTGAGGAGAATGTTTATGTCTCGATCGAGGTTTTGGTTAACTTTCGTCGCCCCCGCCGCGGTCGTTTTCGGCCTTCTTTCCATCTGCCCGGCTGCGTTCGCCCAAACGTCCCGCGGGCCGTACAAAGATGTCCGCGAAATGCCCGCCGGAGAGGCCGGGAAACGCATCACCGAACTCCTTCGGGTGATCAACGCCAACGACCCCGAGAAGGTCCGAGCACTCGTGACCGACGCCTTCGCCCCCAAGTTCAAAGACTTCGCCCCCATGGAAAACCATCTCGGAATCTTCGCCGAAGTCTTCACCCAAAGCGGCGGCTTGGAGTTCTACGGCATCCGCCAGTATGAAGGCGGCGGCAACCCCGGCGAAACCGTCGTCATCCTCCGCGCCAAGCTGACCGACGCCTGGCAGGCCTTCGTGCTGACCGTCGACCCTCAGCCGCCGCACCAGATCACCAGCCTGAACTTCGCACCGGCTCGTCCGCCGTCCGACCTGCCCGCCGCGAAAAAACTGACCGACGCGGACATGGTTGCGGAACTCAAGAAGCTCGTCCAGAAACTTGCGGACGCCGAGGTCTTCTCCGGTTCGGTGCTTCTGGCCAAGGACGGGAAAGTGCTTTTCAGCGGCGCCTACGGCCTCGCCAGCCGTGAGTTCAACGTCCCCAACAAACTCGACACCAAGTTCAACCTCGGCTCCATGAACAAGATGTTCACCGCCGTCGCCGTCGCCCAGTTGGTGCAGGCGGGCAAGCTCGCCTTCGACGATCCCATCAGCAAACACCTTTCCGAAGATTGGTTGCCACGGGCTGTCACCGACAAGATCAAGATCGCCCACTTGCTATCCCACACCTCCGGGTTGGGCAGCTACTTCTCCGAGAAGTTTATGAATTCCTCCCGCGAGCTGTTCCGGGTCATCGACGACTACAAACCCGTCGTGGCCGAGGAGACGCTCCAGTTCGAGCCGGGCACGAACTGGGCCTACAGCAACACGGGCTTCCTACTTCTCGGGGTCATCATCGAGAAGGTCACCGGCCAAACCTACTTCGACTACATCCGCGAAAATGTCTACAAACCCGCGGGGATGATCAACTCCGATTCGTATGAGATGGACCGCATGCCCCCCAACCTCGCCCTTGGTTACAGCAAGCGGCCGAGCGGACAAAGCACGGTGTGGGTCAACAACCTCTACCGCCACACGATCAAGGGCGGACCGGCGGGCGGGGGCTTCTCGACCGTCGAAGACCTGCTCAGGTTCGACCAGGCCATGCGGTCCCACAAACTCCTAAGCAAGGATCTGTCCGAACAACTTTGGACCCCCAAACCATCCTCGCCGCAATATGGATATGGCTTCGGACTGACCGTCACCCCCGGCCATCGCACGGTCGGCCACAGCGGCGGCTTCGACGGCATCAGCTCCGACCTCGACATATACCTGGACCAGGGCTACACCGTCGCGGTCATGTCCAACCACGACAACGGCAGCCGCGCCATCGCCTCCAAGCTCCGCGAATGGATCAAGGCGGATTGACACCTGAGCGCGGCAGGACCGACCGGCTTTTCCGCATGAGAAACTGGTTCCTGTGTAGCAGTACCCACTCGCAGTCCGGGCGGACCACAAACTCGTCCACCGCCCGCTGCACTCCGTTCTCCCACCACCCCCGCACGCCGTAGTCATCCCCGGCGATCAAGCCTCCGGGCTTGAGCTTCGGCAGGTACGATTCGAGGTCTTGCCGGACGAATTCGTAGAGGTGATTGCCGTCGATGTACACCCAATCGAAGAAGGCATCTGGGAACACCCTCGCCGCCTCCAGCGACGTGCAGCGGTGAATATGCACGCGGCCGCCTTTCGTGTCCGTCGAAAACCGCGCGCAGACTTGGCGGTACAACCGATCCATCCGTTCCTGCCCTTCGCCCAGGCGACCGCCGTACCACGACCGTCGATACGCCGGGCCCGGTTCGTACTTCCACGGGTCGATCAGGTGCAGCTCGCGCGGCCGGGCGACGCGCAAAATCCTCGAAGAAAACCCCCCCTTGTAAACTCCGATCTCCGCCCCCAAACCGTCGCGGGGAAGCTGCCGCAGCAGGAATCCGCGGGTGACTCGTTCTCCGAGTTCGACCAGACCGCTCAGCAAACGGGTCATCGTTTCCTCGCGGGCGCCCCGCCCCTTGGCGTGGGGGACGGACCATTCTGACTTTCGCTCACAATCTCCCGCGCCGTCGCCCAGGTGAGCCAGTGTTCGCACCAATAAACCAGGTTCTTCCATCGGCCGTAGGGGGCGTAGGTTCGTTCGATCCGTTTTTTCGACGGCGTTCGACCGCCGGTGTGGACGGCCTGCACGTGGGCGACGGTGGCGGTGTCGATGGACAGTCGATCGTGGCGACCCAGAAAACCCAGAAGATAATGGCCGCTCGAAGGCCCGATCCCGCGGATCGAGCGCAACTGTGCCAAGATGTCGTCACTTCCGACGTTTGGGTCCGCGGCTAGGGAATCCAGCGATTCCGGATCAAACCGCCCCTCGTCCACGTCCCGGCAGAACTTCAGGATCGACTCCGTGCGATACCCCAACCGGCACACCTGGTCCAGGTAGCGCTCCCCGGCGCGGAGGATGTCTCTCGGCGTAGGCCAGGCCGTCAGATTCCGAAAGTGCGGCACGTGCGGGCCGAGCTGCGCAATACGGTTGATCATCTTCACCGCCTGCGTCCAGTTCACGTTGGTCGAGCACAGGGCTTTGACGATGTTCTCCGTCATCGACGCCGAGCGAATCAACCTCCCCCCGCCGATTTTCGGGATCGCCGTAAGCCGCGGATGTGCTTCGCATAACGAATAGAACTCGGAAAGGTCCTCGTCCAGACTCAGCGTCCGCCGCAGCCGTTCCAGAACCGTCTTTCGGACGACCCCATTCGACTCGGCACCATCGACCAGGGCGCGAACGCCCCCTCGATCCTCCAGCACCGACACCCGGTACGGCGTCCCCCCGACGCACTCGACGGTCTGGAAGCACCGCCCGCCCTCCGACCAGTGGAACGGAGCGCACTCGTGCCACCCGTGGCTCAGGACCGTGGTTTTCAGGCAAAACCCGGGCGGCGGATGAAGTTCGGGGTGGGTCACGACCATCGGCGACATGGTAACCCACCAGCAACGCCCCCAGGTAGGCCCCGCCCGCTCCACCTTCCCCGGGTCCGCTGCAACCCGCCTCGCCACGGATCGATAGACCCGAGAGGAGACCGTTCCGAAGTTCGCAACATGTCAATTTGCCCGTCAGTTGCACATAACCCATTGGCGTACATGTAGTTGGGTTCCGTTGTCCGGACGCCACAATATATTGTGGTTTACGTTTGACAAACCCCGATAACTAGCGTATGATTAGGATTGCCCTTGGGGATGGATCCCGTGGTTTTCCGGTCCCATTTTCGGGTCCGGGGGGCGGGTTTTTCGCCCCCCTCAGGCGGTAGCGTTCGCCTGGGTGGGCGGCCCGTGGTCGCCGTCCTTGGGGGCGAATTTCGGGCATACTCGGTCGGGACAAGGGAATTCTCTTTCCTAACGATCCGGCGTTTGCGCCGGTGGAGGCGTGGCGGGTTTTATGGCGCACGTGGCGATTCGCGACGGTGGTTTGAGTGTTACGGATGACACGCGGAGTTCGAACCTCGGGTTCTCGGAGAACGGGCTGCGGGTCCTTCACGCGCGGTATCTCAAGAAGGACGAACGGGGTCGTTGCACGGAAACGCCCGCGGAACTGTTTCGGCGGGTTGCTCGCGCGATTGCCGAAGCCGAAACGACGTACAGCGACGATCCCGCAGTACGCAGCGAGTGGGAGACCCGATTCTATGAGCTGATGGTCACCCGGCGGTTCATGCCCAACAGCCCGACCCTGATGAATGCGGGTCGGGAGATGGGCATGCTGAGCGCGTGCTTCGTGCTCCCCGTCCGGGACAGCATCAGCGAGATCTTCGACTCCATCAAGCACACCGCGTTGATCCAAAAAGCCGGTGGCGGCACCGGCTTCGCCTTCGATGAGCTACGCCCCACCGGCGATTACATCAGCAGCTCCGGCGGAACCACCAGCGGGCCCATCTCCTTCTGGCGGGCCTTCTCCGAGGCCACCAACGCCATTCAGCAGGGCGCGTTCCGCCGCGGGGCCAACATGGGCATGATGAACATTCATCACCCCGACATCCTCAAGTTCCTCCACGCCAAGGAGGACCTGACCCAGTTCACCAACTACAACATCTCCGTGAAGGTCTCCGACGAATGGATGGACGATTTCCTCAAGGCCCCCGGCGCACCGCACGTGGTCAAGAATCCTCGTACGGGCCGAACGTACCTCCTGCCCAAGGACCTGGAAATCTGGAAGTACGACCTCCGTTCGCTGCCCGAGATCAAGGAAGGCCAAGCGCTTCCCGAGGGCGAGTCTTACACCCGGCAGGATATCTGGGACATCATCATCAAGAACGCCCATCGCACCGGCGAGCCGGGCGTGGTCTACATAGACCGCATCAACGAATTCAACCCCACCCCGCACATCGGCCGCATTGAGGCCACCAACCCCTGCGGGGAACAGCCCCTGTTGCCCTACGAAGCCTGCAATCTGGGCAGCATCAACCTCGCGGAGTTCGTCCACGCCGGCGTCCGTGGGGTGCCGACGGTGGATTGGGACGGGCTGCGCGAAACGGTACACGAGTCCACGCGCTACCTCGACAACGTCATCGACGTGAACCAATACCCCCTCGACGAGATCGACTCGATCTGCAAGGCCAATCGCAAGATTGGGCTGGGAGTCATGGGTTTCGCCGACGCCCTCTACAAGCTCGGGGTCGCCTACAACACCGAGGAGGGCGTCGCCTGGGGCCAGCGCTTCATGAAGTTCGTCGACGACGAGTCGCACAACTACAGCGAGAAACTCGCTGCCGACCGCGGCAGCTTCCCCAACTGGAAGGGGAGCATCTACGACACGAAGTTCCACCGTCCCATGCGCAACGCGACCTGCACGACGGTTGCGCCGACGGGGACGATCAGCATCATCGCCGGTTGCGCCGGCGGGATTGAGCCGCTCTACAGCCTGGCCTTCTACCGCAACGTGTTGCGCGGCCAGGCCGAAGGGCAGACCCCCATGGTCGAGATCAACCCGATCTTCGAGGGTGTCGCCCGGCGGCAAGGTTTGTTTAGCGAGGGACTGATGGAGCGGCTTGCCACGGACGGCACCCTCGCTAACCTTCCCGGAATCCCCGAGGACGTCCGCCGGACCTTCGTCTGTGCCCACGACATCGCCCCGGTGTGGCACATGCGCATGCAAGCCGCCTTTCAGAAGCATTGCGATTCGTCCATCTCCAAGACCATCAATTTCCCGGAAACGGCCACGGCGGACGACGTGGAGGCGATCTATCGGCTCGCCTACGAAATGCGCTGCAAGGGCGTGACGGTTTACCGTAATGGTTGCCGCCAGCATCAGCCCATGGCCCTCAAGAGTAGTGACGCGATCCACGCCAAGGCTGCCGGTGTCGCCGCGGAAAGCGCCACGCCCGTCGTCAAGACGCTGGAGCCGTCCACCTTGCCCGAGGTTTGCGCGGGCATTCGCGTTCGACAGCTTACGCCCTTTGGGAACATGCACATCAGCATCACCGTCGATCCCAAGGCCAACCGCGAGCTCGAGGTGTTTGCTCAACTCGGCAAGGGCGGCGATCTGGCCAACAGCGACCTCGAGGCCATCTGCCGGATGATCAGCCTATGGTTGCGCTCCGGCGGAAGCATTCTCCACGTGGTGAATCAACTCCACGGGATTGGATCGAGTCTTCAGGTTTCCACCAAGGAAGGCAATATCATGAGCCTGGGCGACGGTCTGGCCCGCGGCCTCAAGAAATACGTGGACGCCAAGAAACAGTTCGGTTTGCACGCCATGCTTACCGGCGACGCCTCGGTCGAAGCGCTTGGCCACGCCCATTCCGGCAAGGCGCCCGACGCGAAAGGCAATGGCAACGGACACGGAAATGGCACCAAGGCTGCGGCGCTGGCGGGCCTCGCCGAGGGAGCGGCCGAACGTGGCCCATCGCCGGCCCCATCCCGCTTTGACGCACACGGAATGCAATGGCAGCAAACCCAGTTCAAGGTAAGGTGCCCAGATTGCCAGGGAGAGCTACACTTTAGCGAAGGGTGTATGACTTGTAGCGCTTGCGGGTTCTCCAAATGTTAACCGTTTTGGCTTGTCCGGTAAAAGTGGCTTTTTTTTGCAGACTTTTTCGTTTTTCGGGGTATAATTATGTTGACGAGCGAAAGCTGGCGGTTAGATTCTGCCGATAGTACAGCGCGAATGGGTTTCCCGAACGGTTGGGACGCCTGTTCGTAGTAGAGATTGATCCCGGAGGACGACCGAAGGGTCGAAAGTAACGCGAAGTACCTGGCTTCTTTCCCCTCCGGAAAGCACCGTTTCGCCTTCGGGTGAGCGGTGCTTTCTTTTTGGGAGGTCGTAATCGGCCTCCATGTCCCGTCGACCGAAAAAAGGGGTCCCAGGCTAGGTGACGCCCCCTTGTCTCCGATTTCCCCGCCGCTATACTTGCCGGGCTCGGGTTGTGGTTTTTTCACTGGCGGAGTATGCTCGCGGGCTGGACCCTCTGTGAGGTAACAAGATGGCGGTGCGGATCAAACTGAAGAAAGTCGGTCGTCGGCATCAGCCGGCCTACCGTTTGGCCGCCGTCGATCGGCGACGAGCGCGAAACAGCGCGGTGATCGAGGAACTCGGCAGCTACACGCCCATCTTCCCGCGCGAAGAACAACAGGTGAGCCTCAACCGCGAACGGATCGAGTATTGGCTGAGCGTCGGGGCCCAGCCCACCAACACCGTCCGGCGGATCCTCGAAAAGCAGGGGATCGCGGTAAAAGGGAAGTAGCCGTTGTTCACGGTGTGCCATGCGGATCGACATTCTCACACTCTTCCCCGAGGTGTTCGCACCGTTCCTGTCGACCAGCATCGTCGGGCGGGCTGCGGCGCGTGGACTTGCGTCGATTCAATGTCTTAACTTCCGCGACTTCGCCTCCGATCGCCACGGAACGGTGGACGACCGCCCCTTTGGCGGCGGGCCGGGCATGGTCCTTA
Organism: uncultured Phycisphaera sp.; assembly: GCA_964646605.1. Classification (GTDB taxonomy): domain Bacteria; phylum Planctomycetota; class Phycisphaerae; order UBA1845; family UBA1845; genus SBAX01. The sequence continues at coordinate 56,490 of CAZYEX010000082.1, read as the reverse complement.
CATGCCCGCCGATCTTTGAGGCACTCGAACACCTCGAATCCCAGGTCGATGGCGAACCGCTGCGCATTCTCCTGACGCCCCAAGGCGAGCGGCTGACCCAGGCGACGGTCGCCGAGCTTGCCCGCTCCCCTTGGTTGGTGTTGCTCTGTGGGCACTACGAGGGCTTCGACGAGCGCATTCGTGCGGGCGTCGCGATGCGAGAGATTTCGATTGGAGATTACGTCCTGTCCGGGGGCGAACCGGCTGCGGCGGTGTTGATCGACGCCGTGGTTCGGTTGTTGCCTGGGGCACTGGGCGACGAGGCCTCCGCGGTGGACGAGTCGTTCCATGCGGGGACGCTGGAGTATCCGCACTATACCCGCCCTCGGGAGTTCCGGGGGATGAAGGTGCCGGAAGTGTTGCTTTCCGGGGATCACGCGAAGATCGCGGGCTGGCGGCGCGAGCAGTCTGTCCAACGGACGCTCGAGCGCCGCCCGGATTTGTTGGGAGCGAACCCTCCCCGCTAAGAAAAGATAGCTCGGGCGAGGGGTCACCGGACCCCCACCCCGTCCCTCTCCCGGAAGGGGAGAGCGGGTAACGTGGAGCAAGGCGATGACGCATCCGTTGATCGAGTTGGTGGAGAAGTCGTATCTCAAGGAATCGCCGCCCGAGTTCCACGTCGGCGACACGGTGGACGTGATGTGCAAGATCGTGGAGGGCGAAAAGGAACGGGTGCAGACGTTCGGCGGGGTGGTGATTGCCCGGGCCGGTCGCGGGCTCAACGAGACATTTACGGTACGACGCATCGTCGGCAACGAGGGAGTGGAGCGGAAGTTCCTGGTTCATTCTCCGGTCATCGTCGACGTGAAAATCCGCCGCCGTGGCCGCGTACGACGGGCCAAGCTCTATTACCTGCGTCAGCGGATCGGCAAGGCCCGGAAGCTGCGTGAACTTCGCATCTCTCACAAGAAGACTGCTGAGCCTCAACTGGCGGCCGCCGCCGTCGGATGAGCGCAAGCGCCTGGGCGACGAGGGGGAGCGCCTCGCGGCGCGGCACCTGAAACGCTGCGGCTATCGGATCATCGCGCGCAAGTTTGAAAACCCCGGCGGGGAGATCGACCTGATCGCTTCGCAGGGGGCGACCCTGGTTTTCATCGAGGTCAAGACCCGCACCGCGGACGAGAACGACGACGGCGACATGCCTGTGCGCCGCGAGCAGCGCGAGCGGATCGAGCGGGCGGCAAGACTGTTTCTCGGACACCCCGCGGCCCACGACCGACCCTGCCGTTTTGATGTCATCATCGTGGCAGTCTTACCCGAGGGCACGCCGCAAATCGAACACGTGGAGGACGCCTGGCAACCGAGAGCGCGGTGGTGAACGGGCTGCAAGTCTCCTTCCGCAGAGGCACAGGGGTCACCACGATGCTCGCCTCCCTCCCTGCGGTTGACGCCGCGCCCGGGCGCTCCTAGGATCGAGTGCATGAACCCGGAAACTCTCCGCGAGCAGGTTCGAAAACAGCCCTTCGAGCCGTTTCGCCTTTACCTGTCGGATGGGGCGCATTATGACGTCCGACACCCCGAGATGATCGCGATTACCCGCCGCGACGTTGCCATTGCCATCGGCCTGGGCAACGACACGCTCGCGGACCGGCTGGCGACGTGTGACCCGCTGCACATCGTGCGGATCGAGCCGATCAACGGACGGGCCGTCCGGCGGCGGCGCCCGCGACGCAAGTGACCGCGGCTCGGGGTTTGATCGACTCTCATGCGCACCTGACGTACCCCGACTTCGCCGGGCGCATCGACGAAGTGCTTTCGCATTGCGATCAGGCCGGCGTCGATCAAGTCATCACCATCGGCACGTCCCTTCCCGACGCACGCAGCGCCGTGGAACTGTCTCACCGCTACCCCGGTCGCATTCACGCGGCTGCGGGTTTCCATCCGCATCATGCCGACGAGGTCCGCGAGGAGGATTTCCTGGCCATGGGTGCGCTGTGGGACGACCCGCGCGTGGTCGCGTTCGGCGAAATGGGGTTGGACGATCATTATGATTTCGCCGACCGAGCCAACCAGAAGACGGTCTTCGGACGGCAGTTGGAGATGGCTGCGGGGCGGCACAAACCCGCCATCATCCATTCCCGCGAGGCGTACGACGATGTCGAGGCCATGCTGTCGGCGCACGGGTTCGAGAATCGCCCGGTCGTCTTCCACTGTTTCACGGGCACGCGGTCGGAAGCGGATCGGATCTCCGCACGCGGTTGGCGGATTTCCTTCACCGGGATCGTCACCTTCCCGAAATCCACGGAATTGCAGGCCATCGCCCGGGACTACCCGGCGGACCAATTGATGGTCGAAACGGATTCGCCGTACCTATCGCCCGTGCCGGTTCGAGGACGCAAACCCAACGAACCCGCGCACGTTGCCCATGTAGCCCGCTTCCTGGCCGAGCTTCGCGGCGTGAGCCATCCGGCGTTCGTCGAGCAGACGCGGGAGAATACAACCCGATTCTTCGGGCTGTAACATCCGCAGCTAGGCTGCCGATCATCGCTCGGCGCGCCGTCAGAGCATGTTTTCGCGAGGATTCGTGGTTACGGTGTTCAATACGATCCAGACCAACGTGTCCGGCGACGGTCTCAGGTCAATAGTCCGCGTGCAATCCGAACAAACCCCTCAGCCCGTGCGATCGCCCCTTCCGCCATGCTCCGCGTCACAGGCTCCACGGCGTCGTAGTCAGACCGCTGCCGGTCCTCGAACGCCTTGCGGAGGTGTCGGTGAAACTGCTTGTCGACTCGGTTGGTGCGCACGAAGTGCCTCCCGAAGGCGGCGATCACGGCGCCGTGGCTCGAGTAGGAACGGCCTTCATGAAGGTGAAGCGCTTCCGCGGCATAGAACATTGCGTAGTACGCCCGCGAGACGCAGAATCGAAAATGTCCGCTCCGGAGCAGCGCCTCGGCGGCGGCGACGCTCTCGTTGGCCAGTGCCAAAAGCGCCGCAACCTCCGGGGTCACAGTTGGACGCCCTCGCGGCGGGCATTCATGAGCAGCGGTGTTTGGGCGCGTTGATAGTCGCGCTCCTTCACAACCTGGCAGGCGATCACGACCTCATGTCGCAAACAGAGGTCGGATACCGGCTCGTCGATTCGTTGCAACTCCCGGTCGGCGCTGCCGAAGTCGTCGAGAACAATCAGAACATCGTAGTCAGAATCCGGCGAGGCGTCTCCCCGGGCGCGGGACCCATACAGGACGATCCCGCGCTCCCGATCGCCGTAGACGGCGCGTAACACGCGGCCGAGTTCTTGTATGATCGGACTTCTCAGTACGTCGCTGACCATGGGTTGTCGATCCGCGGTGACCCGGATTTTAGGTGCCCGTAATGTACCGTGTTTTACGCAGTCCCCGCAAGGGCAGGCTGCGGTCGCCCCATGCCGACCTGGACGAACACGTCGTCGTATTGGCGGGCGAGGTAGTCGTCGGGCGGGCCGCCGTGGAGGTGGGACCAGGGGAAGACCTCCGTCGGCGGGCGCTCGCGATGCGCGTAGAAGGCCGGGTCGATGCCCGTGGCGTCGAAGGCGCGTTGCCAGATGTCGTCCTTGAAGCACTCGTCCCAACCGTCGAATCGAGCGCCGTTCTTGAACGCATGTTCGACGACCTCGGCAAGCCGGCGATCGCCGCGGGCGAAGACGGCTTCGAGGATGGAGCGCTCGACGTTGTGGGTCTTGATCTTCACCGGGCCGCTGCGTTTCCCTTTTCTCTTCGTCCCATAGTCCCTGCGTCCCTGCGTCCCCCCATCCCTGTGGAGCAGTTCGGCCATGCGCCGGCGCGCGTCGTGAAAATATTCCGCCCGCGGTTGCGCCGCCCATTGGAACGGCGTGTACGGTTTGGGCACCAACCATCCGACCGACGCATTGACGTTGGCTGGACCCTTGCCCAATTCGCGGCGAGCGTCGCTGACCTTGCGGCTGAGGCTGACGATGCCGTCGAGGTCCTCGGGTCTCTCGCCGGGGAAACCGGCCATGAAATAGAGTTTCACCGTCCGCCAGCCCGCGTTGTAGGCCGCACGAACGCCGTCGAGGAGGTCGCCGTCGGTGACGTGTTTGCGGATCGCGGCGCGCATGTCGTCGTTGGCGGCCTCGACGGCGATGGTCAAACCGCTCTTCCGCACCGAGTTCACCATCCAGGGGATGTTCTGGAGCATCTTGTCCACGCGCAGGGAGGGAACGGAGATGTTCACCCGCCGAGAGGCGAAACGGTTGTTGACCTTGTCGGCCAGTTCACGCAGGTCGGGGTAATCCGCGGTCGACAAGGAGAGCAACCCGAGCTCATCGACGCCCGTGGCCCAGTACATCTCCTCGGCCATGCCCAGGATGCGGTCCACGCTGCGGGTACGTAGCGGCCTTTTGGTGTATCCCGCGTGACAGAAACGGCAGCGCTGCGGACACCCGCGCATGATCTCGATGGCGATGCGGTCGTGGACCACCTCGACGTAGGGCACCAGCGGGCGAATCGGAAAGGGGGCCTCGTCGAAGTCGTCCGTCTGACAGCGTTCGATCGTGGTCGGGATGCCGGCCTCCGTGGGATGAATGCTCCGCACGGTTTGATCCGCGTTGTATTGCACGTCGTAGAGGGACGGAGCGTAGATCCACGGGAAGCGCCGAGCCATGAGCCGGATCATGTCACGGCGACGCACGCCGCCGGACTTCATCTCTCGGTAGGCATCGACGATCGCGGCCATGGAGGCCTCCCCGTCGCCGAGCACGACGAGATCAAGATAGGGGGCCATCGGTTCGGGGTTGTCGGCCTGGGGTCCGCCCGCGATCACCAAGGGGTGCGAATCGTCGCGGTCCTCCGACCGCAGCGGGATGCCGGCCAAGTCTAGAATCTGGAGGGCCGAGGTGAACGCCATTTCGTATTGCAACGACACCCCAAGGATATCCGCCGAGGATACAGGCTGGCGTGTGTCCCAGGTAAACAGCGGAATCCGCTTCGTTCGCATCAGCCCCTCGGCGTCGGACCAAGGGCAGTACACCCGTTCCGCACAACATCCCGGGGTATGGTTCACAAGCCAATAGAGGATTTGGCAGCCCAGGTGGCTCATCCCGATGGTGTAGGAATCGGGGAAGGCAATGGCCACGCGCACTTCCGCCCGCTCCCAATCGCCCGGGGCCACAAGCTGGTTGATCTCCCGACCAATGTATTGGCCCGGTTGAACCACAAAGGGGAGTAGCTCGTCGCTGATCCGTTTTCCGAGAGAATTCATTTGTTCACTAAATCTGAATAAAGAGCGACTACAGCTTTACGCGCTCTACTCCAACCGTCGCGGCCCCAAACGAGTCTACCACGATGGAACGGCCATTGCCAGCGCCCGACGGTTCAGGATGGATTCAAGGTATCGCGGCTGGGGGCCGGTTGGGCGGCGAAAAATCGTTGGGAACGTTGTTGTGGATTTTTGTTGCGTGAGCGGCGGGCATGGTGTAGGCTCTTGGGCTAGTTCTATGCGCGCTAAGGGTGCTCCAGTTCGATTCGCGTCGGGCGGAGGACGGTCGCGGTGTGGCCGCGCGTCCACACTCATCGAGTTATTGGTGGTGATGTCCGTGGTGGGGTTCCTCACCGCGCTGTTGATCCCGTCGTTGAAGCGGTCGACGGACTTGGCGGCGGCGACGGTTTGTCGCCATCATCTTCGCGCACTCGGCCAAAGTCTGGACATGTATCGGTATGAGAACGACGGGTGGCTGCCGTCGTCGGAGCCCAACGCAGGCGGTCGACGACACGTCGCGGAGCCCTGGTTCGGCAAGCTCTATCCGACGTACCTTGGCGATCCGCTGGTTTTGCGTTGCCCGCGCGATCCGTACGGATTTCGTCTCGCGGCCTTTTCCTCGAGGATCCGAGAACCGGTGGTGGCGGACTTTGCGAGCTACGGCCTGAACAACTTCATCTTGACGGTGAACGGCGGGATGCTGGCCAACCTCGATCGACACTCGGCCCGTCGTCCGTTGGACACTATTCTTTCGGCGGACATGGGGCCTGACGACGGACTCCCTGGCAAGCGAGGGGAACCGATTTCGGGACCCACGCGAAACGACAGTCTGCTGATGTGGGGCGACGGCTTCGATCCGTTCTCCGACACTCCCGCGGGATCCTGGCTCACCACGCGACACGGGGTGGGAATTCACGTGCTCACCGTCGGCGGCGGGGTTCGCGATGTGCGAACGACGCAGTTGCTGCGCAGTCCCATTGCCCGTTACTACCCGAACTGTGCGGGCGGCGGATGCACGCTTTGCACGGATACAAGGCTTTTTCACTACTCCTTTGCGAAGGACCAGCTCTTCTGGTGGACCGGCTCCATCCCGTCCCCGTAACACCCACGTTGGAAGCGAACTCGGACCGTCCCTCGGCGCCGCGTCGTCCCACGGTGCGGATCGTCGAGCGGCGGACGCTTTCGCGCAACGCGACGTTGAGCTTGATGCTGGCGTTGGCGGCGGCGACGGTGGCGTTTGCGGCGTGGCGCTGGTGGCGTCCCGAGCCGGCGGTGGCGGTGTATCGGCGGTCGATCTCGGACGTGGAGTTGAGTTGGAGGTGCGAGGCTGGGCACACCTTCTCGGCGCGGGGTCAGACGAGCGATCGGCCTTGCGCCATGTGCGCTCGGCCGGCGTACGCGGTGACCGCGTATGAGTGCAAGACCCACGGTCCGATCGAAGTCGCGGTGCGTTTCGAGGCCGACGAATCCGGACGGTCGCGCGTGTCGCACCTTCGCGTACACGGCGGGGAGTGGGTCCCGATGGAGACGGATCCGGTTTGTTCCAAGTGCGATTCCCCGCTGACGCGAGAAACCGGCGACTCGTTCGAACCGCTCACCCGCGGGCGGAAACGCGGCGGCGGGTGACACGTCTTCCTTGATTCGTTCGCCGGGCAGGATCTTAGGTTCTTGAGCGGCGACGGCCGCTGCGATCGCGACTTCGTTTGTGACTGGAGCCAGCGAGACTCGAACTCGCGACCTTCTGCATGCCATGCAGACGCGCTCCCAACTGCGCCATGGCCCCGGTAAGCGGCCATTATCGACGAAATCGGGGGAGGTTGCAACGGGCGGATTTCGCCGGCCGTGGCGGATCAGTCGCCCACACCGATGGCCGAAGCGGCGGCGTGTTGGGCGGTGTGGGTGATGGAGAGGACGACCCGGCGGATGCCGAGTTGATCGGCGCGGCGGGCGGTTTCGCCGCGTAGGGCCACGATCGGCTGACCCATCGCGTCAGGGAGAACTTCCATATCCGTCCAGGCGATCTGTCCGCGCCAACCGGTTCCGATCATTTTTAGGATGGCCTCCTTGGCGGCGAAGCGCCCGGCGATGAAGGGGATCGGGTCTTTGTACTCACGGGCGCGCTGTTGTTCGGCAGGCGTCAGAATTCGATCGAGAAAGCGATGTTCGTGGCGTTCGAGGATCATCGCGATCCGGGCACATTCCACGAGGTCCAGACCGTGACCGACGACGGACATACGGAAACGCTAGGGGAGGGAACCTCGAATGTCGAATGCCGCAATCGTCGCGGGCACGCCCCACTTGCAGAGGCCCGCGGGGCGGGACTTGTTCCACGACCCTGGGGGATGGTACGATGACGGCGGGAGGGGCAGGGGCAGCGCCTTGCCGGACAAGATTCGATACGATCATCCTGATTCATTTCTCCGGCGAGGATCCATCCATCACGTCGGCTCGATGTGAGCCCTTTCCCACCGGACCTCCGCGACTGCCGAGGGGAGCTGCAGCGGAGGTGAGAGCGTCGTTGTTCTTTTCGGCTGCGACCGGGGACGTTGGCCGCGGCCCATTGTACGAAAGGAGTGCATGCCATGACCGAACGCCAAACCACGCGCCGGATGTCCGCGAGGAACACGCTGGCGGGCCTACTGCTCATCGCCGGGCTTGTCGCGGGACCGCCGCTCGCCCTTTCGGGGTGCGGTGGGAACGACTTTCTGGGGATGGAGGATTACCAGCGCGACCTGCTCTTCAACTTCGGTACGTTGGCCATCGCCTTGCTGAGCAATGGTCAGCTGGGCGGCGGGCCCGGCGCCGACGGCGGCGAGCCTCCGGCGGGCGAACCCCTCCCCGGGCCTGAAGGACGCAGTTGTTGGGACACAAGCGGTGACGGTGTCGCCGATCCGGACGAGGACGTCAACGGCGACGGATCGTTCGACGCCCGGGATTGCGTCGGCGCGGAGGGTGCCAATGGGATGGCATGTTGGGATTCCAACGGCAATGGACTCGCGGATCGCGGCGAGGACGTCAACGGCGACGGATTCTTCGATGCCCTGGATTGCCGCGGACTCGATGGGGCGAGCGGCACGGCCGGCGTTGCGGGTCCCCCTGGGGAGGAGGGAACCTCGTGTTGGGACGTGGACGGCGACGGACGGCACGGCGCGGCGGAAGACATGAACGGCGATGGTCGGTTCGATGCCCTGGACTGCCGCGGCGTGAACGGACAAAGCGGATCCGGCGGGGCCAACGGAATCAACGGCCAGAACGGAGCCAATGGAGCCGCCGGGGCGAACGGTCTGCAGTGCTGGGACGGCAACGGAAACGGGTCAGCTGATCCCGCCGAGGACCTCAACGCCGACGGAATGTTCACCGCCCTCGATTGCCGGGGGGCCGACGGCGCGAACGGCGTCAACGGCGCGGACGGGCAGGACGGAACCGACGGCGTCAACGGTGCCGACGGTCAGGACGGAACCGATGGCGTCAACGGTGCCGACGGTCAAATCGGAACCGACGGGCGGGACGGAGTGGACGGAATCCGTTGTTGGGACACCAACGGAGACGGCATCGGGCAGCCCGACGAGGACGCCAACGACGACGGGTTCTTCACTGCGTTGGACTGTCGCGGCGCTGACGGGACGGACGGCCAGAATGGCGGCGACGGGGTCCATGGTCTGCACTGTTGGGACCTCAATGCCAACGGATTGCCCGATGCTGACGAGGACGTCAATCACGACGAAGTCGTTTCCGTGCTGGATTGCCGCGGGGCCGACGGTGCGGACGGCCGCGACGGAACGGACGGCGCCGACGGACGCGATGGAGTAGACGGTCAGGACGGGACAAACGGACAGAACGGCGCCGACGGACGGGATGGGGCACCGGGAATAAGCTGCTGGGATTTGAATGCCGACGGCATCGGCCAGCCGGAGGAAGACGTGAACCTCGACGGTTTCTTCACGTCACTCGACTGCCGCGGCGCGGACGGAGTCGATGGCGCCGACGGCACCGACGGAACCGACGGAACCGACGGGCAGGACGGGACCAATGGCCTCAACGGCGGCGACGGTCGGGACGGCGCCGACGGGACGGACGGCGTCGATGGTGAAGACGGGCTCGACGGGTTGCACTGCTGGGACCTCAACGCCAACGGCGTCGCCGATCCCGACGAGGACGTCAACGACGACGGGCACGTCACGGTTCTTGACTGTCAAGGGGCGCGGGGCGAGGGCGGTCTAAGCTGCTGGGACCTCAACGGCAACGGTGTCGGCGAACCCAACGAGGACGTGAACGATGACGGCTTCTTCAACGCCCTGGATTGCCGCGGGGCGGGCGGAGACGGCGGTGGCGCCGTGTTGTTCGACGTGTTCATCGACGACTTTTTCACCATCGGCCAAGGGGCGTATCGGTCGATCCCCACCGGCGACGGACCGCGGCCCGACCCCATTGAAGAGCCGGCCTTGGGACCGACCAACGTCGTCGCCTACCGCGTACTCGTTCCGCACACCTATTCCCGCGCCGCGACGGCGGGCCGCGGGAACCTGGTCACCATGCGGATGGTTTTCTGGCGCGAAGGTCCGGTCGAAGATTGCTTTGTCGTGCGTCTCGACGCCTTCCGCGCCCGTCACGGCATGGGCATCCATGCCTACGGCGATCCGCGGTTCATCAAGCTCGACGATCCGCCGGCGCCAGATCCGGCGGGAACGCTGATCGTCGTCGATCTGCCGCTTAACAATGCCGACAACGATACCGCCCACGGGTTGTGTCTGCCCGCCGACCTTCTGGCAGGGGACTTTTTGGCCTTCGAGTGGAATCTGCTTGGCGAGCCGAGGGTGGACCAGCGCGTGTCGTACACGATCGCGGGTGTGGAGTTCTTCGAGACGCCTCCCGGCCAAGTCGTGGTTCAACACGCCAAAGTTTTCCGGACGATCGGCGAGGTGGATTGCCCGGTGGTCGAGGAGTGCCGCCGCGACCAGGATTGCGATGACGGCGAGTTTTGCAACGGTGAGGAAACGTGCGATGAGGACGGTCAGTGCCTACCTGGTGACCCTCCGTGCGAGAAGGGACAGGTGTGCGATGAGGAGGACGACGAGTGCAGGGGCTGCGGCGATCCGGTTGCGGAGGGCAAGACGGTCCTGTGTCACGTCCCACCCGGAGGTGGAGATCACGCCCACACGATCGTCGTCGGCGATCCCGCCGTCGCTTCGCACTTGGAGCATGGTGACTCGTTGGGTCCGTGCCCGTCGGACTGCGACGACGACACAGACGACCCGGACGTCGAAGCTGTTTCCGCGCCGTCCGATGCCTCGCCCGCGCCCGGCGATAGGGACGGCCTCGACGAGCCTCAGGCGGGGACGGCCGAAATCGTGCCGACAACCAGCTCGCAGCGTTCTAACCCGGTGGAGAACCCCGCGGCGCGTACGTTGATCGAACCGCCGCCGCGCCCGGTCGGACTCTTCTGGCGGGTGGTCGTAGGAATTCGATCGTTCGAACTGGCGGACGTTGCGGAGTACCTGGGAAGCCCGGTTTCGCAATGAAGGGCGACGGATGGTGTCCCGTCGCGGTCGGCACGGTTCGAACGGACCTCGGCGACCGTTCGCGCGACCGACACCGCGTCCTCGGAGGGGCCGCCGCCCCATTGGGATCGGGGTTTCGAGCGAGGGGGACGCGCCCCGAGGCTACCTGAACGGAGGCCGGCGTTGTAACGTACTCCGTTTGGGTGTGTGGGATTTGTGGAATCATCCGTTTCGGGGGAGCGCCGGTCGAGCGGGAGCCGCTGGATCGAGCTTGTGCCGCGCTTCGACATCGCGGGCCTGACCATGTCGGGGTGTGGACAGATAGCGCGGGCCGGGCCGGACTGGGCGCCACGCGGCTGAGAGTTCTGGACCCCTCGGCCAACGCGGATCAACCGCTGCACGGCGGCGACGGGCGGTTTCATCTCGTTTACAACGGGGAAATCTACAACTTCCGGGAGCTGCGGGCGGAGCTGGAATCCGCGGGCGATGTTTTCGTCACCGACGGGGACACGGAAGTCGTCCTGTACGCCTGCGCTCGCTGGGGCGTGGAGGCGTTTGCGCGCTTCAACGGGATGTGGGCGCTGGGGTTCTATGATTCGCAGACGCGCTCGGGATTTCTGAGCCGCGATCGGTTCGGGGTCAAGCCGCTTTTCTACGTGGCGGATGCGGATTCCCTGCAGTTCGCCAGCGAGCTGCGGGCCCTTACGTTGCTCGGCGGGTGGGATCGAAGCGTCGACGCGGACGCTCTCGTGCAACATCTGCAATTCGGCTACATCGCCCACCCGGCGACGATTTATTCCCGCGCTCGACGTCTCTCTCCCGGTCATTACCTCGGGTTTCATGAGGCCGGGGTCGAGGCGCCGGTTCGTTACTACACCCCCAAACCGCGGTTTCCTGACCCGACTACGATGGACTACGGCGAGGCGTGCAGCCGCGTGCGCCGGGCGCTGGGCGACGCCGTGGTTCGCCGCCGCGTTTCCGACGTGCCCATTGGGGCGTTTCTTTCCGGGGGGTTGGACTCGTCGATCGTCGTGTCGCACCTGGCGGAGGCGATCGGACGGCCGGTTCAGACGTTCAGCGTGGGATACGAGGGGCAACGAAACTACGACGAGACGCGCTACGCGCGGCTGGTGGCGGAGCGGTTCGGCACGGAGCATCACGAACTGGTGGTGACCGAGGGTGACGTGCTCGATGCGATACCGAGGGTGCTCGATCATCTCGGCGAGCCGGTGGGGGACAGCTCGATTCTCCCCACGGCGTTGGTCTCGCGGTTCGCGCGGCAGTCGGTCACGGTGGCGCTCAGCGGGGACGGCGGCGACGAACTGTTTGGAGGATACTGGCGATACCTCGGCCATGAGGCCATCGAATCCTATTACCGGGTGCCGCGAGTCCTGCGACGGGCTTTCGTAGAACCGCTCTTGAGCGCGCTGGCCTCGTCGCGGTCGTCGGGGTTGGGGAATCGGGTGCGACAGTTCCGCAAGCTGCTGCGCGTCGCGGGCGGTGATCCGTTGTCGCGGCACGTGGCCTGGTCGCGCATTCTAGCGCCGGAGGTCGAGGACCTGATCGTGAATCGCAGGCTGCCGCTGACTTGCGACCTGCGGACGTTGGAGTTTGCGAAGCAGAGTACGGGGCATCTGGACGGTCGCGACGGGCTCAGTCGCGTCTTTGCGTTCGACCTGCAACATCAGCTTCCCGCGGACATGCTGCAAAAGGTGGACTTGGCGAGCATGATGCATTCGCTGGAGGTGCGCGTTCCGTTTCTCGATTTTCAGGTGGTCGAGCTGGCCCTGTCGATGCCGAGCTGGTTCAAGATCGAGCGGGGAATGCGAAAGAGGATCCTTACGGACGCCTATCGTGGTCACCTTCCCGACGCGGTTCTGGGCCGCTCCAAACAAGGCTTCGAGGTGCCCATCGGTGAGTACCTCCGCGGGCCGTTGCGGACGCTGTTCCACGATGTGGTGACCCGCCCGGTGGTGGATTCGCTGGGTTTGCTTTCCTACCCCGTCGTCGAACGCGTGTACCAGGAGCATCTGACCCGTCGGACCGACCACGCGGACCTGCTATGGGCTCTTCTTTCGCTTTGCTGGTGGCGGCGGAGCGGGTAAGGCGGGACCGGTGCATGGGTCGGCACTGGCGGGCAAGCCGCCAATGGCACCCGCGCGGGGTCGGCGTCGGAAAAAGAAGCCAGGCGAGACAGGTTCGCACATGCGGGAAACCGCGGCGGGTTTGTGCCTCTTGCCTCAACCGCGTATACTCTCCGGGTTATGCAAGTTGGAATGGATTCCAGGCCGCACGGGGCGGTGTGACGGAAGGAGGATGTGGGTATGGACAGGCCGATCGCCGATCGAGTGAGGTCAATCAAGCAGTCGGACATACGCCGATTCTCGGCCATTTGCGCCGCGTCGGGCGGGGTGAACCTTTCGCAGGGAGTCTGCGATCAACCGGCGCCCTCGGCGGTCAAGGAGGGGGCCAAGCGGGCGATCGACGAGGATCGGGCGAGTTATACGAATCTACGCGGGGTCATCGAACTGCGGACCGCGATCGCCGCGAAGATGCGCGACTTCAACGGCATTGAGTGCAACCCCGAGACGGAAGTGGTGGTGACGGTGGGGTCGGCGGGGGGATTCGCTTGTGTGTCCCTGGCGACGCTCAACCCCGGCGACGAGTGCATCGTCTTTTCCCCGTTCTACAGTTACCACGTCAACATGATGAAGCTGTTCGGCGTCGGCGTGCGGTTTGTCGATCTTCGCCCGCCGACGTGGGAATTCAGCGAGGCGGAGCTGGCTGCGGCGTTTGGGCCGAAGACGAAGATGGTCCTGATCTGCACCCCGGCCAATCCGAGCGGAAAAGTATTTACGGAATCGGAGCTTCGTTCGATCGCGGCCCTTGCCAAACGCCACAATGTGTGGATCGCGACGGACGAAATCTACGAGTACATCACCTATGGCAAACCGCACGTGAGCGTGGGGCGTTTTCCCGAAGCGCGCGACCGCACGCTGACCATGAGCGGGGGTTCGAAAACGTACGCGATCACGGGCTGGCGGATCGGATACGTGGTGGGTCCGGCGGAGATCATGGACCGCGTGTCGGTGGTGAACGATCTGCTGTACATCTGCGCGCCCGCGCCTTTGCAACATGGAGTTTCGTCGGGCATGGCCTTGCCGCAGGCGTACTATACGGAGATGCAGGCCGATTACCTTGCCAAGCGGGAGATGCTGGCGGAAACGCTGCAAGAGATCGGCTTTACACCGTTCGTGCCCGACGGCAGCTATTATATGCTGGCGTCGTTCGAGGCGGGGCGGTGGGGAAGCGCCGTCGCGGCGACGGAGTCGATCCTCAGCGAGGTTGGCGTGGCCACCGTGCCGGGTTCGGCGTTCTACCGAAACCCCGCGGACGGCGATAACCAACTGCGGTTCTGCTTCGCCAAAAAAATGGCGGATTTGGAGGAAGGATGTCGGCGTCTGCGGCGGATAGGTGCCGGAAAGACGACCGGGGCACGCGGGCTCGCGGGAGTACGGGGCTAGAGGCACCGGAAACGGATCTGATGTTCCGCGTCACCCACAACGGGTGACGCCACATGATGGTGTAGCGGTAGGTACTCTAACGGGATGGGGTCTCGATGATGCGACGTGGTTCAGCGGTTGTAACGTGTCTCGCAACGCTCTTGGGCGGTCTCCAGGCCGCGGCGGAGTTGAATATCGGCGACCCGGCGCCGCCGTTGAAGATCAAGGAATGGGTGCGCGGCGACGCGGTGAACCTGGCGAAAGACGCGGCCAAGAAGATTCACATGATCGAGTTTTGGGCGACCTGGTGCCCGCCGTGCAAGGCGAGCGTCCCGCTGCTCACCCAATACCAGAAGAAACACGACAAAGACCTGGTGATCGTGGGCGTCACCGACCCGGACCCGCGTAATTCGCCGACGGATATCAAGCAATTCGTGAAGGAACAGGGCGCGAACATGTCCTACACGGTGGCCATGGACGACGGTGGGTCCACCACGCAGGCCTACATGCCCAGCGAAGTGGCGGGCATTCCCTATGCTTTCCTCGTGGGGCGCGACGGCAAAGTGGTTTGGCATGGGAGTCCGCTGGATCCGGCGTTGGAGAAGGTGCTGCCCGACGTGATCGGGGGAAGCTACGACGTGGCGGCCGCCAAGGCCGCGGCAAGCGTCGAGCAGGAGGTGGCCAAGCGCTTCCAGACCTTGGAGATGGCGTTTCAATTGGGTCAGCGGGAGGCGGTGTGGGAAGGCGTGGTGGACATCCTGCGGATCGACCCGGCCAACGAAACGGCCATGCAGGTCCTGACGTCCCTCTACGTGGATGATCCCAAGAGGGGCGACGTTTTCCGCAAGACCATCCGCGATCACATCGGCAAGCACAAAGGCAACGCCCGGGCGATGCAGAGCGTGGCCCGAACGCTGTGCGAAAACGACGACCTTTCCACGCGGACGCCGGACCTGGCGATCGAGGCCGGGCGGGCGGCGTACGAGGCCGCAGGGCAGCGCGACCGGCGAACGATCGAAACCTACGCCCAGGCGCTCTACCAGATAGGCGATCTGGATCGGGCCATCGCGTTGCAAAAGGACGCCGTGGCCGCGGCGCCGGAGACGGATCGAGAAATCTCGCAGCGCGTGCTCGAACACTATCAACTGTGCAAGAAGCTTCAGTCGGCGAACTGACCCCCGCGGGTTCGCGGCGTGGTGCGATCGAGCCGCCATGAAGGCACACGGCAAGTTCACGTCCCTGGTGACTTCGCAGCGCGATCGGCGGGACAACTTTAGGACGCTGTTGTCCTGCGTCATTCCGCGGCCGATTGCCTTTGTGTCCACGATATCCAGCGCGGGCGTGCCCAACCTGGCGCCGTTTTCGTTTTTCAACGGGGTGGGGTCGAATCCGCCGGCGGTGATCTTCTCGCCTTGTACGCGGGCGGACGGCACGTCGAAAGACACGATCATTAACCTGCGGGCGGTGCCCGAGTGCGTGGTGAACGTCGTGCCCTACTCAATCAAAGAGGCGATGAACGAAGCCTCGTACGCCTTTGGGCCGGAAGTCAATGAGTTCGAGGCCGCGGGCTTCACGCCGCTTCCCAGCCGGTTCGTCAAACCGTCGCGCGTGGCGGAGTCGCCGGTACACATGGAATGCCGCTTGTTGCAAATCGTTCCCGTGGGCAACGGTCCGCTATCGGCCAACATTTGCATCGCGGAAATCCTCTGCTTCCACGTGGCGGACGAAATTCTCCTGCCCGACGGCACGGCCGACGTGAGCAAGATCGACCTGGTATCCCGCATGGGCGGTGATGATTACGCCACCATCCGCGATCGTTTTTCACTGCCCAAACCCGGCCCGAAGTAGAACCACGGAACGAATTACCCGCGGAGGTCGTTTGGGTCCTGCACCGGCGTATCGTGCAGCGACCCAGCCGCGACCGTCACCGCCCGCGCCACCATCGAAATCGCCGCCTGACCCCACCCCACGGCGGGCTTTCAGGACGACCACGAAAAAACGTCAACGCAATGGCCGTAACATGAGACCCGGTGAGAATCGAATGGCGGCCCCGTTTTTAGGTCCCAGCCAACCGAAGATCACGCCCCGCAGATCGGCACTGGGCTCGCCGATGCAGCGAGGCGATTCGAAACTCCTATCCGACAAGCTCCGACCACCACGCATGCCCCGGTGCGTCTGCGGCGGGCACGAAACGCGCGCTCGACTCTACACGTCTGAGCATCGCGCCCAGTTTCGTCTGCGGAACCTTCATGCACTTCGCCCAATCCTGCAAGAGTTCCGGTGTCGTCAGTACCTTGACACCCAACTTGTTCGCAAGCCGGTTTGCCTTTCGGTCATCCGTAGCCAGCACCCACCCACGAACTTTCGCAATGGCCAGTCCCATCGCTTCCCCATCCTCGAGCTCGGCCGCCAGCTGGACATACAACTCAATTTCGTTCGCGTCTCCGATTTCAGTGATTGTGATCAACCCAGGCGAAATGAGGTGAGCAAAGTCGATCGGCTCGCGGGTCGGATTGCCCTCCGCGTCGTGCGACCGAATGAAAAGCGACTCCGCCAAAGCAGCACGGGCGATGTAGAACGTCCATGACGACTCTCCCAAGAACGCGGCCATCTCGCCCGTCGCGTATAGGTTGATAAAGCAACACGCGTCAACGATGGCTTCGCCCATTACCTCACGTTACCTACGGACGGGCGTGTAACAACGATTCTTCGAACGGCATCATCCGCGCCAGGGTGTGCCCATTCGAATCCACGAAAGACTGATCGAGACAACTCGCAACGATCACCCGTGCGCTCACTCGATCACATCGCAGGAAACGAGCCAATTGACCCTCACTCAACTTACCCGCCTGGAAAGCATGCACGGCCAAGAACTTGTATCGCTCGGGGTACTGTTCACCCGACTCCGCTACATTCGGTGCGAGTCCGAGCTCTTCGTGCGCCTTGCGCGGCTTGAATCCCTCGTCCGAGAGAAGATTCCACGTTCCCTTTGCGATTAGCCCCAACTCCTCCAAGCGCAGCGTCATGGCCTGAACCGCAACGCAGAAGTAGGCGCTGAGTCGGCAAAGGTCCGCCACCTTGAAGTCTCCCGTGGACTCCGCGATATCATGGAACTTCCGACGAACGCCGCTGCCCGGCATCAGGAAGCTGAGCCCAAACGATTCGGCGAACCGCTCCGACGCGGGCTTACGACCGTTTCCGTCCGTGTAGTCAATGCCCGGCTTGTGACGGTCACACAGGGAATGACCGTACTCGTGGGCGAGCGTCGCGCGCCGTTTCACGATCGGGTGGTTCTGGTTGATATAAACGCAAAAACCCAGTTCCGACGTATAGGCGAACATCCCCGCGATATTGGAGGGCATCTTTCCGTAGAATACCCGCAGCCCGACCTCCGTTTCCAGCACCTGCCGGAGATTCAGAATGGGCTCCGAGCCCAACCCCAGTCGTTCCCGCTCGCGCATGGCCATGTCCGCCGCGAAGTCCACAAGATTGCCCCGTTCAGGGGGGGTAATCTCAGGAGGGTACGCATGAACCGGCTTTGCATCTAACACCCGTTCCAGCTCACGATAATCCTCCGCAAAGCGCTGCAATTCCTCGATTGCGCGATCGAGAACGTCCGCCGACGGCGATCCTGTCTGGACCACCGCCCGAAGGTGCGGCGCAAATTCCACAACCTCGACGCCCGGACGCACGATTTCATGCACCGACCGACCGTAGAAGCTCGCCAGCTTGACGATTTCCGCCTCCGTGGCGCGTCGATCACCTTTTTCAATCGCGATCAGCGTAGGCCGACTGCACCCCAGGTGCGCCGCGGCCTTCTCTTGTGTGACGCCCCGCGCTTTCCGCGCCCCCACAAGGCGCTGTCCGATGAGCCGAGGGTCACCTTGCTCTAGGTCCATCATCGCCGTACGCCTCCCCCTTTAGGCCGCAGAACTCACCGGCAACCAACGCGCCCAGTTCCACCCTCTGGATTGCCCCAACGCTACGAGGTCAAGCCATTCCTTACGATATCGCAGCAGCACCTGCACCCAGGGCTCAAGCGCCGCGGCGCTGTCTTCGACCCGGGTTCCCAGCGAGTAACTCAAAAACCACTCAGGCAGGTGGCGATGTCCGAGTTCGCCCAACCGATCGACCTGCTTCAACGTGGCCTTGAGGTAATTGAGTTTCTCGAGGGGGATGGCGTTCGTGACTTCCGGCGGCCCAAACAGGTCGTACTCGTACGCGCCTACCGGCTCGACAATGCCCGCTGTAATCATCGCTTGTCGACGCCCAATGCACGCCGCGCAGTATCCACATTGCTTGGCTCTGCCGCGAAGTTGAACGCAAGAAACCGTAGACCTTGCAAGTTCTTCCAGCCCGTCCGCAACGATCACTCGGACAAGTTCGGCCTTCGTTCGATCCCGGTGCGGGAGTGCGAAGTCGACTCGACGACCCGCTACGCGGCTGACCAGTTCGCCCATCACGCGGAGGAAACACGGGTGGGAGGATTTGGTCGTGCGTGCGCCTGTTACCATACCATACGTTAACGGCAAGTTGATGGCTCCGACGCCGCTTTCATAGACCTCGACCTCCGACGAACCTTCGGCGCACGCGGCCGATCCCGCTAACGCTGCGAACAGGAACGAGCGGCACCGGTGAGTGAATTCCTGAGGTCGTACGAAAGCGAGTTGGACGACGAGCGGACGTAGTTGAACTCCGTACCGGCGTCCCAGATGATCAAGCTGTCCAAGCGTTGCGCTCCTCGGTACCCCTTGGAGCCGAGCAAACAAAGGGAGAAGCGGCTCCTCCGCGCCACTCAACCGCGTCGCAAGACCTGCCGCGGAGTCGAGTCCGCCGGAATACAGACATATCTTCGCACCACGCGTGCCGAGGCAATGTAGGTACTCCTGGACTGGGTATCTCCTTCCGCCATGGAAGACAAGATCCCAGTTATCGGCGCTCAGCAGTTCGAGGGCCTGGCAGAGCACTTCAGTCGTCCCTCGCTCGTTCCAAAAGTCGGGCTCGACGACCCCAACATCCAAGCGTATTGCGCGAGCCCCGCCCGATCCCTGTCGCTTTGGTCGGCGTGTAAGTCGATCCGCCGTGGAGACTGCCAGCCCGATCCGGAGGAGATCGCCGGCCAAAGGCGGCAGCGCGTGCAACATCGCTGCCGACAGAGCGTGTTCATTCAATCTCACTTTGCCAACGCCAGCAATCTCGCCGACCATGCGGTCGCGACGACATACGAAATCGATCGTGAAACTAAGCCCTCGGTCGATCATCCGTTTGATCCTGATCAAGGTTCCCGCAACGACAACTCGAGCAATTCGTGGTGCTCTTGTTCCCTGCGTTCCGGCGGTTTTGCCGGCATCCTTGGCGGGTTCGTCGGTGCGGTCGCGAGGCATCGCGCCAACTTCGCGATCCCTGGTCCCATCCCAGTGATTAACTTTGGACGCAAGGCCCTGAACGACGCGATATCAGCCTGTGGACGCCGACCGATCCATTTGATTTCGATTTGATCTAGGATTGTCTCTACCGCCGCGCGCGCGACGCTCTCCAGCAGTGGCATACGGTCGCAGTGGATGGTTGCGTAGTACAGAAAGAGCTGCAGGAAGTCCCGGGCACTGGGACACTGGCGCATGATATCTCGAATTGCCTGATGATCGCGGCGGTCCGCAGCCCCGAGTACCTCGTCTAACGGGACATGCAGCCTCAGTAGCGCTTTGAAGATTTTGTACAAGCACCGCACGCCTGCGTCGGCGCAATCGTCGACAGATTCGTTGTGCTCGATCTTGGCAAGCAGACGCCGCCAGTGCTTGCTATGCCCATCTAGGTCGAGACTTTCGTTTTCCGCCACCGCCGTTGCTCCATCACCGGCTGCCCATCCAGCCGCATCCCTGGCCCCGCCCTCCTCGACACCTCTCTGTTATAGTACCATGGGAATTGACATTGTCAAGCAGATTGTTGATTATTTGTGACTAAAGTAAAACAATCGCGGCCTAGCGCGTGCCTCTAGGCAGACCTGCCGTGCGCCTCCCGCCCCTCTCCCTCCCCCGAACGGAGCCAACGTCCCCCCGCCCCGAGCCCGGCCCTCGCCCCAACCCTGTCGCTGCGAGAGAGAGGGAGTTGCCTACCGCCTATTGTTGGTCATGGTTGGGCGGCGGAGTTTGATCTTCATGTCACGGCGCGGCGCTTTGCCCACTTCGCCGAGGACCTTGATGGCCTTCTTGGGGTCGGGGACCTTGAGGACGACCACGGTTTTGCCGCCGGCGGCCCCGCCCGTGCAGTACATGTATCCGATGTTGATGTGCGCCGAGGCCAGCCGTTCGCACAGGTCCGCGGCCGCCCCGGGACGGTTGGGGAGAGTCACAGCCAGAACCTCCGTCTCCGTCACGGGGACATTCAACCCCGCAAAGACGTTTCGCGCTCCCAAAGGATCATCGACCACCAAGCGGAGCACCCCGTGCTCGGTCGAATCCATCATGGCGATGCTGGTCAAGTTGACCTTGGATCGGGCGAGTTGCCGAAAAATCTGGGAAAGGACCCCAGGTTGGTTTGCCAGGAAAACCGAGAACTGCGTTTGTCGTTCCATCGCTGCGCTCCAGAACCCTGACCGTGCTCACCGCCACCGCTCCGCGCCGTTGTATCGACCCCCCGTTGGGGAAAGTGGAGTATAGACGCCGGGACGGATTTCGCCAACCGTCGCGGTTGGTGTGCAAATTGCCCTGCGACCTGCTACGGGCCAACCCTGACGTGGCGGGATCGTCCCGGTCGGCGTGGGCGGAAACGGGTAGTCAACTGTAGTCCGGCGAGAATCCAGAGCATCGCCGCTCCCACCGACCCGCCGCAGATGCCGCCGGTCGCCCTCGGGCCCGTGTTTCGATCATCCGGACTGTCGGGGTCCGCGTTGTCACCCACTCCGTCGCTGTCGCTGTCCCGCGTCTCCCTGGGATCGAGCGGAAAGGCATCGGCGGCATCGAGAACGCCGTCGTTGTCGTCATCGGTGTCCGCATTGTTCCCGTCCCCGTCGCCGTCGGTGTCGAAGGCCTCGTCGGGATCGTCGGGGAACTGGTCGCGATCATCGTCCACCCCGTCGCCGTCGTCATCGTCATCGGAGTTGTCGCCGACCCCGTCGTCGTCGCTGTCGACGGTTTCAGTGGGGTCGAAGGGAAAGTCGTCGGCCAAGTCGGGCACGCCGTCGCGGTCCGAATCCGGCCCGGTCGCCCCCTCGACCGTCAGACGCAACGTGCCGCCGGTGACGTTGCGGGCGTCGAGGGTGTAATCGACGGGGTCCTCGAAACCGGCTCGCAGCAACAGTTCTTCCTCGGCCTGGTCCCCACCGACGTTGCGAAGGTCGAGCGTACCGGAGCTGTTCACGCGGACTTCGACCGTGGCCACCCGCAACGGACTCTGATCCAGATCTATAATGGAATTCCCCACGCGAGTGTTGGACAGATACACCAATCGCGGGCGCGGGAGACCCTCGAAGCTCGAGTAGGAATCGTCCTCGACGCCCACCGGCAATTCCCAAAGAAACGCATCCAAGACGAGCGTCACCGTTGTGGCCTCGAAATCCAACTGAATGGTGCGCAGGTCGAGCAGGGGGTCGTCCGCCTCGTCCACCGAAAGCAGGATATCGACCAGCACCATGCTCTGTGCGGGGACGGTTTCCCCGATCGGCTCGCCATCGACGTTGGTTGCCTCGAAGGTGATGATGATGTCGGCCCTTGTCGTCGAGGCGAGTGCGGCGCACGCAACAAGTGAGACCGCGAGGACGAACGGGCCTCCTCGTCGCAATGGACAATCGTCAATCATCAATCGCCAATTGGACTTCGCCGTGATTCGCATTGCTAGAGGTTCTTAAGCCGCTGTTCCTTGTCGTACGTCTGCAAGGCCTCTACCAGCTCGTCGAGATCGCCCTGCATAACGCGATCCAGGCAGTAGAGGTCCAGGTTGATGCGATGGTCGGTCAGGCGGTTCTGCGGGAAGTTGTAGGTTCGAATTCGCTGGGCGCGGTCGCCGCTGCCGATCATGGTCTTGCGCTCGCTGTCGCGTTGGGCGTTCGCCGTCTGCTGTTGGGCGTCGTAGAGCCGGGTTAGCATGATCCGCCGGGCCTTGGCGCGATTCTTGTGCTGGCTTTTCTCGTCGCGCATGGAGACGGTGATTCCCGTGGCCTTGTGGACCAGGCGGATCGCCGATGACACCTTGTTGACATTCTGCCCGCCGGGACCTCCGGCGCGGGAGACGAACTCCTCGCAGTCCTGTTCCCAGTTGACCTCGATGTTGATTTCCTCGGGTTCGGGAAGAACGGCGACGGTCGCCGCGGAAGTATGGACTCGCCCTTGGGCCTCGGTCCGCGGCACGCGCTGCACGCGGTGCCCGCCGCCTTCGTACCCCAGCAGGCGATAGGCATCCGGGCCGCGGACGCTCAGGACGACGTCCTTGAGCCCGCCCAACTCCGACCCGCTTTGATCGAGCACTTCGACGGTTAGACCGCGCCTCTGGCAGAAGCGCAGGTACATCTCGTACAAATCTCGGGCGAAGAGCGCCGCTTCGTCGCCGCCGACCCCCGCCCGAACCTCCAGCATGATCGAGGTGATGGCCGCGTCCTCGTCCGTGACCATCGCCGCCTTGAGATTGTCGAGGATGGTGTCATGCTGAGTCTGAAGACCTTCGATCTCCGCCTCCGCCATTTCGCGCAACTCGCGGTCCTGTCCGCGATCCTCGCTTATGGCGCGTGTTTGGCCAAGCTCATCACGAACTTTGCGAAACTTCCGGAAAGGATCCACCAAGCGCCGCAACCGCCCAAGCTCCTTGGTGATGGTCACCGTCTTCGCTCCGCTCGAAGCCACCTCGGGGTCGGCGAGCTGTTCGTGCAGCGCGTCCGATCGATCGCTCAACTCTTGCAAGCGAGCGATCAACCGGGCGTTGATGTCTTCGACTTGCTGGACCATCGTGTCACTTGCGCCGGACGCGACCCGGGGCGGTGGCCGTTTCGCCTACTCCGTGGGATCCGTCTTTCGTACCATCGACCCACCACCGCGGCGACCTAAAAAAGAACCACGCGCAGGACGCACCGCAGCCGTCCTCGCGCGTGGAACGCCTCTTGGAATCCAGCTACCCGCGTGCGGCGGTGGCGGCGGGCTGCTTCTTGCCCCCCTTGGCGAAGTAGTCGCTGCCGAACTTCTTGGTGAAGCGGTCAACACGGCCCAGCGTGTCGATCAGCTTCCCCGTCCCACCCCGAAAATAGGGATGGCACGAGGAGCAGATCTCGATCTTGATTTCCGGCACCGTGCTCCGCGTTTCCCACGACTCCCCGCAGCCGCAATGCACCTTGCACTTCATGTACTTCGGATGAATCTCTTTTTTCATGGTTTCCTGCACCCTTCTTCCACAACGTTCTTGGCGGCCCACTATACCCGGGCCGATCCCTTTTGCAACCCCTGCGCCGACCTTGGAAATGGGGGGTTCGATGCCTCCGGACCCGCCGTCGGGAGGGATCCAAGCCGTCGTCCCCCCTCTCAGGGGTGGTCAAGGGGTCTTGGGACGCGGCAAGGCGGCTCGGGTAGTCTGAAAAGTCATCCTGACACTGTTTCTCGACGACAGTTCCCAACAAACTCGGCGACCGGTTTTCGTCGCTTGATCCGTCTGTTGATTTGTTTGATGAATGGAGACAACGCATCCTCAAAACGGAGACAGGTCATGCGCGAGAATACCGTCCGAACTTTCCAAGGCGTCGTTTTGGTCATGCTGACTCATTTCGTGGCGCCAGCGGCTGCGCATGTGCATCCGCCGCGCGCCCAACTCAAAGAGCCACACATCGAAGTGCCGATGGATATATCGATTCGTCGCCCCATCATTGAGCTGACCATCAACGGTCAAGGTCCTTTCCCGTTTGTCGTGGATTCGGGCGCAGGCGGCACGGTCATCGACGACGACCTTGCGAAGAAATTGAATCTGAAAACGATCGGTAAGGCGCTCACCAGCGATGCGTCAGGGCAAGCCCCGAAAGAAATGTCACTTGTTGCCGTTGATCGAATCGGCATCGGCAGCGCCATATTTTTCGACAGCATAGCCGTCATCGGCGATCTCGATGCAGTGTGGCACGATCAGCAGGACGGCCCGGACGGCGTACTCGCGTTTAGCACGTTCGCGGATTGCCTGGTCACGTTTGATTACCCGAGGGGAAAGCTCATTCTGGAAGTGGGAACGCTACCCCCCGCCGACGGCCAGGACATCCTTGAATATGAATTTGTGGACGATCAACAAATTCCCTGGGTCAAGTTGAAGATAACGGGCGTGGAAACTCCGGTCATGCTTGATACCGGGGCTGCGATGGGCGGCATCTTGGCTGCGGATTTGGAGGGTAAGGTTCGGACCAAGGGCGCGCCAAAGCCCATTGGCATGGTTCGGAGGATGAACTCCGCGACCGTTCAGCGCGACGCGCGGATGGACGGTGCCGTCATGTTGGGGCGGCACGAAATTCAAGAGCCGATTTTCAACTTCATGGGCCAGCGCTCGGTGATCGGTTACCAAATCTTCAAGCATTTTGCGATCACGTTTGATCAAGGGGAAAAGACCGTGCGGTTCGCACGGTGGGGCACCGCGCCGATCACGATCGAGCCACGTTACACGGCCGGGTTCGGAGCCAAGCCCACGGCCGATGGTCGAAAAGTCTGGTACGCGCTGGACGGACTTCCCGCGGCGCTGGCAGGACTGAAAGAAGGCGACCTGATCGTCGCTGCCAACGGCAAACCGATGAGCGGCTATGATGTGCAGCAGTGGCGAACGATTTTCGAGAAACCGGGCACGATCCGCCTTGACGTCCGCCGCGACGGGGCCATGCGGCAAATCACTTTCGACATGCTTCTGGCGGTGCAATGAACGGCACGCCGGGCGGCGCGGGAGTATTACGGAGTACCGTGGGACGGGCAAGGATGGTTCCGACACCCAGAGGACCCAGGGACAGTCACCTATGCAATGGACCGTCCCTCGTTTAAGTGCCGTCACTGTGACATTCCGGTGGGCTGAGGGGGTCCGCCGACGACAACCTTCTTCGCTCCACGGATGAAGCGGACCTTGACTGGGATGGTCCGTTCAGCGGGACTCTACTGAAAGACTTCACCGCCACCGCGCCGAGAATTCGCTCCCCGACCGTCGATTTGGGGGCATCGAACTCAAAACCGTCGGGCAATGATCCCCTGTCGGCCTGAGAAGGTCGGTTACAAGCCCCCCGGCGTGGTCTTGGAGGCGCGGGCGGTGCTCCGGCCAAGGCTGGCGACGACGGGATCGTCAATTGTCTGAGCCGCAAGGGGCTTCGAGTACCCTCGGTCAACCGCCACCGAGTTCTCCTGCGAGCGGATAGTGCCACTCGATTGACATTTCGTGGCCGCGGAGTCTCCCCGCGGGTCCCACGTGCGGATGAGAACCCAAGATCCAAGTCTGAGGACCCCATACGGGCGGCGCTGGCTAAAACGCGTCGCGAACTGTAGGCTCCGTCTTTCGGCGCTGGGGAGTCATGGGGATGTGGGTGAGCCTGCGAGGAGTTCTTTCGTCATCGCGAATACCGCTCTACGCGGCGGTCGTCGACTGGTTGTGGGAGTCGCGTCGCCGAAACCGTATGGCATACGCGAAATGCGTGGCCCGCGTGCGGGTGCTTTCGGAAATCGGGCACGAGCTGCGGCGACCTATGGCCGATTATCTTCGGGATGGAATCTTCGAGTTGCGGGTGCGCGAGGGGCACGTGAACTATCGGCTACGATACTTTTTTCACGGGAAGGGCGTCGCCGACTTGGTCCACGCCCTGACCAAAGAGAAGGAGGTTGGGGATGTCGACATCGAGCGGGCGATCCAACGGAAGGAGGCTTTCCACAGGAACCCGAGGCGGCACACGTACGGTCTCGGCTTCGAAGAAGCGTAACCCGGTCGACGCCCTCACCGTTCTTGACCGAATCACCGGAGACGACCGCGCGTTGCGCTCTATGATCGAGGGAGAAACCGTCAACGTCCGCGTAGCTCAGATGATTTGCGACGCGCGGACGACTGCGGGTCTGACGCAGCAGGAGCTTGCCGATTTGGCAGGAACGAAACAGTCCGTGATTGCTCGTCTCGAGGACGCGGACTATGAAGGGCATTCCCTTTCCATGCTTCACCGGATCGCCGACTCCCTGGGCCAGAGGCTTGATCTCCGGTTCGTATCGAGGAAAACGCGGACACGTTGAGTGTCGCCACGATTCACCGTGCCTGCCCGGATCGCAAAGGCATTGCAAGTCATCATCCATCCAACCCGCTTCCTGGCCCCCGCGCTGGCGATGAGCCTGCTGGTCGCGGCGCCCTCGTCTAGTGAGGTGCCGCGCTCGGGTTCACCGTCGCCAGCGGGCGCTCCCACCCTCACCGAGGCCGGCGAGCTTTTAATGCAGGGCTCGTACGACGCGGCGGCGGAGGCGTTCGAGAAGCTCGCCGTCGAGCCGCAAGACGCGATCCCCGCCGGGATCGGGCTCGCCCGATGCCGAATGCAGGTGGGCAAGTATGACGAGGCCCTCACGGCGTTGGAGGCGCTCAAGGCTGAGTCGAGTTTCGAGTGGCGGCGCTTGCTGGCGGAGCTTTACCTGCGCGGGGGTCGTTATGCCGAAGCCGAGCAACAACTCGTCGAGGCGATCAAGGTCGATACGGGGTACGCGGGTGCGCGGCTCCTCTTGGGGCAACTGCAAGAGTATCTCGGTCGGCGAGAGGAGGCCGTCGAGACCTATCGCTGGTTCGATCGTCAGGTCGTGGAGCGCGGCGAGCTTCCCAAGGATGCGGGGTGGATGACGGACTCGGCCTTGGGCTTCTACCGCTTCAGCGTGCTCACCGGTACGGAAATCGGACGGCGCACGGAACACGTGCTCAACGAGATGTTGCAACCCGCCTACACTCGCCTGGACCGCGGCTACTGGCCGGCGCGGATCGTCGCGGGTGATTTGCTGCGCGAGAAGTTCAACAACGACGAGAAGGACGGCAGCGTTTCGGATTATCAAGCCGCCTTGCGGATCAACCCTCATCTGCCCGAAGCCCACGTGGGACTCGGCGAGGTGGCGCTCGAGGACTGGGGCTTCGAGGAGGTCGAAAAGCGGGTCAACGAGGCCCTGCAAATCAATCCGAACTTCGCTCCGGCCCTGCATCTGCTGGCCAAGAAGCTGCTGCTCGAACGACGCTACGAACAATCCCGTGAGGCTTCGCAGCGGGCGCTTTCGATCAACCCCCACGACCTGAAGGCCCTTTCTCTGGCCGCGGCGGCTGCGGCGTGCCGCTACGACCAACAAATGGTCGAACAGATGAAGGCCCGCGTCGAGGCGATCAATCCGCGTTGCGCCCTGTTCCACCGCACCCTGGCCGACGCTCTCTCCGCGATCCGACAGTTTGAATCCTCGGAGCGCGAGTACTTGCGGGCCATCGAACTCGACCCCACCGACGCCAACGCCCGCACGGAACTGGGCATGATGTACATGCAGTGGGGACCGGAAGACAAAGCCCGCGACGCCCTCGACGCCGCCTGGGCCCTCGATACCTACAACGAACGCACCAAGTTCACCCTCGAACTCCTTGATCGACTGCACCGGTTCGCGCGGCACGAGACCGAGCATTTCATCATCAAGTATGACTCCGCCCAAGACCCTGGATTGGGTGAATACGCGGGCACGATCCTGGAGCCGATCTACGAGGCCGTGACCGGCGATTTCGGAACCGAGCTTCCGTTCAAGACCATCATCGAAATTTTTCCCACCCAGCGGGCCTTCGGAGTGCGCATCACCGGCAAGCCGTGGATTCACACCGTGGGCGCCTGCACCGGGCACGTCATCGCCCTCTCCTCGCCGCGGGAATCGACGGAGTTGATGGGGCCGTATCACCTGGGCCGTGTGCTCAAACACGAGTTCACCCACACCGTAACCCTCGCGGCCACGGAGAATCGCATCCCGCATTGGTTCACCGAGGGGCTGGCCGTCTACGAGGAGGACGCCCCGCGCCATTTCATGTGGTGCGAACTCCTGGCCGACGCCTTGCGCCGCGATCGACTCTTCACCCTCGAATCCATCGACTGGGGTTTCATGCGTCCGCGCAAACCCAGCGACCGACAAATGGCCTACGCCCAAAGCGAATGGATGATCGAATACATCGTGGAGCGCTTCGGTTACGACTCTATCGCCGCCATGATCCGCCAGTTCCGCGCCGCCCGCACCCAGCCGCAAGTGTTCGAGGATATCTTTCATCTGAAAATCGAAGAGTTCGACCGGCAGTTCGGCGAATGGGCGAGGGCGGAAATCCCCCGATGGGCGTGTCATTTCGATCTGTCGAAACCGGACGACCGGGGCGAACTTCGACTGCTGGCCGAGAAGGAGGATGTTTCGGCCGACGCTCTGGGTCGGCTGGCCCGCGCGGAGCTGGACGAGGCGGATTACGAACGGGCCATGAACGCCGCGCGGCGGGCCCTAGCGCTCGACCCCGACGATCGCCACGCCCTCGAAGCCCTCACCGCGGTCCTGATGGAACTTGCCCGCAAGGCTGATCTCGAGTCTCGGCGGCGATCCGTCGAGGACGAAGCTCTCCCCTTGCTCGAACGGTTGGTTCGACTGGATCCCGACTCTCGCACGGGACATAGCCGGCTCGGGCAACTTCTCCTGCGACGAAAAGAATGGGATCTGGCGGTCGAGTCATTCAAGCGTTTGCAGCGTTTGTGCCCCATCGATCCGGCCAGTTGGGGAGCGTTGGCCGGGGTGTATTTGGAGCGCGGCGACGAGGACGCGGCCCTGGTCCAGTTGACCGAGATCGGGCGGATGGATCACGGCGATGCTACGGTCCCCAAGAAGGTGGGGATGATTCTTTGGAAACGCGGCGAGACCCGCGACGCGTGCTATTGGTTCCGCCAGGCCCTGGCCATGGACCCCTCCAGCGAGGAGGTGCACCAGGCCCTGGGCGACGTGAGCAACCAGATCGGTGACACACAGACGGCACTCCGCGAGTACGAAATGTTGACCAAGCTCGATCCCAAGAAAGCCAAGTACTTCGAGTGGGCCGCCCTCGCCGCCCAGAAACTTGGGGACACGGCGCGAACCAAGGAACTCGCCCGCCAGGCCGTCCGCCTCGACCCCAACTCCGCGGTCCGTTCCCTGGCGGAGGAATGACAGTCCGCGTCGAATTGTCGATTGTCGATCCCGGCGCTGATGGTAGGGTCCGATTCGGTCGCGGTTGAAGTGTAGGTTTCCAGTGGGTTCGTTCCGTATCTTTTTTTTGCGCGGCGGCGTCTGCGGGAACCATGAAAAGGCTGCGCAGGTCGCCAGGAAGCCTGGGGAAGGGTCGAATCTGGAATGCCGATGACGTAAGACCAAATTACCAATGACCAATTACCAGTTACAGGTGACATGAAGTCCACTCTCCGCATCTTGCCGGTCGCCCTGGCATTCCGCTATCCGCGCTTCGCGCATCGAGCGCGGAGGCGCTCCTTCCACCCCTATAACTTGGGGGGTGATCGGTCGTAGGGTGATCGCGGAGCGATCAGGGCAGAAACGTTGAAACGCAGAAACGTCGAAATCGGATGGGACGGGCGGGAATTACGGGTTACGAGTTACCAAGGACAGGCGCCGGATCGCCGAACCGGATCGGGCGCGAGCAATCGACCCTGTCCGAACCGCAAGGGCAAGGGCGGGGTCAACATAGCGCCACCCCTGATGGGTGCTGTACCGTGCTCCGGGGCCCGAACCCCTTTCGGGGCGCCGCGATCCGCGCAGCCGGGAGGCACCCGACGCCGCTACGTCGCGGACTTCGGCAGTTTCGCATCAATCTCATCGGCAAACCGCTCGGCCTCGGGCGCGGACCGGATAATGTCCCCACCACGCTCCCGGATTTTTTCGACCGACTGCTCAAGGTCGGCTTTCCACATCTTAAACTCCTCTTCCGGCTGCCCCGTAAACGGCTGCGAAAGTTCGTCAGCCACGAGCACATATCGCGTCGCCTTTCCATTCACCTTCTTTCCAAGAAAACTCGGCAAGTGTCCTAGGATGGTCGGCAACCTTTCGATTTCGTTGGCTGTATAGCCGCTGGAGCTCGCGACTTCGACCTTATCGTACGCGAGGATTTCGCCATTGAGCACCTGACGGTATGCAATCCAGAGCCGAGCCCCGTCGATCATCACGTGAGCGAGCCTCCGCATTCCGCGGTCGATGAATCTCTTCTCCTCTGCAAGCTGGCGCAACCGGCCCGTGGGGGAGGGAGCAACCGTGGAGGACATCGGTTCCGGAGGCGCAACAAGTCGCTGGTAGAGCGATTCAAGAACATCTGCGAAACTGCGCGTCTCATCGGCACTTAGCGATAATGGACGACTAAGCAGCACTGGACCCTCGCACAGCCGTTCTAGGTACGTCAGAAATTCCGAGTTTGAACGGTCCGGTTGAAAAAGAGGCGCCGCCGCGCCAACGATTTCGTCGTTGAAGAATTGCTTCCACTGCCGGAACACTCCGGTGTCGATCTCTTTACGTTTGGCTATGTGCGGAGAAAACTGGTGTTCCAGCCTCCCGCCACCCTGCAGGATCACTCCGACGTTGATCGGTTCCATTCTTTCACGGTTTGGAATATACCGAATTAACACGTAACGATAATCGATCATGATCGCCGCCTTTTCCTTTTCGGAAGTCCGGGAAAATAGGACCGATTCTGGACTATTTGATCGAACAAACGCCCGCGCCGCGAAAGGAGAAATTCGATGAGCCGTTGTCGCTCGGCATCGCTGGGTCGTTCCAAGTTCACAGGGATCCGACCAACGGCAGCGGCGATGAGAAACTCCGGCAAGGCTCGGATCCGCTCACACCAATTCTCTACGTACTGCCAGTTCGTCAGGAACCCGCGGTAATGGTTGCCCTTATGGTCCATGTCAAACATCGCGGGTAGGCTCTTCTCGACCGCGTCAAGCCGTGGGATGCCGGCGAGAATCCCAACAATCGGTCGCGGTCTGTAGAAGCACGCGTTCCCCTGATCAATGAGAACCAACTTGCCCTGGTCATTCAGCATAACGTTGCGGCGTTGGGGTCCGAACGCACGATCGTTGTTTGCCACGTACAAATCGAAAACAATCGCACCATGAACTTCATCCGGGTGCTCGTCTACGTAGGTTTTGAGCTTCGCGGCCGTGGGCGGCGGCGGTGCCTGCATTCCAAGGTCGCGGTCCAGCGATTGTATCAGTACGATCGGTTCATTGCCGACGGTAGCGGTAATGACGGTCGGGAGATTCAACCCCAACGCCAAGCCGACTTGCGTCGCCACAACCTCATTTGCGATCGTAAACGGAAAATCGGGGTTGTTCGTTTTTCCAATGTACTCGACGGTGAAGTGTCGCTTTTCCCCGGAGCCGCCGCCCAAAGGATCGCCGGGCTCCTCTTTCACTTCCACGACGTTCTGCGACACGGTGCCTCCGCTTCCGAACGGAGAAGCCGGAAAACCGTCTGGGGTGCCAGTCAAACCGTAGGAAGCATACCTGCAACACCGATTACGTCAAAGACGTCCGTCCTAGGGCCGCTCCGGTCGCCCTCAGCCCCCATTTCAGAAAGGGGATGTTGTGGGGCGGTCCGTTTCCGGGGGTTGCGTCCGCTGTGGGCGGACTTGACCCCCGGCTATTCTCGTGGACCCCTTCAGGGTCAGGCGGCGGCACGCGCGGGCGGCGGGGCCTCGCAACGGGCATTCACCGGAGCGCGGGATCCCGTTGCTTCCGCACGCGGCGCAAAGGGTTCAAGACCCGTCGCTCGCGCTCCGGGCTCGGATCGACGGAGGGAGAGCGGATGGCCCTCACCGTTCCGGCTCCCTCGGCCCTACGTCCAGATGAGTCGGGACTATGGGGACGACGCTGCCTTTTTCAGTCGCCTCGTCGGTCGCCTTTACCCTTTCCCACGATGGGGAGGGGGAGGGGCCGAGAGTTTATGGGTTCAAGGGGTTGAAGGGTGAGAAACGGTGAGAAAGGGTTGAAGCGTGAGAAGGGGTTGAAGCGGCGGGCAAGTTTGATTTCGGTTGGCCGGACCGACCTTTGTCCCTCCTTCGCGACGGAGGGGAGCGGATGACCCTCACCCCGGCCCTGTCCCTAGGAGGGAGAGGGGGAGGGGCGAGTCCGCCCGTGTCTTTGCAGCGCTGGACACGGGCTGCAAGCAGCCAGCGGCACCCTTTCCAAACACGTTCCTGCACGGTGGGACCTGGCCAAGAGGACGCACGTCCTCGTCGGGCCGTGACGACGGGTGGCACTCGATTCATTTTGGAAGTCAGGACCCGGCCAAGAGAATCGGCGAGGAGGCGGGAAGTCGAAGGGTGAAGGTGGTTCCATGGCCGACGGTGCTTTGGAAGGTCAGGTCTCCGCCGTGTTCGTGGATGATCCGTTGGGTGATGGAAAGCCCCAGGCCGGTGCCGCGGGCTTTGGTGGAAAAAAAGGGGCGGAAGATGCGGCTGCGGTCCTGCTCGGCGATGCCCAGGCCGGTGTCGGAGACGGCGATGGTGGCCCAATCGCCGTCGCGCGTCGTCGCAATGCTCAGCGTTCCGCCGTCGGGCATGGCCTGTTGGGCGTTGATGACGATGTTGAGCAGGGCCTGGCTGAGCAGCTTCTCATCGACCGGACAGAGCAGGGGCGAGGGGTGCAACGAGGCCGCCGTCTGAATCCGATGCTCGGTCATCAGCGGTTCGCAGAACTCCGTCAGGCGGACGACGATGAGGTTGAGATCGAGGGTCGTTCGCTGGAGGGTGAAGGGGCCCGTGAGATTGAGAAACTCGTCGAAGAGCGCTTGGAGTCGTTCGGCCTCTCGGCGCAGAACGTCCACCTTGAGCAAGGCCCGGCGGCGAACGTCACGAGGCTTGGCTTCGAGGTCCTCGAGGTCCTCGGCGAGGAGCTTGAGGTTGATCATCATGGTGGAGAGGGGATTGCGGAGCTCGTGGGCCAGGCCGCCGGCGAGTTCGGCGATCTCGGCCAGTGCGCGATGCGGATCGCCCGGCGACGGGAGCTGCGGAGTCGTCGGGTCGGTCACGCCATTGGCATCTTTACCGAGCCGCGGGGGCAAGCCCGCGGGAAGTCGGCATCGGTTGAACGAAGATACGACTCGCCGACGGGCGCGGCCCGCCTAGACCCGCGAAGCCTCCGAGGGCGGGTGCTGCCCGAGACGGCGCACCTTGCGAGCCTGCGGACCCTTGTCCCCCTCGGCAAGTTCGTATTCGACCGTTTCCCCGTCCTTGAGGCTCTTGAAGCCTTCGCCCTCGATCGAACTGTAGTGGACGAACACGTCCTTGCCGTCCGGGGGACCGGTGATGAAGCCGAACCCCTTCTTCACGTCGAACCACTTGACCACACCACTCGGCATGACAAGCTCCTTTGCCGAAAAGGGAGGCTGTACTCATGCAACACGAGCGGCGTCTGGCACGGCAAAAATGTCGAACTCATGGACCGGGGCGCGTACCGCGCACCGGTTGACGTCCGGCCGACGCCTACGTCTACGAACCTCGGACTCAACGCCACGGGTCCGCGGACCGCCCCGCGCCCTCGCATGGACGGCGTACGCTCCGCGACCCGGCGGCGCGCAGATTGCCGCAACTTCACCAGGTCCGGGACGCCGCCGTCTAATTGGCCTTCGCGGTTGCGTCCTCCATCACCGCCGCTTTGCGCGAAAGCTTGATTCGACCCTGATCGTCGATGGACAGAACTTTCACGCGGACCGTGTCGCCGATCTTGACCACCTGGTCCGCCGACTTCACGTATTCCGTATCCAGCTCGCTAATGTGACAGAGCCCGTCTTGACCGGGCGCGACCTCGATGAAGGCGCCGAAGTCCTTGATGCTGCTGACGCGACCGGAATAGATTTTTCCCACTTTGACCTCGGCGGTCACGGCTTCGACCATTTCCAGGGCCCGCTCCGCGCCTTTCATGTCGACGCAGGCGATGAGCACGGACCCGTCGTCCTCGATCTCCACGATCGCGCCGGTTTCGGCCTCGATGGACTTGATGTACTTCCCGCCCGGCCCGATGACCTTTCCGATTTTCTCGGGATTGATCTTGATGGTCAAGATTCGAGGAGCGTAATCGCTGGTCTTGCTCCGTGGGGCGGGAATGGCCTTGAGCATCTGGCGGAGGATGTCCATCCGGGCTTCCTTGGCCAATGCCAACGTCTCCACGATGACCTCCTGCGGCAACCCCCGTCCTTTAAGGTCCAACTGTACACCGGTGATGCCTCGCTGGGTGCCGGAAACCTTGAAGTCCATCTCCCCGAAGTGGTCTTCCTCGCCCAGGATATCCACGACAAGCTGCCGTTTGCCGCCTTTCTCGAACATTCCCACGGAGATGCCCGCCACCGGCTGCTTGATGGGGACCCCGGCATCCATCAGTGCCAGGCAGCCCCCGCAGACCGAAGCCATGGAGCTCGAACCGTTGGATTCGAGGATTTCGGCGACCAAACGGACGGTATAGGGAAACTTCTCGGCCGAGGGCAGGATGGCTTGCAGCGATTTTTCGGCCAGGTTGCCATGCCCGATCTCCCGGCGGCTGGTCGCCCCTAGCCGCTTGACCTCCCCCGTGCAGAGCGGGGGGAAGTTGTAATGAAGCATGAACTTCTTGCTGTACTCCTCGGTGAGCCCGTCGACGATCTGCTCGTCTCGGCCGGTCCCGAGGGTGATCACGCAGAGCGATTGGGTCTCGCCACGTTGGAACATGGCCGACCCGTGGACCCGCGGCAGTACGCCGACTTCGCAGGTGATGGGGCGGATGTCCCGTGGACCCCGTCCATCGGAGCGACGCCCGTCGCGGAGGATCATGTCGGTGACGATCTCGCCCTCGATCTGATCCAATAGGGCCCGCGCTGTGTTCCACTGATTTCGGTCGGGCTCGGTCTTGCCTGCCGGAATGCACTCCGCCTTGGCGCTCTTGTAGATGTCGTTGACGGCCTTGTAGCGATCCTGCTTTCCGGGAATCGCCCGCGCGTTTCGCAGCGAGTTGCCGTACTGGGATCGGAGTTTGGCGGTCAGCTCATCCGTCGGCGGAGGGGGCGTCCACTCTTTGGGTTTGCCGGCCTTGCGCTGCAATTCGGCGATCATGTCGCAGATTTCGATCACGGTTTTTCGCCCCAGGGCGACCCCGTCGGCGACCACTTCCTCGGACACCTCCATCGCCCCGACCTCGATCATGTTGACCGCGTCCTTGTGTCCGGCGACGACCAGCTCCATCGAGCAGTATTCCAGCTGGCTGAGTTCGGGGTTCAGGATGAACTTGCCGTCCTCATACCCGATGCGGCACGCGGCGCTGGGACCCTCGAAGGGGATCTGCGACACGGACAGCGCCGCGGAGGCGCCGATCATGGCCAGAATGTCCGGCTCGTTCTCCTGGTCCGTCGCCAGGACCATGGACTGAATCAAAAGTTCGTCCATGTACCCGCGCGGGAACATGGGGCGGAGCGGGCGGTCGATCAGCCGCATGGTGAGAATTTCTTTTTGCGTGGGACGCGCCTCGCGCTTGAAAAACCCGCCTGGGAACTTGCCCGCGGCGTAGGTCTTTTCGCGGTAATCCACGGTCAGGGGGAAGAAATCCACCCCCTCGCGGGGTGGTCCGGTGACGGCCGCGGTTAACACCACGGTTTCGCCATAGGATACGACGACCGCCCCGGCCGCTTGCCGAGCCACTTTTCCGGTTTCGATCCGCAGCGTCCGACCGCCGATCGTTCGTTCGACAAACTCGTATGCCATTCTTTCAATCAACTATGCTGGAGAATCCTGCTACGCAGCTTCGTGTTCGGACCCAATGCCCGAACTCTCTCTTTTTCGTTCCGTTTGTGACGCCGCCGGTTTTGAGAACGCGGCGGCCGATTGTAATCCAACGCGGATGGCCCATGGCTTCGACGGAAGCAGGTCGGGTTGACCGTGCGGGGCTTGCGGGGAGAGACGTTGACCGCGGCTCTCGAACGCTTACTTACGCAGACCCAGGTTGGCGATGATGCTCTTGTAGCGCGTCCGATCGGTTTGGGTGAGGTACTTGAGCAGGCTGGCCCGGCGACCGACCATCTTGAGCAGCCCGCGCCGGGACGCATGGTCCTTGCGGTTGTCCTTCAGGTGCCCGGTGACCTCTAGGATCCGGCTGGTCAACAGCGCGATCTGAACTTCC
The DNA here is from genome assembly GCA_964646605.1 of uncultured Phycisphaera sp. Taxonomy (GTDB): domain Bacteria; phylum Planctomycetota; class Phycisphaerae; order UBA1845; family UBA1845; genus SBAX01. The sequence goes on along the minus strand of CAZYEX010000082.1, from coordinate 20,140 downwards.
GGGGACCCGGTATCCAGAGCATGGACCCGGTAGCCTTGAATAATCCCTGCCTTCGCCTCAGCCGTCATCATCGTCGTCGTACGCGTCTTTCTCGCTTGGTCCGCCTACCGAGCGGACCGTGTTATCCGACCCAACCTGAACAACCACCCAACCAATCCCTACTTCTCGTCCTTTATCAATCGGCGTACTCTAGCGGCCCGCGAGCGGGGACGCAAGTGCGGAATTTCGGGACCTTGGGAATCCCACGCCCGGCCAAGCCTCCCCGCCCGCAGGGGCGGCCGAACCCATTACACCTACCCAAAAACACGGCAGGTACCATATATGGGGGTGTCCGGGGGATGCAAACCGGCGGAAACTCGGTTTCCAAGGGGGGCGCTTTGCTGTTGACATCGAGGGAGGAGGTCGGTTAGGATAGTGGTGACGAGGCTCGTTGGGGGTCGGATGCAGGAATGATCGCGTTTACGGTTCTTTCGCTGGATTGTTGTCGCTGCATCTGTTGTTGCGCGTGCGCGCGCGGAGGAACGTCCTGACGGGGAAGTAGAATCCAAGCAGTTTGTGGACCACGACCCGCGGGAACGTTCCTGCGGGTTTTTTTGTTCCTAGGGTAGCGTCGGGGCTTGTCCCCGGCGCTTCGCGGAGCGCGAGCGCGGGGTCGGGCCCGTCGCTGGCGCTCCGGGTTCGGACAATGGCGTGGGCACGAAGGAGATTCGGTCATGGAAATGCAACTGTATCCGGGTCAGCCGGTGGGGGTCGAAGCGCTCGATGCGACGCGGGGTTTCAACGGGCGCTTCGACGTGGACGAGAACTCCCCGACGGAGAAGATCATCGCCTGGACGTTCGACCGCTTCGCGGATCAGAAGATGATCATGACCACCTCGTTCGGCATGGAGGGCTGCGCCCTCATCGACATGTACGCCAAGCACGGCAAACCACTGACCGTGGTCTATCTCGACACGATGTTTTTCTTCACCGAGACGTACGCCCTGCGCGATCTCATGGTGAAACGCTACCCCCATCTGAACTTCGTGAATCGCGGAACGACGCTGACCCCGGAGGAGCAGGAGCGCATCCACGGTCCCGAGCTGTGGAAACACAACCCGACGCTGTGCTGCCAAATCCGCAAGGTGGACCCCATGTATCCGGTGATGGCCGAGGCCGACGTGTGGATCACGGGGTTGCGCAAGAGCCAATCCTCGGCCCGCGCCGGACTACGGGTCATTGATTGGGATTGGAGGTACCAAGTCCTTAAGATCAGCCCCATCGCCAACTGGGAGCGAGGGCCGATTTGGGAATACATTCGCCGGCACGACGTGCCCTACAACGAGCTTCACGAGCAGGGCTATCCCACGGTGGGGTGTACGCACTGCACGACGCCTGTCGAGGGATCGAGGGTCGGCGAGTATTCGCGGGCCGGTCGATGGTCGAACTCGGAAAAAACGGAATGCGGGCTGCACGGCGGAGCGGGAATTTAGGAGATTGAGAATGTCGAGTATCGGATGTCGAACGGAACGGCTTATCGTCGCCGTCATTTTGCTGGCGTCGGTCAAGGTGGCGGACGCGCAGACGACCGGGTCGGTCTGCTGCCTGCCGAGCGGCGGATGCACATTGACCACAAGGCCCGCATGTGCTTTGTCAGGCGGCACTTTCCTCAGCGCCGAAACGGCCTGTACGCCGACGGTTTGCAACGGGGCTTGTTGCACACCCGCTGGAAGTTGCTCGATTGGCAACTCGGGCACCTGCAGTTCGGGAGGCGGCTTGTTTCGCGGTGTCGCTACGACCTGCACGGCGTCTATCTGCGCGGGGGCCTGCTGTTTGCCCGATGGCAGCTGCGCAGACTCGGTCGATCCGGTGTCGTGCCCGAACCAATCCGGGGAGTTTCGAGGGCCAGCTAGCTCATGCGCCAACCAGACCTGCGGGGGCGCCTGCTGCCCGATCAGCGGGCTATGCCGGCTTTCGAACGCCTCGGCTTGCGCCAGCCCGGAGGTCTTTCGCGGGCTGGGCACGGTCTGCGCGAACGTGGACTGCACGGGTGCCTGCTGCGCATCGGACGGAAGCTGCGTATTGACCGGCGAGATTGAATGCCCGGAAAACTTCGGTGGAGAGTTCCTGGGGCTCGAAGCGGAGTGTGAAGACGTTGTGTGCGCGGGGGCCTGTTGCCTGCCGGACAAGGGGTGCGTCGAGACCGGTCAAGGCGCCTGCGGGCAGATGCTCGGCATCTTTCAAGGTCGAGGGTCGATTTGCGGCGATGATTGCCCGACGCTTATGCCTACGTCATTCACCTACCAGGGGCAGCTTAAGCGTGCCGGGGTCCCGCTGAATGAGGTGATCGACGGGCGCTTCTCTTTGTGGCTGAGTCCGACGGGAGACGACCCCGCCAATCGGATCGACCCCACGCTCACCCAGAATTCCATCGAAGTCAGCAACGGACTGTTCACCGTGGAGCTGAACTTCGGGCAGAACGCCTTCAACGGCAGCGCCCGATGGCTTCAGGTCGAGATTCACGACCACGCCGACCCGCCCGACACCTTTACGACGCTTACGCCGCGGCAACCGTTGACGCCAACGCCCTACGCCCTCCAGACACGGGGAATCGTTGTAACGGACAACGGGAATGTCGGCATCGGCACGAAGAGTCCACAGGAATTATTTCATGTGAATGGTGCGGTCCGTTGGGGCGGCACAACTACGGATTTTGCGTATTCCGGAGAAGATGCATTGGGTCTGTTCCTCGAACAGAAGGGTAGTTCATCCACAAAAAGCAAAATAAGGCTGCAGACTTCAAAATCGGGCGATCTCAACAACTACTCTCGGTTCTTTATTGACCCCAACAATGGTTTCTCGTTTATGACTCTTGGAACGGGAAACGGCAAGGTCGGCATCGGCACAACGGCCCCCGTGAGCGGACTTCACGTACGCCATGAGCCGGGTGTCGGCGGGACGCTGGCCATCGAGGGATCTACGTACACCTATTTGGGTTTCTTCCCACAAGGCGTCGCCGCCGGGCGCAAGGCTTGGTTGGGATTCGGCGCGCCCAATACGAACGAACTGACGCTGGGGAACGAGACCGGAGGCGACATCAACCTCTCCACCCTTGGGAACGTCACCGCCGAGGATGTTGTGGTCACTGGAAAGATCGATATTGGATTGGAGAGGGTATTCTCCTTTTCTGGCGACTTCTCGCACGTTTTCGCGGGATGCCCGACCGGGAAGACCGTAATCTCAGGGAGCTGTGTATGCAGTGGTGGCTCCCTCGTTTTCTCATCCCCCGTCGAAAACGGGTGGTACTGTGAATGCGATTTTGGTGTTCTGGGCGGCGGCGTGTTCGCGGACGCCATCTGCGCTCGGGTGAAGTAGGAAACGTGATTTCACGACCCGCACGATGGGCGATCGATTACCGCGTTAATCTCTCCGGGCGCGAGGAACTGGAGGACCTCGGAGAATACAGGACCAAGTATCATGGTTGAAGACATCGACAAACCTGAAAAAGGCGATTCCAAGGCCGAGGTCACAAAACGCACTAGCCGTCATTGCGGTCTGCACGGCGGAGCGGGATTAGGAGATTGAGAATGTCGAGTATCGGATGTCGAACGGAACGGTTTATCGTCGCCGTCGTTTTGCTGGCGTCGGTAAAGGTGGCGGACGCGCAGCTCACCAGGGCCTGTTGTCTGCCCAATGGGAACTGCGCGGTCCGGGAACCCATTGTTTGCATAGCGCAGGGCGGTGTGCCTGATTCTCGCCACGCCACCTGCGACAACGTTGTTTGCTCCGGCGCCTGCTGCGGGCCGAACGGAAACTGTGCATTTGTGACTCCACAACTTTGCTTGGCCTCGTCGGGTACGTTCGAGGGCTTCGGAACCCTGTGCGCTGACGTCGTCTGCGGCGGGGCGTGCTGCCGTGCCAACGGAACCTGTCTTCTGTCCAACGAAGCGGCGTGCGTGTCACCGAACAACTTCCAGGGGCTGGGGTCGGCCTGCGGTACCGTGGACTGCAAGGGGGCATGCTGTCTGCCCGACGGAACATGCGCCGAAACAAATGAGCCGGGCTGTGTGCAGGTTCAGTCCGGAGAGTTCTTGGGGTTGGCGGCGACCTGTCCGACGTCTGTCTGCACGGGTGCCTGCTGTCTTGCGGATAAGACCTGTATTCAAACGGGGCCCGGATCATGCTTGCAGTTCGGCGGCGTGTACCAGGGACGCGAGTCGATCTGCGGTGATGAATGTCCCGTCGCCATGCCTACGGCCTTCACCTACCAAGGGCAACTCAAACGTGCCGGGTTCCCGCTCAACGGCCCGATCGACGCTCGGTTTTCTCTGTGGCTCAACCCCACCGGGGTGGATCCGTCGAGCCAAATCGGAAGTACGTTGACGATCAACGCTATCGAAATCGCCAACGGTCTGTTCAGCGTTGAACTTGACTTCGGACAGGACGCGTTCAACGGCAACGCCCGATGGCTAGAGGTCGAAGTCCACGACCACGACGATGCGCCCGATACATTCACGACGTTGACCCCGCGCCAACCGCTCACGCCGACCCCGTATGCCCTGCAAACGCGTGGGATCGTCGTGACCGACGATGGCGACGTTGGGATCGGTACGAAGACTCCGCAAGCGAGAATTCATGTCAAAGGACCTGGCGAAGGGCTGCACATCGAGGGCCCATTTGTCGGGCCTGAAAACTCCGCGTGGGTGGGTTTCTATGACGCCAATCAAACCCTCATCGGGTATGTCGGGGACGCACGCGGTGATGACAGCAGCGTGTATCTGGCCTCCGACACCGGCGACGTCCACCTCTATACCAATGCAGGAGCGGCCGTCACCGCGAAGAACGACGGAAGGGTCGGCATCGGCACATCCGTACCACAGGCCAGGCTGGACGTCCGCGGCGACATCAAACTGGGAGCCAGTGGTGAGTTTTTCGCGCCAGCCGGCGAAGAGAATCTGCGTATTGTCCGCGGCACGGTGAACGAGAGGGGAGGCATCATTGAAGGGAGCGGGTTCGACGTGGCGAATCCCGAAGTGGGCAGGTACATTATTACGTTCACCACACCATTTCCGACCCCGCCAAGCGTCACGGCCATGGTGCACTTTAATTTCGAGACGTCAGATGCCCAGTTCATCGTGCCTGTCGGCATCACCGGCAACACGTGCGACTTGAGAACGTTCGATAACACGTTAGCTTTTGGGGATACGCCCTTCCATTTCATCGCAGTGGGGCCGCGATGAGTGCGATCGGAGAAAACCGAATGCGGACTGCACGGCGGAGCGGGAATCTCGGAGCTTGACGATTGTCGATTTTCGATTGCCGATTGGGGTGTGACACAGAGTTTTCCGAACCCGGAGCGCAAGCGACGGGTCAAGACCCCGCGCTGGCGCTTGGGGTTCGGAAAGGACGGAGGCATTCCGATGGCGGATGAACCGGAGGGTAAGGGCGATTCCAAGGTCGAGGCCGCCAAGAAGAACAGTCGGCACCTGCGTGGGACGATCGCCAAAACGCTGGCCGCGGGTGGGTCGCACTTCGAGGGTGACGACAAGGGGCTGCTGAAGTTCCACGGCACCTATCAACAAGACGATCGCGACGCGCGGCACGAGCGGCGCAAGCAGGGGATCGAGGAAGCCTACTCGTTCATGATCCGCTGCGCCATCCCCGCGGGAGTGGTCACGGCCGACCAATACTTGGCCATGGACGTGCTGGCCGACGAGTTCGCCAACCATTCGCTTCGTGTCACTACCCGCCAAGGGTTCCAGTTACACGGGGTCATCATGAGGAACCTCAAGTCGGCGATCGCGGGGATCAACCATACGCTGCTCACCACGCTGTCGGCCTGCGGCGATGTGGAGCGGAACGTGATGGCCTGCCCCGCCCCGCTTCACGACGAAGCCCATCGCACCATTCGACAATTGGCCCGCGAGATCGCCGTGCAACTACGACCGGCCACGCGGGCGTATTTCGAGATTTGGCTCGACGGCGAAAAGGCGGTCTCCACCGAGCAGGAGGAACCCTTCTACGGCGATACGTACCTTCCGCGAAAGTTCAAGACGGCCATCGCGCTGGCGGACGACAACTGCGTCGACGTCTACAACATGGATGCGGGGTTGATCGCGGTCACGGAGGGGGAGAGGCTCGTTGGGTTCAATGTTCTGACAGGCGGCGGATTGGGGATGACCCACGGGAAGGCGGATACCGTCGCCCGGCTGGCGGAAGAAGTGGGTTTCGTGGGGGTGGATGACGCGGTGGAGGCGATCCGCACCACGGCGGCCATTTTTCGCGACTTCGGCAACCGCGGCGATCGCCGCCATGCGCGCATCAAATACGTGATCAACGAGCGGGGCATCGAGTGGTTCCGCGACGAGTTCCGCCGGCGGGCGTTGTTCGACTTGCACGAATGGCATCCGCTTCCGCGGCCCGTTTTTCACGACCACATGGGCCGCTTCCCGCAGGACAATGGGACGTGGTTCTATGGGATGTTCATCGAGAACGGGCGGATCATCGACCGCGAGGGACGCAGGATCAAGACGGCCTTGCGCGAGATCGTTCAGAAGCATCGCCCGGGTCTGACGCTGACGCCGCATCAGAATGTCCTTTTGACGGGATTGCCGCAAGCCGCCCTCGACGATGTCGAAGCCATTCTGATGCGACATGGAGTTGTTCCCGCGGCGCAACTGTCCGCGGCGCGGCGCTATTCGATGGCCTGTCCGGCGCTTCCGACCTGCGGGTTGGCCATGTCCGAATCGGAGCGACTCATGCCTTCGGTCGTGGACGCGTTCGAGGCCGAGCTGACGACCCTGGGCATGCGCGACGAGCCCATCACCCTGCGGATGACCGGTTGTCCCAACGGATGCGCTCGTCCCTACACGGCCGACATCGCCTTCGTCGGTCGCCGTCCCGACGTCTATCATGTGTACGTGGGCGGCGGCATGGAGGGAGACCGCGTGGTGGACCTCTACGCCGCCGACGTGGCCACCGAGAACCTCGTGCCCACCCTGCGGCCCTTGCTCGCCGGTTGGGCGAAGAATCGGCACAACGGCGAATCGCTGAGCGACTACTACCAACGGTTGCTGCGTCGCTCGGCCCCGCGGCAGCAGATTACGGGGCGCGAAACGCCGACCCGCGAGCTCGTTCAGGTGGAAATCAACCGGTGAAACCCACGCTTTTCTACGTCGGTTTGACCCACCAGAGCGCTCCGCTTTGCGTCCGTGAGAACGTGCGGGCGGACGCGGAGAAACAGCGGACCATGCTTGCTCGACTGGGCACGATGGCCGATGGTCGTTTGGTTCTTTGCACTTGCGAACGCTTCGAGGTTTACGCCACGACGACGCGAACGGATCCGACGCACTGGTCGGCTTTGCTTTCACAATGGTTTCACGTCCCCGCAGCCTTGCTCGAACGACATTTGCGAACGTCGCAGGAAGAGGCGACGGCGGGACATCTTCTACGTGTGGCGGCGGGACTCGAATCGCGCATCGTCGGTGAAAGTCAGATTCTCGGCCAGGTTCGCGATGCCTTTCAGTTGGCGTCGGGCATGAATGCCCTGGACGCGGAGTTGTCCATGCTGGGGCGAAGCGCGATCCGCACGGGCAAGCGCGTTCGCCACGAGACGGCGCTTAGCGTCGGTTGCCGATCCATCGCCACCATCGCCCTCGACGCCCTGACCGCCCAAGGCCTGGACCTGCGGCAGAGCCATGTGGTAGTCGTGGGCACCGGGCGACTGGCTGAGGTGGTCGCCGCGGAAGTCTCCCGGCGTCGCGCGGAGCGGCTGGTTATCGTCGGTCGAAACGAACACGACGGCGCCGAACTCGCCGGGCGTGTGCAGGCCCGTTTTGAGCCGCTGGTGAACTTACGTACGGTCCTCGGCGACGCCGACGTGGCGATCACCTGCACGACCGCACCGACCTATCTGATCGACGCCGCGGTGGTGAGCGGGGCTCGGTGCTCGACGCTGCGCTTGATCGACCTTTCCGTTCCTCGGAACGTCGATCCCTTCGTGACTCGCCTGCCGAACGTGCGCCTGACACATTTGGACGAACTGGTGAGTGCGCCGTCCATAATCGTGGGGAGGGGGGCCGTCGCGCCCGCTTTGGGTCCAGATTCGGCACTCGGCGCGAGCGGCGTAGTCCAGGAGGAGTTGGAGCGCTTTCTTGCATGGCGTCGCGAGCGGCGGGTGGCCCCGATGATCGCCCGTTTATGCCAAGAGGCGGAAAAAAACGGTGGGCGATGCGACAAGCACGCCCTGCACGAACGGATCGTGCGTCTCAAAGCGGAGGCGGTTGCTTGAGCGGCGTGGCCCTCATCCTGGCGGCGCACGGTTCGCGCGTCGAACCGACGACGAATGCGTCGCTTCGCGCCATGGCCGATCGCATCGCCGGGCGAGAGGTCTTCGACGAGGTTGCCGTAGCGTTTCACCACGGACGACCGGGATTCGCACAAGTGCTGGACGAACTTGCGTCCGACGACGTGATCGTGGTGCCGGTCATGACCAGCGAAGGGCATTTCAGCGATGTGGTCCTCCCCCACGAGCTTGCCCGCCATGCCCGTTTCGGCAATCTGCGGCTCCGCATCACCCCTCCCGTGGGAGCGCACCCGCGGATGGTGGAACTTGTCGCTCGGCGGGCGAGTGAGATGGTGCGCACGTACGATCTGAACGCACGGCGAACCTGCCTCGCGGTCGTCGGCCACGGTACGGTCCGGCACGCAGGCAGCCGCCGTGCCACGGAACGACTGGCGGCCGCCCTGGATCGCCGCAACGACTTCGGCCAAGTTTTATCCGCCTTCCTCGACGAGGAGCCGGGCGTGGAATCGATCCTTCGCGTCGCGGATCAGCCTGCCGTCGTGGTGATCCCCTTCCTCATCAGCGGCGGCCCGCATGCCACCGTGGACATCCCCGTGCGCTTGGGATTGACCGTCGGACGCGACGCCTCGCCGCCCTTCGTCGGGCGAGTCGGCGATCGCTTGGTTATCTGCGACGCGGCGGTGGGGACGGATGCGGGCGTCATCGAGATCATCCTGGACCTCGCGAAGTTCGAAGTTCAAAGTTCGAAGTTCGAAGACAGGATGGCGACCGACGATCTTTTCGAACTTCGAACTTCGCACTTTGAACTTCCTGCCACGGCAGCGGTGGATTCATGAGCCCTCCACGCGGCATCGTGTATCTGGTCGGCGCCGGGCCGGGTGATCCCAGGCTCATCACCGTGCGTGGCCGAGAGTTGCTCCGCTCCGCCGACGTCGTCGTCCACGACCGCTTGATCGGCGCGGAGTTGTTGCTCCTCGCTCGCCGCGAGGCCGAGATCATCGACGTGGGTAAGTCGCCCGGTGCTCCTCGCGCCGCGCAGGACGAAATCCACGAACTACTGGTGAATCGCGCCCGGCGGGGTCTTTGCGTGGTGCGTCTCAAAGGCGGCGACCCGTTCGTCTTCGGACGGGGATACGAAGAGTTCGAGGCCTGTCGCCGAGCGGGCGTAGAATGCGTCGTCGTTCCCGGGATCAGCAGCGCCCTCGCCGCTCCCCTCGCCGCGGGAATCCCGCTCACCGCCCGTGGACTCGCCCAATCCGTCGCCATCGTTACGGCCCAGACCGCGGACGATCAGCCGGCGGACTTCGCTGCCGTGGCCAAACTCGATACCGTCGTCATTCTCATGGGGCGCGCGAAACTGGCATCGGTTGCCCGCGCGTTGCTTGAAGCCGGCAAGAATCCGGACACGCCCGCGGCCTGCATCGAACAGGCGACCCTTCCGGGTCAACAGGTCGTCCGTGCGACGCTGGGGACGCTGGTGGAAGCCGTCGAACGCGCCGGTCTGTCGGCGCCCATGGTCACCGTCGTCGGCGAAACCGCGGCGCTTGACGCGACGAGCGAACAAGGTGCTGGTTCATCGTTGTCGGGCAAGCGCGTGGTCGTCACGCGCCCGCGTTCCTCGTCGCGTGAACTTCAGTTCCGCCTCACCGCCGCGGGCGCGAACGTGATCTGCGCCCCGATGATTCGGATCGTCTATCCGCCGCCCAGCGCGACTTTGCAGGCGGCGCTGGCGAATCTGAACCGCTACTCGTGGATCGCCTTTACGTCGATGCACGGCGTTCGGGGTTTCTGGAAAAGCCTCCGAGCGGCGAACCTGGACGCGCGGGCCCTGGCGCCGTGCCGACTCGCCGCCGTGGGGCCCACCACCGCCCGCGCCCTCGCCCGTTTCGGTGTTCAGGCCCATCTTGTCGCCGCCACGCACAGCGCCGCGGGACTGGCCGAAACGCTAGTTTCTCAGGCAGGACTCGCCGTGCGGCGGGTGCTGTTGCCTCAAGGCGACCTCGCCCTCCGTTCGCCCGCCAAGGCCCTACGCGAAGCCGGAATCGAGACGGATGAGGTCGTGGTCTATCGCACGCTCGGGGCCACGCCCCCGCGCGTCACACACGCCGCAATCGAAGGCGGCGTCGACGCTATTTTGTTCTTCAGCCCGTCCGCCGTGGCGCGCTTTGTCGAGTTGGGATTGCCCCCTGGGGACGCAGTGATCGCATGCATCGGTCCGACGACGGCCTCCAAAGCCGCACAGCTCGGGCTTGGCCCGCAGGTCGTCGCCGAAGATCACAGCAGCGAGGGGCTGGTGCGGGCGCTCGAAGAATACATGCGCGCCGTGGAGGTGGGTGCATGAGTGAGTTTCCCGTGCGCCGAATGCGCCGTATGCGGGCCTCGGCGGCGATCCGCGCCTTACGCCGTGAGACGCGATTGTCCCCGCAGGATTTCGTCTACCCGCTGTTCGTGGCCGAGGAGGGCGCCCCCGCGGGACCGGTTCCCTCCATGCCCGGAGTCGCCCGGCTGAGGCTTGCCGAACTCGACCGCGAGATCGAAGAGTTGCTGTCGGTGGGAGTGACTTCAGTCCTGCTCTTCGGCGTGCCGGCCAAGAAAGATGCCGGGGGATCGGAGGCGTTTGTGCCGACGGGGGTCGTGGCCCGCGCCATCGAGCGGATCAAAAAGGCGACCGACCGTCTGGCGGTCATCACCGACGTGTGCCTGTGTTCGTACACCGACCACGGTCATTGTGGGACCGTCTCCGACGGTCGCATTCGCAATGACGAGACGCTGCAATCGCTGACCCGCATGGCCGTCGCTCACGCCCGCGCGGGCGCCGACCTCGTCGCCCCCAGCGCCATGATGGACGGTCAGGTGGCCGCGATCCGCCGGGGATTGGACGACGTTGGGCTTACCGAGGTGGGAATTCTCTCTTATTCCGTGAAATACGCCTCGTCGTTCTACGGACCGTTTCGAGAGGCCGCGGATTCCAAACCCGCGTTCGGTGACCGCCGCTCGTATCAAATGGACCCCGCCAACGCCCGCGAAGCCCTCGCCGAAGCCAGGCTCGACGCAGACGAAGGCGCCGACGCCATCATGGTCAAACCCGCGCTGCCTTATCTCGACGTGATCCGCCATGTCCGCGACGCCCTGCCCGAGGTTCCGCTTTTCGCGTATCAGGTCAGCGGCGAGTATAGCTGCATCAAGGCCGCCGCGGCGCAAGGTTGGATCAACGAACGCGACGCGGCCTTGGAAACGCTTACCTCCGTCAAACGCGCCGGCGCCGACGCCGTCATCACCTACTTCGCCAAAGACGCCGCCCGGTGGCTGTCGGCTGGATAACCGAAGCCGAGAAGGTTGCGCGGTTGCTACAACGTCCGGTGCGGGCTATGCTTTGAGTACCGGAGCTGTCGTATGCGTCATCCAGAACTTTATAGCGCCTTGCACAAGTCGCCCTTCCGGCCCTTCCGGATTCAGCTCACCAACGGCCAATCCCACGACATTCCTCACCCAGACTTCGCCTTCTTGACCCGTTCCAGCATCATCGTCGGTCTCTCCTCCGGCGACGACGACATCCCCGACGAACACATCGAATGCGATTTGCTGCACATCGTCGCCCTGGAACCCATGAACGGGGCCAAACGTCGCAACGACCGCCCCCGCAAAAAACGCCCAAGGGGCTAAGGGGAAGTCCAGAGGGGTTGGACTTCGCGGGACGGGGATACCTATTAACCGAGGCGTTCCAAGAGGGCCTTGAGGAATCCCTGCACCAGTGGTTTGGGGACGCCTTCGTAGGGCGGTGGGGTGGGGTCGAGCAGCAGTCCCTCGACGTGGTCGCGGGCTCGGGCCCCGGCGCGTTTGAGTTTGTTGGCGGTGCGATCGGCGTCGTCGAGCTTTGAGTCGCGCATCGCCAAGACGAACTTTTCCACCAGATCGCCTACGTCGATGACCTCGCCCGGCGCCTCGGCCCGGCGAGCGCCCGCACCCCGCGGCGGCGGCGTTTCCGGCGGAGGCGTCTGGGCGTCCACGTCCTTGTCCATGGTGGTCGCGTAGCGGATGGCCTCTTTTCGAAGGCGGTCCGCCTCCCCTTCCTCGCCTTCGTCCATGGGCGCCAGCGGGATCAGGTCGTCGTCCTTGAAGGGCGTAGGAATGTAGACCTTGGCGTCGCAGTAGGGGCATTTGCCGTGTTTGCCGCCCGCCGCTTCGGGGGCGCGAACCAGCTTCTCGCACGCCGGGCAATGGAACTCGATGGACAAGGCCTGCACCTCACTCCTGCGCGTCCCGGCGAACCGGGAATCAGCGCCGCTGGCGGGCGCGAACGGGTTTCGCCGTCGTCGACGAACCGCCCCTGCGGGCGCGATATACCAATCGTATCGGCACTTCCCCGAAGGGCAAGTTTTCCCGGAAACGATTCAACAAAAAGCGTTCATAATCCCGTGTCACCCGCCGGGGGTCGTTGACGAAAAGCAGGATGGTGGGCGGCTGGACGGCGATCTGCGTGGCGTAGAAGAACTTCGGCCCCTTGTGCCCCTTTTTTCCCGACGGGGTGTGGGCGGCGAGGGCCGCTTGCAACGCCTGATTCAGCGGACCGGTGGAGATCCGCGCCTGCGACTGTTTGAGCAGGTTGGCGGCCAGGTCGATCGTCGAGTCGATGTTCCGCCCGTCCACCGCGGACGTAAACGCTACCGGGGCGTACATCATCCCGGGAAGCACCTTGCCCAGGTAATCGCCGAACTGCTCGGTGGTCGTGCGGTCCTTGGCCAAGTCCCATTTGTTGATGACCAGAACGCACGGTTTGTATTCCTCGGTGATGGTCGAGGCCAGGCGTTTGTCCACCTGTCCGACGGGGTCCGTCGCGTCGATCAGCAGCAAGACGACATCGGCGCGGTGAATCGAGTCCAACGCGCGGGAGTAGGCCAGGAACTCGATGTCGTCGGCGATCTTGGCCTTCTTGCGGATGCCCGCGGTGTCGATGGCCACCAATACCCGCCCGTCCTTCTCGAAACGCACGTCGATGCTGTCCCGCGTCGTACCCGGGACCTCGCTGACAATGACCCGCGGTTCGCCGGCCAGGACGTTGATGAACGTGCTCTTGCCGGCGTTGCGTTTTCCGACCAAGGCGATCTTCATGACCGGGTCCGGCGGACGGTTGTCCACATGATCGGAAAGACGCGCACGGAGGCATTCCCACAGCGCCGTTTTCCCGTTTCCGTTCATGGCGCTTACCGGGAGGGGGTCGCCGTATCCCAGCTTGGCGAACTCGCCGGTCTGCGCTTCGAGGTGCGGCTCGTCGACCTTGTTGGCGATCAGCACGACCCGGTCCGTTCGACGACGGAGCAGCTCGGCCGTGTCACGGTCCAACGGCGTAAGCCCCTCGCGCACATCGACCACAAAGAGGATCAGGGCGGCCTGGTCGATGGCGTAGAGGATCTGGCGTTCGACGTGCTCTTCGAGGTCGTCGCGATCCACGACCCCGTGCCCACCGGTGTCGATCAGCTCGAAGTAGTGTTCCTCAAAGTCGCAAATAGCGCTGACGCGATCCCGTGTTACCCCAGGGGTCGGCTCGACGATGCTGGTTCGCCGACCCGCCAGGGTGTTGAAAAGGCTGCTCTTCCCCACGTTGGGGCGGCCCACGATTGCAACCACAGGAATTGCCATAAACGCTTATCAAAAAACGTTGCCGCTTGATTTCGTTCGCCAAGCCAGAGGGATTATAGAGAGTTTCCGGGTGCCGGGGGAGTTGCGAAAGTCGAGGGCTAAGAAAGGAGCCGGTCGCAACGGCGCAAAACATAGGCGGAAGGCACCGCCGTGGCGAGCTGCGCCTTCCGCCTTGTAGAGACCATGTACCGCGCCCGGAACGACACCCGCGCTCAGCCGCGACCGACTGCCGTGGCGAAAGTCGGTCTTCGCGGCGATCGAAACCGTCGCGTCGTCGGGCTGCGAAGCACAGAACCTATTTGATCGCGGTTCTCTTTGCTCTCTTCTTCTTAGCAGTCTTCTTCTTAGCAGCTTTACGTTTCTTAGCCATTGGCGTCACCTCCTTTCTGAGCAAAATACTACACGCTTGCTGCATCCTGTCAAAGGAAATCTTTCGACAACACCCAGAACTTGGGGGTCGCGCGGCGTATTCCACCATCCCTGCGGTCCGCCCTCGGGATGCTTTTCGGGCGCTTTTGGCGGAGGATGATGACGGCGTCGCCAACGCCCGGGCGAGGGGTACGCGACCCGCAAATGGACGGGTTTGCAGCGTTCGTCGATGGGCAGGTGCGGAGTGCGCGACGCCGGCCGTCGGCGCCTTGAAGCGCTCGAAGTTCACGGGCGCGCGACGCAGGAGATGTTTGGCGTGTTCCCGCCCGGAGAGTGAAGAAAAGCCTTGAAAACATGCGAAAAAACATCGCCGAAGCCGATGACGGCCATAAACAAGCGGTTCCCCGGCAGAGCCACCAGCGCGGCACTATAAAAACCGCCAAGTTCGCATGGCATCGCGTTCGATGCCGCGACCTGCCGTTCCCGTAAGCGCCGCGGACATGGAGATTGGATCGCTCTTCCAGCCATCACTCGCCGAGATTCGCGGCGCCTTCGGAACATCGGTGCTGCGACGCGCCGAGCGTCGTGGGTCACGGCGCGGGAACGGAAAAAATTTTTGAAAAATTTTTCGTGAAAGGGGTTGACGCGATGGTTTACGGACACGCTCCCGGACGTTTCTCGGAGAATTCCGGCGCTTCGTTCACGGCAGCGTTGCGCCGTTGTACGCGTCGTAATCACCCGCGCCGTTTAGCAAATCGATCGTCTCCAAGATGTCGGCGGGGGCGGTGAGACCCGAACGGTCGATGTCCGTGGACGCGATTGGCCGATCGACGCCCGGAGGAGTGAGTGATTCCACCAGAACCGAAACGTCGAGTGGGTCGGCGGTTCCATTTGCGTCCACGTCGGCCGGAAGGAAGCCCAACCGTACCACCACCGCGGAGGCTTCGTGGGTGATCGTCGTCCAGGAAAGCGGGGTGATCGTCCGGTTTAGAACGATCGACGCATGATCCGCGGGGTCCAGGGTTACGTTGGTAACGAAAGGCGGCGTGCCGGGTTCGCCAGTTTGTCGGACTACATAGTCAAGCTCGGTAAGGCAGGAAAGATTTTGGGCGAACGTAACTTCTAGAGCCGACCATCCGAGCTGCGCGCCCGAAATCGGGTCGATCGGGCGGCGAGCGTCGATCGCATCACTCGGCGGATCGCTACCGAGGATGGTGAGGGCAACATCGGGAACGATCTTGAACACCTCACCGCCGGAACGATCGCAAACGTACATCTCGCCTGCGGCATCGCGGCCGAAGGAGGAAATCTCGTGGATGTTCAGGCCGTTGGACGGGTCGAGTTCCGCCGCGCGCTCGATGAGGTTGGTTACGCCAAGGGGTGGATCGTAGATCAAGCTCCAGATCTGCTGGCTGCAGTAGTCGGCATAGAAATACGAACTGCTCAGATCCGGGATGGCGCAGCCGCGATAGACCTCGCCGCCGGTAATCGAGCAACGAAAGGGCACTCCGCCGTGTTCGTACTCGTGAATGGGTTGGGTGAGGGTCGGGGAATCGCAAACGCACCCGCTCAGCCCCGTGCAACGGTTACCTTCCATGCACCTCCATCCGTAGTTGGCGCCGCCGGCGCCGCCTGCGGCCTGGAAGTTGATCTCCTCGCGTTCTTCCTCGCCCACGTCGGCGATGTAGAGGTCGCCGGTTAGGACGTCGAAGGCGCAGCGCCAAGGGTTGCGCAAGCCGTAGGCCCAGATTTCGTCGTCGCCGACGACGACGAGGCCGACGAAGGGGTTATCCGGCGGAATGGCGTAGTTGCGGTTGGGCTCGTCGGGGAAGTCGTCCCCGTTCACGTCGATGCGCAGGAGCTTCCCCAAGAGCTTTGCGGTGATGTCCTGACCGTTGCCTAGGGGGTCGAAGTGATCGCCGCCGTCGCCGGAGGCAATGTAAAGGTATCCGTCGGGACCGAAGGCCAGCCAGCCGCCGTTGTGATTCGGGCTGGTCGGAGGTGACGAGTCGTAGGTAAGAACGATCGTCGCGGCGGGGTTGGCGAGATTCGGGTCGGCGGAAACAGAGTAGCGTGCGATTACGGTGTCGCCCGCGTTGTTGGTGTAGTTGATGTAGAACCAACCGTTCTGGACGTAGTCGGGGTGGAAGGCGAGGCCCAACAGCCCGCGCTCACCACAACACGAGGAGAGTGCGTCGATGTCCAAGAACGACGTAGGCAGGATCGCTCCGTTGGTGCGTATTTTGATCCGACCCGATTGCTCGACGATGAAGACACGCTGAAAATCGTTCGGGGCATGGGTTACGAAGAGGGGGAAGACGAGCGAATCGACGACGCGAATTGTGGTTAGCGGGGTCGGATCCCCGGCCCGGGCACAGGCCAGCCCGAGCGCCAACCAGACAAGCTGCGACCACCAACGAAAAGGCCCGCGCCGGACCATTTTTCCCCCCTTTGGGCGCCCTTACCCCGTTTCCTTGCTCCCGCTATGGATTGTAGCCGCGGTTCGGGCTGAGGTGTAGGCGGTTACGGGGTCGAATCGAAACGGACGCAAGGCCATTCCAAGCGTTACGATAAGCCCTGGCGGACCCGACTTATCGGAGGTCGGCGGCCGAGTGGATGGATTGGATGCTGGGCGCGACGGGTTCGGAGCGGTGTACACACGTCGGCGGCAGG
The DNA here is from genome assembly GCA_964646605.1 of uncultured Phycisphaera sp. GTDB lineage: Bacteria > Planctomycetota > Phycisphaerae > UBA1845 > UBA1845 > SBAX01. The sequence goes on along the minus strand of CAZYEX010000082.1, from coordinate 3,177 downwards.
GGTAGTCTCTGCGCCAGGCTGCCATAAGAACCGGCAGTCGGAGCGGAGTTCAACCAGTTCCAATGGGAGTTGAAACACGACCATGACCAGCGTGAAGCGACCGACGGGCGTTCTTCTTTGCGGCGCGTTCCTCTTCGTTCAACCGGGGTGCGCCGGGCCCCCCAGGCGCGGCGGGACAGCGGTCGACGCACCTGCGGCGGCGAAGAGCGAACCGGAGAAGGATGCGGCACCGAAGGAGAAAGAGAAACGGGAGCTGGAACTCAAACGAGGCAAGCTCGTGCGAGACCTGGTCATAGCCAAGGAAGAGGCGGGCAAGGCGACGGCGGCCGTCGATTTGCAACAGCTTAGCAGCAACGAGGCGGTCGAGCGGGCGCAGGTGGAGCGCGATCTGGTCGAGCAAAAGCTCCGGGATCTGGCGGAGAAACTGGCTCCGGTGCGACTGGATCGTTCGCGGCTCGATCTTCAGGCAGCCAAGGATTACTTCAAGGAATCGGAGGAGGAATTGGCCCAGCTCGAGATGATGTACAAGGAGAACGACCTTGCGGACAAGACGCGGGAGATCGTCATCATCCGGGCCAAGCGGCGCATGGAACGGGCGAAACGCGATTTGACCCTGCGGGAGCAGGAGCTGTCGAATCTCGAAAAGGCGACGTTGCCGACGGAGACGAAGGACTTGCAAAGCCAGCTTTTGCAGAAGCGCCAAACTTCGGAAAGCGCCAAGAGGCAAGTGGAAGCGGACCTGCGCGGCAAGCGCATCGAGCGGATGAAGGCGGAGGCGGAAGTCGCGCGCATGGAGGCTGAGCTCGCGGCCTTGGACAAGGAGCTTGTCCAGTGAGCGCGCTGGGATTGGCTTTGACGATCGCCGTTTGGTGCTGCGGGGCCCCGCCGGGCGAGGTAACGACGGCACCGACCACGGGGGAAGTCCGTGAGTCGATCCGTCTGGGGATCGACTTTCTCCTGCGGAATCAAGAGGCCGACGGGTCCTGGGGTTCGCTGCGCAACGCAGCCGTGGGGATCGACGAGATGTGGACCAACCCCGAGACGCACCGATCGTGGACGGTGGCGGTGACGGGGCTGGTATGCATGGCGCTGTCCGAGGCCGGGGCGGGCGACGCGGTCCGAACGGCGTATGAGAAGGGCGTGGATTACTTACTCGCGAATGCCCTGGTCAAGCGCCCCAACGAGTGGGACGTGGACAACACCTGGGGCTACGTCTACGGATTGCAGAGTCTGGTGGACGCGTACCGCCGGGCGCCCACCGAGGCGGTGCAACGTCGTGCGCGAATCCGCGAAGTCGGGCAGGCCGTCATCGGCGAGCTGTCCGAGAGTCAGACCCCCGACGGAGGATGGGGCTATTACGATTTCGAGGCTTATACGCATCCCGGATCGTGGGCCACGAGTTTCATGACGGCGGTGGGCGTGCTGTCCCTTGTGGACGCCCGGGACGCGGGTTTCACCGTCGATGCGAAGCGGCTCGAGACCGCGGTCCGCGCCGTACGCCGCTGTCGCCTTCCCAACGGGGCCTATACCTATTCCGTGGATGCCATTGGGACCACGGGGAGCGCCGTGGGAATCAACCAACTCAAGGGGTCGCTGGGGCGCATTCAAGTTTGCAACCTGGCCCTGTTGCGGGCGGGAGAGGCGATTTCGCGCGACGATCTGGCCGTGGGGCTGGGTCACTTCTTTCGAGACCACCGGTTTCTGGACATTGCGTTCCAGAAACCGATCCCGCACGAGGCGTACTACTACAACTCGGGCTACTTCTATTTCTTCGGTCACTACTACGCGGGGTTGGTGATCGAAGCCCTGCCCACCGAGGAGCGGGCGGGGTTTTGGAAACAGCTTCAACACGAGATCATCAAAACGCAGGAAGAGGACGGTTCGATGTGGGACTACTACATGAACAGCTACCACCGGCCGTACGGGGCGGCCTATAGCGTCCTGACGCTTTCACGGAGTCTGGGACCGGAGAGCCATCCGCCCGCGCCGTAGTCGGTTCGCTTGGGGCGGGATGTATACGGAGTTGCGAAGGCCCGGGTGATGGACGCAGGTTGCTCGCCCACATCCCTCGCGACCGTCGCATCCGCTTGACCACGCGCTCGCGCTTGGGGTTCTGAGCGGCCCGTTGATGGATGGAGTTCGCGCTTCCCTTTCGGTCCATCGGAACGCCCGCGTGCCCAGGGGGAGGCAGAGTTCTCCGATGGCGAGGAGGATGCCGTAACAGCCCGTTGAAAAACCCGGCGGGTTCTCGACTGGATGTAGCGCCATCCCTCGTGGGTGGCGCAGCGTGCCGGGCGCGCCGCCCACAAGGGGCGACGCTACAGTTTTTCAACGGGCTGTTAAGCCAGGGAGGCGAGGAGTCGCTTTGCGAAGTCGAGGCGGTCGGCGCAGGCTTGCACGTCCGCTGCGGCTTCTTGCCCGAAGGGCAGCAATTCTCGGTGCGCCGCGGCGAGATGTTCGACGGCCTTGTTGAGCAAGGATCGCGCGGCTTGGGGATCGACGTCGAGGCACGACTCCGCATGTTGTCGCAGGGCGTCGCCGAGTTCCACTTCGGCGCGGAAGGCGGGCAACGCGCCTGGGTCGTGGTCGCGGAGGCGATCGTGGGCCGACTGCGCCGCAGCGACGGCCTCCTCATAGCGATTCAACATCCCGAGGGCTCGGGCCAAGTGCGTGTACGACGACGCCAGCCTGGCAAGCGGTTCTTCCGTGGCGCGTTGGGCGAGTTGTACGGCCGTGGAGAACCAGCGAACGCTCTGTTCCGCTCGATTGCCGATTTCACCGTTGAGCCCCAAGCTGTGCGCGCTTTCCCATTGCTCGTCGGCGGAGCCATGCTCGCAACGAAGTGAATAAGCGGTCAGGTGGGCGCGATCCGCGTCGGCGAGCCGTTCGCGGCGGCGATGCACGCGACCGAGGTACTCCATCGCCTCGGCGGCCAAACGAAAGGCCTCGGACGGCGATTCCGAGCGGAATGCCCATGCCAAGGCATCCGCGGCTGCGCGTTGCAACAGCGTTCGGGCCTGGTCGGGGTCGCGGGACTCGAAAGCCACTCGTCCCCGCAGATAGAGTTTCCACACGCGGTCGGCGTCGGAGTCATCGGGAACGGCCTCGGCGTTTGCGCGGGCGTCGGCGATACGGTCTTCGCTGAGGGCCTTGAGGGCGCGAACGGCACGCTCGTGA